>JBBQZR010000002.1:0-246457 GCA_038207515.1 Lysobacterales bacterium | reverse complement strand
CTTCAGCGCGTCGTACACACGCGGCACGCTTTCGCGCGGGAACTCGACGTCGACGACTGCGCCGATGATCTGGACGATCTTGCCCTGGTTGCTCATGCTCAACTTCCTCGGTATCTCGAATTTTGCTGTTTGCAGAAGCGGTTTCGGCCGCTACTACAGGTGATGGGTCAAATCGCAGCGGCAGCGCCGTCGATCTAGATTCTTATTGCCAATTGCTAAACCGCCGCTGCACCGCCGACGATTTCGGAAATTTCCTGCGTGATCGCTGCCTGCCGGGCTTTGTTGTAGACCAGGTTCAACGTCTCGATCAGCTTGTTCGCGTTATCCGACGCCGACTTCATCGCGACCATGCGCGCGGCATGCTCGGATGCAACGTTTTCCAGCACCGCCTGGTAAACCAGTGATTCGATGTAACGCGTCAACACGTGGTCCAGCACTTCCTGCGCATCAGGCTCGTATAGGTAGTCCCAGTCATGACGGGCCACCTTTTCATCCGCTGGCGGCAACGGCAGCAACTGGTCGATGGCCGCACGCTGGGTCATGGTGTTGACGAAGTCGTTGTAGGACAGGAACACCTTGTCCACCGTGCCGGCCGTGTAGGCATCCAGCATCACCTTGATCACACCGACCAGCTGTTCAACGCGCGGGACGTCACCCAGGTGCGTGACCGAGCCAATCATGCCGACCTTGATCCGGCGGAAATACACCGACGCCTTCTGGCCGATGGTGACCACGTCAACTTCAACGCCCTGCTCCTGCCAGGCGCGGAACTCGCCCAACAGCTTGCGGAACATGTTGTTGTTGAGCCCGCCGGCCAGGCCACGGTCGGACGAGATGATCACGTAGCCAACGCGCTTCACGTCCGCGCGCTGCACCAGGTACGGATGGTGATACTCGGAATTTGCCTGCGCCAAATGTCCGATCAGCTGCTTCATCGCACGCGCGTACGGGCGCGATGTCTTCATCCGCTCCTGCGCCTTGCGGATCTTGGAGGCCGAGACCATTTCAAGCGCGCGCGTCACCTTGCGGGTGTTCTGCACACTCTTGATCTTGGTTTTGATTTCTCTGCCGCCAGCCATATCTACTCTCGCTTCGCTTTGTTTGTAGGAGCGCCGCTTCGGCGCGATGCTCTTGTGGAACGTCTTTCGCGCGCTAGGCGCGCTCCTACAGAATGCTTACCAGGAACCCGTTGCCTTGAACTCTTCGATGCCCTTCTTGAACGAGGCTTCGATGTCGTCGTTCCAGTCACCGCTGTCCGCGACCGAGGTCATCATCTCGCCCATGGTGTTGGCGAAGTGTGCGTGCAGCGCCTCTTCGAACGGGCCGATTTTCGCGACCGGCACGTCATCCATGTAGCCTTTGTCGACTGCGTAGATCGACAGTGCCTGCTCGGCCACCGACATCGGCGCGTACTGCTTCTGCTTCATCAGCTCGGTCACGCGCTGGCCGCGCTCAAGCTGCTTGCGGGTCGCGTCATCCAGGTCGGAAGCGAACTGTGCGAACGCCGCCAGCTCCCGGTACTGCGCGAGCGCAATACGAATACCGCCGGACAGCTTCTTCATGATCTTGGTCTGGGCAGCACCACCCACGCGCGACACCGAGATACCGGCGTTCACGGCAGGACGAATACCGGCGTTGAACAGGTCGGTCTCCAGGAAGATCTGGCCATCGGTAATCGAGATCACGTTGGTCGGCACGAATGCGGACACGTCGCCGGCCTGGGTTTCGATGATCGGAAGCGCGGTCAGCGAACCGGTCTTGCCCTTCACTTCGCCATTCGTGAACTTCTCGACATATTCCTCGGAGACGCGAGAAGCGCGTTCCAGCAGGCGCGAGTGGAGATAGAACACGTCGCCCGGATACGCTTCGCGGCCCGGCGGACGGCGCAGCAGCAGGGAGATCTGGCGATAGGCCACGGCCTGCTTGGACAGGTCGTCATAGATGATCAGCGCGTCCTGGCCGCGGTCGCGGAAGTATTCGCCCATGGCGCAGCCGGAATACGGCGCGATGTACTGCAGCGCAGCCGATTCGGAGGCCGAGGCGGCGACGATGATGGTGTGGTCCAGCGCGCCGTGCTCTTCGAGCTTGCGCACGACGTTGGCGATCGAGCTCTGCTTCTGGCCGATCGCGACGTAGATGCACTTAATGCCGGTGTTTTTCTGGTTGATGATGGCGTCGATCGCCAGGGCGGTCTTGCCGGTCTGGCGGTCGCCGATGATCAGCTCGCGCTGGCCGCGGCCGATCGGGATCATCGAGTCGACCGACTTGTAGCCGGTCTGCACGGGTTCGTCGACCGACTTGCGCCAGATCACGCCCGGCGCGACCTTTTCGATCGGCGAGAGGACTTTCGCGTTGAGCGGGCCCTTGCCGTCGATCGGGTTGCCGAGCGAGTCGACGACGCGGCCGAGCAGTTCCGGACCGGTCGGCACTTCGAGAATGCGGCCGGTGGTCTTGACGGTGTCGCCTTCGCGCAGGTGCTGGTATTCGCCCAACACGACCGCGCCGACCGAGTCGCGCTCGAGATTCAGCGCGAGGGCGAAGGAATTGCCGGGCAGCTCGATCATT
This sequence comes from Lysobacterales bacterium, assembly GCA_038207515.1. GTDB lineage: Bacteria > Pseudomonadota > Gammaproteobacteria > Xanthomonadales > Rhodanobacteraceae > Tahibacter. The sequence goes on along the minus strand of JBBQZR010000002.1, from coordinate 243,892 downwards.
TCGCCCGACATCACGTCGGCGAGACCGTGGATGCGAACGATGCCGTCGGCCACCGAGGTGATGGTACCTTCGTTGCGCGCTTCGGCCGTGGCCTGGAACTGCTGGATGCGGCTCTTGATGAGCTCGCTGACTTCGGACGGGTTGAGCGTGGTTTGCATGGGGTTTCTCGCTTGAGGCGGATCGCAAGGATCCGCCGACATGACGACAATTTTTCTAGTAAGCCAAGGTCTGCGCCAGGCGTTCGAGACGGCCGCGTACCGATCCGTCGATGACGGTATCGCCGGCATCGATGATCGCGCCGCCGATGACCGACTCGTCGATGCTGCTGGTCAGTTCGATCTGCTGGCCGAAGCGCTTGGCCAGCGCCGCCTTGAGCGCGTCGGCCTGGTTCGCTTCAAGCGCCACGGCAGCGCGCACGTTGACCTTCAGCACGCCTTCGTCGGCGCGCTTGAGCGCGGCAAAGCCATCGGCGACGTCGGCCAGGATCGGCATACGGCGGTTGGCGGCGAGGGTGGCGATGAAGTTGGCGAAGGCCGAATCGGCTTTCTCGCCCTGCGGCAGGAACAGGCTGACGAGCTTGTCGCCGCCGAAGGCGGGATTGCCGATCAGGGTCTGCACCTGTGGGTCGCGGGCGACCGCGGCGGCGAATTCGAGCTTGGACGACCATTCGGTCAGCGCGTTGGACTGGCGCGCCTGGTCGAACGCGGCGCGGGCATACGGACGGGCGAGGCTTTCGGCGCTGCTCATGGATCAGATCTCTTTGGCCAGGGCGTCGAGCAGGTCGCGGTGGCGGGCCGGGTCGATCTCGCGCTTGAGGATCTTCTCGGCGCCGGACACGGCGAGCGAGGCGACCTGCTGGCGCAGGAATTCGCGAGCCTGATGCGACAGCGATTCGATCTCGGCCTGGGCAACGGCCTTCTGGCGGGCGCCTTCGGCGACGGCATCGGTCTTGGCTTTGTCGACGATCTGGTTGTACTGCTGGTTCGCGCGGTCGACGATATGCGTCGCTTCCTCGCGTGCCTTGCGGATCTCGTCGGCGACGCGCGAATCGGCATCCTTGAGTTCCTGCCGCGCACGCTCGGCGGCGGCGAGGCCGTCGGCAATGGTCTTCTGGCGCGATTCGATGGCCGCGTTGAGGGGCGGCCAGATGAACTTCATCGTGAACCAGACGAGGATCCCGAAGGAGATCATCTGGCCGAAGAAGGTCAAGTTGATATTCATCGTATGACTCCTCAGGCAATCGCTACGGACACGCCGCGAGGGCGTGGCTGACGCACGCCGCGCGGTCAACCGACCGCGCGGTCATGCAGGCGATCCGCGCTATTACTTGACGGTCAGCGCGCTGAGCAGCGGGTTGCCGGTCGCGAAGTACAGGGCGACGGCCAGACCGATGATGAACGCGGCGTCGATCAGGCCGGCGAGCAGGAACATGCGGCCCTGCAGCATCGGCACGAGCTCCGGCTGGCGCGCGGCCGATTCCAGGAACTTGGAGCCCATGATCGCGATGCCCAAGCAGGCGCCCAGGGCGCCCAGGCCGATGATGATGCCGATGGCGATGGCGGTCAGGCCCTGAATTTCGGCGATGTATTCCATGGTGAATCTCCTCAGAAGTCAGAAACGGAAAGTCAGGAAAAAATGGGTGCAGCAGCAAAACCGATCAATGGCTTTCGCGGGCGCCAGCGATGTAGACGACCGTTAGGATCATGAAGATGAAGGCCTGCAGCAGGATGATCAGGATGTGGAAGATCGCCCAGGCCGTGTTGGCGATGATGCCCGGCACGAAGGTGACCCAACCTGCCAGCAGGCCAGCGATCAGCATGAAAACCAGCTCGCCGCCGTACATGTTGCCGAACAGTCGCATGGCCAGCGAAACCGGCTTGACCAGCCACTCGATGATGTTCATGAAGAGATTGACCGGGGCCAGCACGATGGCGAGCGGGCCGTGCGCATGGAACGGCGCGGTCAGGAGTTCCTTGCCGAAGCCGAAGCCGCCCTTGGCGGAGAGGGCGTGACCGATCAGGATGAAGAACACGGAGACCGACAGGGCCAGCGTCGTGTTGAGGTCCGCGGTCGGGACCATGCGGAAATAGGTGTGATGTGCGACGTCGGCACCGGCCGTGCTGTGGATCAGCCAGCCCGGCAGGTCGAGCGGCAGCAGGTCCATGGTGTTCATGAACACGATCCACATGAAGATCGTCAGGGCGAGCGGGGTGACCGAGCGGCGGTCGCCGTGGAAGGTGTCCTTGACCTGGCCGTCGATGAATTCGACGATGATCTCGACGAAGGCCTGGCCCTTGCTCGGCACGCCGGCTGTTGCCGTGCGTGCCTTCAGGCCGAACCACAGCACGAACAGCAGGCCCAGCACCAGCGAAACCAGCCAGGTGTCCATATGGAAGCCGGTACCCAGCTTGACCACGTTATGGGTCAAGTGATGGGTGATGTATTCGTTCAGACCGCCTGTCGCTGCCTCGGTGCTCACAAGAACTCCGCTATTCCTTGAACCGCAGTCCCGCCAGATGCACCAGCAGCGCTGCCGTGAAACCCGTGATCACCGCGAGAGGCGGCAATCGCCATACGCTGAGCAGGCTGATCAATCCGCCTACCAGCAAGATCCATTTCAACAGCGTGCCCAACAGCAATCCCCAGAATGCCATCGGTCCGCTGATCGCATCGCCACGGAACATGCGTGCGGCGAGCAGTGTGGTTCCCAGCGCCACGAGCATTCCGCCCGCCAGGGCGCCCGTCGCCGGACGCGTTCCCTGCGCCAGAAACAGCAATGCCATCAAAAGGGAAACTCCCGTCTGGGCGAACACGATCCGAGTGGCCAGTCGCCGGCCGGCGGCGATGGAATTTCTCACTGGGATTGCCCTGACGGTTGCCCGGTCTACGCACCGCGCGGTACGCGCACCGGTCACTAAGCAGCGAGATTATATCAGCCGCTTTTGATGCGTCGCAACCAAAAAGGGGGCCATTTCCGCCTTGCGCCGGACGGCCATCAGGGACTCACGGCGAAGCGGCAGAAGAAGTTCCAGATGTCGACGAAGTGGCCGGCTTCGTAGGTGTGGCCGCCGCTGAAGACGTAGTAATTCAGCGTGTCATCCAGGACCCAGCCGGCAGTCTCGAAGCGCGGCGGATCCTGTACGGCGTTGTAGGGCGGACCGGACATCGGATCGGCCGTGCCCAGGTGCAGGTCGAACGGCAACTTGCGCGCCTGCGTGTTCAGACGCTCCTGGCACTGTTCCTCGCTATCGCCCAGGCAGGCCAGGGCAAACAGGCGTCCGGCGCTGACCGAGTACGCCGAGACATGATTCTCGTCCAGCGCCGGGACGGCGCCGTTGACGAGCAGGTCATGAGCGACATGGCCGCCGGCCGAGAAGCCCCAGAGCTGGATGCGGCTGTCGTCGATGTTGTACGCCGCGCGCAGATCGGCCATGACGGCGGCGAGGAAGGTGTAGTCATTCGGAGGCGCTGAAAACCCGTCTTTCCAGGAACCCGAAGCGCCGTTCGCGACCGGCGCGGCGACGATGAAGCCGCGCGTGGCTGCGACACTTTGCCACGTGTTGCGCACGTCCTGGGCGTAGAGGTCTGCATTGGCCGGACTGCCGGCGGTGCCGTGCAGCGTGACGACCACGGGCGTTGCGTAGGCCGGGCTGTAGTTCGGCGGGATATAGAGGTGGATCTTCTGCGTGCCGTTGCCGAGTCCGGCGATCGACAGCGTACGCAACTGCGGTCCCGGCGCCGCGCCGCCGCTGCCGTGGCTGGGGCTGGGTCTGACATAGTCTCCGGCCTGCAGTCCGTTGCGGAAGATGCGGTCGTTGTTGCCGTTGCAGGCCCAGGTCGGCAGGCGCACGGTCGTCGCCGCCCCTGCTACGTTGCAGCCGGCCAGCGCGAGCAGCAGGAGTTTGCCGGGGAGCTTCATTGCCGCCGTCCTCATCGTGATTGCGTGCAGTATCCGCGTGCCGCAGTGTGCGGGAATGCGGCGCCGTGCGCGTTCGCGGCGTGACCGCGGGCAGAACACGCTGCGAACCTCGCGGCGCGGTTGCCGCTCAATTGAAGCGCTCGGCATAATCGAGCCGATACCGCCGCGACAGGCAGGAAAGGCAGCATGGCCAAGGTAAGCGACCTCTACATCGACGTTCCCGCGGGTCAGTATCTGTTTCGCGAGGGCGACGCCGGTGCGGAGATGTACATCGTCGAATCCGGCAGCATCGCCATCCTGCGTACCGCGCGCGGCAGCGAGCCGCTGGCCGTGCTGGAGCCCGGCGACTTTCTCGGCGAGATGGCCGTGCTCGAGGACCAGCCGCGGTTTGCGTCGGCGCTGGCCCAGACCAACTGCCGCCTTCTGCGCATCGAGCGCGGCGCGTTCGCCGAATTGTTGCGTCAAAATGTGGAAATTGCCGTACGCATCATGCGCAAGCTGGCCCTGCGCCAGCGTCGCGCGGAGCAACGCGTCAGCGAATTGCAGCAGGAGTTGCAGCGTCTTCGCGTCGCGCCGGTCGTTCCGGCACCGGCCGCTGCCGCCGTGGCGCCTGTCGTGCCGGCAGCGGCAGCCGAACCGCCGCCGCGGGTGCCTGCACCGGCCGTTCCTGGACCCGTCGTGATTCAGCCGCCGCCACAACCTCCAGCGGTACCTGCACCGGTCGCGGCGCCTGCGCCCGCGGTCGTGTCCGAAGCGCGTTCGGCACGTCCGGCCGGCACCCTGGTGCTGGTGCATCCGGCCAGCGGCCAGCGTTTTGTGCTGGAACCCGGACGCGACGAGTTCCTGGTCGGTCGCATTGACCCGGTCACCGGCATCACACCGGAAATCAACCTGGGCCCGCTCGATACGGCGCGCAGTCTCAGCCGCCGCCATGCCAAGCTGCTGCGTCAGGGGGCGCTGCTGTTTCTGCGCGAAGAAGTCGGTACCGCCAACGGCACCTTCATCAACGGCCAGCGTCTGGCCACCGGCACCGCTACGCCCGTCAAGCCCGGCGATCGGCTGCGTTTCGGCACTATCGACATAGAATTGGTCGCGCCTTGACGCGCGGCACGGAGAGCACCATGAGCAATGATCGCATCGCCGCACTGGAAGCTATCGACGTCAGCGCCGTCGAATCGCTCAAGACACTGAAGTCCGAGCAGGACGTGCTCACCGAGCGGCTGCAGCAGTTGGAGGAAAAGCGCAGCGCCGTCGCCGAGGCCGTCTACCTGCGCGTGCGTGGCGACTACGAGACGCGCACTCGCGAGATCGAGCAGAAAGCGGCTCCCCTGAAGCAGGAGGCGCGCGTGCAGTTCCTCGAACTCAGCGGTCTGCTCGATCGCTATACCGGCGATCACGAGGCGATCACGCTGGACCGGCAGGAGATTGATCTGCGCCATCAGCTGGGCGAGTTCGATGACGCGGAATTCAAGCGCCGTATCGCCGACCTGGAGACTGAACTCGCCGCCCGTGCGGAGGCGCTCAAGCGTGCGCAGGAACTGAAGGCGAGCTTCCTCGAAGCGTTCCATTCCGAGGCGGAACTGCATGTGGCCGCCGCGCCGCCGGTTGCAAAGACGGCCGCGATACCGACTCCGGCACCAGTGACACCTGGCCCGGGCTCGAGTGCCCCGACCGTTCCCGGCGGCTTCCGCACCATGGAAACCGATTTGGTCAGTGACCAGACCCAGGTTTTCGCGACGATGCCTCCCATGCCGCCTGCGCCGCCGCAGGCCGCCGCTCCAGCCGTAACCGTCGCCGCGGCGAAACCCGCACGTCCGCCCAGTGAAACGCAGATGATGCCCGTGCTGGATATTCCACTTCCGGCGCGCAACAGCACCGCACCTGCCGCTGCATCCGGCGCTACAGTGGTTGTGCGTGCCGCGCGCCTGGTCCCACAGAATCCGGAGGCCGGCAAGAACAGCATAGTGCTGAGCCTCAACGCCATCAGCATCGGTGCGGACTCCGGCAGCGATGTACGCGTCGGTGGCCCGGGTGTCGACCCGAAGCATGCGCAGCTGACCGTCAGCATGGCCGGCTACACGGTCGTCGACCTGGGCTCTCCGCATGGCACGCGAGTGAATGCGGAAAAGATCCGCGAGCGGCTGTTGCGCGATCAGGACGTGATCCAGATCGGCGCGGCACGCTGGGTCTTCCGCGAGGGCTGATGCCGTGGCTGTCGAGCTGGCTTGCGGGCAAGAAGGACAGGTGCACATCGTTGCGCTGGGCGGACGCCTGGACGCAGATGGCGCGTTCGATGTAGAGCTTGGTCTGCAGGAACTCGAAGCGCAGGGGGCGCGCCATTTCGTGATCGATGTGGCCGGACTGATTTATGCGTCCAGCAGCGGATTGAAGTCGCTGGCGGTGTTCACCGCGCGCGTCGCGCAAAACACGGGATCGGTCCGCCTGGCCGGTGTTCCCGCGGCGTTACAGGCCGTATTCAAGCAGGGTCTGGCACAGCAGATTCCGACCTACTCCTCACGCGCCGCCGCGTTGGCGGGGCATCCGGCGATAGGGATCGATCCGGGGCTGCTACATACAGTGTCGCGGTTGGTCGGGGCCAGTTCCATCATGCCCGCGGGCGGAGCGTCTTCCGAACTGGCCGAGGCCGCCGCGCGACTGCTGGACGTCAAGGCAACGCCGGGTCAGCCTGCGGTGCCGCGTCCGCCGCGCGCACCGACGCCGTTGCCGCCTTCGCGTGAACCGGAACGGGACGCGGAAGCCGACCCGGATGCCGACGAGGGGCTTGGCGGCAAACTGCGCCGCCTGCTCGGACCCAAGTAAGGAAACCTCGAAGAACCGTCGGACGGCGTTTTTCGAGTCGGTAAGTCCGGCGCAGGTCCGTATTCACCTTATCGATCAGTCGCTGGTGCGCTCGATCGCGATCGGCACGTCCCTGTGCGCAGCCACCTCGAAGTTTTTCGAGGTGGCCGTAAGAGCGTATGTTCCGTTCAATGGGCCAACGCCTGCTTTTCTGTCCGTCCGATTGACCTCAAGGAGCCGCGTGTGACGATTGCCCTCTGGTGCATCCTGGTTGCGGCACTGCTGCCGCTCGTATTTACGGCCGTCGCGAAATACGGCCACGAAGCCGGTATCCACCGGCTCAACCGCCAACCGCGCGTGTTTCAGGCGGAACTGACGGGTTTTCGCGCGCGCGCGCACTGGGCGCATCTGAATTCGATCGAGGCGTTCCCGCCGTTCGCGGCGGCCGTGCTGGTCGCGCAGTGGGTGCACGCGCCGCAGGGGCGCATCGACCTGCTCGCCGTGCTGTTCATCGTGCTCCGGCTGATCTACGGTGCGTTCTACCTGAGCGACCGCCCGCCGCTGCGTAGCCTGACCTGGTTTCTCGGGCTGGCCTGCGTGATCGGGCTTTTCGTAGTCGCCGCGCTGGCCTGAGCGCACAAAGAAAAAGACCGGATGACTTGCGTCATCCGGTCCAAAGCGGCGCTACGACTACGGGGAGGGGGAGGGTCGTCGCAGCGCGGCTTGATGCTCGTATTGACTACTGCTTACTTGACAACAGCAGCGGTAGCGGCTTTCTTGAACGAATCCACGTTGGTCTTGATGGTTTCGTTGGTCGCGGCGAAGTTGGTCTTGGCCATCTCGCCCAGCGCTTCGCTGGTCTTGACGCTGATGCCGAAGACTTCCTGGCTGGTCGCGTAGGCCTTCTCGGCCGATTCCTTGGCGAGCGTGACGCCCTTCGGCCAGATGGCCTTGAGGCCGTCGAAGTCGCGGACTTCCAGAGCTTCGGTGACGAACGCCGCGGTGGCGGTGGCGCTGGTTTCAATCGTCTTCAGCTGGAGGCCGGCGATCTTTTCGAAGTTCTGCAGAGCCAGGCCCTGCACCTTGAACGCGGCTTCGGCAAAGCTCTTGCTGAAAGCCAGCACCTGGTTGTTGTACTGCTCGATCATTGGCTTGCCCTCGTTAGGCGGTGTGTGGGGTGACGGGGCGCACTATAACGAGGATTTTGTTGCAGTGCAACAGGAAATTTTAAGAATTTGTATGCGGTCGCCGCGAAAATGTATCAACGCATTGATTTTTAAGAGATAGAATTATTTCGACTTGAATTGCGCGCCGCGTCAATTACCGTCGATTCCCGCCAGCAGCGCGGTTCGGAACTCGCGCGGCGACTTCTCGCCAATCCAGATCGACAGCAGCACGGAGTTGAATTCGACGCCGGCAAGCTGTCCGGCCGGCTTGTCATCCACGAAGATGCGCATGCCGGCATCCGGTATGTAGTCGAACAAGATGACCTGCCCATGACGAGCACCGGCAAAAACGTCGACAAACCGCTCGACGCCGGACTGGATGCGTTTCAGCCGTTCAGGCCCCGCCGCATTGGCAAACGCTTTGCGCCAGTAATCGTCTACGCGTGTCTCATCAAGCGCCGGAATTTGCCAGACCACGGTAACGCGGTAGGCGCTGAGGCCAGACTGCAGCTGATCGAGGCTATGCACCGAGGCCGGCAGATAGAGCGCGGCCGCATAGAAAGGAACGAAGTTGCGATCCAGCACCGCTGCGCCGGACAGGCGCAGATTGGTGCCGACGCCCGGCACATTGATGCGATCGGCGAAATCGTGGCCGCCGACCGTAGCGGCTCGTATCCCCGGAGCGGTAAGCAGCAGCAAGAGCGCGAGCCAGCGCGATAGGCACATACGGCACCGCCTGCGTGATGAATGTGTAAATCTTACCTGCTTACAGGCCGTTACGGACCCGCATAGCTGCAACCCGAAGTACACGTTTCGTGGACCAGGATCCGGCTCAGCAGCGGCAGGTCCGGCTTGAGCCGCGCCCAGATCCAGCTGGCCAGATTTTCGCTGGTCGGGTTTTCCAGGCCGGCGATGTCGTTGAGGCAGTTGTGGTCCAACGTATCGAAGATCGGCGCGAACGCGCGCTTGATGTCGGCGAAGTCCATGACCCAGCCGAACTGCGGGTCTATCGGACCGGAGACATGCACTTCAATGCGAAACGAATGACCGTGCATGCGCGAACATTTGTGACCGGCGGGCACCGCCGGCAGGCGGTGTGCGGCCTCGATCTGGAATGTCTTGAACAGATCCATCAGCGCCGCTGCCGGACTTTGCCGCGTAGCGGCAAGGTCGCAAGGAATAAAGTGGTGGCTAGAGGCGGGATCGAACCGCCGACCTCAGCATTATGAGTGCCGCGCTCTGACCGGCTGAGCTACCTAGCCACTGGGGCAATTGTGCCCGAAAGAAGGGCGGGGATTGTAGCTTTGGCCCGGCGCCTGTCAAGCCGGATATGGTCATGCTGCCTTGCTGGCTCCGCGTGCGCTGTGGAAGAATCGATCCAGCACGTATTTTTCTGGAGTCGGCCGGTGATCGATCCCGATGGCTACAGGCCCAATGTGGGCATAGTCCTGTTGCGGGACGATGGTCGACTGTTCTGGGCTCGCCGTATCAACCGAGATGGTTGGCAGTTTCCGCAGGGTGGCATGCGCAGCGACGAAACGCCGCTCGAGGCCATGTACCGGGAGTTGCAGGAAGAGACAGGTTTGTTCCCCGAGCACGTCGAAGTGCTCGCGGCGACGCCGGGTTGGCTGCGTTATCGATTGCCGCGCCGCTACCTGCGTCGCAACGAGCGGCCTGTCTGCATCGGTCAGAAACAGGTCTGGTTCCTGCTGCGGTTCCTGGGCGAGGAACGCCACTTGCGTCTGGACGCGAATGAAAAGCCGGAGTTCGATATCTGGCGCTGGGTGGATTTCTGGTATCCGGCTCAGAATGTCGTCACCTTCAAGCGTCAGGTTTACGAACGCGCCCTGCGCCAGTTCGCTCCCACGGTCGAAAGTGCTTGCCGGGTGCGCCTCGAAGGCCCGTCGGTCGCGTTGTGCACCACATTGACAGTGCTGGCCGAGGCGGGCTGATCCGTTCGTTCATTCCGCCCGCACAGATCGGAAGGTTGTTGACACTCATTCGCATTTGCAGTCCAATGCCTGACATCGGAGGACTGCATCCATGTACGTCTGCATCTGTAACGGCATCACCGACACGACCATCCGCCAAGCTGCGGCGGACGGCGTTGCGTCGTTGGCGGAATTGACCATGCGCACCGGTTGCGCGGGCAGCTGCGGCGCCTGTGCCGACTTCGCCGCGCAGGTGCTGCACGAAGCGATGCCGCGCAACGCGCGCGCTTTCCAACTACCGATACTCGCCGCCGCCTAAGCCGCTGCTCTTCAGTTAAACGGTCATGCGACCAGTCGGCTCGTGATTCGATGCGGGGTCCACGCGCGCGCCTCGTCTCCGCGATCTTCCGGAACCGTACGAGCTCGAAACGCCCGCTCTGCGATCATCCCGCTGCGTGCTCGACCGTCCCGAGCAGGCATCGCGGCCGAGGGCTTGCCGACCCTGATTCACGGTAGAGGCATTGCATCCAATTCGCATTTCTTCGTCGCGATGCGCCGGGCGCTATAGTCGCCGCCGATTCCCCGCGGAGCACCGGCCATGAAGGGCGACCCCAAGATCATCGAGCACCTCAACAAGGCGCTCTACAACGAATTGACTGCGATCAACCAGTATTTCTTGCATGCGCGCATGTTCAAGAACTGGGGCTTCAAGGATCTCGCCGATCACGAATACAAGGAATCGATCGACGAGATGAAGCATGCGGACAAGCTGATCGAGCGCATCCTGTTTCTGGAAGGACTGCCGAACCTGCAGAACCTCGGCAAGATCCTCATCGGCGAAACGCCGCGCGAATGTCTCGAATGCGATCTCAAGCTCGAATATGCGGCCGTACCCGATCTGCGGGCGGCAATCGCCGAGGCGGAGAAGGTTGGCGACTACATCAGTCGCGAGCTGTTCGAACACATCCTCGAGTCCGAAGAAGAACACATCGACTGGCTGGAAACCCAGCTCAACCTGATGCAGCAGTTGGGTGAAGCCAGTTACCTGCAGAAAAAGATCGGCAGCTGATATGCATGACGGAGCGGGCTTTGCCCGCTCGGTCGTTTCAGCCTCCGCTGCGTGCGAGCAGGTTGCGCAGTTCGGCCGAGACCCGACCGTATTCGCGCGTGAGATCGCGCACGAGTCCCGCCGGGTTGGCGAGCGTGCCGCTGCGCGCCTCGTGTTCGATGCGCTTGGCGATTTCCGCAAGGGTCATCGCGCCGAGGTTGGCGCTGGTCGACTTCAACGAGTGTGAGGGCGCAATCAGACCGTTGGAGTCGTTGCGTCCCGCTGCGGTTTCGAGCAAGGCCAGATTCTTCGGCGTATCTTCGAGGTAGACGCCGACCAGTTCGGTGAATTCTTCGCCCATCACGTCCAGCAGATCGCGCACGATCTCCTGATCCAGTGCGGCGCCGTCGCGTGCGCCTAACGGATTGGCCGGTGCGATCCCTTCACCGAGTGCAACCGCCGGTCCTGCAGCCAAGGTAGCCGCAGCCGTCGCAACGGCCGTCGGCGGCGGCGCGCGAGTTGCCGGCGCCACCGGCTCGGACACTGCGGTACGGCTCTGTGCCTGCTTGGGCAGCCATTTTCGCAGCGTCGTCTCGAGCAGGCCGCGATTCATCGGTTTGGACAGGTATTCGTCCATGCCGGCGCCGAGACACTTTTCCCGATCGCCGGCCATGGCGTTGGCCGTCATTGCGATGATGGGAATGCGCGGCAGGCGATTCTCCGCCTCGCGCGTGCGCCGGATGCGGGTCGCCGTATAGCCGTCCATGACCGGCATCTGGCAATCCATCAATACGAGATCGAACCGGCTGATGTCGATCTTTTCCAGCGCTTCCTTTCCGTTCTCGGCCAGTTCCAGGCTCAGGCCCAGCAGGGTAAGAATGCGTTGCGCGACCTGGCGATTGACGGGATTGTCTTCGACCAGCAATACATGGCCGCCCAACGGTGTCGCGGCCTGTTCCGGCGTGGCCAGATGTACGCCCGGTTCCAGCAGTTCGCCCAGTTGATCCAGCACCGCCTCTTCACGCGTGCCGCCCTGCTGCACGGCGAGCAATCCGTTCAGTGCCGAACGCAATTCCACCTCCGCGTAGCCCGGCGCGACGACGGCCGAGCGACTGTCCTGGCGCAGTTCGACGGGTATCTCATCCGAGCCGGCAAGGAATGCGAAGCGCACGCGTTCCAGCGTGGGCTCGCGCAATACATTGCGCAGCAGTGCCACCGGATTGCCGCGCATGCTCGCCAGATCGACCACGAGCAGATCCACTGCCCAGGTATCGCCCATCTGCGCGGCGCTGCGCAGCTTCGCCAGTGCCTCGGCGGCGACATTGGTCGTCGTGAACTGGATGCCCCATCCCGAGAGATAGCTGGATATGCGCCGCTGCGCGGTGGCGTCGTCGACCACCATCAGCGCGCGTGCACCGCCGAGATCCGTGCGGGCGCCTGGTCCGTCACCCACGGCCTTGAGAAACGGAACGCTGAACCAGAACGAGGAGCCGCGCCCGAGCTCAGATTTGACCCCGATCTTGCCGCCCATCAGATCGACGATGCGTTTGCAGATGACCAGCCCCAGGCCGGTGCCGCCGTGGATGCGCGTGGTCGATGCATCGGCCTGGGAAAATGCCTGGAACAGCTTGTCGGCCGCTTCGGGCGCAATGCCGATCCCGGTGTCCTGTACCTGGAACATCACCTCGTTATGCGTGCGCGTCTCGCCGCGACGCGAAGCGCGGATCGACACGCTGCCGCGCTCGGTGAACTTGATCGCGTTGCTGACCAGGTTGGTCAGCACCTGGCGCAGACGCACCGGGTCGCCGCGCACCGCCAGGCGAACGGCCGGCTCTATCGTGACGGAAAAAGTCAAACCTTTGCTTTCGGCGGCTTTTTCCATCAGGCGCTTGACCGCATCCACCACTTCGCGCAGGTTGATGCCGACCGCTTCGAGCTCGAGCTTGTTCGCCTCGATCTTGGAGTAGTCGAGGATGTCGTCGACGATGCGCAGCAGCTCGCGCGCCGAGCGGTACGCGGTCAGCAGATAATCGCGCTGGTCCGGCGCGAGCTTGGTCGACAGTACGATATCGAGCAACGGGATCACGCCGTTGAGCGGCGTGCGGATCTCGTGGCTCATGGTCGCGAGGAACTCGCTCTTGGCCATCATCGCCGCTTCCGCGTCGTGCTTGGCCTTCATGAGATCCTGCTGCACCTGACGCAGCTCGTCGACTTCCGCCTGCAGCGCCGGAGAATCCGCCGGCGGAGTCACTGGTGGCGGCGGCGCTGGCTGGCGCGGCGGCATGTAAGCGTCCGGCGGCCGCAGCTCGCCGCTGCCCTGCGCGGCGAAAAACAGCAGCAGACCACCGACCAGCAATACCGGCGCCCACCAGTAGTTGTGCGGCGGCGGTACCAGGATCAGGCCGACAAGGCTGGCGCTGATCACGACCGCAAGGCCGCCCCAGCGCATGGCTCCGGCGAGTCGTTTCCAATCCCCCATGCTCATCCCTCGTCAGCGGCGGCCGGCACGCCTGCGCGCCCGATCCGCCTGGTCCCCGTCGTAGTGCAGTTCTATCCGGTAGCAGCGCGAAAATCGTAGTCGAGATTCTGCGCTTCGTGCTGCACGAAATTGCCTTGGATGAAATCGACGCCGATCGTCCACAGCGTAGCCGCGCTCTGCGCGTCCTCAATGCGTGGCGCGATCACGCGGCGGCCGTGATCGTGGGCCATATGCACGAGCCTGCGCAGTTCATCGCGCATGCGCAGGCTGCGATCGGCAACGCACTCCGGCGCGATCTTGATGAAGTCCACCGTCAGATGCTGGATCGCGGCCTCCGCCGCTTCATTCGGCACCGCGCCGGAGAGGCACAGGCCGACGCCGATCTGGTGCACCGCCGCGGCGAAGCTGGCGACCACGTCGCGGTCGGCGGCGTCCTGCGGCAGGCGCAGTTCCAGCACGAGGCGGCTGCCGGCGATGCGGCGTGTCTCGAGCTGCTGGCGCAGCCAGCCCACGCGTGCGGGATCCCGCGCCGCGGCCAGTGACTGGCTGGCGAACAGCCGCACCGGCTTGGCCTGGCGTGCACGTTCGGACAGCACCATGAGGCAGCGGCCCAGTACCCAGCGATCGATCTCGTCGATGAGGCCGGCCTGCTCCGCAATCGGCACGATGCGGCTGGCGGTAAGCACCTTGCCGTCGTCGCCATGCAGGCGCAGCAGGGCCTGGAACTGCTCATCGGTCTCGCCTTCATCGTCGTTGGCGAGCGCGGCAATGGGCTGGAACACGAGATGGAACGAATCGCTGCGCAGGGCCGCGCGAAGATTCTCGACCAGTGCGGCGTCGCCGCTGGGCTTGACCGCGAAGACGCCGACGCTGCTGCTTTCCGTGCGGCGCGTGTCGCTCATCGCGCGCTCGGCCGACGTCAGCATGGCACCGGCATCCCCGAGGTTGGCTGAGAACGGGCAGATGCCCACACGCAACGCGACGCGGTAGTTCTGGCCGTCGACGTCGAAATGTTCGCGCGCGACACGATCGACCAGATCGCGGCTGCCCGCCGCCAGATCTGCCCCGCCGCGTTCCGGGCTCAATACGATGAAGCTGGTGTCGCCGAAGCGGGTGACGAGTTCGCTCGCGTCCAGGTGCGTGGCGAGAAACGCGCCGATCTGGCCGAGCAGCTTGTCGAAACCGATGAGGCCTACCTGCTCGCGCAGGTTGGTCGCGTCGTCGAGATCGACGAACAACAGGCCGCCGCGCTGCGCGACCGCTTCGTCCGCGGCGAGCTTGGCGTTGATGCGGTCGAGCACATGCGCGCGCTCATACATCCCGGTGATCGGATCGCGCGGATTCTGGTTCTGCGCGCGTCGACGGATATGGCGCGCGCGCCGCAGGCGGTTGGTCACCGCCGAGATCAGGTGCTTGGGGCGAATAGGCTTGGACAGGAAATCGTCGCCGCCGGCGTTGAGTGCCTCGAAGTGCATGTCGGTATCGCTTTCGCCCGACAGAAACACGATGGGCGTGGAAACGAAGGCCTCGCGCTCGCGGATGATCGCAGTCAGTTCCATGCCCGAACAACCGGGCATGTACAGGTCCATGAGGATCAGGTCCGGGTTGAATGCATCGATGTCATTGAGCACGGCCAGCGGGTCGGTGACCATCTTCGTCTGCATGCCGGCTTTGCGCAGGATGGATTCGGCGAACATGGCCTGCGAGCGATCGTCCTCGACGATCATGATCCGGTACGGATCGGTCTGGTCGGATTCGGTCAGCTCGGCAATGCGTGCCATCACGTCGCCGGTCTGCGTCGGCAACGGAATGAATGCGTCGGCGCCCGCGCGCATCGCGCGCAGGCGGACGTCGAGATCACCCTGGTCGGACATGGCCAGCATCGCGACGCGATGACTGGTGCGCGCGCGTGCCGATTTCAGCGCTTCGCCGAGCCGGTCGAGCTCGCCCAGAAAATGTGCATCGACGACGACGAGATGCGGTGGAAACGTTCCTATCATCTCGACGACTTCGTCGATATGGTCGAGCAGCGAGAGTTCGTAGCCCGACAGTTCCAGCTTCTGATCGATCTCGCAGGCCAGCGGGCTGCCGTCGGTCAGGTGATAGACCTTGCGCGCTTGGGTCGTGCTGGCCTGGCTGCGCGGCGCTGCGTCGGCGGGCGGCGGCGGTTCGGCGGGTCTTTGAATTTGAACGGCGGGCTGGACCACCGGGGCCGCTGGTTTCTGTACAGCGGGCTCGACAGCGACGGGAGTCTGCAGCGACACCACATTGCTGGCCGCAGTCGGCACTTCCGGAAAGCGCGTCCAATAGTCGGCCGGGGGCACGAGCTGCAGCGGATAGCCGTTCTCGCTGCGGTCGAGCTCGGCGGGCGGAACGCTGAGGCGTCCGTCCGCTACCGGAGCCGCGGCCCGCGTGCTGGCGATTTCGCGTATGTCGTCAAACAGCGCAGCAACCGCTGCGGATATCTTCGCGTCCGGAATGCGTACTTGCTCGAGATCGTCGGCCAGCGCCGATTCGATCGCAAAGAGTTTTTCCGCCAGGTCGAGCAGTCCATAGCGTCCGCAGGCGCCGGCCAGGGTCTGAACTTCGCGGAAGATCAAGCTCAGGCTGTTGATGTCCCAGCCGTCGCGCGCCTGACGAAGACCGCGGCGGGTCAGCGTGTCCAGCCGCTTGGGCAGATGCCGCAGGAAAGCCTGTCGCAGTTCCGCGCTCTGCTGGGAGTCGTCCTGCTTATGCATTCACGAGACCCGCAATCCATCCAGTTCGCGGCAATATAGCATGCGTGCCGCAGCGGCCGGACCACCGCAGCGCGAGCCGGCGACGGGTGTCGGTGCTGCAATGTATACAGCGACGCCGCGCCGGAGAAATCCGCTTTCCCGGTGGGCCGTGGGGCCTGCGCGCGATAGGCCGGGTCCGTATACGAGAGGTCAGCCTACGCCCTTGAACGGCTGCACCACCACGAGGATCACGATGCCGATCAGCAGCAGCGCCGGCACCTCGTTGAAAATGCGCAGCCAGCGCGGAGAGCGTGTGCAGCGGTCCTCGGCGAATTCACGCGTGAGCTTGGCGAGGTGGCCGTGATAGCCGTACAGAAAGAACACCAGTACAAGCTTCGCGTGCAGCCAGTAGTTGAGTTTCATGTAGCCCGGCACATGCATGAGCCACCAGGTGAGCGTCGCCACGCCGAAAATGAAGGTCAGCGTCGCGCCGATATGGGTCATCACGAGCAGGCGCCGTTCCATCACCTTGAAGCGCTCGCGCACGAGCGGTTCGGTCGCCTCGGCGTGGTATACGAACAGACGCGGCAGGTAGAGAAGACCGGCAAACCAGGTCACCACGGCGACGATGTGAAAGGCCTTGAGCCAGAGCATGGCGGATGCGTCGTGTCGGCGGGGCGGGCAGTATAGCGGTCCTGGTGTGCGGCTTGACCGCGTTGGGGTGGGGGGCTATAAGGCCCGGCACCCTGCTTTCCCCTCGATGAGTCCGCTTTCCGCTACAGGCAAGCGTTCCGGCCTTTTCCCATGTCACGCAGTGCCTCTCCGCGATTCATCGTTCAGCAGCATGACCCCCGCAGAGCGCGGCGTCGTCTGCTGCTGGTGGTCGTGTTGTGGCTGGCCAGTCTTGCCGTGGCCGCGCTGGCCGCGTGGATGATGGCGCAGCGGCCCGCCAGCGGTCCCGACCCGGCCGAGTTCGAACAGGCCCGCACCGAGAACGAGTCACTGAAGCTGCGCGTGGCCGTGCTCGAGCGCGCCGATCAGGTCGATCGCGTCGCCAGCTCCGATCTGCAGCAGACCCTGCGCGAGCGCGAGGAAGAAATCGCCGGCCTGCGCACCGACCTCGGCTTCTACAGCCGTCTCGTCGGCGGCGGTGCGCGCCGTGAAGGCCTGTCAGTGCATTCGGTGCATGTCGAGTCGGTCAGGGACTCCAGCGCCTGGAATGTTGTGGTCACGCTGACCCAGAACATGAAGCGCTCGCAGAGCAGCGAAGGCCGCGTGCAGATCTCGATCGAAGGCGTCGCCAACGGCCAGCTCAAGAATCTGACCTGGGTCGATCTTGCGGCCGGCGACAGTGCCGGGCTGCCGTTTGCGTTCAAGTATTTCCAGCGCGTGTCGGGCACGGTGATGCTGCCCGCGGGTTTTTCCCCGAATCGCATCAAGGTGGTTGCCGAGGCTACGGGGGGCGGTGGCCGGGTCGAACAAGGATTTGCCTGGAGCGAAGCTCAGGCCGCCGAGGAGAGCAGCAATGTTCAGCAGTAAGAAAAGCAACGGCAAGTCGTCGTCCTATGGCGCCACGACGTTGATCGCCAGGGGCACGACCATCCGTGGCGACCTGACCTTCAGCGGCGCGATCTATCTCGAAGGCCGCATCGAAGGCACGCTGCGCGCGGAAGGCGAGGATGCCTGCCTCACGCTCAGCGACCAGGGCACCGTGGTCGGTGAGATCCATGCACCGCGCGTCGTGCTCAACGGCGAAGTGAAAGGCGACGTGCATGCGGCCGAACGCCTGGAACTGGCCGAAGCGGCGCGCATCGAAGGCAATATCTTCTACAAGGTGCTGGAAATGGCTGCGGGCGCCCAGATCAATGGCAAGATGATCCACCAGACCGAAGCGCCCAAGCGCCTGCCGGCGCCCGAAGCGAAGACCTCGGCCGGCGTGGAACCGGCTTGATAGCGCGGACGCCGCCCCGATGTAGCCACCCGATCTCCTGCCGGCCGTTCCCATGAGTGAAACACCGAGTTACCAGACCGCGCTCGACCAGCCGCTGATCTTCAGCAACGCGGCGGCGCACAAGGTGCGCGAGCTCATTTCCGAGGAAGGTAATCCGGAGCTCAAGCTGCGCGTCGCGATCAGCGGCGGCGGCTGCTCGGGTTTCCAGTATGGCTTCAGCTTCGACGAGGAGCGCGCCGAGGATGACTTCGCGATCGAGAACGGTGGCGTCACCCTGATCGTCGATCCGTTGTCGCTGCAATACCTCATGGGCGCGGAGATCGATTACACCGAATCGCTGACCGGCGCTCAGTTCGTCATCCGCAATCCGAATGCGAAGACGACCTGCGGCTGCGGGTCGTCGTTTACTGTTTGAGTCGGCGTGCTGAATCGCCGTGCTGAATTCGCCGTGTTGAGCCTGGCGTGAGCGCCAGTCTGCGCAGCCGTGGCAACGTGTTCGCGGCGCTGGCGCTGGAACGCGCCGCCGAGCGCCGCGACGATGCGGAGTGGATCTCGGCGCGGCGCAGCGACGCCGGTGCGCGCTACATCGTGCTCGACCCGGACGGCCGTGGCCTGGCCCGTGCCGACCGCGGCGGCTTGAAATTCCTCGGCGAACCGGAGCGTTCCGCGCATTGGCCCGACGCCGCTGTAGCGTTCCTCGGTGCGACCGACGAAGCCAACTATTTCGTCGCCGCGGCGGCGCAAGCCGGCGGCGCTGAATCGACGAGTGCACTGCAGGGGCGCTGGATGGATCTGCGCGCCGCGGGCCTGAGCCTGCCGGCCTTCGATGCGGGTCTGTTCGCCTATGCGCGTGCGCTGCTGTTCTGGCAGACACGCGTGCGCTTCTGCGGCGCTTGCGGTCATGCGACCACCCTGGTGTCCGCCGGCCACAAGGCGCTGTGCACCAACCTGGCATGCGGCCTGGAGCATTTTCCGCGTACCGATCCGGCCATCATTGTCATCGTGGGCTGGCGCGATGCCTGCCTGCTCGGCCGCCAGCCAGGATGGCCCGAGGGGCGCTGGTCGACACTTGCGGGTTTCGTGGAGCCCGGAGAGTCGCTGGAAGACGCGGTGCGCCGCGAAGTGTTCGAGGAAGCCGGCGTGCGGGTCGACGACAGCGACTACCATTCCTCGCAGCCGTGGCCATTCCCAGCCTCGCTGATGCTGGGTTTCAGCGCGCGCGCCAGCGATCCGACCATCCATGTCGGCGCCGAGCTGGCCGAGGCGCGCTGGTTCGAGGTCGACGACATCGTGCGCGGCCTGGCCGATCGCAGTCTCGTACTGCCGCCGCCGCTGTCGGTATCGCATCGGCTGATCGAACACTGGCTGCGTGAAACCGGCGGCCTCGAACTGTCCTCGCTCATGAACGATGAGCCCTGGCTCAAGCCGAAAACTCCGTAGCAAGCTGTTTCGCGACAGCCTGCGAGCAACGCGAGCCCGCTACAATCGGCGCAACCTTACTAGCGCCTGAGCCATGGCCATCCATCTGCTTGCCGTTCTCGTCGTCTTCGCGCTGGCCCAGGGGCTGCCCGACCTGTCCCGCTTTCGCGACTTCAGCCGCCTGCGCGTCTGGCTCGGCGTGCTGGCCAGGATCGGCGGGGGCGCGCGCAGCGTGCTCGGAATATTTATCCCGGTCTTGCTTTGTTTACTTGTCCAGCATCTGCTCGATGGCTGGATGTTCGGTCTGCTGTCGTTCGCGTTCGCGGTCTGCGTGCTCTGGTACAGCTGGGGACCGCGTGATCTGTCCGAGGACGTCGATGCGGTGATCAAGGCGCCAGAGAGCGAACGTCGCGTGGCAGCGGCGCAGTGGCTGCGGCCGGACGGCGAGGAGGGCGCGCTCGCGTTCGAGGCGCCGGCCCTGGTCGATGCGGTCTTCCAGTCCGCGCTCAAGCGCTGGTTCGGCGTGCTGTTCTGGTTCCTTCTGCTGGGCCCCTGTGGCGCTTTGCTGTACCGCTTGGCGCAGCTGCTGGCCTGGTCGCCAAGCCTGGCCGAGCTGCAGACCGATGAAGGCCGCCAGCTGTCACGGCGCCTGGGCCTGCTGCTGGACTGGGTGCCGGCCCACCTCATGGCGTTCGCGCTCGCTGTCGCCTCGGATTTCGACGCGGTTTTCCACACCTGGAAAAACTGGCACGAGCGCATGGGCAAGGGCTATTTCAGCCTCGACCTCGGCTTTCTGTCGGCCATTGCGCGCGCCAGCGTCGATGCCGATGTGATCGCCGGCGACGGTTATGCGGAAGACGTCAACGATCCGCTGATCGAGCTGGCCGACGCGCGCCAGCTTCTGGTGCGCGTGCTGATCGTCTGGCTCGCCGTGACCGGCCTGCTCGTGCTTGGCGGATTCGCCTAGCGTGCTGGATGCGGGACGCGTTCTGCGTCCCGCGTGTCCGTTGTCCGTCCCGCCGCGGTAGCTCGTCGCGGTCGAGTGGGTGGCGCGCGTCCCTGCGCACCGTGACCCGGAGTAGCGCGCGATAACGAACCGGCGCGTGTCGTTTCCCGCTCAGCGCCGTTCTTCGGCGCCGTTCGTGAAGATCAGATCGACCTGCTTGTCGCGCCAGCGCGCGAGCAACTGGCGCAGGGCAAGCGGCGTGTTGGTCGCAGCTGGCGCGGCCGGCGTCGCCTGGTTCTGCTGGTTCACGCCGTGGCAACCGTCACAGGCGCGGATTTCGCCGGGCTGGAAGGTGATCCAGTAGCGCTCGCGTACGACGGGCGTGCCATCCGGCGCGGTCGCATGCCAGGCCAGCGCGCGCTGGGCCGGGACGAAGGCCGCGACCGAGCCGTCACTCGCGATCAGCGTGCTGCCGGCCGGGCCCCCCGGGTTGGCCGGATTCGCATGCATCGTCGGTTTGTCATGCAGCGTCTGCGCCAGCACGCGCCGCCCCGCGTTCGGTGTCGCCATGCCGCCGAGGCCGCGGATCTGGTCGCCCTGGAAGAACTGCATGTGGGCGATGTCGTAGATCTGGCCGCCGCCACTCGCCGTGGTCTGCACGCCGCCGGGCACGCGCAGGTTGTACGGCTGCTGCTTATCGGTGCGATCGCGCGTCGTGGTGTTGCGCACCACGAGCAGCGCCAGCCCGTTCGAACGCAAGTAGGTGCGGAACGCGTTCACGTCGACGTTCTCGGCGCTGAAGGCGGCCTGTTCCGGGGCGCGCAGCTGCTGGGTCGTGCTCGGCGGCACCGTGCGTGCGCGCACCTCGACCGGCGAGAGTTCCCACATCGGCCCGTTGTAGCTGACCTCGTAGTCCGGGTCCCAGAAGCTCACGTTCTTGCTGATGCCGGCCGTGAGGTTTTCCGCCGCGACGTAGTAGCCGCCGGGACCGGCGACCAGGCGCTTGAGGCGGAACTGGTAGCGCGGCTGCGGCGCCGTGCGCGTACCGTCGTTGCCGGCTTCGCGCCACTGTGTCGCGTACGCGGCGACGAGTTGGCCGTCGCTGAGCGGCAGCGGGTTGCGGAAGCGGCCGGTGAATTCCGGCGGCTGCGGCACCGGCGCGTAGTCCGGGCTGAAATTGATGTTGACGCGCGGGTTGAGCCAGGTCGCGCTGACCAGGGCGGGATTCACGCTCGGACCGGCGTCGATGCGCAGCAGCTGGCCCGAGGCATGGGTATAGAACTCCGGCGCGTCGACGCCGTAGTAGCGGCCCGGCGTGGTCGGATCCTCGCGCATCTGCAGGATATTGAGGATGCGGTTGCTGTTGCCGGGCGCGATGAATTCGCTGAGCGCCGGATCGTTCGTGCTGCGGTTGAAGTAGCTGTGCAGCTCATGCCGGCCGACATGGTTCAGCGTCTCTTCCTCGGTGCCGTCCTGGTTAATCATCCATGGAAAGAAATGGTTGATGGTGTGGCCGTTCACGCCCGAGCCGTTCACGCTCACGCGCGGCTCCGGGAACACCTCGCTGCGGTCGGCCGTCGCCGTCGCATTCGACGCCTCGCTGCTCCAGTTGAAGGTGCCGTAGTCGTTGTTCGCCAAATCGTTCTGCTGGTCGCGTTGCAGATGGTCCCAGCGCGTGAACAGCAGGCGGCCGAAACTGTCGACGAGCGGATTGAACGCGCCGGAAACCGAATACTGCAGCAGGTCGAGCTGTCCCGTTGCCGGCCGCAGGCGCCACAGCCCGGTCGGCGTTGGGGTCGATTCGTATTCGTCGAGCTGCGGATACAGGTGGTTCGCGCCGTTGCGCGTGCGGTCGCTGACGAAGACGATGCTGTTGTCGCTGAGGTAGATCGGGCTGATGTTGTTGCGGTTCGCCGGCTGGTTCGCGACCTTGGTGATGGTCACGGTCTGGCCCTGGCCGAAGCCGGTCACTTCGTAGAGCTGCCAGTACGAATCGACGTACTGGTACTGCTGCGGCGGCGCGCCGGTGACCATGCTGAAGATGGCCTTGGTGCCGTCCCAGGAAACCGCCGGATCACGCACCGCGATCGAGTTCTCGCGCTGCGGGCCGCTGTTGCCGCGGCCGGCCTCCTGGGTCAGGTTGCGCAGGCTGCCATCGGTGTAGCGGATGTACAGATCGCCGCCGCGGCCGGTCAGGTCCACGCCGCCGCGATGGTTCGCGAATACCGCACCGATGGTCGCGAAGTCTTCCGGGACCGGGTACTGAGTGACGAACAGAATGGGATTGGGCAGCTGCTGAGCAGCCGCGGCAGTGGCCAGGAGCAACGCGGCCGCAGTGGCTGCGCGACGAACGTAGTGCAAACGCATGGATGTCCTCCCCTATCAATTTGTCGAGAAAGCGGCTCATGCCGCTTTCTCAATCGAACGGTGCAAGCGGAGCTCGCCCACGTTCTCCGGCCGTCGATCGCCGGCGCGATCAACGGTCGGGCGATCCATCCCCGGACCGCCTCAGCAGACTATTTTCAATAGCTTGCTGAACGGCGCGGAGCCTCGCTCAAGCCGGCCATACCTGTTGTGACGCGCTCGGCGCTGCGCACGCGCGATGGCGTGTTTCCGCCGAACACGCAAGAACGTCCGACTAGGGGACAACGCCCGCGGTGGGGGAAACCGAACATGGCGCGCGCGAAACGATGCTCAGGCGGTGGCAAAGACCTGTCGCAGCACCTGGTGCGCTGCCTGTGGCCGGCCCAGACGACGCGCGTTGTCGCGCATGTGCGCGAGCCGCTGCGGGTCGGTGAGCAGGGCACGTACGCGGTACTCCAGCGCGACCGCATCGACTGCCTTGAGCCCAGCGCCTTGTTCGAGCAGGTAGTCGCAGTTGCGTTCTTCCTGGCCCGGGATGGGCGCGAACACGATCAGCGGCAGGCCCAGGGCCAGGCATTCGGACGTGGTCAGTCCGCCCGGCTTGCCGATCGCGAGGTCGGCGCAACCCATGAGCCGCTCGATGGTGCGGGTGAAGCCCTGCGGGAACAGGCGCTGCGGATGCTGCGCGGCGATGCGCTGCAGGCGCGCGAGCATGGCTTCGTTGCGACCGGCCAGGGCGACGAGCTGGAAGTCGAGATCCAGCCGCAGCAGGCCTTCGGCCGCCTCGTCGAGCGCGCCTACGCCGGCGCCGCCGCCCATCAGCAGCACGATGGGCCGGCTCGCATCGAGGCCTGCCGAGGCGGCGCAGGTCTGTCGGTCCGGCACCTGCGCAAACGCCGGCATGATCGGAATGCCGCTGACGTGGATGCGTTCCGGCGGCAGGCCGCGTGCGCGCATGCGCGCAGCGACTTCGTCGCTGGCCGCGAAATAGCCGGCCAGACGCGGTACGACCCACAGCGCGTGCAGGTCGAAGTCGGTGACCTGCACATGCACCGGACACGTCAGCCGTGCCAGCGCCTGTTCGCGCGCCAGCAGTTCGGCCGGCAGGAAGTGCGTGCAAATGATGGCATCCGGCGCGAAGTCGGCGATGGCGCCGCGCAGGCTGCGCGCGTTGAGCCGCTCGATCGCACGGCGCAGACGCGCCGGCATAGCGTCCGACGGTGTTTCGTCGGTGATGCGGTAGAGCTGCGCCCACAGTGCCGGGAATTTGTCCACCAGGCGCAAATAGAAATCCGTATACAGTTTGCGGAAGGCGCCGGGGACGTAGTCCATCACGTCCAGGTGCAGCGTCTGTGCGCCGAAATCGGCTTGTGCCGCGGCGCACAGCGCGTCCGCCGCGCGGCCGTGGCCGGCGCCGGCGGAAACGCTGAGTAGCAGCAGGCGCCGTGGCCGCTGCGAGGATGCGGTTGACTCAGGCATCGGCGCCGCGCAGCGCGCGTACCTGCGCTTCGAGG
Organism: Lysobacterales bacterium; assembly: GCA_038207515.1. GTDB lineage: Bacteria > Pseudomonadota > Gammaproteobacteria > Xanthomonadales > Rhodanobacteraceae > Tahibacter. The sequence goes on along the minus strand of JBBQZR010000002.1, from coordinate 219,639 downwards.
GTTTCCGCACTGGCGTTTTCCGGCGCCACCGGCGCGCCCGCGGCCAGGCCGATGCGCGACCAGAAGCGGCGCGGCAGGCGCGAGCGGCCCAGCGCGCTGTCGCGGCGACTGAAGATCGAGCCCCACAGTCCGCGCAGCGCCAGCGGCACCACCGGCACCGGCCGGCGTTCGAGGATTTTCTCCACGCCGGACTTGAACTCGGCGATCTCGCCGTCGCTGGTCAGGCCGCCCTCGGGGAAGATGCACACGACATTGCCCGCGGCCAGTTCCTTGTCGACCTCGTCGAAGGCTTTCGTGAGCAGTTCCGGGTTTTCCTTGTAGCCGGCAATCGGGATTGCCTTGGCGGTGCGGAAGATGAAGCTCAGCACGGGAATATTGAAAATCTTGTAATACATCACAAAGCGTACCGGCCGACGCACGCTGCCGCCGATGATGAGCGCGTCCATGAAGCTCACATGGTTGCTGACCAGCAGCGCCGGACCTTCCTCGGGAATGTGGTCCAGCCCGTCGAGCCTGATGCGATAGAGCGTATTGACGAGGATCCAGCTCAGGAACCGCATCAGGAACTCGGGTACGAGCGTGTAGATGTAGATCGCGACCACGGCATTGAGCACGGCGGTGGCCAGCAGCAGCTGCGGGATCGACAGGCCGGCAATATTGAGCAGCACCGCCGACAGACCGGCCGCGACCACCATGAACAACGCGTTGAGGATGTTGTTGGCCGCGATCACGCGCGAGCGTCGTGACGGATCCGAGCGCGTCTGGATCAGCGCGAACAGCGGCACGATGAAAAAGCCCGAGAACACCGCCATGAGCAGCAGATCGAACAGTACGCGCCAGATCCACGGCTGGGCCAGCAGCGCGGCGACGCCCAGGTCGTGCACCACGGCGAGGTCGGGCTTGGCGAAATACAGGTCGGCGCCGAACAGAGTCATGCCGATGGAACCGAACGGCACCAGGCCGATCTCGACCTTGTGGCCGGACAGCCGTTCGCACAGCAGCGAGCCGATGCCGATGCCGAGCGAAAATACGGTCAGCAGGAAGGTATAGACGTTCGCGTTGCCGCCGATCACGAGCTGGGCATAGGTCGGCAGTTGGGTGATGAACACCGAGCCGAAGAACCAGAACCAGGAAATGCCCAGGCACGACAGCAGCACGGCGCGGTTGCCGCGGATGTAGCCCAGGTTGCGCCAGGTTTCGCTGAACGGGTTCCAGTTGATCGTGAGGTTCGGATCGGGCGCGGGGACGACCGGCATGCGCATCGAACAGGCGAGGCCGATCAGCGCCGTCGTGATGGTCGCGGCGCCGACCAGCCAGGCGCCGTGATCGGGAATGTTGATCAGCGTCGCGCCGAGGTTCTGGCCGAGCAGGATCGCGAGGAAGGTCGCCATCTCGATCAGGCCGTTGCCGCCGACCAGTTCGCGCGAATCGAGCACCTGCGGCAGCAGGCCGTACTTGAGCGGCCCGAACAGTGTGGAGTGCAGGCCCATCATGAACAGCATGCTCATCAGCAGCGGCAGGCTCTTGGCGAGAAAGCCGAACAGCGCGATCACCATGATCGCGACTTCGAGCAGCTTGACTAGCTGCGCGAGCCGGGCCTTGTCGTACTTGTCCGACAGCTGGCCGCTCGTGGCCGAGAACAGCAGGAACGGTGCGATGAACAGCGCGGCGGCGAGATTGGTGTAGTTGGCCGCACGCACCGGATCGTGCGCGGCGATCTGGTACACCGCCATGATCACCAGCGCGTTCTTGAATACGTTGTCATTGAACGCACCCAGGGCCTGGGTCCAGAAGAACGGCGCGAAACGGCGTGATTTCAGCAGGGCAAACTGGTTGCTGCTCGACATGGCGGGAACCTTGGAAAGTCCTTCGCAATCTAGCAGACCCGACGTTGCCACGGCCTGCGCCGCGCGCCGCGCACGATACCCGTCCCGCTGCCGAGCTGACCGGGCGTTAAGGAATCCCCGCCCCGCGACCCCGTTTCCCCGGCACGGTCCCGTAAACTTCCGCCTTTCCCCGCAACGAACGCCCCCGGGCGCCCGGAGTTCCATGAAACTGACCCGCCTAGCCCTCGCCGGCGCCGTCGCGCTGCTGCTATCCGCCGCGGCCTTCGCCCAGAACGTCATCCGGCCCGTACCGTCTCCCGATCTCAGCAAGCTCAGCAAGGAAGAGGCCGCACAGCTCGTCGAAATGCGCGCCGAATTCGATCGCAGCAAGATGACGATGGTGGGCGAACCGCTCGCCAAGGCGTATTCGCTGCTCGCCTCGAGCTATGCGCAGGCCGGCCTGTACGACGCCGCCGACGTGGCGCTGGCCAACGCCATCGTGGTCACGCCGGAGGACGCGCGCTGGATTTACCTGCGGGGCATGCTCGCCCGCATGCGCAACCAGCCGGCGCAGGCGAATGAACTGCTGGATCAGGCGCTGCGCCTGGATCGCAAATATATGCCCATGCGCATCGCGGTGATCGAAGGCCGACTGGCCACCGGCGACGCCGAAGGCGCGCGCCAGATCGCCGACCAGGCCGGTGCCGAGGGCAAGGACAACGCGATGCTGGCCTCGCTGCGCGGCCGCATCGCCCTGCGTCAGGGTCGCCATGCTGATGCGCTGAGTGCGATCAACGAAGCGCTGCGGCTGGATCCGGCCGCGGACCAGCTCTATTCCGTGCAGGCCGACATTTTTACGGCGCAGGGCAATACCGCCAATGCGAACACCGCACGCGCCAAGGCCGGCACCACGGCGGTCAAGCAGCTCGACGTGCTGCTCGCGGGCTTTCTCGGCGCACGCACGATCAGTCTTCCGGTCGCGGGCCAGACCCCACCGACGGTTGGCGGTGCGGGCGGCGATGACGCGCTGTCGCAGGCGCGCTTCCTGATCGGCGTGCAGCAGTTCGATGCCGCACGCGTTCCGCTGGATCAGGCCCTCAGGAACAAGCCGAACGATTCGGGGCTGCTCGGCCTTTCGGCCCGCATCGAGGCGCTGCTCGGCAATCGCAGCCTGGCCACGACGCGAGCGAACGAAGCGGTGCGGCTGTCTCCGAACGATGCGGCCGCGCTGGTCACGCGCGGCGTGGTGGCTGAAACCGGTGGCGACGAAGCCGCCGCTCAGGTCGACTACGAAAAAGCGATCGGCCTCGACCCGAGCCTGACCGAAGCGCGCCTGCTGCTGGGCAACCGCTACATGCGCCTGAACCGCTACGCCCCGGCCGCCGAGCAGTACCGCCAGCTCATCAAGCTGGAGCCGAAGATCGCTGAGCACCTGGGTCGTCTCGCCGCGGCGCAAGTCGCCGACGGCCGCTGCACCGAAGCCTTGCGCGATCTGGAGCCGGTGCTGCCGAAACCCGATGCCACCGAACCGCGACCCTACGTCAAGCAGATCTACGTGCGCGTCGTGAGCACCTGCCGCGGCTCTGCCGACGCGCAGCACAAGGTCGCCTCCGGCTACGCGGACGAACTCTATCGCCGGCGGCCCGCACCGCTGGTGGTCGAAGCTGTCGCGCTCGCGCATGCGGCGCGCGGCAACTTCACGGTGGCCAAGGAGATGCAGGGCTCGGCGATCTTCGCCGCAGTGCGCGACGGCGGCAACGAAGCGGCCGCACCGTTCCGCGAGTTCTTCAAGAAGTTCGAAGCCGGCCAGCTGCCCGACCGTCCGTGGCCGGCTGACAACAGCTTCTTCAAGCCGGCACCGCTGCAGCCGCAGCCCGCGCGCGCCGCGCCGCCGGCAACGGCTCAGCCCGCGCCACGGCAGAACTGATTCGGTGATGCGTTACGCCGGCGGAGAAACGCGGCAGGGCCTGCACGTTTCTCCACCGCAGCAACCGTGACGGCGCCTCAGCGGCAGGCGCCGCGGCGAAAGTGGAAATAGCCGCCGATCGGGCCGTGCACGACCAGTTCGCCGTCGCGCTGCGACACGATCTCCCAGTCGCGATCGACGCCGCCGAGCATGTCGTTCTCGATCGCGAAGCCCGATTCCTTGCGCACGATGCCGCTCTTGATCGTGCCGCCGCCGCGCTTCATGCGGTATTCGACCGTATCGCCGCTGAAGGTCCAGTCCGCCGGCATGGTGTCGTCCTTGTCGCCGTCCGCGTCCATCGATACGGCGTATTCGCACCATGCGCCGCTGAGCGTGGCGCCGCTGCCCTTGCCGCTGGCGGCGGCGGAATCGTGGCCGGGCTGGTCGGCGGGCGCGACGCCCTTCACCGCGATCTCGCCACCCGTTCCCGGCGCACAGGGCTTGTCCTTGAATTCGATCGCGCCGCTGGCGTTCTTGCACTTGTATACGGCCGCCGCCGCGTTGAACGAAAGCAGCGTAGCGGCGATGGCAACGACAAGACGCAGGGCGGGTACTCGACGAGGGAATGACGCGATGATGCGACGTCAGGGACTCGGCGTCCCTGACGTTTTGTCCGGCGCAGCAGTCAGCGGTTGAGCGCCCGGTAGCCGATGTCGCGGCGATAGAACATGCCGTCGAAGCGCACGCTGCGCGCGGCCGCATAGGCGCGCTCGCGCGCTTCGACGATGTCCTTGCCCAGCGCGCAGGCCGTGAGCACGCGTCCGCCGGCGCTGACCGCGCGGCCTTGCTCGTCGAGCTTCGTACCGGCCTGGAACACCTTGGCATCAGGATCGCGGTTCGCGTCCAGCCCCTCGATCGCGTCGTTGAGACGCACCGTGCCCGGATAACCGTGCGCGGCCAGCACCACGCCGAGCGCCGGCCGCGGATCCCACTCGGCCGTGATGCGGTCGAGCCGGCCGTCCAGCGCCGCTTCGACGAGTTCGACGAGATCGGACTTGAGGCGCAGCAGGATCGGCTGGGTTTCCGGATCGCCGAAGCGCACGTTGAATTCGATGACCTTCGGCGCGCCGCTCTTGTCGATCATGAGGCCGGCATAGAGGAACCCGATGAAGGGCGCGCCTTCGGCCGCCATGCCGGCCAGGGTCGGTTCGATGACTTCGCGCAGGATGCGCTGCTCGACCTCGGGTGTGACCACCGGCGCTGGCGAGTACGCGCCCATGCCGCCGGTGTTGGGGCCGAGGTCGCCTTCGTCGCGACGCTTGTGGTCCTGGCTCGTCGCCATCGGCAAGGCGCGCTGGCCGTCGCTGATGACGATGTAGCTGGCTTCCTCGCCGTCGAGGAATTCCTCGATCACGACGCGGGCGGAAGCGTCGCCGAGCGAGTGCGCGCCGAGCATGTCGTGCAGCGCCTGCTCCGCATCAGGCAGGGTCAGTGCGACGACCACGCCCTTGCCCGCGGCGAGACCGTCGGCCTTGATCACGATCGGCGCGCCGTGACGACGCACATAGGCGAGGGCCGCGGCCAGTTCGGTGAACACTGCATAGCGCGCGGTCGGGATGCTGCGGCGGGCGAGGAAATCCTTGGCGAAGGCCTTGGAGCCTTCCAGCTGCGCGGCGACGCGGCGCGGACCGAAGCAGCGCAGCCCGGCCGTGCGGAACTTGTCGACCACGCCGGCGACCAGTGGTGCCTCGGGACCGACGATGGTCAGGTCGATTCCCTCGTGCCTGGCCAGGGCGAGCAGCCCATCGATATCGGTCATGGCCACCGCGGCATTGCGTACGCCGGGTTCGTGCGCCGTGCCGGCGTTGCCGGGGGCAACGATCACCTCGACGACGCGCGGCGACTGCTTGATCTTCCAGGCCAGCGCGTGCTCGCGCCCGCCCGACCCGATGACGAGGACTTTCATGGCAACCCTGAGGAGAAGGCAGAACGAGGCGCGATTGTAGCGTGCGGCCGCGGTGCGCCCGGAAATTGCCGATTCGCATCGCGTGCCGTCGCCGGCGTCCGCCGGCTTGCGGCTGAAGTCGCGCGCGACGAATCAGCCCGTGCCGGGCTGCGTCGCGATCCGCCAATGCAGGCGCCTCGGGCCATGCCGCGTTGGAGACACGCCCGGCGACGAGAACATCACGCGATGGCGAAGTCACGCAATAGTTACGTTTTGTATACCCGGCCGCTCGCCGGCCCTGCGGGCGCTTTTGTTCAGCCTGCCGACGGCGAGGCGATGCATCAATGCGCGCCGCGCACTCCTGCGCACCTGGGGAACCTCAACGTCGGTGAACGTCCTGCGCCTGTATATGCGCGTCATCGGATTGCTCGCGCCCGAACGCAAGCTCGCCATCACCCTGACCCTGGCCAACCTCGCGCTGGCCGGTATCTATTTCCTCGAACCCCTGCTGTTCGGCCAGGTCGTCGACGCGCTCGGCGCCAGCGGCGGCGCCGATGCGCCGCGCCTGATCGCGCTGTGGGCGCTGGCCGGTTTCGGCGGCGTGGCCGCGAGCGTGTGGATCTCGCTGCACGCCGACCGCCTCGCGCACCGGCGCCGGCTCGCCGCGATCGAGCAGTTCTTCGCCCACGGCGCGTCGTTGCCGTTGTCGTTCCATGGCGAGAACCACACCGGCCGCCTCTCGCGCATCATGCACGGCGGTGTCGGCAACCTGTTCGGCCTCTGGCTCGGCTTCTTCCGCGAGCACCTGGCCACCTTGCTGTCCATCCTCGTGATGGTGCCCGTCGCGCTGTACATGAACTGGAAGCTCGCCCTGCTCATGGTCGGGCTCATGACCAGCTTTGCCGTGTTCAACGCGATCGCGATCCGGCGCACGCACAAGGCGCAGGCGGAAGTCGAAGAACTGCACCACGAGATCTCCACGCGTGCGAGCGATGTGTTCGGCCATGTCGGCGTGGTGCAGAGCTTCACGCGACTCGGCGAGGAAATCGGCGCGCTCAGGCAGATGATGGCGCGCGTACTCGATGCGCAGTATCCGGTGCTGCGCGGCTGGGCCGTGCTGTCGGTGCTCAACCGCGCGGCCAGCACGCTGACCATCGTGGCGATCTTCGCGCTCGGCGCGAGCCTGCATGCGAAGGGCGAAGTCAGCGTCGGCAACATCGTCAGCTTCGTCGGTTTCTCGCTGATGCTGATCGGCCGCCTGGAGCAGTTCGCCGGCTTCATCTCGGGCCTGTTTTTCCAGACCCATTCGCTGCGCAATTTCTTCGACGTGCTCGACACGCCGGCGGCGATCGCGAGCCCGGCCGCGGCGGTCGACCTCGGCCGCGCGCGCGGGGACGTGGTGTTCGACGACGTGAGCTTCAGCTACGCGCCCGCCGACGGCCAGCCCGTGCAGGCGGTCAGGAACCTCAGCTTCCGCGCCGCCGCTGGCAGCACCATCGCGCTGGTCGGACCCACCGGCGCCGGCAAGACCACGGCGTTGAGTCTGCTCTATCGCGCCTATGACCCGCAGTCCGGCTGCATCCGCATCGACGGCAAGGATCTGCGCACGCTCGAGCTGGATTCCCTGCGCCGCAGTATCGGCGTCGTGTTCCAGGAGCCGGGCCTGTTCTACCGCTCGATCGCGGAGAACCTCAAGGTGGCCGATCCGCAGGCCACACCCGCGCAGATCGAGGCGGCCGCGCGCGCAGCGGAGGCGCACGGTTTCATCAGCGCCAAGCCCGAGGGTTACGACACGCTCGTGGCCGAGCGCGGCCGTTCGCTGTCCGGCGGCGAGCGCCAGCGGCTCGCGATCGCGCGCGCCATGCTCAAGAACGCGCCGATCCTGATCCTCGACGAAGCCACCAGCGCGCTCGACAACGGCACCGAGGCGCGCATCCAGAAGGCGCTCACGGGCCTGTCGCAGGGCCGCACGACGTTCGTCATCGCGCATCGCCTGTCGACGGTGCGCAATGCGGACCTGATCCTCGTGCTGGACCAGGGCCGGCTCGTCGAGAGCGGTCGCTTCGACGAACTCGTCGCGCAGGGCGGCCTGTTCGCCGAACTCGCCGGCCAGGGCAAGTTCGCGCCGGATGCGGTGGAAGAACCGGAAGAGAGCCTCGCGCAGGCCGCCTGATCATTCAGTGGAGAGGGAGAGGGGCGAGAAATGAGTAAAAGCGGAATTTTTAGCTTTTAGCTTTCTTGCTCCTCTCCGCGCGTCCGGATGGATTGGTCAGGGAAACGGGGGACGGCTCGCGCTTTCCTTCGTTTCTCAGTTCTCTCCGCTGTTTTCCGCTTGCAGCGTGGCAAGCAGCGCCGCGCGCGGCAATTTTCCGGTTTCGTTACGTGGCAATCGGTCCACTTTGCGCAAAGGCCGCGGCAGGAAGGCCGGATCCATCGCGCCGCGCAGCGCGGCGAGTAGCGCCGCCTCGCCCAGATCCGGTGCGACGACGAGCGCGGCCAGGCGTTGCACGCCGCAGTGGTCGCCGTCGCGCTGGAAGATCACGCCATCGACGACGCCGTCGATCGCGAGCAGGCGGCGCGTCAGATCGGCCAGCGAGGCGCGCTTGCCGGCGATCTCAAGCAGATCGGAATTGCGTCCGCGCAGGCGGAACAGGCGTCCGGGCAACAGTTCCACGATGTCCTGCAGCGCGACCGGCGCGTCGAACCAGTCGGCGGCGACCAGCGTGCCGTCCGGCTGCGGCCGCAGCTGGATGCCGGGATAGTGCTGCCAGCATTCCTGCTCAGCGCTGCGCCGGTGCGCGATCACGCAGGTTTCGGTGGAGCCGAACACCTCGATGACGCGCGTCGCGAAACGCGCCTCGGCCGCGGCGGCCAGTTCGCGGCACAGTGGCGCGGTCGCGCAGACCACGCCGGCGAGTTCCGGCAGCGTGATGTCCGATTGCACCAGCGCGCGCAGATGCACCGGTGTGGTGACGAGCACGCGCGGTGCGGGCAGCGCGGCGAGCGTCGCGGCGATGTCGGCCGGCATCAGCGGCTTGCCGGTATCGACGCCGATGTCCGCGAGCAATGGCAGCAGCACCGACATCTCCATGCCGTACATGTGCTGCGGCGGCACCGTCGCGACCAGGCTCAGCGCCGCGTCGGCGCAGTGCTCGCGCAGCAGCATCGCGTTCAACGCGGTGCTGGCGCAGAAGCTGGCCCAGGTCTTGGGATTGGGTTTCGGCGAGCCGGTGGAACCCGAGGTGTAGCCGATCGCGACGATCTGACTTGCCGGCAACAGCGGAATCGGTGCGTCGGCGGCGAGGTTCAACGCATCCAGCGCGGGCAACTGCCACAGGTGCGGCGGCGATGCATCGAGCGCACGGTCGCTGATCGCATAGCAGCCCGGGTGCGCGCCCATGACTTCGTCGACATCCTGGCGCGCGCGAGACGGCGGCAGCAGATTGGTCTGGCCGGCGACGGCGACGGCGGCAAACGCGACCAGGAAGTGATAGCGGTCTTCGCACAGATTGACCGCAGCGGCGGCCCTGGGCAGTTGTGCGGCGACAGCGGCGACATGGCGCAGGAATTCCCTCTGTCGCACGGGCCGGCCGCCGCGCCAGGCTACGATGCGTTGTTGTGTTCCGGCGACCAACGGCAGGACTGCCGTTGCGTCGCTCGCTCCCTGAATGACTGCGGACATAGCCCCCCGGCCCTCAATGTCGTACCAATTTCCCGCTGATAGCGTCGCGGATCGTGGTCGGCCGCTCAAGCCCCCCGACCGGGGCGTCGACAATCGCATCGAGATCGTCGCCAAACACCTTACGTATTTCGGCCGCGGTTCGTGCCGGCGGTTCGCCGTGGCGGTTGGCGCTGGTCGAGACCAGGGCGCCGCCGAAGGCCTGGCACAGCGCGGCCGCGGGCGCGTGCGCGGTCACGCGCAGCGCGATGCCGGCATGGCTGCCGGCGATCCAGGCTGGCACCTGCAGCGAGCGCGGCAGGATCCAGGTATGCGGTCCCGGCCAGGTCGCGCGCACCCGCTCCAGCGCGTCCGCGGACACTTCGTCGAGCGCGATATAGCGTTCGATCTGCGCGAAATCGGCCGCGATCAGCAGCACGCCCTGCTGCGGCGGGCGCCGCTTGTGCGCGAACAGGCGGCTCAGTGCCGCTTCGTCGTGCGGATCGCAGCCGAGTCCGTAGACCGATTCGGTCGGATAGGCAACGACGCCGCCGCGGCGCAGGGCTGCGGCGGCGGCGTGCAGATCAGGCACGATCATGGCGCTGCCGGCTCAGGCTTTCGATCGGGCCGGCGCTTTCTTCGCCGCGGCTTTTTTTGCGGTGGACTTGCCGGCGGCCTTCTTGGCCGTCGCCTTCCTGGCGGTCGTCTTCTTGGCCGGGACTTTCTTGGCCGCAGGCTTGGCGTCGGCGCTCCTCTTCGCCGCGGCCTTAGGTTCGGCCTTGCCCTTGCCCTTGCCCTTGCCGAAGCGTCCGCCGCCGCGCGCCGGCTTGTCCGGCGCGGCGGCGAGGAATTCCAGGCATTCGGCCTCGGTCAGCGACTCGGGCTCGCGGTCCTTCGGAATGCGGCCGTTCTTTACGCCGTCGGTGATGTACGGGCCGTAGCGGCCGCGCAGCACCTGGATCGCGCCGTCCTGGAAGCTCTTGATCAGCCGGTTGGCAGCGGCCTCGGCCTTCTCGTGCAGCAATTGCACGGCGCGCGGCAGTTCGACCGTATACGGGTCGTCCTCGGCCTTGAGCGAGGCATACACCGAGCCGTGCTTGACGAAGGGCCCGAAGCGGCCGACGCCGACGGTGATGTCGGTGCCGTCCGTATGCGCGCCGAGGTTGCGCGGCAGCTTGAACAGTTCCAGCGCATCGGGCAGCGAGATGGTGTGGATGCTCTGATTCGCGCGCAGGCTGGCGAAGCGCGGCTTGTCCTCGTCTTCCTTGGTGCCGATCTGGGCGAAGGGACCGAAGCGGCCCAGACGCACCGAGACCGGCTTGCCGCTGGCCGGATCGTCGCCGAGCACACGCGAACCGCTCGCTTCGGAACGGTCCACCGATTCGTTCTTTTCCTCGACTAGCGACTTGAACGGCGACCAGAAGCGCTGCATCAGCGGTACCCAGTCCTCCTCGCCGCGGCTGACCGCATCGAGCTCGTCCTCGAGCTTGGCGGTGAAGTCGTAGTCGACGTAGCGCGTGAAGTGTCCGCTGAGGAACTTGCTGACCGCGCGACCGACGTCGGTCGGGCGGAAGCGGCGCGCGTCGAGGGTGACGTACTCGCGCGACAGCAGGGTCTGGATGATGCTGGCGTAGGTCGACGGCCGGCCGATGCCGAATTCTTCCAGCGTCTTGACCAGGCTGGCTTCGGAGAAGCGCGGCGGCGGCTCGGTGAAATGCTGTTCGGCCAGGATCGCGTTGAGCGGCACGATATCGCCGACGCTCATACGCGGCAGCTTGCGGCCTTCGTCCTCGTCCTCGGCGGCCTTCTGGTCCTTGCCTTCCTCGTAGACGGCGAGGAAGCCTGTATCGATGATGGTGGTGCCGCTCGCGCGGAACGCCGATTCCTTGCCGCAGGCCAGGTCGACCGAGACGGTGTTCAGCGTCGCGTGCTGCATCTGGCTGGCGACCGTGCGCTTCCAGATCAGGTCGTAGAGCTTGCGCTGTTCCTCGCTGAGCGCACTGGCGACGCTGGCCGGGCGGCGCATCGCCGCGGTCGGCCGGACCGCCTCATGCGCTTCCTGCGCGTTCTTGGACTTGGTCTTGTAGACGTTGGGCGTCTCCGGCAGTGCCTTCTTGCCGTAGTCGCGGCCGATCACGTCGCGCAGTTCCTCGATCGCGTCGTTGGAGAGGCTGGTCGAATCGGTACGCATATAGGTGATCAGACCGACCACGCCTTCGTCGCCAATCGCGATGCCTTCATACAGTTGCTGCGCCAGGCGCATCGTGCGGCTGGTGGTGAAGCCGAGCTTGCGTGCGGCCTCCTGCTGCAGCGTCGAGGTCGTGAACGGCGCGGCCGGGCGGCGCTTGCGTTCCTTGGACTGCACGTCGGCGACGGTGAGCTGACCGCCGCTCCAGGCCGGCTCGCCGGTGTCGAACGGCGTGTCGCTGCCGGCGATGCGGTGAGCGCCGGCGGCGGCATACAGGGCGTCGCGCGCCGTATAGGCGGCACCGGCCTCGGTCAGGTCGAACTGTTCGAATTTCTTGCCGTTGAGGCGCAGCAGGCGAGCGCGGAACGGCGTGGCGGAATGGGCCAGCTCCGCGTCCATGCTCCAGTATTCGCGCGCCTTGAACGCCTCGATCTCTTCCTCGCGCTCGACGATCATGCGCAGCGCCGGCGACTGCACGCGGCCGGCGGACAGGCCGCGCTGCACCTTGCGCCACAGCACCGGCGACAGGTTGAAGCCGACCAGGTAGTCCAGCGCGCGGCGCGCCTGCTGCGCATTGACCAGGTCCAGCGACAGTTCGCGCGGATGGTCTACCGCTTCGCGGATCGCCTTCGGGGTGATTTCCGAGAACACGACGCGATGCACCTGCTTGCCCTCGAGCAGGCCGCGTTCGCGCAGGATCTCGCTGATGTGCCAGCTGATCGCCTCGCCTTCGCGATCCAAGTCGGTCGCGAGATAGAGCGAGTCGGCCTTGGCGGCGGCCTTGGCGATCGCGTCGACGTGCTTTTCGTTCTTGTCGATGACCGCATAGTTCATGGCGAACTGCTGGTCGGGGTTGACGGCGCCCTCTTTGGGCACGAGGTCGCGCACATGGCCGTAGGACGCGAGGACGGTGAAGTCCTTGCCCAGGTATTTGTTGATCGTCTTGGCCTTGGCGGGCGATTCGACGATGAGTAGGTTCTTGGCCATTGCGGGTGGCGCGTCCTCTGCGCGGGCTGCCGGCGAACCGGCAACCGCTGGGTCGATTGCGTGGGGATTGGGACGCCGTCCGCGGCATCCTCTTTTTTCATCGTGCACACAGGCTGCGCAGTGCTGTCAAGCCAATCTGAATGACAGGACGGTCCTGTTCAGGCGTCCGGCAACGCGCTCAGCGGCGCTGATAGCGCCCGCCGCCGCAGCTGCTGACCTCGCCGTCGAGCTCCAGCAGCAGGAGCATCGAGGACAGCGCCGCGACGCCCAGACCGGTGCGCGCGGACAGCTCGTCGAGGCCGATCGGATCGTGCCCGAGCGCCGCGAGGAGACAGCCATAGTCGGCGTCGCGGGCCGGTGCGGCAACCGTCACGGCGTCGATGGAGGTCGGCGGCAGCAGGTGCTGGCGCAGGCGTTCGCCGAGCGCCTGCGCCAGCGGCGCCAGATCCTCGATGATATCGGCCGCGGTCTCGACGAGCCGGGCGCCCTGGCGGATCAGTTGGTGGCAGCCGCGGGCCAGCGGATTATGAATGGAGCCGGGCAGGGCAAATACCTCGCGGCCCTGTTCGCCGGCGAGGCGCGCCGTGATCAGCGAGCCGGACTGCGTGCTCGCTTCGACCACGAGCACGCCCAGGGACAGTCCCGCGATGATGCGGTTGCGGCGAGGGAAGTGTGCCGGACGGGCTTCGACACCCGGCGGAAATTCGCTGACCAGGGCGCCGGTCGCGCGGATCCGCGCGGCCAGGGCGGCATGCTTGCGCGGATAGATCAGGTCCGGCCCCGTGCCCATGACGGCGACGGTGGACGCGCCCGCATCGAGCGTCGCCGAGTGCGCGGCCGCGTCGACGCCATCGGCCAGGCCGCTGGTCACGGCAAAGCCGGCCGCCGCCAGGTGCTGGGCAAAGCTGCGTGCGTTGGCCAGGCCGCCGGTGGTCGCGTTGCGCGCACCGACGATCGCGATCTGCGGCAGCCACAGCCGGCTCGTGTCGCCCGCCACGAACAGCGCCGCCGGCGCCGCACCGGCCTCGCGCAGCAGGGCGGGGTAGTCCTCGTCGAGCCAGGTCAGCAGGTGCTGGCCGTCGGCGGCGAGCCAGTCACGGTCCGCGGCGATGCGTGCGCGGTCGGGCGTGCGCAACCAGGTCAGGGTTTCCTCGGCAAATGAGAACTCGCGGCGCAGCGATTCCAGGTCGGACAGGACCGCCGCGGCGCTGCCGGCGCGCGTCACGAGGCTGCGCAGGCGGGTCGCGCCCAGGCCCGGCGCGCGCAGCAGAACCAGCCAGGCTTCCGTTTCCTCGGGACTGCGCAACTCGGGGTTCATGCGCCGAGTATAGGCGCGCGCACGAAAAAGGCGCCGGTCAAGCCGGCGCCTTTCAGGTGCTGCGTTACGGAATCAACAGTCGCTGCGCTGCTGTTTCAAATCCCTCGACTTTCTTCGTTACTCCGGCGCGCGCAGTACGTCGTTCAGGTGCACCGGCCGCAGGCCGTCCATGACGAGGCCGTAGCTGACGCGGTCGAAGGTGCGGAAGATCATGACGTGGCCCACGTACTCCTCCGGCAGCGTGACCTTGGAGTCCTTCGGATTGAAGAACTGCCGCGCGCCGTCGTCGGGATACTTGTACTTGTCCGTGATCCGGTCGCCCGGGTGATAGATGGTGAATACGTGGCCGTTCTCGATGCCGTCGGCAGCGCCGCGCGACAGCGCAACGACCTGCTGGGGACCGACCGCATTGAGCGCATCGGTGAATGCCAGCACTTCGAAGCTGGCCGGTACCGACGATGGCGGATGCGGCAGGTATTGCGAATCGTAAGGCTTGGCCTCGATCGGCATGATCAGGTCGCCGGCGCGGATCTCGAAGTCCGAATACGTGATCAGCAGCGAACTCGGATCGCCGGTGCGTGTGACCTGCGCGTTGGCGATGACCTGCACTTCGTAGCCCAGCACGCTCGAATTGCGGCCGAACAGGTTCTTCACCGGATTGTTGTGCCAGATCATCTTGTTCTGGCCGTGCTGCGTATCCAGCGGGCGCACGTGCGTGGTCGGCGGCTCGTTCTTGCGGCCTTCGATCGAGTAGTAGAGGTTGGTCGGCCGCACGACGACGAACGCGTCACCGGGCCGCGCGTCGAGGCCGCGCACGTAGACGAGGCTGCCGTTGATGCCGCGCAGCTTGTTTTCCTCGATTGCGATGACATGCGGCAGTCCGCGGAACGTCTTGTCGTCGACGACGCGCATGTTCTTGAGGAACTGCTCGATGTCCTTCAGATCGATCGGCAGGATGGCTTCGTCGAGCGGCTCGCGCCGCACGCGCGGCCCCGTGCTGCTGAGGCGTGCGCCGCCGCCGCCGTTCAGGTAGGACAGGTTGAGCACGTCACCCGGATAGATCAGGTGCGGATTCTCGACCTGCGGGTTGGCCTGCCAGATTTCCGGCCACAGCCAGGGTTTCTTGAGGAAGCGAGCGGAGATGTCCCAGAGGGTGTCTCCACGCTTCACCGTATAGGTGTCGGGGTGTCCGTTGCGCAGCTCCGACTCGTTGACGGCCAAAGCCGTTAGCGCGACGAGCAATCCGGCAAAAAGTGCAGGTAGTTTTTTAAGCATGGCCGCCAATTACCTGATTCCCCAAGGGCATCGTGAGTGTAGCCGAAGAAAATATGCACGCAAGCTGTCGTCCCCGGCGCGCTGGGCGCGCCCTTGTCCAGACCGCTTCCTGCTCCCCCCGACGCGGACAAATCCGCGTAGAATTTCCGCATGTTACGCGCGTAACGGAACCCGCTTCCGCCAACTTCCGCGCAGATTCCTTCGAGGTGCCCTATGGCCAAGCTCACTATTCTCGAGTTTCCCGACCCGCGCCTGCGGACAAAGGCCCAGCCCGTGACCGATTTCGGCCCCGAGCTGGCCCGCCTGGTCGCAGACATGTTCGAAACCATGTATGAGGCGCCGGGCATCGGCCTGGCCGCGACCCAGGTCAATGTGCACCGCCAGTTGCTGGTGCTGGACGTGTCGGAAGAGAAAAACCAGCCGCATGTGCTGTGCAACCCGCGCGTCCTGGCCAAGGACGGCATCCAGACCTACCAGGAAGGCTGTCTCTCGGTACCCGGCATCTTTGCCGACGTGGAGCGCGCCAACCAGATCACGGTCGAGGCCGAGGACGTCGCCGGCAAGACCTTCAGCCTGCAGGCCGACGGCCTGCTCGCGGTCTGCATTCAGCACGAGATGGATCATCTGGCGGGCCGCCTGTTCGTCGACTATCTCTCGCCGCTCAAGCGCGAGATGGTGCGCAAGAAGCTTGAAAAGCAGCGCCGCAGCGCCTGATATCCAATGACCCCACCTCTTCGCGTGGTGTTCGCCGGAACGCCCGAATTCGCCGTGCCCTGCCTGTCCGCCTGCGTGCAGCCGGGCATCGAGATCGCCGCCGTCTACACCCAGCCGGACCGTCCGGCCGGGCGGGGGCGCAAGCTCACGCCCAGTCCGGTCAAGCAAGCGGCGCTGGAACGCGGCTACCGCGTGGAACAACCCGAGAATTTCCGCAGCGTCGAAGCGCGCCGGATCCTCGCCGATCTCGCGCCGGACCTGATGATCGTGGTCGCCTACGGTCTGATCCTGTCGCAGAAGGTGCTCGACACGCCGCACCTCGGCTGCTGGAACGTCCATGCCTCGCTGCTGCCGCGCTGGCGCGGCGCCGCGCCGATCCAGCGCGCCGTACTCGCCGGCGACACGCACAGCGGGATCTGCCTCATGCAGATGGAAAAGGGTCTGGATACCGGACCCGTCATCGCGCGCAGCGCCACGCCGCTCACGGCGGAGGAGACCGGCGGATCGCTGCATGACCGCCTGTCGCTGCTGGGTGCCGATCTACTGCGGCAACAGCTTTCGGTCCTGACCCAGACGCGCAGGAAACCGACCAGCGAAACCCAGTCCGAGGACGGCGTCGAATACGCCCACAAGCTCGACAAGGCCGAGGCCGCGATCGACTGGAACCGCAGTGCTCAGGCCATCGAGCGCCAGGTGCGTGCGTTCGACCCCTGGCCCGTCGCCGAAGCGGATGTCGCCGGCGAGCATCTGCGCATCTGGTCGGCGCAGGCGCTGCCCGGTGACGCGGGGGCCGCGCCCGGTACGCTGCTGGCGGCCGGCCGCGACGGCATCGACATCGCCACCGCCGAGGGCATCGTGCGGATTCGCGAAATCCAGCGCGCCGGCGGTCGCCGCATGGCCGCGCGCGATTACCTCAACGCCCGGCCCGACCTCAAGCGGCCGGCCGCATGAGCGACGTACGCGCCCTGGCCGCGCAGGCACTCGATCAAGTCGTACGCGGCGGTGTGTCACTGCGAACGGCGTTCGCCCAGGTCGCGCCGCGCCTGGCCGACAGCCGTGATCGCGCGTTCCTGTCGGCGCTGCTGCATGACGGCGCGCGCTGGTGGCTGCGCTACGACGCGATCATCGGGCGCCTGCTGCAGAAGCCGCTGCACCGGCGCGAGCCGGTCGTGCATGCGCTGCTCGTGCTCGGCCTCGTGCAGCTGGCTATGCTGGCCCTGCCCGAATACGCCGCCGTGGCCGGAACCGTCGAGGCGACCCGCGCCCTCAAGCGGCCGCAGCTCGCCGGCCTCGTCAACGCGCTGCTGCGCCGCTTCCTGCGCGAGCGCGCGTCGCTCGAGGCTGTCATCGGCAGCGATCGCCTGCTGTCCAGTTCGCATCCAGCCTGGCTGGTGCAGCAGCTCGCGCGAGACTGGCCCGACGACGTCGATGCGATCCTCGCCGCGAATAACGCGCCGGCCGCGCTGGTGCTGCGCGCCAATCGCCGCCGCACCACGCCCGCCGCGCTGACCGAGCGTCTGCTGGTCGCTGGGCACGCGGCCAGCGTGCACGACTGGCTCGCCGATGCCGTGGTGCTGGAAGACAGCACCGACGTGACGCATCTGCCCGGCTATGCCCAGGGCGAGCTCTCGGTCCAGGATGGCGCCGCCCAGCTCATGCCGGATCTGCTGGATCTGCGCGATGGTCTGCGCGTGCTCGACGCCTGTGCCGCACCCGGCGGCAAGACCGCCCATTGCCTGGAGCGGCATGCGCTGGACCTGCTCGCGCTGGATCGCGATTCGCTGCGGCTCACGCAGGCGCGCGACAACCTTACCCGCCTGGGATTGCGCGCCGAGATGAAGACCGGCGACGCCGCCCAGCCGGCGGCCTGGTGGGACCGGCGTCCCTTCGACCGCATCCTGCTCGATGCGCCCTGCACTGCGACCGGCGTGATCCGGCGCCAGCCCGACATCCGCCTGCACCGGCGTTCCGGTGATATCGAACGTTCCGCCGCGGAACAGGCGCAACTGCTGGATGCGCTCTGGCCGCTGCTGCGCCCGGGCGGCCGCCTGGTCTATGCGACCTGTTCGGTGCTGCCGCGCGAGAACGCCGCCCAGGTCGGCGCGTTCCTCGCGCGCACGCCGGATGCGCAACTCAACCACGACGCCGTGCCGGCGCGCTTCGGCCGCGATGTCGCCACGGGGCGGCAGAACCTGCCGGGCGTCGACGGCATGGACGGGTTCTTTTATGCCGTTGTGGAAAAAGCCAACTGAGCGCCGCGGCCGCGCGCCGCGATGGGGGCTGCTGGCGCCGCTGCTCGCGCTGAGCCTGCAGGCCTGCGCGCCGGGCGAGTCCAGCCTCAAGCTCAGCGGCGCGCACATCGACCAGCACGGCGGCGTCCACGTACTGGTGCTCGAATGCGACTGGAAGCCGAGCAGCGAGATGCTCGACGCGCTCGACCACGGCATTCCGCTGACCCTGCAGCTGGAACTCTCGCGCGAGCGTCACGGCCTGTTCGGCTGGCGGTTGCAGCAGCGCGAGGAGCACCGCCTGGAGCTGCGCTATTTCCCGCTGTCGCGCAATTACCAACTGCGTGACCTCGATCGTGCGACCGTGCGCAGCTTCGGCGTGCGCGCCGCGGCACTCGCCGCGCTGAGCCGCATCGAACTGCCGATCGCCGACGCGTCGATGCGCGCGGTCGCGCCCGAACGGCAGCGCCTGCGCATCGAACTGGACAGCGCCGCGCTGCCGGGCGCGCTGCGCCTGCCGGCGCTCGTCGATTCGGCCTGGCGTCAGGCCGCCGTGGAGCGGACATGGCCTGGTATTCCGGCGGCCTGACCTGGTTCACGCGGCGCCTGCTGCCGGCGCTGGCCGTGCTGGCGCTGCTCGGCTGCGCGCTGCTGCTGGCCGGCGACGCGGCCAGCGGCAGCAACCGTTTCGGCCGTCTGCATCCGTGGATGGTGATCTTCGCGGGCACGGCGCTGCTCGTGCTCATCGTCGTGATCGCGCTGCGCTTGCTGCGCCTCGTCGCCGATGCACGGCGCGAAGTGCCGGGCGCGCGTCTGACCCGGCGTCTGCTGTTCATGTTGATGCTGCTGGCCGTGCCGCCGGTGCTCGTGGTGTATGGATTCGCGCTGAACTTCCTCAACGCCACGATCGATGCGTGGTTCAGCGTGCGCCTGGAGCAGTCGCTGGACGACGCGCTGGAGATCGGCCGTCTCTATGTCGACGAGCGTCTGCGCATCAGCCAGGACGCCAGCAACCGTCTCGCCGCCTCGCTGGAATCGCGCGACGAAGCCGACGTGCAGGCCGGACTCGACGACGTCATCGACGATATCGGCGCGACCCAGCTAACAGTGTTCGGCGACAACGCGACGGTGATCGCGACCGCGAGTTCCGACCCGCGCTTCCTCAATCCGGTCTATCCCGATGCGGCGACGCTGATGCGACTGTCCGGCGGCGGCAGCTATGCGGCGGCCGAGCCGGTCGGCGAACAGCTCATGCTGCGCGTGCTCGTGCGCAGCAATCTCGCCAGCGGCTCGCCGCGGCTGCTGCAGACCCTGTTCCCGCTGCCGCCGCGATTGCGTCCGCTGACCCAGCGCGTCGAAGCGGCCAGCTTCGATTTCCGCCGCCTCAAGTTCCTGCGCAGTTCGCTCAAGCTCACCTTCAGCCTGGTGCTGACCTTCGTGCTGCTGTTGTCGGTGCTGTTCGCGCTGCTGACCGCGTTCGGCGTCGCGCGACGCCTGGTCGCGCCGATCGGCCGGCTAGCCGCGGCGACGCGCGCGGTCGGTGCGGGCCGCTACGACACGCCGCTGCCTGTCGCCAGCCGCGACGAACTCGGCTTCCTGCTGAATTCCTTCAACCAGATGCAGCGCGAACTCGAACGCGCCGGCGCGCGCGCGCAGCGCAGCACCGAGGAATCCGAAGCGCAGCGCGCCTACCTGCGCGCGGTGCTCGAACACCTGTCGACCGGCGTGCTCGGCGTCGATCGCGACGGCGTGCTGCGCACTGCGAATCGCGCCGCCGACACGATTCTCGGCGTCGCTGTGTCACGCCAGCTCGGCCAGCCCCTCGCGAGTGTGCGCCGCGCCAATCCGGGTCTGTCCGCGCTGATCGATCCGCTGCTGCGCCACCTGCGCGAGAACGCGCGCGAATGGCGCGAGGAAGTCGTCATCGACGACGGCGGCGAACGTCGCGTGCTGCTGCTGCACGGCACCGAACTCGTCGGCGGCGGTACCGAACACGCCGGCTATGTCGCCGTGTTCGACGACCTGACCCTGCTCAACCGCGCCCAGCGCGATGCAGCCTGGGCCGAGGTCGCGCGGCGCCTCGCGCATGAGGTGAAGAACCCGCTGACGCCGATCCAGCTCGCCGCCGAACGACTGCGCCGCCGCTTCATCGGCCGTCTGGCCGCCGACGATACCGAGGTGCTGGATCGCGCCACGCGCACCATCGTCAACCAGGTCGAGGCGCTCAAGGCGCTGGTCAACGCGTTCGGCGACTACGCGCGCCCGCCGCAGCTGTCGCCGCGGCCGCTGGCGCTGCATGCGCTGATCGGCGAAGTGCTGGATCTTTACGAGAACGACCAGCGCCTGCAGATCAGCCGCCGCTTCGCGAACGAGGAACTGCTCGTGCGCGCCGATACCGGCCGCTTGCGCCAGCTGCTGCACAACCTGCTCAAGAACGCGCTCGAGGCGATCGGCGACCAGGCGAAGCCGCGCATCGAAGTGGCGACCGCACGGATCGAGGACGGCTCGCGCAACTGGGCCGAACTCGTCATCGCCGACAACGGTCCGGGCCTGCCCGAGGGCTTCGGTGAGCGCTGGTACGAGCCGTATACCAGCAGCAAGTCGCGCGGCACCGGCCTGGGACTGGCGGTGGTGAAGAAGATCATGGAAGAACACGGCGGCAGCATCCGCGCGGACAATCGGCCCGAGGGCGGGGCGAGCTTCCGCCTGCGGCTTCCGCTCGACTGAAGACGACGCGTGTGCTTAACGTTGTGCGGAGAATGCCTGTTCTATCGTGACCGGCTGCCGGTCCGGTGCCTGACTGGAAAGGGAAGAGTAGTCATGTCGCAAAATCCCATCACCGCTTTCGACTGGCGCTTCACCCAGCGCCAGGAACTGTGGCTGCTGTTCGGCATCGCGCTCGTGGTGCTAGGCGCCGGCATCGGCCTGCGCGATCCCTGGCCCGCGGACGAACCGCGCTTCGCGCTGGTCGCCAAGCAGATGATCGAATCCGGCAACTGGCTGATCCCGCATCGCGGCAGCGAGCTGTATTCGGACAAGCCGCCGCTGTTCATGGCGGCGCAGGCGTTTTTCTACACCGTCACCGGCAGCTGGCGCGTTGCCTTCCTGCTGCCGTCGCTGCTGGCCGGCCTGGGCATGCTTGCGCTGGTCTACGACCTTGGCCGGCGGCTGTGGGATCACCGCGTCGGCGTTTACGCGGCCGCGGCGCTGCTGTGTACGTTCCAGTTCGTCTATCAGGCCAAGCGTGCGCAGATCGATCCGACGGTCTGCTTTTTCCTGACCCTCGCGAACTACGGGTTGCTGCGCCACTTCCTGCTCGGTCCCGACTGGCGCGCGTACTGGCTGGGCTGTTTCGCCGCCGGGCTCGGCGTGATCACCAAGGGCGTCGGCGTACTCGCGCTGCTGATGTTCGTGCCTTACCTGTTCGCGCGCTGGCAGGACTGGCCCGGCGTGTCGCGTACCCCGGCCAGCGCCGGGCGCTGGCTGCTCGGCATCGTGTTCTTCGTCGCGGCGACAGCGCTGTGGCTGGCGCCGATGCTGTACGCGGTCGTGTCCGAAGCGGGGCCGGAATACCGCGCCTACATGAACGACATCCTGTTCCGCCAGACAGCGGGCCGCTACACCGAATCCTGGGACCATCACCAGCCGCCCTGGTATTACCTCGGCGTGATCGCGTTCGCCTGGCTGCCGCTCGTGCTGGCCCTGCCGTGGGCGGCGCCGCGCTGGTGGCAGGCGTTGAAACAGCGCGATGTGCGCGTGCTGCTGCCGCTCGCCTGGATACTGCTCGTTGTTCTTTTCTTTACTTTTCCCAAAGGAAAGCGTGACGTCTACATCATGCCGGCGCTGCCGCTGCTCGCCCTGCTGACCGGAGCGCAGCTCGAGGCGATCGCGGCGCGGCCGTGGTTCCGCCGCGTCGTGCTCGGCTTCGTCGCCGTGCTGGGGTCGGTGTTTCTGCTGGTCGGGGCGCTGGCCTGGAGTGGCCATCTGGAGCGCGCCAACCGTCTGGTCGAGCAGCGCGGTCTCGAAGCCGGCGGCCAGATGCTGTGGCTGTTCGTGCTCGTGGTCGGTGCCGTCGCGCTGCTGTCGGCCGTGCTGCTGCGCGCCCGCCGCAGCCTGCTCGCGCTGGCATTGACCCTGGCCACGCTGTGGCTGGGCTGGAGCTTGTGGGCCTATCCCGTGCTCAACGATTCGACCTCGGCCGCGGCGGTCATGCGACGCGCGCGCGAACTCGCCGGCAAGGACACCGAACTCGGCCTGGTCGCCTGGAAGGAGCAGAACCTGCTGCACGCGGACCAGCCGGTGCGCGACTTCGGCTTCGTCAAGCCGTGGCACCTGCAACTTGCCGAAGCGCAGCGCTGGCAGTCCGAGGCGCCGCAACAGCGCCGCCTGTTCGTGCTGCGCACCGCGTTCGGTGCCTGCATCGATGCGGACAAGGCGCAGTATGTCGGCCACGCCAACCGGCGCGAATGGTATCTGCTCGGCGCCGATGCGTTCCGTCCGGACTGCGACGCGGCCGTGCAGAATGCCGACGGCGAAGGCGACGTCAACGCGGAATAGCGCCGATTTCGCTAGCACGAACACGTTCGAGTGTTCACCTCGACTCGACGGGCGACTATTCTCGGAGCCACGTAGCCAGGGGGACACGTCATGCTCGATACCGTCATACCACGCAAGACGCAGCTCGGTCAGCGCGAGCTGATCGATCGGCGTCAGAAGATGCATGCGCGTTCGCGTTCGCTGCTGATCGCCGTGCACGGCCAGCATTCGGTCGCCGAGCTGCGTCGCCAGTTCGCCGCACTCGGCGACGTCGGCGGCATCCTCGAAGAGCTCAGCTCGCTGGGACTTATCACGGCCGACGTCCAGGCCGGTGCAGTCGCGCCGGCGGCCGAGTCCGAACTGCCGCCGCTGCAGCTGGCCCGCGCCTTCATCAACGAAACCGCGGTCGCCGCGCTCGGCCTGCGCGCCTTCCTGTTCACGCTGAAACTCGAGCGCTGCTACACCCGGGCCGAGCTAAGCGACCTGCTGCCCGAATACCGCCGCGTGCTGGCCAAGGCCAAGAGCGAGGAGTTCGCCGCGAGCATGGTAGGCCGTGTCGAGCAGATCCTCGCCGGCGCATGACCGCGTGTCGAGAAGGGGCTGCAGCCCCTTCTCCTCGGGCGGTGCAAGCGGATCTGTCCCGCGTTCTGAACCTATCGCTCGCGCGATCGACATCACCGTGCCCGTCGTCGGGCGCTGGCGCGATCCACGCCCTCAGGCGATGCGCTGACCGCGGTCGAGCAGCCAGAGCTTGATGAATTTCTGCCGCACGTAGTTGGCCTCGACCCAGGCGTAGATCAGCCCGCGCCAGCCGTCGCGGAAACCAGCGCGGAGCACATAGCCGCGCAGGAATCGCCAGAACGGGTTGAACACGAGATGGGTCAGGCGGGCGCGCCGGCCGCGCGCGTGATCGTGTTCGGCCATGAGCCGGGCGTAACGCTCCAGCCGCGCAAGCTGGTCGGCGAGCGAGCGATAGGCGCGGTGTTCCAGGTCACCGGCCAGACGCTGCACCGGGCCGTCGACGCTGACGTGCTCGTGGATCTCGCGGTCGCCGCGCCAGCCGCCGCGGCGGCGGTCGAACAGGCGCAGCACGCGGTCCGGATAGGCATTGCCGTGACGCAGGAACGCGCCGAAGTATTCCGTCGCCCGCGCGAAGCGGAAGCCGGCCCCGGCGGCAAAGCCCGCGTCGCGCGCGGTCTCGATCGCGGCACGCAGCGCCGGCGTCACGCGCTCGTCGGCATCCAGGCACAGCACCCACTCATGCCGCGCGCTGTGCACCGCAAAATCCTTTTGCCGCCGGTAGCCCTCGAACGCGCGCGTCAGTACGCGCGCACCGAGCGCCGCCGCGCGCTCGGCCGTGCCGTCGGTAGAGCCCGAATCCACGACGACGATCTCGTCGCAGAACGCGAGCGAGGCCAGGCAGGCCTCGATGCGATCGGCTTCGTTGAACGTGATGATGCAGGCCGAAAGGCCGGGACGGGCAGGGTCGGACATGCGCAGAGCGTAACAGCCGGAGGCGACCGCACAAGCCGCACCGCCGCGTTCGGCCCGCAACACACTGCGCACCGGCAAGGCACTACACTTCGTCCCGGTTCCAAGTCAGCGTCAGCCTATGCCGCCATCGTTGCGTTTCCCTCCGGTCCCACCGCGTTGGCTGGTGCTCTGGTTTGCCGTCGCGCTCTTCGCGATCTTCCAGCACGGTCCCATGCCGCTGTATTCGACGCGGACCCTGGCTGTAGCCTGGGAAATGTGGAGCGAGAACCAGTTCCTCGTGCCGCAAGTCAATGGCCATCCCTACAGCCACAAGGTGCCTCTGCTGTTCTGGCTGATCCATGCGGGTTGGGCCGTGAGCGGTGTCAACGATGTCTGGCCGCGGCTGCTGCAGGTATTCATCGGCGCCGGCTGGCTGCTGGCTGCGGCCGCGCTGGCGCGCCGTGTGTTTTCCCTGCGGCCGTCGATCGCACGGCTCGTGCCCTGGTTCCTGATCGCGCTGGCCTACTCGTTTCTGTTCGGCCTGCAGATCATGTACGAAGTGCTGCTGGCGCTGACCGTGGCGCTTGCGCTGCTCGCGCTCAGCGGCAAGCCGCGCTGGATCTGGTTCGCGCTGGCGCTCGGTGCCGGCCTGATGACCAAGGGGCCGGTCATGCTGCTGCATGTGGGCTTTCCGTTCCTGCTCGGACCCTGGTGGAGCGAACACGCGCGCGCCGATCGCAAGGGCTGGTATCTGCGCGGTGGCCTCGCCTTCGCCGGCGGTGTCACCATCCTGCTGGCCTGGGCGCTGCCGGCCGGCTTCGTCGGCGGCGAGGCCTATCGCAACGAGCTGTTCTTCATGCAGACGGCGGGTCGCGTCGTCGACAGTTTTGATCACGCGCGGCCGGTATGGTGGTACCTGCCGATGCTCGGCGTGCTGCTGTTCCCGTGGATCGGCTGGCCGCGGCTGTGGCGCGCGGTGGTCACCTTTGCGCGGCCGATCGGCGATGGCGAGCGTTTCCTGATCAGCTGGCTGCTGCCGGCCTTCGCCGGGTTCTGCCTGGTGTCCGGCAAGCAGGTCTACTATCTCCTGCCGCTGCTGCCCGGCGTGGCGATGGCGCTGTCCTGCGCGCTGGCCCGGCAGGAGGTGCGCGGCAGCGGCGCGGGACGTGTCTGGGGCGCCTGGCCCGTTGCGCTCGCGGCATTCGGTTTCGCGTTCCTGCTCGCCATCCTGCCGGTGTGGCTGGAGTCAGGCGAGCTGCATTCGCACTGGCTGCACGATGCGGCGCGCCTGAGCCCGTGGTTCGCGGTCGGCTTCGCCGCGCTCGGCCTGCTGCTGTTGCTGCCGGGCGAAGGCGAGCGTGAGCTGCACCGCATCGCCGGCACGTCGCTGCTCGGCGTCGCGCTGGCGCATGCGCTGTTCGCCCACGCGCTGTTCCACAATTTCAATCTTGAACCGGCGGCCGGCGTGCTCGGTCGCGCCCAGGCCGAGCAGCGGCCGATCGCCAATGTCGGCCAGTACGAAGGCCAGTTCCACTATCTCGCGCGGCTGCACGGCAGCATCGCCGAAATCAACATCGGCGGGATCGGCGAATGGGCGGCGGCGAATCCGCGCGGCCTGATCGTGCGCTATCCGGCCAAGCTCGATCCGCGCGCGCGCCGCTACGCGCTGCTGATCCAGCCGTTCCGCTCGCGCTGGCTCGAGATCTGGTCCGCACCGACGCTGGCCGCGATCGAAGCGGGCCAGACCCCGGCCGAACCGGCCCAGCGCACCGCGCTGTATCCGCCGGACTATTGGCGCTACGGCGAGCCGGTCGAGCGCGAAGGCGACTGATGGAAAACCGTAGGCTGGGGTAAGCCGCAGGCGCACCCCAGCATCGAGGAACTTCACCGGGCCGATCGCCGTGGCGGAGGAATGCAGTTCCCGGTGTCTCCGGGATGGCACGATTCCTTCGCTGCGCGGACGTTTCCTTCGCCGGGCGGACGATTCGTTCGCCGCGCGGACGATTCCTCCGTCAGGCGAGCGGTTTGCGGAGATGCCTCGATGCTGGGGTGCGCTTCGCTTACCCCAACCAACCTCGTTGTCCCAGCCAACCTCGCTGATCCTCGCGTTTGCCCTTCTACAACTGGCGCAGGAATGCGACCAGATCCTTCTTCTCGCCGGCGTCGAGCTTCGTCTCCAGCACGAGATTGAAGAACTCGACCGTGTCGTCGAGGGTGAGCAGGCGGTCGTCGTGCAGGTAGGGCGGCGAGTCCTTGATGCCGCGCAGCGGGAAGGTCTTGATCGGCGCGTCCGCGCTGGCCAGGCGGCCGTTGATGTTCTTCTCCTTGAAGAAGCGCTCGACCTGCAGGTTGTGCATCAGGTTGTCCGTGTAGTAGGGCGGCGCGTGACAGGTGGAACATTTGCCTTTGCCAAAAAATACATCCTGGCCGCGCCGTTCGGCCTCGCTCGCCTTCTTCGGATCGAGCCTGCCGTCCCAGGCCAGCTTCGGCGCGGGCGGGAAATCGAGCAGGGCTTCGAACTCGGCCATGAAATGCACCTGGCTGCCGCGCTCGAGTATGTTCACGCCCTTCTTCGTCGCCATCACCGGATCGCCGTCGAAATAGGCGGCGCGCTGTTCGAACTCGGTGAAGTCCTCGACCGTCTTGAGCGCGCTGCGAACCGAACAGGCGCTGGATGTTGTTGCCGCGCGGGCTCGGCGTGTCGATGCGGTGGCGGTGTTCCTGCGGCCGGATGTCGCCGACCAGATGCGTCGCCGCGTTGGTGTGGCCGTTGGCATGGCAGTCGAAGCAGGCGACGCCGAGGCTCGGCCGTTCCGAACGCCGGTCCGCGGTCAGGTTGAACTGCTGCTGCGGGAACGGCACGACGAGCAGGCGCAGTCCTTCGAGCTGCTTGGGATTGAGCACGCCGTTGAACAGCGCGTAGTAGTTGTCCGAGGTGACCAGCTGGCCCTTGGAGAGGTCGCCGAGGTCGAGGCGCGTAGTCAGAGCAAGGTCAGGCTGGCTATCGCGGGGAATTGCGTGGACCTGTTCATGAAGCCTCCGGGTTTGGGACTGAGGCGGATGTCCCCCTGAAGCCGCGTCACCGCGGCATGGCGAGCATGGGCCGGTGCGCGCTTGTATACCAATCAACGAATTCGATGGCCGCGACTGAGCGGTCAATGCTGCAAAGCCGCAATTCGCCGCGCTTCGGCCATTGCGGACGAGTCCGCCGGCCTCGTCGCCGGCACGGAGAACCATCGTGGTCGGCGTGCTCGCGCCATCGACGAAAGACGCTATGCTGCCGGTCGCTTTTTCGCCACAGGGGCGGGCATGACTTCCGGCCACATTCTCGTCGTCGACGACGAACCCGATATCCGCAGCCTGGTGCAGGACATCCTGCAGGACGAGGGCTACCAGGTCAGCGTGGCCGAGAACGCCGCCACCGCGCGCGAGATGCGCCGCCAGGTGCGCCCCGACGCAATCCTGCTCGACATCTGGATGCCCGACACCGACGGCATCAGCCTGCTGCGCGAATGGTCCGAACGTGGCGGCCTGAGCTGTCCGGTCATCATGATTTCCGGTCACGGCACGGTCGAGACCGCGGTCGAGGCGACGCGCCTGGGCGCCTACGATTTCGTCGAGAAGCCGCTGTCGCTGGCCAAGCTGCTGCTGACCGTCGAGCGCGCGCTCGAGGCCAGCCGCCTCAAGCGCGAGAACGAAGGCCTCAAACGGCAGGTGCCGGTACCGCTGGAGCCGGTCGGTTCCTCGCGTGTGATGCATGCCCTGCGCGGCCAGCTGGAGCGCATGGCTGGCCACGATACCTGGCTGCTGCTCAGCGGCGAGGCCGGCAGCGGCAAGGAATCGCTGGCGCGCTGGCTGCACGAGAAAAGCAGCCGCCGCAACGGACCTTTCGTCACCGTCGCGTCCGGTTCGATCGCGCGCGACCACGCTGCACAGACGCTGTTCGGCGCCGAGGAGAACGGCAGCGTGCAGCTCGGCCTGCTCGAACAGGCCAACGCAGGCACCTTGTACCTGGACGAAGTGGCCGAGCTCGATCCCGAACTGCAGCTGCGCCTGTCCTCGACGCTGGAGCGCCGCGCGCTGATCCGCTGCGGCGGACGCGAGCCGGTCAATCTCGACCTGCGCGTGATCGCGGCGACGGCGCAGGATCTGGACAGCCTGGTCGCGGCCGGGCGCTTCCGCGAAGAGCTCTTTTACCAGCTCAAGGTCGTGCCGCTCGCGGTGCCCGCGCTGCGCGAGCGCGTCGAGGACGTGCCGGAGTTGCTGCAGTATTACGCGGACTTTTTTTCCAATCGCGACAAGTTGCCTTATCGCATCTTCCCGGTCGCGGTGCAGAACCGCCTGCGCAACTACACCTGGCCGGGCAACCAGCGCGAACTGCGCAATCTCGTGCAGCGCCTGCTGATCCTGGGCGCCGCGCCCGAAGTGGAGCTGGCCGAGGTCGAGCAGGCGCTCAGCGGCAGCACGCCGGCGCGCACGAGCCCCCGCAGCGACGGCTTCGACATCGACTTCGGCCTGTCCCTGCGCGATGCGCGCGAGCAGTTCGAACGCGCCTACCTGCTGCGCCAGCTGCAGGAAACCGGCGGCAGCGTCGGCAAGCTCGCCAAGCTCGTCGGCATGGAGCGCACGCACCTGTACCGCAAGCTGCGCGATCTGGGGGTCGATGTGAAGGCCGGTTCGCGCGAGGATTAGCGACATGCCGCAAGAGCCCGGGGAAGGCATGCGCGACGACGACGAAACCATTGCCGACAGCGCCGCTGCCGTGCCGGGCGACGCCTTACCCGCGCAGATCGGTCCGTATCAGGTGCTGGGCCTGCTCGGCGAAGGCGCCATGGGCCGCGTCTACCGGGCGCGCGAAAGCCAGCCGCCGCGCGAAGTCGCGCTCAAGGTCATGCACGCGCTCGGCCGCAACGCGCTGACCCGCTTCCGGCGCGAAGTGGAACTGCTCGCACAGCTCGAACATCCCGGCATCGCGCGGCTGTACGCCGCCAGCGATGCGGCGTCGGAAGGGCAGGCGCCGCCGTGGCTCGCGCTGGAATACGTGCGCGGACACGACCTGATTGCGCACGCGCAGGGACGCGAGCTGGCGCTGGATGCGCGTCTGCAGCTGCTGGTCGAGATCTGCCGCGCCGTGCACTACGCCCACGGTCGCGGCGTGATCCACCGCGATCTCAAGCCCGGCAACATCCTCGTCGACGCGAACGGCCAGCCCAAGGTGCTCGATTTCGGCATCGCGCGCCTCGCCGACGGCCTGCCGCGCGAGGTCACCCAGTTCGGCCAGGTGCTCGGCACCGTGCCGTACATGAGTCCGGAGCAACTGTCCGGCAACAGCGACCAGGTCGACGCGCGCAGCGACGTCTACGCGCTGGGCTGCATCGCCTACGAGCTGATCGGCGGCCGTCTGCCGCATCCGCAGCTGTCGAATTCGACCTTGTTCGAAGCGATCGACATCGTGCGCCACCAGGCCCCCGAGCCGCTCGGCCGCATCGCGCCCGCGGCGCGCGGCGATCTCGAGACCGTGGTCATGAAGGCGCTCGCGCAGGAACCCGAGCGGCGCTACAGCTCGGCCGCGGAATTTGCCGCCGACCTGCAGCGCGTGCGCGAGCTTCGTCCGGTCGACGCGCGACCGCCGACGCTGGGCTATCTGCTCGCGCGCTTCGTGCGCCGGCACCGCCTGGCCAGCGCCGCGGCCGCCTTCAGCGTGCTCGCGCTGATCGTCGCCAGCGTCGTGTCGCTGCGCCTGGCCTGGTCCGAGGCCGCCGCGCGGCGCGAGGCCGAATCGCGCGCGGCCGAAGCCAGCGCGGTCAACGGCTTTCTCGAACGCATGCTGGTCTCGGCCGATCCCGAGCGCAGCCAGGGCGGCGACCTCACCGTGCGCAGCGTGCTCGACGCGGCGCAGGCCGAACTGCAGCAGGCCGGTCTCGCGCCGCTGGCTGCCGCGCGCGTGAACCTGACGCTCGCGACCAGCCTGCTCAAGCTCGGCGAGACGACGCGCGCCGAGGCCCTGTTCGCGCAGGCGCGCGCCTCGCTCGACGCGGGCGCGCCGGTCGAGCTGCGCGACGCGCTGCAGGTCGGCCAGGCGCGCGCGCTATATGCGCAGCAGAAATACGCCGCGGCGGACGCGCTGCTGGAACCGTTGCTGGCGCGCACCGAGCCCGCGTTGCAGGCGGCGATCCGCATCGACGCGCGCCTGGCTCAGGCCGAAGGCGTGCTCGCGCAAGGCAAGTCCGAAGCCAGCGAAGCGCTGCTGCGGCCGCTGCTGCGCGACGCGCAGCGCGATCTGGGCGACAGCCATGCGCTGAGCCTGGCCATCAGCCAGATCCTCGGCTCCACCCTGCGCCTGGCCGGCCGCTACGACGAGGCCATCGAACTGTCGCGTGCCTCGCTCGCCGCGCATCTGGCCAAGGTCGGTCCGGATCATCCGCAGACGCTGAACATGCGCAGCCTGCTCGGCGCGCTGTACGAGCTGAAGAACGACGAAGCCGCCGCCGAAACCGAATTCCGCGAAGTCATCGCCGCGCGCACGCGCGTGCTCGGCGCCGCGCATCCGGCGACCGTCAACGCGCAGCAGGCGCTGGCCTCGTTCCTGGTGCGCCGCGGCGAATCGGAGAAGGGCATCGCGCTGATCCATGATGTGATCGAGGCGCGCCGCCTGCGTGGCGAGGACAACACGCCGAACAACCTGCTCGCGCGCAACGTGCTGGCCTACGGGCTGGAAGACCTCGGCCGTCTCGCCGAAGCCGAGGCCGAGCTGCGTCGCGTCGTCGCCGCGCAGAGCCGCGACGGCGGTCCGGCCAATGCCGAAGCGATCGGTCCGCGCAACAACCTGGCCATGCTGCTGCTCAAGCAGAAGCGCGCCGCCGACGCGCTCGTGGAATTCGACGCACTGGACAAATGGATGCGCGCGAACCTGCCGGCCGGCCATCCGTATTTCGCGATCTTCGCGAGCAACCGCGGCGAATGCCTGCTGCAGCTCGGGCGCTGGGACGAGGCGCGCGACGTGCTGCAGGGTGCGCATCGCGACCTCACGGCGAAGTTCGGCGCCGGCCACGAGCGCACGCGCACCGCGGCCGCCCGTCTCGCTACGGTGCATCGGCATTTCGGCGACGTCGCTGCGGCAACGTCGCTGGAAAGCGCGGGCAAGCCGTGATTCCGTCGCTGCTGGCGGTGTTCGGCGCGCTGCTGCTGTTTGTCGCGGTCAGCTGGGGCCGCGAGCGGCGCGCGCATGCGGCGACGCTCGCGGCGCTGGAATGCGAACGCGGTTCGCGCGAGCGCGCGATCGGCGAACAGGCGGCCGCGCAGGAACGCGAACGCATCTACCACGACCTGCATGACGATCTGGGCGCCAAGCTGCTCGGCCTGATCCACGGCGCGACCACGCCGCAGCAGGCCGACCAGGCGCGCGCCGCGCTGCAGGACCTGCGCGATACGGTCAGCCGTTCGCGCGGCACGCCGGGCACGCTCGGCGACGTGCTCGCCGATATCCGCAACGAGGCGCGCCAGCGCCTGGCCGCTGCACAGATCGAACTCAACTGGAACGAAGCCGGCGAGCTGCCGGATCCGCCGCTGCGCAGCGAGCAGTCGCTGCACTTGCACCGCATCGTGCGCGAGGCGATCAGCAACACCATCCGCCACGCCCATGCCGCATCGCTGCGCGTGCGCGTCGCCTGTCGCGGCAACGAACTGCTGCTCGAACTCACCGACGACGGCCACCGCGAGATCGGCGACGGCAGCGGCACGCGCGGCATGCGCCAGCGCGCGCACGAACTCGCCGGCGATATCCGCTGGACGCAAGGCACGGCCGGCGGCACCAAGGTGGTGCTGGTGTTCCCGCTGCCGTCCACGGCAGGATAGGGACATGGACATACAGCGTGCCCTGGTCGTGGATGACCTCGCCGGCAGCCGCGACTGGCTGGCCCGTGCGCTCGCGCTCGCGTTTCCGGGCGTGGTCGTGCAGCCGGCGTCGACGCTGGCCGAGGCGTTTGCGCTGATTGATCCGCCACCGCCACTGGCCCTGATCGACCTGGGCCTGCCCGATGGCAGCGGCGTGCGCCTGATCGAAGCGCTGCGCGCGCAGCCGGGCCATACCCTGTGCATCGTCGCCACGGTGTTCGACGACGACGCGCATCTGTTTCCGGCGCTGCGCGCCGGTGCCGACGGCTATGTGCTCAAGGACCAGACGCCCGAGGCGCTGGCCGACATCCTCAGCGGCATCGCCGCAGGCCAGCCGCCGCTGTCGCCGTCGATCGCCCGGCGCCTGCTGCGCCACTTCCAGCCCGAACCGGTGCCGACGACGGCGCAGGAAGCGCTGACTGCGCGCGAGACCGACGTGCTGCGCCTGATCGCGAAAGGCCTGACCGTCGGCGAGGCCGCGACCATGCTCGACCTGTCGCGGCATACCGTCGCCGGCTATCTGAAGGCCATCTACCGCAAGCTCAGCGTGAACTCGCGCGCCGAGGCCGCGCTGGAAGCGACCCGGCGCGGCCTGGTGGGACGCTACTGATCCATCAGGCGCCGCGGCGCCAGGCGAGCAGGCCGCTGCCGGCCAGCAGCAACGCCATCAGCAGCATGCCGATGTTGTCCAGCGCAGGCACCGGCACGCGCGCCACCGGCGTGCCGCCGCCGCCGACCGGTGCGGAACCGAAGCCGTCGACATAGACATAGCCCGCATGCCCGCTCAGCGAGCAGTCCGCGCCGATCACCGTCAGCGAGATCTGCTGGCCGACCGCGCTGGCCGGCAGCACCGCGTCGACGTTCTGGAACGGCAGGTACTTCCAGCTGCCCGTGCCCTGCTGGAAGGTCACGCCGGGCTGGCCGGAATAGGCGAACTGTTCGAACAGCACGCTGTTGTCGGCGACGTTGCGCACGACCACGTAGAAATACGGCTGTTCATCGGGCGAATGCGCCGGGTCGTCCAGCACCGGCGCGAACGAGAAGCGCAGATGCGGCAGGCCGTCGGCGGGATCGATGTCGGCCGCGGTGACGGTGTCGGTCTGGGCCAGCGTGGTCAGCAGCGCGCCGGTGTTTTCGTCATTGATCTTGGCGGTGCGCTGGCCGACGCGTGGCAGCGTGATGCCGGGTGCGCGCGGATCGGCGCCCGCGCCGACGACGCTGGCCGGGCCGGGCGCGCCCGGTGTGATCTGCACGCTGGCGCCCGTGAACGGCGGTGTGCCGGCCAGGCCGGGGTTGGTGCCGCCGCCGACCGTCCAGCCGGCCAGATTGTTCTGCTCGAAACCGCCGTTGACGAAAACGGCGTGGCTGGCGCCGGCGCAGGCGAGCAGGGAAGCGGCGGCGATCAGACGGATACGGTGGCGCATGACTTCTCCAGGTTTCGCTTAAAGCCGCTGTCGCGGCTCGATGGAATCGCACCGCTGTCGCGGCGTGATGACGGAAGGGTTTCATTCGATCGCCTGCTGCAGGCTGCTGCCGACCGCGATACGCGTGCCGGGCAGTGATTGCTGCGCGGCCGCGAGCACCGCGGCCCGCTCGTTCGGCGGCGCATCGCGCATCAGGTCGAAACCGAAAGCGAACTGCCGGGCGCTGCCGAGTTCGGCGCCGCGCAGGCTGCGCGCGATGCAGGGATTGCCGCGAAAGCAGCCGGTGTCGTGCACGCGCAGCACTCGGCTGCGCCAGGCCTCGACCTGGTCCCCACTCGTGCCGGGCGGGAATACGGCAACGTAGTCGAAGCGCGTGGCCGTGCCGATCGAATCGCCGCTCACCGCATCCGGCGTGCGCATCACCTGCACGACGACGATCAGCGCGGCCATCACCAGCAGCAGAGCCAGGCCGCGCCAGATACGGCGCGAAACGCCGCGCACCGGCCGCCTCGGCGCCAGGGCAGGTTGCAGGTCCATCGGATTTCCCCTGTTGCGGGCCGCGTCGGACAGAGCGACATGGCCGTATGCAGGGAATAGTAAAAATCGGTGACGGAAATCCGTACCCCGCGTTCAGGGGGTAGGGGCGTTTACCTCAGCCGCGCCAATACGGGTTCGGGCTGTCCGGGTCGGGTCGGAACTGGAAACGCTTGTAGTGCCACTGGTACTGCTCGAAGGCCAGGTTCACGCAGTCCTCGACACCTTGGTTCAGCGCGGTCACCGCGGTGTGCAGGTCTTCCGACGCGATGCCCGCGGGCGCCGCGCGAAAACGCAGGCGGAAGCCACGCCCCTGCGGCAACCGTTCGGCGAACGCGAACAGCACCGTCGCGCCGGTGCGCTGGGCCAGGCGCGAGACCAGCACCATGGTCAGCGCCGGTACGCCGAAGAACGGCGCAAATTCGCCGTCGCCCTGCTTGGGCTGCTGGTCCGGCAGGATGCCGACCACGCCGCCGGCCTGCAGACGTTTGTAAAGGGTACGCACGCCCGCACCTTCGGCGCGGACCTGCTCGGGCTTGAGCGCGCCGCGCGCCTTGAGCA
This sequence comes from Lysobacterales bacterium, assembly GCA_038207515.1. Classification (GTDB taxonomy): domain Bacteria; phylum Pseudomonadota; class Gammaproteobacteria; order Xanthomonadales; family Rhodanobacteraceae; genus Tahibacter. Next base: position 185,173 of record JBBQZR010000002.1, on the reverse strand, counting down.
GCAGCGGCTCCAGCGCCGCATGGCGCGGCGGGCGGTAGACGATGGCGAGGTCGGTGCGGCTGCACAGCCAGAAGTTCAGCAACTCCCAGCAGCCCAGGTGCGGTGCGGCGACGATGAGCCCGCGCTGGGAGGTCAGCGCCTCACGAAACAGTGCTTCACCGTCGACGTCGCGGACCAGCGCCAGCGCCTTTTCCGGTCCGGCGCCCCAGATCTTGGCGATCTCGGTGATGGACTTGCCGGTTTCGAGCAAGGTCCGGTGCGCTGTCCGCTGACGCTCCTGTGCCCCGTATTGCGTATGTACCAGGGCAAGGTTGACTTCGGTGTGGTGGCGCAGCTTGCCGCCGGACCACCACAGCACGCGCCCCAGCAGCGCGCCCAGCCCATGCAGCAGGCGCAGCGGCAGCAGGCCGGCCAGACGCAGCAGGAAATACAGGATGGCGAGAGAAAGGCGCATGAGAACCGCGGATGGTAACGGCCCGGATCGAAACGGTCACATTGACCGGCTGGCCATGCTTGCGCACCATCGCGTCCCCCCGAAAACCGAGGAAGGCGATGATCGCCCTGATCCAGCGTGTCACCACGGCGCATGTCGAGGTCGACGGTGTCACCGTCGGTGCTATCGGTCCGGGCCTGCTGGCGCTGGTGGCGGTGCAGCCCGGCGACGGAGAAACCCAGGCCGCGCGCCTGCTGCAGCGCCTGCTGGGCTATCGCGTATTCGCCGACGAGGCCGGACGCATGAACCGGTCGCTGACCGACACGGCGGGCGGCCTGCTGCTGGTTTCCCAGTTCACCCTGGCCGCCGATACGGATTCGGGGATGCGGCCCAGCTTCACCACGGCCGCCGCCCCGGCGCTGGCCGAACACTGGTTCAATCGTCTGGTCGAACTGGCGCGAAACGCGCTTCCAGGGGTGGAAACCGGGCGTTTCGGTGCCCATATGCAGGTCCATCTGGTCAACGACGGTCCTGTCACCTTTCGCCTCGAAGTACGTTGAGAGGCAGATACGCCAGAGCACGCTATGCCTGACGAGGCCCGCCCCCCGGGGCGTCCTTGACAGGCTTCCTATAATCCACAGTCTTGCCCTCCAGCCGAGCCCCCATGGCCACCGAGAACACCACTCAGGACCAGCAGTCCGACCTCAAGCTCCTCATCGTGAAAGGGCGTGAGCAGGGCTACCTGACCTACGCCGAAGTCAACGACCACCTGCCTGACGATATCGTCGATCCGGAACAGATCGAAGACATCATCGGCATGATCAACGGCATGGGCATCGAGGTGCACGAAACCGCACCCGAAGGCGAAATGCTGCCGCAGGACGCACCCTCCGCCGTAGCCGACGACGAGACCGCGACCGAGGAAGCCGTCGCCATCCTGGCCGCCGTCGACGCCGAAGTCGGCCGCACCACCGATCCCGTGCGCATGTACATGCGCGAGATGGGCACGGTCGAACTGCTGACCCGCGAGGGCGAAATCGCGATCGCCAAGCGCATCGAGGAAGGCCTCAACGCGGTACAGACCGCGCTGGCCAGCTTCCCCTGGTCGATCCAGCTGCTGATCGAGGAATACGACCAGCACATCGAAGGCAAGCGCCGCCTGTCCGAAGTCATCGCCGGCTTCGCCGACGTGGAAGAGCCGCCGCCCGCGATCAGCGAGGAAATGCTCGAGGCCGACGACGCCGCCGCGCCCGCGGTCGCCGCGGTCAAGGACGAAGAGGATGAATCCGCCGACGGCGAGGAAGCCGGTCCCGGCGAAACCGGTCCCGACCCGGTCGAAGTCGCCCGCCGTCTCGACGAACTGCGCCAGTTCTACGCCAAGTTCCAGAAGACCGCGGAGAAATACGGCCTCGTCGACAAGAAGGCGCAGAAGCTGCGCGAGCAGATGGCCGAAGGCTTCCTCAAGCTCAAGCTGCCCGCGATCATGATCGACAGCTTCGTCAAGAAGCTGCGCGACGTCGTCGGCAACATCCGCAACCACGAACGCCTCATCATGGATCTGTGCGTCAAGTACGCAAAGATGCCGCGCAAGGACTTCCTGCGCGCGTTCCCGGGCCACGAGATCGATCTGGACTGGACCGAGGAGCTGATCCGCAAGAAGCAGAAGTGGTCCTCGGGCGTGCGCGCGCACAAGGACGAAATCGTCGGCGAGCAGGAAAAGCTCGTCGCGATCGAGAAGGGCCTGTTCCTCTCGCTGCCGGACATCAAGGAAATCAACCGCGCCATGTCGATCGGCGAGGCCAAGGCCCGCCGCGCGAAGAAGGAAATGGTCGAGGCCAACTTGCGCCTGGTCATCTCGATTGCGAAGAAGTATACGAATCGCGGCCTGCAGTTCCTGGATCTGATCCAGGAAGGCAACATCGGTCTCATGAAGGCGGTCGACAAGTTCGAATATCGCCGCGGCTACAAGTTCTCCACGTATGCGACATGGTGGATCCGCCAGGCCATCACGCGTTCGATCGCCGACCAGGCGCGCACCATCCGCATCCCGGTGCACATGATCGAGACGATCAACAAGCTCAACCGCATCAGCCGCCAGATGCTGCAGGAAATGGGTCGCGAGCCCACGCCCGAAGAACTGGCGAAGAAGATGGAGATGCCGGAAGACAAGATTCGCAAGGTCATGAAGATCGCGAAGGAACCGATCTCCATGGAAACCCCGATCGGCGACGACGAGGATTCGCACCTCGGCGACTTCATCGAGGACACCAATGTGGATTCGCCGGTGGAATCGGCGACCAGCACCGGCCTGTCGGAAACCGTGCGCGACGTGCTCGCCGGCCTGACGCCGCGCGAAGCGAAAGTGCTGCGCATGCGCTTCGGCATCGACATGAATACCGACCACACGCTGGAAGAAGTCGGCAAGCAGTTCGACGTCACACGCGAACGCATCCGCCAGATCGAAGCCAAGGCCCTGCGCAAGCTGCGTCATCCGAGCCGTTCGGAACAGCTGCGGTCGTTCCTCGACCTCGAGTAAGCACAAGCAACACCGGGAAAAACCAGGCCTTACGATTGCGTCGCCGGTTCCGCAGCCCTCCCCTTCAAGGGGAGGGTTGGGTGGGGGTGGTGTCTGCCTCGGCGCAGATTGACGCTGAAGACTCTGTTTCGCCGCCGCGTCACGCCGCCTCGCGCTTCATCGCCACGACACGTTCGCGCGCCTGCTCGGCCAGCGCCTGCCGGTCCGCGATCGTTTGCGTGGCCAGCGGCGTACCGAAGGTCAGCGTGATCGTGCCTGGCCGTACGCGGAATACGCCGCCGAGGCTCAGCACCTTGCCCGAGCCTTCGATCGCGACCGGCACCACGTCGGCAACCGCATCCATCGCGACCTGGAACGCACCGCTCTTGAACGGCAGCACTTCACCGTCGCGGCTGCGCGTGCCTTCCGGAAACACGCACAGGGTCGCTCCCGCTTTGACCAGTCCGGCCGCCTCATGCATCCGCCGCCGTGCGTCGCGCGCGCTGCTGCGCTCGACGAAGATCATGCCCATCGCGCGTGCGTACGCGCCGACGAACGGCACGCGCGACAACTCCTGCTTGAGCAGGAACTGCAGCGGCACCGGCACGGCGCAAAACAGGGCGCAGATGTCGATCATCGACTGATGGTTCGCGACCAGCACATGCGGTCGCGTCCAGTCCACGCGTTCCAGGCCGCGCACGATCAGGGTCGCGCCCGACCCGCGCAATAGTCCCGGCGCCCAGCAGCGCGCCGCCATGCGCAGCGGCAGCGCGCGCCGTCGTGTAACCAGCAGAACCAGCAAGGCCGCGCAGATCCACCCGGCCGTCCACAGCAACGTAAACACCAACTGCAGCGCATTGAACGCCGCCCAAGCCCAGCGCGAAATCGCCATCCCCACCTTCCCCTGTCGTGCTCCCGTTCCCGTCGCGGCAGGCCGTGGCGGCATCGTCCCGCCGCATAGGGTCGCGGGTTCTCGTGTCGCGCTCAAGCCCTCGTTCGCGTGGGTACTCGCTGGCGCGCCATGAACACCTGCGGCGGGGCAGCTGCACGGAGAACCACGCCCGCCGAAGCGCTCCGGATACGTCGCGCAAACGACGCCCGCACTGTGCAGGCGTGTCCGCGCCGTCTCGGCGAACCGGTGGTCATGTGGCTCGTGCAAATGCGGCCGCCCCCGCTGTTTCGCCGCACTACTGCTCGTCGTGCGTTGCGGTATAGCGGTGCTGGCATTCCGCACAGTAGAAACTGCGCCGTTTCGTACGCCCGAGCTTTCCGAGCAGGAACGGAATACTGCAGCGCGGGCAGATCTGCTTCGTATGCGCGAGCCACTGGCGCTTGAGCGTGCCGGCTTTTTTCCATTCCAGGAACTGGAAACTGTAGGTGCGTGCCTCGCGCACCAGGTCGGCGCGCTTGCGTGCCGGTATCGCGCCGAGCGTCGACAGGGGATGCACGCGCACGCGGAACAGCACTTCGTTCTTGATGATGTTGCCGACGCCGGCAAACAGGTCCTGATCCAGCAGCGCATCGCAGGCCAGCACCGTCGGATGCTGCGCCAGCTTGCGCCGCGCCGCCGCGGCGTCCCATTGCGCAGACATGATGTCCGCGCTCCAGTCGTAGACGTCGTCGAGCGGCTCATCGATGTAGCGCAGCGCACACGCGTACAGGTTCAGCTCGCCCTTGCGCCCATGCAGGCTCAGCCGCGGCGTCACCCCGTCGCGGCCCTCATCGATGCGATAGCTGCCGAACAGCAGGAAATGCACGCGCAGGGTGAAATCGTCGAACTCGATCAGGAAATGCTTGCCCCAGCTGCGCAGCGCGCGGATGGTCTGGCCAACCAGACGCGACGTGTCGAGGCGTGCGTTCCCCTCCGCGGCGGTGATGCGCATGCCGCGCAGATGCGCCGCCTGTTCGGTGAGGATGACGATGGACGGACCTTCGGGCATGACCATCCTTCGCGACGACGGGCGCCTGTCACTACGCAAGCATCGTTCCAGCGCCGCAGCGGCGCGGACACACGGTATCCGTCGCGGCGTCGCGGGGCCTGGCCACACGGACCATCGACATGAGCGCGCCGTATCGCACGACGCGATTGCAGACACGATGCATCCTGCACACCGCCCCTGCGCGGAAGTCTGCCGCGGCCCGCCCTTTCGATGTCGATTTTGCTACGCGCCTGTCAGCTCGCGTCGTCCTCGACCTCGACGTCGATCAGGCGGTCCCAGAAGAACGCAACCCGCAGCCGATGCGCGAGTTCGTCGCGCGGCAGGCGCGTCTCGACCTCCAGCACGCGTTGCTGCAGATAGGCGCCGTCTCTGCGGAACTCGCCGTCGCCGGCAACGACCGTGGCCTGCGCATCCGGCAGCCACAGCTGGCCCTGGCCCGGCCAAAGGCCGTATACGACCGCCGACCGCACGAGCTCCGCGGCCCAGCAGTCCTGCGACAGGCGCGCATGTACAGCCGCGTAGTCGCCGCTGTCCAGCGGCGTGCCGCGTAACACCACGCGATACCGCGCGGTGCCCGCAGCCACGTTCGGCGCGACGTCGCCGATCCGGCCGTGCCATCGCTGCACGTCGAGCTCCCATCCTTGCCAGTCGTGGCACATCACGCATGGTTTGCGGAATCGATGCGCTGGCGCATGTGACGTTAGTCCGGGGCGCGGCAATTCCCGTATGAAGAAATCTTTAGATTGATCGTCGTTCTCGCGGCCCGACGACCACCCAGCGCGGCGGCGTGTGCGATACACGCTTCAACGCGGGCCCGCGTGTTGCCGCGTGCTGTCCGGAATGAGCCGTTGCCGCACGCTGCGCCGCGTAGCCATCAACGTTCCTCCTTCCTACCCGCAGAGCCAGCCATGTTCCGGCGCGACTACGTGATCCGCTTCGACAGTCAGCACAGCGCATGGCTGCTGCTCAGACGCGACGATTCCGCCGCGGCAGCGATCGCGAACTACGCCACACGCGATGCCGCGATGGCCGGCATCGACAGCATCGGCCGCTGGCTCGAAGACGCGGGCTGGATCGCGACGTTTGCGGCGGAAGACGAAGCCGGGAATGTGGTCGACGAGCGCTGCTTCGGCGGCTCGGTCTGCGTGGCCTAGCGATCTGATCCCTTCCATCATTGGTCTGACGCGACGGCAGCCGCTCGTACTGCCATGCCTGGCCCGATGCGGCTACAATCCCGGCGGTCCACGCCGATGGGAAGCTCGGCAGACGGCAGGGTGTCACGCGCGCCTGTGGATGCTTCGAGAGTGTTGTCTCGCACGCTACACCGTAACGACGCTCGACTCTCGCGCAGTACCCGCCAATCTTTGATCGGGCCTATAGCTCAACGGTTAGAGCAGAGGACTCATAATCCTTTGGTTCACGGTTCAAATCCGTGTGGGCCCACCATTCACCTTCGGTCTTGCGCAGCATGTGGATGTAAGCAATGGTTGGCTGATCTGGCCAAGCGATGCTTCCGGGGAAAGCATAGTCTGGCCTGGTCGGCGCAGACTCCCATGTGAGACTTTCCGTCCACGCAACGAGTGTCCTGTCTCGCCATTGAACCGCCGCGTCTTTCCCGGAGAGTCCATGGTCAGGGCGGCATCATGAGCGCCAGCGTCGCCTTGAGCCGACCTGAACTCGTCAGCGGATTCGGGGTGCTTGCCGGCCGCATCCTGCAGTAGATCGAATCGCAGCTGGCCGGGCGCGATGCTTCGGCGCTCGTGCGTTCATCGGTCATGGACGCGACGATACCAAGCGTTCCGTCGAATGGGCACACTGCGCGACCACGGCATCGGCAATGTGGAGGATTTCTTCGCAGGGTTCGGCCGCACGACGTCCCGGCAGGCCCGACTATCGGCGCTGTGTGGCCGACGAATTTCCTTCCGCCGACCCGCAGCGCCCGCTGACCGGCCCGCCATCACAAGGAGAGTAGACATGACGACAACCATCACCGCCGCCGTGGTCCGCACCCACAAGCAGCCCTTCACCATCGAAACGCTGCAGCTAGACGACATCCGGCCCAACGAGGTCCGCGTCCGCCTCGTGGCAACGGGCGTCTGCCATACCGATGCCATCGTGCGCGACGGCATCTATCCAACCCCGTTGCCCGCGGTTCTCGGCCACGAGGGCGCAGGCATCGTCGAACAGGTCGGCGCTGCCGTCCGCACGGTCAGGCCCGGCGATCATGTGGTGATGTCGGCCGCGTACTGCACGTACTGCACGCAGTGCCGGTCGGGTGAGGTGGCGTACTGCGAGAACCTCTTCGCCGAGGATTTCGGTGGTTGCCGGACGTCCGATGGCACAACGGCGCTGTCATCTGCGGACGGCGAAACGATCTCCTCTCACTTCTTCGGCCAGTCGGCCTTCGCGACCCATGCGAACGTGGTCGAGAGTTCCATCATTTCTGTCCCCAAGGACGTTCCGCTCGAAGCCGTCGCATTCTTTGGTTGCGGGATGCAGACCGGCGCCGGTGCGATCCTCAACGAGTTGCGCCCGCCGGCGGGTTCGTCGATCGCTGTCTCGGGAGCCGGTGCCGTCGGGCTCGCCGCGATCATGGCCGCGCGGATTGCGGGAGCGACCACGATCGTCGCGATCGACCTTCACGAAGCACGGCTGGAACTCGCAAAAGCGCTGGGCGCCACCCATACGGTCAACGCGAGTACCGCCAACACGCTGAACGAGTTGATGCGGGTGACAAAAGGGCGTGGGGTCAACTACATCGTCGACACGACGGCCCTGCCGCAGGTACTGACAAAACTCGCGAAGGCGCTGAGCGTCCGCGGCACGCTCGCCCTGGTTGGCGCCGCTAAGCCAGGCACCGAGGCACCGTTCGAAATCGGTCAGTCGCTTGTGCGCGGCTGGACCTTCAAGACGATCATCCAGGGCAGCTCGGTGCCCCAGGCCTTCATTCCGCGCCTCATCCGATTCTGGCAGCAGGGTCATTTTCCGGCGGACAAGCTTGCAAAGACGTACAGGCTCGATGAGATCAACCAGGCGTTCGAGGACTCCGCCGCGGGCATCACCATCAAGCCAGTCATCGTTTTCTGATACGCGCCGCCGGTGGATCCGATACACCCCGTATCCGTATCAACCCGCGGGTGGCGGTCCTTCGGCGCGCACAACTGCAGAAGACTCCCGGGCAGAACCGCGAAGATGTTATCGGCATCGCAGCGTTCGGCGTCATGTCCAGCCTCGTGATCGCCGAACCGGCCACTGTTGCGCGGGGTCGCGACTACGTGTTCCCGAACCGCATCGTCCCTATGCGCGCCACATCGAGCAGCGGCGCGGCAAGCACTACGGCTGCGCCGTCTCAAGATGCGTCAGATACAGCCGCAGATCGAACTCCAGCTGGTGGTAGTCAGGCTCGATATGCGTGCATAGCTGGTAGAAGGATTTGTTGTGCTCGGCTTCCTTCAGGTGCGCCAGTTCATGCACCACGATCATCCGGAGAAATTCGGCGGGCGCATCGCGGAACACGCTGGCGATACGAATCTCGCGGCTGGCCTTGAGCCTGCTGCCCTGTACCCGAGAGATGGTCGTGTGGGTGCCGAGCGCGTGTTTCATCACCTGCAGCCTGGCGTCGTAGATCACCTTGCCCAGCGGCGCCGATTTTCTCAGGTGCTGGTCTTTGAGCGCTTGCACATAGTCGTACAGCTGGCCGTCGCTGCGCACGGTATGAGGTTGGCCGTATTTCTCGGCCAGCGTTGCGCCGAGCCGCCCTTGCGCGATCAGTTCGTGCACCCGCGCCTGCAGATGTAGGGGATAGCCGGCGAGGTACTTCAGGGCGTTCATGATCAGCGGAGGCGAGCGAGCGGCGGGGGCGGCAAGTATGATGGCCGGAAATCCTCAGCGCGAAACCGCGACATGGCAAAGGCGAATCCTCTTCAGGAACAGCTGCTCAAGGCGGGCCTGGTCAAGAAGTCCAAACTGGCCGAAGTGGCACGCGAGCAGAACAAGGCCCGGCATTCCAAAGGGCCTGCTGCGCCCAACGAAATCCAGTTGGAGGCGGAGCGATCACGGGCCGAGAAGGTCGAGCGTGACCGCGCGTTAGCCGCACAGAGCAAGGCGCAGGCACGCATCGCTGAACTTCGTGCCCAGGCGCGGCAGATCATCGAAGACAGGAAAGTGCCGCGCTCGGGTGAGAGTGAGTACCGCTTCAGTGTCGACGGCGCCATCCGCACCTTGCTGGTCAACGACGATCTGCGCAAGAAGCTGTCCAGCGGTGTGCTGGTGATCGTGCGCCTCGGCGAACGCTTCGAGTTATTGCCGCGCGTGGCCGCCGACAAGGTGCGGGAACGCGACGCCGCAATGATCGTGCTCGATCATGGTCAGAACGCGAGCACCGAACCCTCGGCCGCAACCTCCGAGGACGATGCGTATTACGCCCAGTTCAAGGTGCCTGACGATCTGATCTGGTGACGGCACGTGCATGGTTGTTCGTGACGATAGACTTGTCTGGTGGCTAGTCGGCATCCTGGAAAGTGAAATAGCCGAATCTGCTAAAGGGTTGCTTGTATGAGTAAGGAGATTGCACCTGCCCCGGAAGGCGAACTGCTGATCTATCCAGCCGGGAATAGCGCAGGCGGCATCCGCGTGATGCTGGCAGGTGAAACCGTCTGGCTGAACCAAGCGCAAATGGCCGAGTTGTTCCAAACCACCAAGCAGAACATCGCTAAGCATTTGAAGGCGATCTTCGCGGAGCGGGAGCTGGTAGCGGATGCAGTTGTCAACCACTGGTTGACAACTGCCGCTGACGGCAAGAACTATCGGGTTGCCCATTACAACCTCGATGCCGTCCTGGCCGTCGGCTACCGGGTCCGCTCCACCCGCGGCACCGAGTTCCGCCAATGGGCCACCGCGAAGCTGGGCGAATATCTGGTCAAGGGCTTCGTACTGGACGACGAGCGCCTCAAGGGCAACCGCGGCCCAGCCGATCATTTCGACGAACTGCTGGCACGCATTCGCGAGATCCGCGCCAGCGAGGCGCGGGTCTACCAGCGCATCCGCGAAATCTTCGCCATGGCGGTCGACTACCGCGAGGGCGAGGAGGAGACTCAGCGATTCTTCGCCGTAATGCAGAACAAGGCGCACTACGCTGCTGCCGGCCTCACTGCGGCAGAGATCGTGCGCCAGCGCGCGGATGCGACCCAGCCCAACATGGGCGTGAACACCTGGAAAGGCAGCCGCGTGCTGAGGCAGGACATCGGTATCGCCAAGAACTACCTGGATGCGCAGGAAATCGACACCCTCAACCGCATCACCGTGATGTTCCTGGATCAGGCCGAGTTCCGCGCCATGCGCCGGCAGGACATCCGTCTGGCCGACTGGAATGGTTTCCTCGACAAATTCCTGCGCGACACCGAACTGCCGGTGCTGGACAACGCTGGCAAGGTCAAACATGTCGATGCGCTCGCGTGGGCGCAGCGCCAGTACGACGTCTTTGCTGAGCGCCGGCGTCTAGAAGTTGAGCAAGCGGCGGAGGCGCGATATTTGGACGATTTGCGCAAGACGGCTGACACCTTGGAGCCTGAGCGGAAAAGAAAATCACCCATGGGGGTGCGGAAACCGCGCGCTACCGGAGACAAGTCATGATCTTTTCTGCGGGCAAGCGGGAGCAACGGCTTGAGTGGGCGCTTGGTTTCGGGATGGTTGGGTATCAAGCCTGAGCTGATCTTGGTTAGATGCTTTGGCGACCAGGCGCGTCAGCCCATGCCCTCCGCGGCGATGATCCGACCGTCCTTGACGATGGCGTAAGAGAAGCTGAGCACCGAGCGCTTCGCACGGTAGTTCTGCGCAAAGGCCTTGAACTCCGCGAGCCTGGTCGCGTCGTCATTCGGCTGCGCGTGCAGCGGCGCGGCGAGCACGATCGCCATCACCAGTGGCGTGAGAATCGCGCGGATCATGTCACTTATCCCCTTGTGTACTTGACGTCGGCGTCAAGAACGTCATGTCGCCGTATTCCCAGCGCCAGGGCGCGCCGGTTTCGCCGAGTACGAGATTCACGAGTGCGGGAAAGGCCGGCTCGGCGCGTACGTCGTTGGCGAGAATCACCACGCAGCGTCGACGCCGTTCGATGCAGACCAGCGTGTTGCCGGTCGAGTCGTTGTGGCCGCCCTTCATGAATCCGCGGCCCTGCGGGCCGTCGAAGACGATGACGCCAAGGCCGGCGGCAAGCGTTGCGTCCCGCTGCGCTGGCGGCAATTCAGACTGCAGTGAAGGAAACTGGCTCGCGGTCGTGATCGGCAGCAGAGGCTTGACCAGTTCGGCACGGCTGCGCTTCGACAGGCCGTCGCCGCGCACGTAAGCGGCGGCGAAGTTCGCGATGTCGGCGATCGTCGTGTCCATCGAGCCGGACGCACGCACCGTGCTGCGCTCGTCGTGCGGCTCGACGCTGCCGTCGGCACGCCAGCCGTCGGCGAGGTTGCGGGCGAAGTCGGGGCGCCAGCGCAGACCGGTGTTCGGCATCGCGAACCGGTCGAACACGCGGCGCTGCATCGCTTCGCCAAGATCGATGCCGAGGCCGCGTTCGAGCACGAATTGAAGCAGGATCAGGCCGTCACCGGAGTAGGCGTAGCGCATGCCGGGCTCGAAGTGGATGCGCAGGCGGCCGTCGGGTTCGAGGAAGGCAAAGTTCGCGAACCCTGCGCTGTGGGTCAGCAGGATGCGCGGTGTCAAGCGACGCCAGCGCTCGTCGCCGGCGAGGTCCGACCACGGCGCGTACCGATCCTCGTTCGGATAGTCGGGCAATGGCTTCGTCAGGTAATGCGCGATCGGACGATCGAGATCGAGCCTTCCCTCGTCGACGAGGCGCATCACGGTGTAGCCGAACACCGCTTTCGTCAGCGACGCGCCGTACATGACCGTGTCGGTCTGCAGCGGATCGCCGCGCTCGTTGCGATGGCCGTAGCTGCGTACCTGCCGCACGCGCCCCTCGTCGATGACTGCGATCGCAAGGCCGCGCGCGCCGGTCGCCGCCATCGCGCGCGCGACCTGCGCATCGAGCGCCGCCGTCGTCGGCAGGGGCGCGGCGATCGCCGTCGATGATGCGATGGCGAAGGCGGCGGTCGTGCAGCAGCAAAGGAATCGGCTGGCGCGGCGTGCGAAAGACGGCGGGGGCGAAAGGTTCATCAGCATTCTCCGGGCAGGGTTCGCCCGGAATGACGCGTTCGCGCGGCAAAACTTACAGGTGCCTGCGAATGTAAGTTTCCGCGTCCTCGCACGTCATCACGGTCGACCCGCTGCGCAGGAGCGCCCGATATGCTTGCCCTGGCTGTGCTGGAGACCGGAGTGACCGAAGACCCCGCTATCGAATACGCCATCGCCGATACGCCGGCCGCGCTCGCCCGCCACTATGGCCCGCTCGTGTTCCGTGCCGCGTTCCGCGTCCTCGGCGATACCGCGCTCGCCGAGGACGTTCAGCAGGACGTCTTCCTGCGCCTGCTCGAACAGCCGCCGCGTGACGTCGTCTCTTGGCCGGCCTTCCTGACCGCCGCCGCCGTGCGCCGCGCAATCGATCGGCAGCGCCGGCAGCGCCGCTGGTGGCGCCTGTTGCCTGTTTGGCGCGCACAGGCACCGGAGTCCGCGGTGTCGAGCGAAGAGTTAGGCGTCGCCGACGAGCGTGCGCGGCGCTTGCGCGCAGCGATGAGGGATCTGTCGCCGCGCGAGGCGCAGTGCTTCAGCTTGCGCTACCTCGAAGGCATGGCGATCGATGACATCGCCCGCGTGCTCAAAATCACGAGCAATACCACTCACGTCACCTTGCATCGCGCGCGCCGACGACTCGAAGCGCGCCTCGGTGATGACGTCACGGAGGTTTCCCCTTGACTACCCCGACCGAAGAAAAGCTTTCGCCCGTACTGGCCGACGCGGTGCAGGCAGCGCAGGAAGTCCCCGCCGCCGCCGTCGATGCCGCACAGATACGCCTCGCTGCCGCGCTGCAGGCCCGTTCACGCCGTGAGCGGCCCGCGATGCGCGGCTGGCTGACCGCCGGCCTCGCGGCCATGGCCGTCGTCGTGCTCGCGATCGGCCTGCCGTTGCTGTCGGGACGAGGTGACGCATTTGCCGCGGTGCAGGCGCATTTCCGCCAGTTCCGCACGCTGCAGATGGACGTCGTGCAGCGTCACGATGGCGAAGTGCTGATGACGTCGCGCACGCGCGTCAATGATGCCGGCGCGACGCGGACCGACATCGGCGAATCACTCAGCGTCGTCGTCGACCCGCGCCGCGGTCGTGTGCTGACGCTGCTGCACGCAGAACGTCAGGCCGTCGTCGCCGCGATCACGCCGCAGGCTGCTGCGGGCAGCGACCTCGCCTGGCTCGACAAGCTGCGTCGCTTCAGCGGCAAGGCGATTGCGCTGCCCGAAGCACGCACGATCGACGGCAGGCCGGCGCGCGGCTGGTCGGTCGACCTCGGTGGTGACGCGATCGAACTGTGGGCCGACAGCGACGGCCTGCCGCTCGAAATGCGCACGCAAGGCGGCGGCCTGCAGATCGACTACCGCTTCGTGTTCGACGCCGAGTTCGCGCCGGGACTGTTCGACATCGCGGTGCCGGCGGGCTATGCGCAGGTCGAGGCGGACGAGGACTGAAGGGGCGTCGAGCCGTCGCGCGACGGTGGCTCCGGTTACACCGGGCCGGCCGCGTTTGGGAGCAACGCCAAACCCACTCCCGTCTTCACCCGCTCCAACACCACCTGCGTCGTGAAGCTGCGCACGTTGCTGTCGTCGAGTAGCGCGCGGCGGGTGAAGGTGTCGTAGGTTTCCATGTCGCGCGTCAGCACGACGAGGACGAAGTCGTTCTGGCCGGTGACGTAGTAGCACTGCTGCACTTCGGGGCAGGCGAGCATCTTGCGGCGGAAGCGGTCGAGGTCGGCGGCGCTTTCGCGGTCGAGGTCGACGCCGACGATGCAGGTGACGGGAAGGCCGATGCGGCGCGGGTCGAGTTCGGCGACTTCACGCGTGATGACGCCGACGTCACGCAGGCGTTTGAGGCGGCGCTGCACGGCGGCGACGGACAGGCCGATGTCGTCGGCGATGGTCTTGGCGGGGATGCGCGTATCGGCCTGCCAGCGCTCGAGGATGCGGTAGTCGAATGCGTCGAGGTCGGGCGTGTCGTGTTTCGTCATGGAAGGCGGGTCGCTTGCGGTTCGGGCGCATTCGCGCGGGGGCCAATGCGGCCTCGCGACGCGGTCGGGCGGTTAGTGTGTGTCTCGCGCACCGGTCGGACAAGCCGCGGCCACTGAGGCCGCAGGGTCCGTCGGGTCGGTGCGATACGAGACTCCATCTGCCCGAGGAAGAGACATGGCGTTTGCCGACCCGACACTGCTGCCGATCCTGACCGACGGCGATCCGCGCTTGCGCGCGGTGGCGCTGCCGGTCCGCGCGATCGATCGCGAGGCGCGGGCCGCGGTCGCGGCACTCGCGGCCTGTCTTGCGGCGTATCGCGTGGCCAACGGCCATGGCCGCGGCATCGCCGCGCCGCAACTCGGCATCGCACGGCGCATCGTCGTGCTCGATCTGGGCGCGGGACCGATCGCGCTGATCGATCCCGAGATCACCTGGCGCGATCCGGACACCTTCCTCGTCTGGGACGATTGCTTCAGCCTGCCGGGACGGCTCGTGCGCGTGCGGCGGCACCGTTCGGTGTCCGTCGCCTATCGCGATCTCGCCGGCCGGCGGCGCTGCTGGGAGCGCCTGCCATCGGATCTGGCCGAACTCATGCAGCATGAGCTGGATCATCTCGACGGCGTGCTCATGAGCGATCGCGCCGACGGTGCGGACGCGGTCCGCGACATGGCGCAGCGCGCGACGCTCGTCGATGCGGCACGACCGCAGCCGCGCCTGTCGCTGGACAGCATTGCCGCGGCGGCGCTAGCCATCGATCCGGTGTTCCGCGACAGCCCGCAGTACGACTGCGAGCCGCTGTCGGCCGCGCTGGGTTGCGATCTGCGCCTCAAGCTCGAACTGCTGAATCCGATCCGCAGCTTCAAGGGCCGCGGCGCGGACTGGTTCCTGAGCCGGCGCTTGGCGCGCGGCGAGCACGGCGCGCTGGCCTGCGCGAGCGCGGGCAATTTCGGCCAGGCGCTGGCCTATGTCTGTCGCCGGCACGGGGTGGCGCTGAAGGTGTTCGCGGCGTTGCAGGCCAATCCGCTGAAGCTAGAGCGCATGCGCGCGCTCGGTGCGCACGTGCGCTTGCACGGCGACGACTTCGATGCGGCCAAGGCCGCGGCGCGGCGGCATGCGGCGGACAGCGGCAACACGCTGGTCGAGGACGGCCTGGACGCGGCGATCAGCGAAGGCGCGGGATCCATCGCGGTCGAGCTGCTGCGCGACGATCCCGCAGTGGACGCGCTGGTCGTGCCGCTCGGCAACGGCGCGCTGCTCAACGGCATGGCGCGCTGGTGCAAGGCGCGTTCGCCCGCAACCCAGGTGATCGGTGTCGTGAGCAGCGGTGCGCCGGCGATGGCGCGAAGCTGGCGCGCCGGTCGCGGCGCAACACCCGTATCCAGCGACCGCGTCGACACGATCGCCGACGGCATCGCCGTGCGCGTGCCGATTGCCGACGCGGTCGAGGACATGCACGGCTGCGTCGACGACGTGCTGGAGGTCGACGATGCAGACCTCGTGGCCGCGATGCAGCTGATCCACCGTCACGTCGGCGTCGTCGTCGAGCCGGCCGGTGCCGCGGGCATCGCGGCGATCCTCGCCGCGCCGCAGGCCTTTCGCGGCCGCCGCGTCGCGAGCGTGCTGTGCGGCGGCAACCTGACGCAGCAACAGATCCACACGTTTCTTGAGGAGCTTCCGGACAAGGACAACTAGCGTCTGCTTTTGGAGCCCCCTTGAGTCAAGGGGGCGGCCGGACGCGAAGCGTTCGGCGGGGTTGTTGAGGTCTGGTGCACGGCCCAAGGGCGGTACTTTTTCCGATTAATGCGGTGCAAAACAGGAGAGTCACCATGATCGACCACGTCGAACTGCAGGTCGCCGACGCGACGCTGTCGACGCAATTCTTCGCTGGCGCGCTCGCGCCACTGGGCTACGCGCTGCATGTGCAGGGTGCGAGCAACGGCTTCGGCACCGGCATGGACACGCTGGATTTCTGGCTCAAGCCCGGCGGCCCGTCGGAACCGCGTCCGCACGTCGCGTTCAACTGCGCCGACCGGGCGACAGTCGACGCGGCGCACGCGGCGGCGCTGATCAGCGGCGGCCGCGACAACGGCGCGCCGGCATTGATCGAACGCATCCATCCGCACTACTACGCCGGTTTCGTGCGCGATCCGGACGGGCACAACATCGAGTTCGTCTGCCACCGCGCAACCGGGTGAGCATGGCTGCGCAGGTTCCGGCGCCGGCGATCAAATTGCCGATGCGCCGCAATCCCGCCACAATCGCGCCGCATCGGGGAACGTGGGCAAGCTCGGCTTGTCCTGCTCGATGAGAAAGGGGCTTTCGGCCCGTTTCTCAACAAACAGCCAAGAGGCGGGGATGAGCGCAAACGCGGCTCGAAGCTTGTCTGCGAACGACGCGCCGCGCGATCCTCTGCGGCAGGGCTCGCGAT
Source organism: Lysobacterales bacterium (assembly GCA_038207515.1). Lineage (GTDB taxonomy): Bacteria > Pseudomonadota > Gammaproteobacteria > Xanthomonadales > Rhodanobacteraceae > Tahibacter. Next base: position 168,693 of record JBBQZR010000002.1, on the reverse strand, counting down.
GAGCGGCTACAGCACCCACGACGCCAAACTCGACGGCTTGCTGCTGCGCGTGCTCATGCTCGAGGGCGAGGAACGCGAGGAATTCCTGGCCGAACTGCGCGAGTCCGAACCGGCCAGCCACGCGCGTCTGCTGCATCTGCTCGATCTCGCCGAGCGGCCGGTCGGCCTGCTGCAGACCGGCAAGGCCGATCGCGACGCGGCGATGGCCGCGCTCAGCGAACAAGCCGTGGCGATCGACGAACACAGCGGCCAGCGCATCGGCATGTGGCGGCTGCTGCGCCAGGTCGGTCGTGGCGGCATGGGCAGTGTCTACGAGGTCGCGCGCGAAGACGGGGTATTTGTACAGAAAGCTGCATTGAAGCTGATCCGCAGCGACTACGCCGCGCCGGATTTCCTCGCCCGCTTCACTCAGGAACGGCAGATCCTCGCCACGCTCAATCATCCGGGCATCGCGCACCTGCTCGACGGCGGCGAGTCGGCGGCGGGGCATCCGTACCTCGTCATGGAGTTCGTCGACGGCTTGCGCATCGATGCCTGGTGCGACGAACGCCAACTCGATCTCGACGCGCGCCTGGCGCTGTTCATCCAGGTCGCCGAAGCGGTCGACCATGCCCACGCGCGCCGCGTCGTGCATCGCGATCTCAAGCCGTCGAACATCGCCGTGACCGCCGACGGCACGGTCAAGCTGCTCGACTTCGGCATCGGCAAAGTGCTCGATGCCGACGATTCGCCGGAGCACGCCGAACGTACGGCCACGCGCCTGTTCACGCCCGACTACGCCACGCCGGAGCAGGTGCTCGGCCAGGCCGCCGGCATGCCCTCGGACATCTACCAGCTCGGCCTGCTGCTGTACGAACTCGTCACCGGCCAGCATGCGCAGCAACCCGCCGACGTGACCCAGGCCTCGCTCGAGCGCGCCGTCTGCCGCGACGATCCGCTGCTGCCCAGCGCGAGCGCCGCGGCCGCGCCACCGCCGACGGCGGCGCGCATCGGCGGCCTCGCGCCGGGCGCGCTCGCGCGGCGTCTGCGCGGCGATCTCGATCTCATCGTCATGAAGGCGCTGCGCAAGGAAGCCGCGCGGCGCTACGCGACCGTGCGCGACCTGATCGAAGACCTGCACCGCTGGCAGCACCACATGCCGGTACGCGCGCGGCCCGAAACCTGGACCTATCGCACCACGCGCTTCGTGCGCCGGCATGCCTGGACCGTCGCCGCCGCATCGGTGATCTTCCTGCTGACCGCGGCCTATGCGTTGACCGTCAGCCTGCAGGCGCGCGCGATCGCGCAGCAGCGCGACATCGCGCAGGCCGAGGCGCGCAAGGCCGACCGCGTCAAATCGCTGATCCTGCGTCTGTTCGAAGGCGCGGATCCGACCCACAGCCTGGGCAAGGAGCTGACCGCGCGCGAACTGCTCGATGCGGGCTGGCGCTCGATCGAGGCCGAGTTGGCCAGCCAGCCGGAGGTGCAGACGGAACTGCTGACCACGGTCGGCGCGACCTACTACCAGCTCGGCCAATACGACGAGGCGCAGCGCCTGCTGGTCCGCGCGCGCGACATCGTGCAGGCGCATCCGGAGTTCCCCGCGGGCGTGCGCGCTGCGGCGCTGCGTGCGCTCGGCGTGCTGTTCGGCACGCAGGATCGTTTCGACGAGGCCGAACAGCTGCTGCGCCAGGCCGAGGCGCTGTACCGCGAAGGCCACGACGGCGAGACCGCCGAGGTTGCCACGACGCTGCGCGACCGCGGCCAACTGGCCTACGAGCGCGCCGACTACAAAACCGCCGAAGCGCTGTTCCGCGAATCGCTCACGATGCGCCGGCGCCTCCTCGGCGAGCGCGACATCGATGTCGCCGACAGCGTCGGCCGCGTCGGCATGGCGCTGCGCGCGCGCGGCGACTACGCCAGCGCGGAACCGTTGCTGCGTCAGGCGCTGGAAGTGCGCCGCGCGCTGTTGCCCGCCGGGCATCCGCATATCGCGACCGACCTGTCCAGCCTTGCCTCGATCGAACGCAATCTCGGCCGCTACGATCAGGCCGAGGCGCATTACCGCGAGGCGCTGGCCGGGATCGTGCAGACGCGCGGCGCCGACCATCCGTTTGCCGCAGCCGTCATGAACAACCTCGCGCGTGCACTCAAGGCGCAGGGCGAGAACGAGGAAGCCGAAGCGCTGCTGCTCAAGGCGCTGGACATCCGGCGGCGCCACTTCGGCGAAAAGGACGCGATCGTGGCGATGAACCTCAGCGATCTGGGCTGGGTCGCTGAAGGCGCGGGCAAGATCGACAGCGCGGAAAATTATTATCGCCAGGCGCTGGCTCTGTACGACCCCAAACATCCCTGGCGCTCCTCCGCGGTGTTCAACCTCGGCAGCGTGCTGGAGACGCGTGGTCAACTGGCCGCCGCCGAAGCGCAGTATCGCGAGGCGCTTGCCGCGCAGCGCGCGCAGTATGGCGAGGGGCACGAGGTGGTCGGCACGGATCTGCTGTTTCTCGGCGGCGTGCTGGTCAAGCAGAACCGGCTGCCGGAAGCCGAAACGGTATTGCGCGAGGCGCTGCAGAACTACGAGGCGCGCCTGAAGCACGACGACGTCGATCTCGCGCCGGTCCTGCTCGCGCTGGAGAAATCATTGCGCCGGCCGCAGCAGGCCGCCGAAGCCGACGCGCTGCTGCAGCGCGCGCTCGCCTTGAACACGGCGGCCTTCGGTGCCGACGACAGGCGGACGAGGGATGTGCAAGCGAGGATTGACGGAATGCGGTTGCGCTGAAACGTAAGCGCGCTGTAGCCCTCTCCCCCAAACTTGTTTGGGGGAGAGGGTTGGGTGAGGGGGAAAAACATCCGCAAAGCAGGTCAGCCGATTTTCGCGTTCAATAGAACTTTTTATATATAAGTACAATTTCAGGACCGCGTCGAGTCGGGCTTCTCCCCCTCACCCCAGCCCTCTCCCCCAAACAAGTTTGGGGGAGAGGGAGCTAGGCGCTTGGCCGGATAAGCCCATCGAGCGGTCCGTCCCAGCAGGCGTCGCTCAGTAGCAGCTGCCCTGCACGTTGACGACGACGCTGCGCAGGTTGTTGTACTCGCTGCTTTCGGTCAGGTAGTCCGGCGCGTCGGCTTCGAGCACGATCGTGGACAGGCCCGAGGGCAGTCCGATCTGGCCGGCCACCGTCGTCGCGGTCATCGGCGACAGCGCCGGCAGGTCGTCGAACGCCAGCAGCGGTCCGTTGATGCCGTTGCGACGCAGGCTGTTGGACGTGCCTTCGGCGGTGCCCGGGCCCGCATTGAGAGTGATGTAGCGATACGGGAAGAAGCACACGCCGCTGCGGCGGACGGTGGCTTGCGAGGCGGACAGGGTCATGTACTCGCCCCAGTTGACCAGGTTGCGGCCGATCTGCACCGGATCGGCGGCGCGCAGGTCGTTGATGCCGTCGGGCAGTTCCTTCATGCGCGGCTTCTGGCCCTGGCCCGGCATTTCCGGATCCACTTCGTTGGTCGACGGCGGACGGTCGAGTGCCTTGAGGTCGAACTCGCCGACGATTTCGCAGCCAAAGCCGCCGCCGCTCATCGGCACATGGAATTCGGCGTGGATAGGGCCGGACGGCTGCACGAACAGCAGCATTTCGGCGGCACCCGTCACGGGGCTGCCGGCGTTGCCGCTGCAATTCTGCGGCAGCAGCGGCACTTCGCGGTAATGGAACGGTCCGTTGAAGCTGGTCACGGTGACGCGGTAGGCACCGGCGGCATTGACCGTGACGCGATAGGTGTATTCGGGATCGGTGGAGCCGGGAGCAGCCTGTGCGTGCGCGGCGGTCGCGCCCAGGGCCAGCAGCAGGGCGGAGATCAGGACTTGGGTCTTCATCGTCGTCTTCCTCGGTTCGGGCTTGCTCAGACGTACGCAGCCGGGTGCGGTCAGGGATCACGCCATCCGAAATATTTTTCCTGCCGCGCGCCGCGCCTTCCTGCGGCGCCGCGGGCTCGCCGAAATATCATCCAGGATCAATGGATTGGCGGCGCGCATCGCGGCATTGGCGCGAGCCGCGGGATCGCGTGCCGCGTGCTTCCGGGTCCGGACGGCTCCCCGCGATACCGAGAAGCTGCGTGCCGTTGCCCGGATCTGCCGCCTGTCGCGCGTTATCCGCCGGCCGGCAGTGCTTCGAACCCGTCGGCGAAAACACCGACGTCTGTCGCATCGCTCGCACTGTTGTCGGCGCTGTCGATTTCCATGACGTTGGCCGGCGTCTCCACCGTGGCGCTGTGGGCCAGCGGCAGTTCCGGTTCGCGCGCGACCGTGCCGGTGATGACATAGGTGCGCTCACTGTTCGCCGGCAGCATGGTGCGAACCGCGGCGCCGTCGTGGCCGCGGTTGCGCACGACCAGCGGCACGTGGGAACGAGTAAACATGTATACGGTTACTGAACGCCACAATGTTCAGTCCGCGGCAGTTTGTGCTGCGCAGGCGAGCGAACGACGTGCAGCGAAGGTTTGCATCCCGCCGCACCGTCCCTGCTGCGCTGCAGCAGAACGCCCAAAGCCCCGCATCCCCGCACTGTGACGGCTCGTCACGGCGCTTGCACATCGGATGTAGCGAAAGTAACCACGATGTGGTGGGGTTGATTTATTGTCGTGGCAAAATATAGTTGTAATAATTGTGTAGTCTAGTGCGGCAGGGCGGCAATCCGGCATGGCGCCGGAGGGAGTGTCGCATGACCTTGATTGCATGGATTTCGGCTCTCGCGGGGATCATGGCGACGGCGGTGATCGCCCGCTTGCTTATGCCCTGGGCCCACCGCCATTGCCTCGTGGACAGGCCCTCGGGACGTCACGATCACAGCTCGCCTACCCCAGTCGTCGGCGGCATCGCCATCTGGCTTGGGATCGCCGTCGTCGGACTGGCTGGAGCCGGCTCCGTATCCATGAGCTTTCTTGCATATCTGGCCGCAGGTGCCATGCTCATCGGTGTCGGCGTGCTGGACGACCGGCGCAACCTGCCCTGGCGGCTGCGCCTGTTCTTCCAGGCCCTGGCGGCGGTAATCCTGTTTCTAGGTGATACCTATGCACGCAGCGTCGGGAATCTGCTGGAACTGGGAGCCTGGGCTCTGCCTTTCAGCATCTTTGCGACGATCGGCGTGATCAATGCGGTGAACATGATCGACGGTTCGGACGGGTTGTCCGGCACGTTGGTGGGAATCGCATTGGCTTTTTTTGTCATTGAAGCCGCCCAGGCAGGCGACCCCGGCCTGGCAGCGCAGCTACTGCTGATGCTGGGTTGCGTCGGCGGATTTTTGCTGCTCAATCTGCGTTTCAGAGGACAGCCAGCGGCGCGCATTTTCCTGGGCAATTCCGGCAGCGCCCTGCTCGGCCTCACGGTCGTCTGGGGCGCATTTGAGCTGGCCAGAATTCCTGGGCTCCGCGCGGCAGGCATCCTGGCGCCCTGGGTCATCGCCATACCGCTGATCGATTGCGTGGTACTGATATTCCGGCGGCTGCTCGCCGGACGCTCGCCGTTCGAGGCCGATTGCAATCACATACATCACCTGCTGCGCGATGCCGGCTACGCTCCGCAACGCATCGTCGCGCTCGCGGCGGTGGTGTCGATCTCCGCAGGCAGCGCCGCCAAGCTGTGGCTCAGTGCAGGGTGGCCGGAGCTGCCGCTGGTGTTCGTGTTCCTGCTGTTTATAGTCATACACTTCCTGTGGAGTGGCAGGCGCGAACACGCCGTGGCGCAGTTGCGGCGCGAGCCACATGCCTATCCGCACCGCGCGAGGTCTGTGTCCGTGCCTCAGGATCCGCATGATTGATCTGCACTGCCACCTTTTGCCGGGCATCGACGATGGTTCCGCCGATCTTTCAACGTCGTTGGCGATGGCTCGCGCCGCGGTTGCCGACGGTATTCGCGTCACAGCCTGCACGCCGCACATCTATCCTGGACTTTACGAGAACACCGCCGACGGTATTCGTGCCGCCATACGCCGCCTGGCGCAGGCGTTGCGCGAGCATGACATCGGCTTGCGCCTGGTATGTGGCGCGGATACCCACCTGGTGCCGGGCCTGGTTTCCAGGCTGAAAGACGGCAGCGTGCCGACGCTCAACGATTCCCGCTATCTCCTGCTCGAACCGCCCCACCATGTGGCGCCACCTCGATTCGAAGCCTCGATATTCGAGCTGATGACGGCGGGCTACGTGCCGGTCATCACGCACCCGGAACGCCTGAGCTGGATCGAGACCCACTATTCAGTCATGCAGCGGCTGGTGCAGCGTGGCGTGTGGATGCAGGTCACCTCCGGATCCCTGGCCGGCCGCTTCGGCAAACGTCCCCGTTACTGGGGGGAACGCCTGTTGTCCGAAGGATTGGTCCATCTGCTGGCGACGGATTCGCACGGCATTCGCAAGCGGCCGCCGCACCTTGCCGAAGGTCGCGATCTCGCAGCTCGGCGCATCGGCGATATCCAGGCGACGATGCTGGTGATAGGGCGGCCCCAGGCGATACTCATGAACCTGCCGCCTTCGGATGTGCCGATGCCGCTGCTCCCGGCCGTCACGCAGAACCGCTGGCAGCGATTGCAGGAGATGCTGCCATGGCGCTGACCAGTCGATTCCGCCGATCGTGGCGAAACGGGTGCGGCATCCTGTTCGTGTTCCTGAGCGCATGCGCTCTGGTCGGATGCGGCAGTCCGAACGTGCGCCCGCACGAGGCGAGACCTGTCCTCAACACCGGCGTCGGCACCATGCCACCACCGGATTCGATAAATGCACAAGGGGAATACAAGGCCGCTTCCGAGTACCGCATCGGCGCCAACGACCTGCTGGAGATCAACGTATTCCAAGTGGAAGAGCTGGCGCGCACCCTGCGTGTGAACACGCAGGGGAAGATCTCGCTGCCCCTGGTCGGTGAGATTTCCGCCGGCGGCATGACAGTGAGCGAACTCGAGCGGGAAATCGCCGCGCGTCTTGCACAAAAATACATGCAGAACCCGCAGGTCAGCATTTTCGTCAAGGAGTTCACCAGCCAGCGCGTCACCGTCGAAGGCGCCGTACGCAAGCCGGGGATCTACGCGCTGACCGGAAAAACCAGCCTGCTGCAGGCGCTGGCGATGTCCGAGGGGCTGGATCCGCTGGCCAATCCACAGGGCATCGTTATTTTCCGCGTGATCGGCGGGAAAAAAATGGTGGCGGTATTTGATATTGCGGCGATCCGCGCGGGCAGGATGGAGGATCCGCTGATCTACGGTGACGACATCGTCGTGGTGGATCAGTCCGGCCCGCGAACGGCGCTGCGCCGCTTTGTCGAGTCCATTCCCGTGTTTGCGCTGTTCCGGCCATTTTGAGCGGCATGCACGTGAACGAGACAAATCAGCGCGCTGCGGCCAGGAAGGGGTGAGGCACGCATGAACAATCCGCAAGCCGGCAACGCTCCCGGTGGCATCGCCCGACGGTCGTCCCCACTCGTGCCGGCGCCGGCGGTCTTGCCACCGCCGCCCGCACAGCTCCATCCGTTGACCCCGGTCCTGCGCGACGTGGGTGATCCCGACGCGGCGGAGACTGGCCTGCTGACGTACTGGCACGTACTGCTCAAGCGCAAATGGCTGGTGATATCGGTACTGGCCACTATCCTGCTGGTCGTACTGGTGGCGACCATGATCACCCCTTCGGTCTACCGTGCCACCGCGACACTGCAGATCGACCTCGAGACGATAAAAGTGGTCCAGGCGGACGACGTCACGCCCGGCGAGGGCATGGGCAGCCGCGACTACTACCAGACGCAGTACGAACTGCTGAAGACCCGCGCGCTTGCCGAACGGGTGGCGGCCAAACTTCCGGAGAGCCTGTCGCCTTCGGTGCGCGAAAACCTGGCCCCGGGCCCCGTGTCGCGCCTGACGGGCATGCTTCGCGGCCGCCCCACCCGGGATGCGGCCGACGTGCCACTCGACAAGGACAGGCTGGCGGCCTTCGTACAGCAGAGCATGCGCGTGGAACCCGTGCGCAACTCGCGCCTCGTACGCGTGCATTTCGACAGTCTGCAACCTGCCTTCTCGGCCACGATGGCCAACGCGATCGCCGACACATTCATCGCGGCCAACATCGACCGGCGATTCGATGCCTCGGCCTACGCCAAGCAGTATCTGGAAGAGCGCCTGCAACAGCTCAAACTGCGGCTGGAGGCTTCTGAGACGCAGCTTGTCGAGTTCGCCCAGAAAGAAGGCATCGTCACCGTCGATGAACAGCAGTCCCCCGCGGCGCAGGAGATGCAGCGCATCAACGAAAGCCTGGCGGCGTCGCAGCGGCAGCGCATCGAGGCGGAAGCGAAGCTTCAACGCGCCCAGCAGACCTCGCCGGACGCATTGCCGGAAGTACTGCTCAGCGCCATCGTCGGCCAGCTCAAAAACCGCCGAACGGAACTCATGAGCCAGTACCAGGACAAGCTGCGCATCTTCAAACCCGACTACCCGACCATGATGCAGATCCAGGGGCAGATCGACGAGGTGGACCAGCAACTGGCCGGCGAGATCAATCGCATCAAGCAGTCAGTCAAAGCGGAGTACGAGAGCGCGCGCAATACGGAATCCATGCTGGCTGCGCGCCTGTCGCAACTGAAGCTGCAGATCCTCGACCTGCAGGGGCGCAGCATCAAGTACACCATCCTCAGACGTGAGGTAGACACCAACCGCCAGCTGTATGACGGCCTGCTGCAGCGCTACAAGGAAATCGGCGTGGCCGGCGGAATCGGCGCCAATAATATTTCCGTAGTGGACCGCGCGCGCGCGCCAAGCGGCCGCTACAGCCCCAACCTGACACGCAACCTGACCCTCGGGCTGCTGGTGGGACTCGCGGCGGGGGTGCTGCTCGCGCTGATGATCGAGCGTCTGGACGATACCGTCAAAATGCCGGAAGACGTGGAGCGTCAACTCGGGCTTGCGGTGCTTGGCGTGATCCCCCGCATCAACCGCAGCTCGCCGCTGACGGAACTGAAAAATCCACGCTCGGTTTTCTCCGAATCCTATCGCTCGGTGCGCACGGCGCTGCAGTTCTCCACCGATGCCGGCGTGCCCCGGACCCTGTTCATCACGAGCTCCATGCCCGGCGAAGGCAAGAGCACCACCGCGTTGACGCTTTCGATGCATTTTGCGCAACTCGGGAAGCGCGTGCTGCTGATCGACGCAGACCTGCGCAACCCCAGCTTGCATCATCTGTTGTCGGTGTCCAACGAGGCTGGTCTCAGCAACTATCTTTCCGGTGCCAGCCGCCCCTTGCGGTATCTGTGCCGCACCCGTGTGAAGAACCTTACCTGCCTGTGCTCCGGGCCGCTCCCGCCCAACCCGGCGGAGTTGCTGGCCGGGCCACGCATGGTCAGCCTGCTTCAGCTCGCGGCGGCATCCTTCGACCAGGTCATCATCGATGGGCCACCGGTCCTGGGTATCGCCGACGCGGCCATCCTCGCCAACCTGTCCGGCGGCACGGTACTCGTGGTCGAATCCGGAAACACGCGGCGCGACAATGGACGCGCCGTGCTCAAGCGCCTGATGTCGGCACGCGCCCGCGTGCTCGGCGTGGTGCTGACCAAGCTGGATCCGCGCTCGCACGGTCCGGGCTACGGCTATGGCTACTATTCCTATGAAGAGAGCACACCCAAGAGAATCGGCCGCTCCTGACAGAGCTGTGCCGTGAGCGACGCCGTCGACCTGATGCTGGGCGTATTCCGCTCGCCGGGTCGCTCCGCCGTCCTGCGCACGCGCGAACTGCCCGACGGCGTGCTGGACGTAATCCGGATCGCGGCCGGCGACGAACAAGCCATCGCCGCGGCAAGAGCCAGCACCGCGCTCGACCAGGCCGATCTCGGCACGGCGGCAGGATTGCTGCTGCAGAACCTGTTCTTCTTCGACGGCGCGGACAGCTACCGCACCCTGGGCGTGCGCGCCGACGCCGATCCTGCGCAGATCAAAAGGCACTACCGCTGGCTGGTGCGGTGGCTGCACCCGGACCGCAATCCGGAAAGCATGCACGGTGTTTTCGTCGATCGCATCAACTGTGCCTGGAATTCGATCCGCACGCCGGAGCGACGCAGCCGCTACGACGCGGACCGGCGTGCGACGCAGGACGCCGATGTGACCGCCAGGATCGTGGACACCACCTCGCTGCTGCGCGAATGGTCGGGGTACTCGCCGACGCCGCTGCTCTCGGCCCGCCTCGTGCGGCGCCTGCCGGCGATCATCCTGTTCGGTGCCGGCTTCATCGCCACGGCGGTGTTGTGCCTGGCGGCCTGGGTAGCATCGATGGACGCGGATCCTCTGCCGATCCACTTGCCTGCCTCTGCGTTGCATCCCCCGCAGCCCGCCGAACCGCTGGCTACGCCGTTACCGGCCAGGCCGGCCATAGCGTCGGGTTCGCCGCCAGGCATTGCCGTGTCTGGCGCGGTTTCGCCGCCTGCGCTTTCGGTATCTGCGCCTTCGCCGCCGGAAACCGTCGGCGCCGAACGGCGCCCGCGGAGCACCACGACGCCGCAGGCAGCGGTCACGGCACCTCACCAGCCTGGGCCGGCCACAACCGTCGCTTCCGTGAGCGCGCTGCCGACGCGACGCGACGGCAGCCCGGCGGTTGCGGCGTCGCGACCCGGCAGCGAACCTGCTCGCGTGCAGGTGCCGGCGCAGGAATTGAATCCGTCTGTTCCCGAGGCAACGCCAGTGCCACCGGCGACGCAAGCACGCGCCCGCTTGTCCGGCGGCGATCTGCACGAGTTCGTCGAGCGCTTCCAGCACCTGTACGCATCCGATGACGTAGAACGTTTCCTTGCACTGTTCAGCGCAGAGGCAAGGAGCAACGACAGTGACTACGCCGGGCTCGCCAGCGACTATCGCCACCTTTTCGACCGCAGGCCGCTGCGGTGGCTGAGCCTGTCTGAGCTGCGCTGGGAGATCGATGGTGACCGTGCCGCCGGCAATGGCCGCTACGAAGCGTGGGTCGGCCCCAGCGCCAACAGACCCGAGCGTCGTACCCGCGGCCAGATCACGCTGCAGCTCAGGGGTGAAGAAAACGGCATGCGCATCACCCGGCTGGACCACACGGTGGTTGACTAGTGGCTGCGCCCGTCACTCACGCCCGCGGAGCCGTCACGAAGTTCGCGCTGCTGGCGGCGGCGGCCTGCATAGCCTGGAAAGTGATCACGGTTGGTCTGGCCGATCTGTACCGGGTCAACGACGCGGCTTCGGCGTCAAAGCTCGATTCGGGTGACGCCGCCGCCGCGTTGGCGCTCGCGAGGCTGGCCGCGGATGAGAGACATGACCTGCGGGCGCAGGCACGCGAGGTGGTGCGCGGCGTACTGGCGAAGCGGCCGGCGGATGGACGTCTGTTCCGCGCTCTGGCCTGGCTGGATCCGGACGATCCCGCGCTCACCGGGCGGCGCTGGCGCGCTGCGGCGCAGCTTCGCCCCGCAGACGTGGAAGCGCTGGCGTGGCTGGCCGACGACGCCATCGCCCGCGGCGACTTCGCCACGGCCCTGAACCATTGCGATGCCCTGTTGCGCGTGTCCCCCGGACAGGCGCGAAACCTGTTTCCGATCCTCGCCCAGTGGCTGCAAACCGATGCGAGGGCCGCCGAGCTGGCCCGGACGCTGGAGCGGCGACCGCCCTGGCGCCGCTCCTTTGCGGAATACGTGGGCAGAAAAGGACCAGAAAAGTCCCTTTATCCCTTTGTTGATATTGTAATGACGCTGCGTCACGGCGCCGCGCCCGTGGATGAGAACGAGGCCCGCGACCTGGTCAACCGCCTGGTGCACGGCGGTGATTTCGAACGCGCCTACCTGCTGTGGCGCTCGGTAATGCCGCCGTTGCGGGCAAGTACCAGCATGCTGCACAACGGCGCTCTGGAGATGCCTCAGAGCGGTACCGCTTTCGACTGGACCCTGCGCTCCACACCCGGGGTCGTCGTGGCGGTGGAACACGGCGGTGTGGCCCATGGCAACGTCCTGCGACTACGCTTCGGCGGGGCACGCGTGGTCGAGATCGGCGTGGCGCAGACCCTGTTGCTTCCGCCCGGCGGGTACCGCGTTCTCGGCCAGGTCCGCTCGCAGGACTTCCGTAGCACTGGAGGTCTGGAATGGCGGGTTTACTGCCTGACCAAACCATCGCGTCTGATCGCTGCCGTGCCAGTCGCCCGGGAGCGCGAGCGCGACTGGTCTGATTTTGCTCTGGACCTGGAGGTGCCTGACGACGAGTGTCCGGCCCAGCTCCTGCAACTCGCCGCGGACGCGCGCGGCGCGACCGGGCAGGCATTCAGCGGTGCAGTCTGGTTCGACAACTTCCGCATCGAAGCGCAATAACTTTCCGCCGGCCTGGCAATGCGTCATAGCAGGGTTCGCCATCGCCTTGCTTCGGTCTGGGGCGGGGGACTAGACTGCGATTCATTCGATAAAAGTATCGTTTTGGTACGCTCGAAGGCGCGGGAGGCCCGTATGAAGATCAGTCTCATTTTCGCGCTCGCATTGTTCTGTTCAACGGCCAGTGGCCAGCCGGTAGCGCCGGATGTCCCTGTAGCAACCGTTGCTGCCGTGACCGGCGAGGTGATGCTGGCCCAGCGCGCGCAGATCGGACCTGCGGTAGTCGGCGCCCCGCTCAGGTCTGGCGACCGTCTCATGACCATGAACCGCTCCGACGTCCTCATCGACTTTGCCGACGGATGCCGCCAGCGGCTCGCGGAAAATTCGACGCTTACGATAAGCCGGACATCCGGTTGCGATCAGGTGGGCGCGCAGTCGCGCTCGTCCGGGCAACCCCTCGGCGATCCCGACGGCGGCGCAGCCCTGGCGTCGGGTATGAGTGGCGGGCAGAGAGGCGCAGTGACGGCGGCCATCCTGCTCCCTTTGCTATGGCTATGGGACCACAACCGCGACGACGACGGTCGCGAACCCGTCAGCCGCTGATCGGCGTTGGCCGTCCTGCCGGCATATAGCACGGTCAACGAGGAAGCCTTACGCGGCGCGACGCGCATCAGGACGCTGGAGATCGTCTGTTGGCTGCTGCTCGCGATGGCTGCGCTTATGGGTGGCCTGTCCTTCTTTTCCTGGCGTGACTGTGCACTGGCGCTGCTGGCCCTGCCGGTGCTGGTACTGGCGCTATGGCCACACCGGCACCGTCGCGCAGATACGCAAACGCAGTGGATGATTACGGTGTCGCTGATCCTGGCTGCACTGCCTCTGGCTTACCTGCTGCCTCTGCCGCTGGAATGGGCAGTGCACTTGCCGGGCCGCGATATACGCCTGCAGCCGGCTATTGGTGAATTGGGGCCGGGTCACTGGACCGCGGTGTCGCTTGCCGCGGATGACACCTGGCAGGCTTTGCTCAAGCTCATTCCTCCCTTGGCGCTGTTCCTGGCAGTGCTGCGCCTGACAGCGCCGCAGCGGCTGCGCCTGCTCGGTGTCGTCCTCGGCATCGTACTGTTGCAATCGCTATGGGGTCTGGCACAGCTGTCCGGTGATGCAGACGGCGTGCTCGTGTTCTACGGTGCTGACGGGCAATACCGGGCCAGCGGCAGCTTCGCGAACCGCAATCATTTCGCCAGCCTGCTGCTCCTGGGTTTGCCCCTGCTGGCCGTCCTGGCATGTAGCGGCAACTGGGGTTGGAAACGTCCTGCGCACACCGGCTGGCGCATGGTGGGGACGCTGGGACTGCTCCTGGTGTCGATAGCGCTGCTAGCTTCGCGCTCGCGCGCGGCAGCGGGTCTGCTGTTCATGGAGGGCTGCCTCTTCGGGGCCTGGCTGCTGCATCAGCGGCGCGCATCGCGAGGACTGTTCGTGGCAGGCGGCGCGGCGACCCTGAGCCTCGCGGTGATATTGCTTTTCGCGCCATACCCGCTGTTCAGCGGAATCCAACTGGACATTGTCGACGGACGCCTGGGCATTCTGCAGCGATCGCTGGCGGCGGCTCTGGACTTTTTTCCGCTCGGCGCGGGGCCCGGAACCTTCGGCAGCATCTTCCCCGGCTTCGACACTCTGGCCACCTTGGACAAGGTGTACGTCAACCACGCGCACAACGATGTGCTGGAACTGCTGTTCGAACTCGGGGCCTTGGGTATCGGACTATACATTGCCGCGTTGAGCGCGATCGCGTCGGGCTTGTGGCGCCACGCACGGCGCCGGGGCGGCGATGGGGTGCAGTGGGCCTGTGCGTTGGGGCTGTTCGCGCTGCTGGTCCATGGGTGGGTGGACTACCCGGTGCGCGTGCCGCTCGTTGCAATGGTGGCGCTGACACTCTTCGGCGTGATGCTGGGGCCATCGGAGTCGCCCAGCACATCACGCACCGGCTCCGGTGAGGCGGCGACGGACGGGCGGGCGCAGGCCCCGCACAGCCGTTCAGCGCGCGCCTCCGTTGCCGCCGCGTGATCCATTCCCGGTTCAGGCTCGGCTTGCTCGCCTACCTGCACCGGCGCATGCGCAACGCCTGCGCGACCTGGTTGGCACGCGTCGCGGCTCCTGGCACTCCCGCGCAGATCGCCTGCTTTCCGCGCGACTATATCGGCAGGCACGTCGTCGCCAACGGGCTGTATGACGACCTGGCCCTGCGCTGCCTTTTCGAAAAGACGTTTGCCGCTCGACTGAAGTCCTTCCGCACCGGTACGGCGCTCGATGTCGGGGCCAATATCGGCAATCACAGCATGTGGTTCTCACGATTTTTCCAGCAGGTCGTCGCGTTCGAGCCCAATCCCGTCTGCGTGCGGCTGTTCGAGGCGAACATCATGATGAACAGGCTGCCGAACCTCATGCTCGTAGCGCATGCATTGAGTGACCACGACGGGCAGGCGCTGCTGCATGCCAATCTGCAGGGAAACCTCGGCGGCTCCCGCCTTGGCCAATCAGCAAAGGCCGGCGCCACACAATCCTTCCCGATCCGGCTCCTGCGCGGCGACGACGCGCTGGCACAGATGGTCGGACTGCCGCCGGTCCGATTCATCAAGCTCGATGTCGAGGGACATGAACACGCGGCCTTGCGCGGACTCGAGCACACCCTGCGAAACGACCAGCCGCTGGTGCTGTTCGAGAGCGGCGGCGCCCTAGGGCCTGACGGCAGCGAAGCGATTCTCGGCACGCTGCAGCGGTTGGGCTACCGGCATACGTATGTCGTGGAAAGCGACGCGGACCGCCGTTCCGGCCGGCTGCCGCGACTGCTGCGGCGCATGACGCGTGGCTACAATCTGGAAGTCGTCCAGGTGGATCAGCCGGAAGATCGCTTCCATGGCCACATCATTGCGTCCGCCGATGCGCTGTGACGGCATCTGCCATCACTGGACGTCGCAGCGGGGCGCCCCGTGAAACGCTTCGCTAAGGCAATCGCGCTGTTCTCCGCCGGTTCCGTCATCGGCACGCTCACGCAGGTGGCCAAGGGCAAGCTCGGCGCGGTCGTGCTCGGGCCCGACGGCACGGGGGTCCTGAACCAGCTCACCAATGCCTGGAACCTGCTCTATTCCCTCGCTGGCCTGGGCTTCTATAACGGCATCGTGCGTCGCATCGCCGAAGCGCGCAGCAGGGACGACAGCGAGGCGCTGGCGCGGCAATTGTCCACGTCGCTCATCTTTCTCACGGCGGTCGCGAGCCTGGGCGCCATCGTGAGCGTGACCCTGGCGCGGCCGATTTCCAATGCCCTGTTCGCCGATGGCGGACAGCATGCCTCCCTGGTCGCGATCACGCTGATCAGCGTGCCGTTCGCGATCATGGCGCAGACCTACCGAGGTTTGCTGAGCGGCTGTCAGCTGGTCCGACCCATCGTTACCGCCCAGGTCGTCTCAGACATCCTGGGTCTCGTGCTTTTTGTGATTCTGGTGCTGCGCCTGAACCTGCTCGGCGCGGCCCTGGCGTTCAGTGGATTGCAGGTGCTGAAACTGGTGTTGCAGATCGCCACGGTACGGCGCGCACTGCCCGGTACCGCCGTCCTGCCTCGGGCTGCGATGTTCTCCTGGCGCGAAGTCGGCACCAACGCGGGCTACGGCATCAACGGCCTTTTCATGGTGGCCGTGAGCGTGCTCACCATCGTCATCGTGTCGCGCTGGATCATTGCTGCGCGTGGACTTGGCGGCAACGGAATTTTTTCCGTGGCATGGAAAGTTTCCAGTGTATACTTTGGCGCTATTTATTCATCCGCGAGCAGCTTTTATTTTCCCAGCCTGGTGGCCTGTCGCGACGAGGACCTGCGGGTCCGGATCAACGAGGCGATCAGCCTGTACTTCTACCTGTTGCCGCCGCTGATCATCACGCTGATGACGACAGGGGATGATCTGATGGTCCTGCTGTTCAGTGCCGAGTTCGGCCCCGCGGCGGCGCTGCTTCTCCTCATCCTGCCGGGCGATCTGTTCCGGGTCCTGGCCGAGGCCATGGGCATGGCGTTCCTGGCGCGGCGCCGCTTGCTTGCGTACACGCTGACGTATTTGCTGTGGGCGAGCGTCTTTCTCGCGTTGAGCTGGATCCTGCTGCAGCGCTACGCGCTCATGGGCGTTGCCGGCGCCTATCTGGCCTCGCAGGTCGTCAGCGCGGCGGCGGTATACCTGTGCGCCCGGCGCAGTTTCTCTTTCACCTTCGCGGGGTCTTCGTTGCGGACCATGGCTGCCGGCATCCTCGCCGTCGCCCTGGCGGCGGGCGCCTTGTCGCAAGCGCCGGCCCCGCTGTGGCGCTACGCCCAGGGCGCAGCCGTCCTGGCGATATGGTTCGCACTGGCCTGGACCGACTCGCGCTTTCGCGAACTCGCGGCCCAGGCCTGCGCCAGGTTGCTGCGCCCCCGAGGCAAGCAGCCATGACCGCGCCAAGGCTTGGCGTGCTGACCGCCAGCCACAATCGGCGCGACAGCCTGCGGCGGCTGCATCGCGCGCTGGAGCAACAGGACACGGCGCTCGACTGGATTCATGTCGTCGTCGACGACGCGTCCGATCCGCCCATCACCGAGGCTGACATCGACGCGCGGCCGGGGCGGCTGGCGTTCCGGCGCAACCCGCGCAACCTCGGTCCGCTCATCACGCGCAACATCGCGCTCGATATCGCACAGTCACAGGCGGTCGACCTCGTCGCGTTCGTCGACGACGACGACACCGTCACTGCGGATTTCTTTTGCTATGTTACGGACATGTGGAAAAATCACGAAAGGGTAGGGTGGTTCGTCAGCCGCTGCCGATTCACGGGAAGCAACCTGCCCGGATCCGAACAGTGGCCCGCTGCCGACGGCGTCTACGACTGGTACGACGACATGCAGATCCGCCGCCTTTTCGGCGCCGATGTGATGCACGTGATTGCGACGCGGCGTCTGGCCGGTGTGCGCTTCTCGACGTGGGGCCGCTACCAGCGCGAGTGGACCTTCCTGGCTCGCCTGGCCCGGAGCGGCGGGTTCTACGCGAGCAACCGGATCACCAAGGAACAAAGCTATTCAGCCGACGGACTCACGCTGCGCAAGCGTGGGCCGGCCCCCGATCTCGTCACCTGCGTGAGTTATGTGACCAAGCCCGCGATCGTCACCCTGCGTCGGCCTTTCTCGTTCGCGGCCTGGCGCTCGCTGGCAAGGCAGCTGATACGGTTCCCGCTGCGCCTGGCCTTGCTCGCGCTGCGGCGTCTGGGGCTGATATGACGCGCGTGCTCGTTCAGCTCAAGCCAGTCGCGTATCTCTCGCGTCTGGTGCGCATCGCCCTGGTCCGCCTGCTCGCGCAGCGACGCAGGCGACAGGGCGCTGCGCGCATCGCCTGCTTCCCCGGCGATGACATCGGTGATCACGTCATCGCCCATGGCTGGTACGAAGATGTGCTGCTGCGGGCAATCTTCGATCACTTCCTCGCCGCCGACGCGGGCGCTTTTCGCAGCGGGGCTGCGTTGGATGTCGGCGCCAATATCGGCAACCATTCCCTGTGGCTGTCGCGGCGGTTCGCGCAGGTATATGCCTTCGAGCCCAACCCGGTCTGCATCAAGCTGTTCGAGGCGAACATGCTGATGAACCAGGTGGACAATGTGCGGTTGTATGCGCTGGGACTCAGCGACACGTCGATGCTGATGACCTTCCATGCCAACCTCGAAGGCAACCTCGGCCGTTCCGGCGTGACGCAGACGCTCGCGGCCACGGCGACCCGCAGCTTTCCCGTGCAACTGGAGCGCGGCGACGATGTGCTCGACGGTGCAATTCCGGCGCAGTTGCCGCTACTGCTGGTAAAGCTCGACATCGAAGGCCACGAGATGCAGGCCCTGGCCGGCCTGCGGCAGACGCTGCTGCGACACCAGCCGCTGGTGCTGTTCGAATCCCATCACGCGGGCGGTGCCGGTGGCAGCGATGCCATCGTCGACCTGCTGGGCCAATGGGGCTACGGTCATTTCTACGTGCTGGAGGTGAACGCCTCGCCATACCGGAACCGCCTGGCGAAACTCGTCTATCGCCTGGCGCGAGGTTGGAATCTCGCCGTGCGCGCCGTGGCCCGTCCCGACGACCGCAGCCATGCCCTCGTCATCGCGTCGGTGCGGCCGCAATGCGCGTGCTGATCCTCGCCAAGCACCTCAGCCGTGCACTCGGCGGCATCGAAATCCAGTGCGACCTGATGGCCCGGCAGCTTGCGGCAATCGGTCACGACGTGTGCTACGGCGCCGCTGGTGGTGCTTCCGGGACGCCGCCGCCGGCAGCCTATGCCATCGAAACCTGGACGCCCGGCGATGCGGCCCAGACTGCCGAGCTGATCGCCCGGGCGCGGCCCGATGTCATCTATTTGCGGCACAACAAGGCAGGCCTGCGCACTACCGCGCGCACGGCCGCGCGCGCCGGCGTGCCGCTCGTTTTCGCGGCCTCGAGCCTGCAGGACGTCAGGGCTTTCAGTTATCACGCCAAGCACGCACGCTGGACGCCGCGGCGGCTGGCGTCCGTGGCCTGGCAGTGCCTGAGGAGCCGCTGGAACTGGAGTGGATTCCGCTGGGTTTCCGCAGCCGTCTCGCTCAACGCGGACTACACCGAGCGTCTGCCCGTGCGGCTTCGCTGCCATATCCCGGACTCGATGGAAGCGACGCCGCTGCCGTTCCATTGGCCGCGCCGCTATGTCGTCTGGGTGGCGCAGATCAAGGACTACAAGAACCCAGGCGCCTACGTCGAACTGGCGCGGCGCTGTGTCGATCTGGACGTCGATTTCCTGATGATCGGGGAAGTGGTGAGTCCCCGCTATCGGTGGATCGCGCACGCCGCGGACTTGCCGGCCAACTTTCACTACCTTGGCGCCAGGACACCGGCCGAGGTCAACGGCGTGCTGGCCGCGGCCGCGACCCTGGTCCACACCTGCGACCCGGAAGGATTCGGCAACAACTTCATCCAGGCCTGGCTGCAAGGTACGCCGACCCTGTCGCTGTATTTCGACCCGGGCGGAACGATCGCGCGCGAGCGCCTGGGCAGCGTGCCGGGTGACCTGCCTGGGCTGGAGCGCGATCTGCGCAACCTGTTGGCCGATGAGGAAACACGGGCACAGATGGGCGCGCGCGCGCAGAACTATGCGCGAATGCACCACGATCCGGCGGTCAATACGCGGCGGCTGGCGCAACTGTTCGAAGAAGTCGTCGACCGGCCGCGGGTACGGTGAACGTCCTCTTCCTCACCAAGTATCCGTACGAGGGCGCAAGCAGCCGCTATCGCGTCTACCAGTATCTGCCCTTCCTGGCAGAGGCGGGGATCGGCTACCGCGTGCAGCCTTTCATGGCGACGAGCATGTACCGCGCCATCAACCGCAGAGGCGGCGCGCCCCTGAAGTTCATGCACACCGCCTGGGCAACCGCGTGCCGCCTCGCCGCCGTACTCGGCGCCGGCGGCTACGATCTCGTTTTCCTGCAGCGCGAATGCCTGCCGTTCGGCGCGCCGTGGCTGGAACGCGCGCTGCACCGGCGCGGCATTCCGCTGATCTTCGACTACGACGACGCGCTGTTCCTGTTCAAGCCGAGCCCGCATACCCCGCTGGCCGACGCGTTCAAGCGGCCGCATCGCCTTCTGGAAATTTTCGGCCTGGCCGATTGCGTGCTGGCCGGCAACGACTGGCTGCGCGAGCGCGCGGGTGAGCATTGCGCCGATGCGCGCACCTTCCACGTGGCCGAGGACCTGCAGCGCTACACGCCCCGCACGACGCTCCGTGACCGGTCATCGGTCGTGCTCGGCTGGCTCGGTTCGCCCAGCACCGAGAAATATCTCGACCTCATCCGCGAGCCGCTGCGTGCGCTGTGCCGCGAACACGACGGGCTGCGGCTGCGGATCGTCGGCGGCGGCCGCTTCGCCGATGCGCAGATCGCAGTCGAACACGTGCCGTGGGACCTCGATACCGAACTGGCGCAGTTGCATGATTTCGACATCGGCCTGATGCCCCTGCCGCTGGAGGAGTGGTCGCTCGGAAAATCCGGCGGCAAGGCGCGCACCTACATGGCGGTGGGATTGCCGGCCGTCTGCACTCGCATCGGTTTCAACTGCGAGCTGATCCGCGACGGTGAAACAGGATTCCTGGTGCAGGAACCGGAGGAGTGGCATCAGGTCCTGCACCGGCTGATCCAAGACCCCGGCCTGCGCGCACGCGTCGGTACCGCCGCGCGGCACGCCGTGGAGGCGCGTTTTTCGCTGCAGCAGCAAGGTCCGCGGTTCGTCGAAATCCTGCGCGAGGTAGCCGCCCGTGGCCGACGTCATTGATGTGCTCTACATCTCGTACAACGGCATCGACGAGCCACTGGTGCACTCTCAGGTGCTGAATTATCTGCATTGCCTGTCGCAGCGCGGATATCGCTTCACCCTGCTGACGTTCGAGCGCCCGCTCGCGGGAACGGCGGACGCTGCGGCAACGCGCGCACGTCTTGCCGCACTCGGCATCGCCTGGCACGGCGTGCCTGCCCATCGTCGCTGGGGCGCGCTGTCCTCGCTGCTGGATGTGCTGAACGGCGTGGCCGTCGCCCGGCGACTGCTGCGCACCCGGGCGACGCGCCTGGTACATGCCCGCAGCTTCATTCCGGCGCTGATCGCCTGGCGCCTTGCACGCCGGACCGGACTGCCCTTCGTCAACGATCTGCGCGGCTTCTGGGTCGATGAAAAAGTCTACCGCGGCCGCTTGCGCGAAGGCGGCCCCGTATACCGCCTGGCCAAGCGGCTGGAGGGACACGTGCTGCGTGCCAGCGGCGCCATCATTTCCCTCAGCGACCGTGGCGCGCGTGCGTTGCGCGAATTCCCGGTGTGGCGCGGTCGTTCGCCGCCGCCCATGACGACGATCCCGACCTGCGTCGACACGGACCGGTTCGTAGCGGGGACGCGCGCGCCTGGCCCGCAGCGGGTGTTCGGCTATGTCGGTTCGCTCAGCGCCGAATACCTGCCCGAACAGATCGTGGACTATTTCGCTGCAGCGCTTGCCCGGTCTCCCGGTAGCCGCCTGCAGCTCGTATCGCGCAGCAGCGCAGAGCCCATCCTGGCGCTGGCGGCACGGCGCGGAGTGCCGCAGGACCGCATCGGGATCGTTGCGTGCCGGCCGGAACAGGTCCCGGCGGAGATCGCGCGTTTCGACGCAGCCCTTTCCTTCATCCGTCCGCACTTTTCCAAACTGGCCAGTTGTCCCACCAAAGTCGGCGAATACCTGGCATCGGGTATTCCCGTAGTGGGCAACGCCGGGATCGGTGACATGGATGCGCTGCTCGGGGACGGCCGGGTGGGATTTCTCCTGCGCGACTTCGATACCGGCAGTATCGAGGCGTCGTTACTCCACCTGCAGTCGCTGTGGAGCGATGGCGGGCTCGCGGCGCGCTGTCGCGCCGTCGCGCTGTCGCAGTTTTCGCTGCGCGAGGGCGTCGATCGCTATGACGGCGTCTATCGCATGCTGCTCGCCCAGGAGCGGCGGCCATGATCGAAACCGCGCTGGAAGTTGCCGCAGTCGTACTGGTTCTGGCGCTCGGCGCGTTCTGGGCGATGGACCGGCGCCGCACGACCCGGCCGGCGGCCCGCATCCCGGCGGCCATGGCGCGTTGCGATTCTCCGCTCCCGAGTGCGGCAGCGCGTCGCTTCCTCGCGCGCCTGTTCGTGGGTGCCTTCGCGGTACGCCTGGTCGGCGTCCTGCTGATCAGCGTCACCGACGCCATCCGCAGTCTGAGCCTCAGCCCCGACTCCCTGCGTTATCACGAGGAAGCTCTGGCCATCGCCGAGGAAATGCGTGGCGGCTTCTTCAACGCGCCCAACTGGATAGACAACGGCTGGTTCCAGTTCACCGGGCTGCTGTACTACCTGCTCGGGCCCGACCCGCTGTATATCCAGCTCGTCAACATCCTGCTCGGCGCGCTCACGCCGCTGGTGTTGTTCCGCCTCGTGCTGGAGGTGTACGGGGTGGAAAAGCTCGCGCGGGTCACCGCGCTGCTGGTCGCATTTTTCCCTTCTTTCATTTATTGGTCCTGCCTCATGCTCAAGGACCCGCTTTCGATATTCAGCGTATCGCTGCTGGTTCTCGCGGTCGTGCGCCTGCGCCGCCGTTTCAGCGCCGGCACCCTCGCCGCGATGGCGTTCTCGCTGCTCATGCTCCTGGGCGTGCGCGAATATCTGTTCTTCGTGAGCGTTTTCCTGATCGTGATTTCCTATATCCCGGTGGAAGGACGGCGCACGATCCCGTTGCTGGCAACGATGACCGGGGTTGTCGCGCTGATCGGCGTGACGACCTACGCCGCCGGCTTCGGCGTGTTTGGCCTTGACTACATCCGCCAGTCGCACTACTTCGATCTGGAGTACATCAACCAGTCGCGCATCAACATCAGCCACGGAACGGGCGCTTTCTTCGACGCGCCGGAAGATGCCGTCTGGGGCGAGAGTGCGGGTTCCACGTTTCGCGCCCTGGCCGCGGCGATCTATTTCTTCTTTGTCTCCATCGACCTGACCCAGATTGGCAGCCTGCGCCAGCTGATGGCGCTGCCGGAGGTCCTGATATTCCTGCTTCTGCTGCCCAGCCTGGCACGGGGTCTGAGGTACAGCTGGCACCATGCGCGGCAGGCTTCCTTGCCGCTCGCGGTATTCGCTTTCGGCCTGCTCGTCGTGTATGGCTCGGCCGCCACCAACATGGGCGCGATGTTCCGCTGGCGCATGCAGGCGCTGCCGTTGCTGCTGACTTTCATGGTGTGCGGCGCTTTCGTCCACGGACGCGGGCTGATCTATCGCACGCTCAAGCGTCTGGATTTTTAGCCCGCATGCCCGGCCCCATCGACGCCGTCGTACTGGGCCTGTCGCCGACGGGCCTTTTCGCCTGCCGCGAGCTGCATGGTGCTGGCCGGCGTGTCCTGGGCGTGGATTCCGGTCCCACCTGTGGCGCCCATTCGAGCACGCTGCATGCGTGCTGGCGTGTGGACGCAGACGAGGAACTGTTGCGGTGCCTCGAGCAGCTGGCCAGCCGGCAGGCAGAGCCGCCGGTGCTGCTGCCAGCCAACGACCGCTACATCGAATTCGTCAGCCGGCATGGGTCCGCGCTTGCGGCGAATTTCCGTTTCTCCGATTGCCACAACGGCATGGCCGGCGAGCTGCTGGACAAGCGGCGCTTTCATCGGCTGTGCCAGCGCCACGGCATGCCTGTGCCGGCCGTGTGGGAGGTGCGCGACAAGGCCGCGCTGCAGGAGCTGGCGGAGCAGATCGCGTTTCCATGCATTCTCAAACCGGCACTCATCCATCGTGCCCGAGCCTACCTGCGTGGCAACAAGGTGGTGCTGGCGCGCACGCTGGCGGAGCTGGATGAATGCCTGTCGCTCCTGCCTGAGGACGTCGGCGGCTGGCTGGTGCAGGAAGTGATTCCCGGCGCCGAGTCGCGGATCACCCTGTTTGGCGGCTATGCGAGCCGCACGGGCGAGATCCTCCAGGCGTTCACCGCGCGCAAGCTGCGCCAGTATCCGCCTGGCTTCGGATCGGCCAGCCTGGCAGTCAGCGAACCCTGTGCTGAGACTGCGGCGCTGACGACCAACTTCGTCCGTGCGATCGGACTGCACGGCATCTTCGGTGCCGAGTTCAAGCGCGACCCACGCGACGGGCAGTTGAAGATCATCGAGATCAATCCGCGTCCGACGCTGTGGTTTCAGCTCAGCCATGCGGCTGGCAAGCGCATCACTGACGCTGCCTGGCGTGATTTGCGCGATGCCGCGCCGATCCAGGATCCTCCACAACGCGACGGTGTCGTCTGGCGCTATGCACTCAAGGATCTGGCTTCGGCCCGGTTCTACCGACGCCACGGACACGCGTTTGTCTTCCCGGCCCCCGACGTATCGGCGGTCCACAACCGCACGGCGAGAACCTGGGCGGTATACGACCCGCGCGACCCGTTGCCGGCGCTGGTCGAGCCCTTGCTCTACCTGCGCAAATGGTGGAAGGAGCGGCGATGAAGACGCTGATCGTCAATGCCGATGATTTCGGTCTATGCGACGGTGTGAACGCAGCCATCCTCGATGCTTATCGCGCAGGCAGCCTGTCCAGCACCACGCTCATGGTCAACGGTCGCGCGGCGGCAGCGGCGGCGCAATTGGCGCTGCGGCATCCGGGGCTGGGCGTGGGCCTGCATTTCAATCTGACGCTGGGCCGGCCCAGCGCCGATGCGCAGGAAATACCAGGACTGCTTCTGCCCGACGGCACGTTTCCTGCGCGTGGCGTCCTGGCACGCCGTCTCTTGCTGGGGCGCGTGCGCAGCGCGCAGCTGACGGCCGAACTGGATGCACAGCTGGCGGCGTTCGACCGTCTGGGCCTGGTGCCTAGCCATGTCGACAGTCACCAGCATGTGCATGCTTTTCCGCAGGTCTTCGATGTGCTCGCGCGCGCTTGTGTCGAGCGTTCCCTGCCGCTGCGCCAGCCGTGGACAGCGCGCCACATTGGCGCGCGCCCGCGCCTGGGGCGGGCAGTGCGAACCCGTCTGCTGGCGTGGATGACGTTGCTGAATCACCGACGCTGGCAAGGGCGCCTGCTGAGCAACCAATCCTTCACCAGCGTGTTCGACCTGGGCGCAGTGCCTTCCCGGCTGGACGCCAGTCATTACGGGGCCCTGCTGAGTGACATTCAGGCGTTTCCCTGTGAGCTCATGGTGCACCTGTCGCGCACGCCGGGCGACGTGGATGGACTAACACGCATCGGCGACGTGTCGCATGCCGAGTGGCAGTGCCTGATGGAAGGCGCCCTGGCGCAGGTCATTGCCGAGCAGGGCTGGCGGCTCCGCAACTATTGCGAGGCCTTTGACGAGGAAGGACGCTGATGTACCGGGACGTGCACGAGGGACGGCCTTCTGCGCTGCGGCGCTGGGCTCTGCGTGAGCTGGTTTTCTTCACCCTTGCCAATCACCTGCCGCGCTTGTGGATACTCGATCGCTATCGCCATCTGCTGTACGGCCTGGCCGGCGTGCGGCTGGAGGGGGCCTGCACCATCCATGGACCGCTGAGCGTGCGTCCCTACGGCGCCTGTCCGCAGATCCGCATCGGCACAGGTACTTTTCTCAATGTGGATACGGCCTTCACCTGCGTCTACGACGGCGTGAGCATAGGCGCCCGCGTACAGGTCGGGCCGCGGGTGAGCTTCGAGACCATGGGCCACGGCCTGGACTACGTGCCGGGCAAGGGACGCGGCCGCATCTCGGCACCGATCGTGGTGGAGGACGAAGTGTGGATCGGCGCCAACGTCGTCATCCTGCCCGGCGTGACCGTCGGCCGCGGTGCTGTAGTCGCCGCCGGTGCGATCGTGAATCGCGATGTCGCTCCCTACTCACTGGTGGGCGGCGTACCGGCACGACTGATTCGTACGTTGACGCGGCCCGGCGCGAACGACGCCGTATGAAAGTCCTGCTGTTCGCGAATACCGATTGGTATTTATATAATTTTCGCCTCGGCCTCGCGCTCGAGTTGCGGCGCCGGGGCGTCGACGTCCTGCTGGTCTCGCCGGACGGTCCGTACGTTTCACGCCTGCAGGCGCAGGGGCTGCGCTGGATCGTCGCGCCGCTGAGGCGGCGCAGCCTGGATCCGCTGCGCGAACTGCGTACGATTCTCTGGCTTTGGCGCTTGCTGCGAAGGGAACGGCCCGACCTGACGCACGGCTTCACGATCAAATGCGCGGTGTACGCGTCGATCGTGGCTCGCCTGGTCGGCGTTCCGGCGCGCGTAGGCGCGGTGACGGGCATGGGTTATGTCTTCGCCAGCAGCGATCTGCGTGCGCGCCTGCTGCGCCCGCTGGTGCGCGGCCTGCTGCGCGCCGCGCTCGGCGGGCCGCATCTGCGTCTGGTGCTGCAGAATGCGGACGACGTGGCGCTATGCACCCGTGGTCGCTTCGTCGATGCGCGGTGCATCCGTTTGATTGCAGGATCAGGTGTGGACCTGTCGCGTTTCATGCCACGCAGCGATGCGGCAAACGCCGGCACCCTGCGCGTGCTGCTGGCGGCGCGCCTGCTCTGGGACAAAGGCATCGCTGAATACGTCGAAGCCGCGCGTCAGCTCACGGCGGCTGGCCGGACCATCAGTTTCCAGCTCGCCGGCATGCTGGACGAAGGCAATCCAGCGTCGGTGCCGCGCACCACGCTGGAGGCCTGGGCGGCTGATGGGTCGATCGAGTGGCTCGGCCATGTCGAGGACATGCCAGGTCTGTTGGCCCGTACCGACGTCGTGGTGCTGCCGAGCTATCGCGAGGGCTGCCCCAAGTCCCTGATCGAAGCCGCCGCCTGTGCCTTGCCATTGATCACCACCGACGTGCCCGGCTGCCGCGATGTGGTGTGCCACGAGGTCAACGGTCTGCTGATTCCCGCGCGCGATGCGCAGTCCTTGGCGGAGGCCATCGCGCGCCTCGACGACGACCGGTCGCTGGGGCGTCGCCTTGGCCTCGCTGCACGGGAGCGCGCCTTTACTGAATACGACGAGCGCTCGGTGATCGCCCGCACACTTGCGGTGTATCAGGAGCTGTTGCCTGACATCTTTCCGCACCCGCGGAGCCCGCACGAGCACTGCCCGGCCAGTGTGTCGACCGCAATCTCCCCCTCCGGTCCTCGCGTCGAAGGGTAAGCGCTCTCACGGGTGCTGCATCGGCTTCGCGGTGCCCATCGCGGTCTTGCGGAATTCGGGCCAGGTCGCATTGCGCGCCGCCGGCCGAGCGCGGCGCGAGGGCGGCCGCGCCGGCCGCGGCCGCGTCGCCGTTCTGGTGGATCAGCATCGGGAAGCCCGCCGCAGGCGCGGCGCTGAGGCGCGCGGCCATCCCGGACTCGTCGACGTCGGGCAGGCCGAGATAGGGCTGCTTCGGAAACAGCACGCGGTCCGTGAACGGTGGAAACACCTTGAGGTAAGGCTGATTCGTGTAGGCCGTATAGCCTTGAGTCGTAGTTGAACGCGGTCACGTAAGGCGTCGGACTGGCCGGTCAGTTCCGGTACAGCGCGACGAGCTGATCGAGCGCCGTCCCCCAGCCGTCCTGGAATCCCAGTTCGTCGTGGCGCCGGCTGCTTTCCTCGTCGGGATGCATCGCGACGACGCGATAGCGCGTGCCGTTGCCGTGCGTGTGCAGCGTGATCACCGCGGTGAACGCCAGGCCGTGGCAGGCGCCCGGCGCGCCGGGTCGCGCGGGCCGGAAGCCGGGTTCGAGTATCGTGGTCCAGACCAGCTTCTCGTTCTCGACGATCTCGAGGTAGCAGCCGACGGTCGGCGGCTGATCCTCGCCTTCGGGTGAACGCATCACCGTGCGGAACGCGCCGCCCGGACGCAGGTCGATCTCGCAGGCGACGGTTTGCCACGGCGCCGGCGTGAACCATTGCTTGATGCGTTCGGGTTCGGTCCAGGCCGCCCACACGCGCTCGCGCGGAACGTCGATCTCGCGGTCCAGCACGAGATCGAAACGGGGATCGAACGGCGAGTCGGTCGAGGTCATGCGGCTACTCCTTGTGGTCGGTGAGGTAGGCGTCGAGTTGATCGAGGCGTTTTTCCCAGAGCGCGCGCTGGCGCGTCATCCAGGTTTCGGCGGCCTTGAGCTGGCGCGGCACCAGGCGATACGTGCGCGCGCGGCCCTGCTTGCGCGACTGCACGAGGCCGCAGTGCTCGAGCATGGCCAGGTGCTGGGAGAACGAGGGCAGGGCCATCTTGAACGGCTGGGCGAGCTCGCTGGTCGTGGCCGGCCCACCGCTGAGGCGTTCGAGCACGGCACGCCGCGTCGGATCGGCGAGTGCCTGGAATACCTGGTTCAGCTGCATCGATTGGTTAGGCATATGCCTTACTATCGGCGCCGCCTAAACTTAGGTCAAGACCTTTGTATTGACGCGCCCGCCGGCGGCGCGCGGAGCCGGATCGCGGCCAGCGCGAGCGTGAATGGATCTTCCCAGCTCGCGCGCCCGGGCCTACGCTGGCGGTTCTGCTTCGCACCCTGGCTGCCCATGTCCGACTCCGAATTGCCTGTCGCGCCGCCGGCGCGCTCGCTGCTTGCCGACCTGTCGCTGCCGGCGATCGTCGCCGGCTTCGTCACGGTGCTGGTCGGCTTCACGAGTTCGGCTGCGATCGTGTTCCAGGCCGCGCAGGCGGCCGGTGCCACGCCGGCGCAGCTGGCGTCGTGGATGTGGGCGCTGGGCCTGGGCATGGGACTGACCTGCATCGTGCTGTCGCTGCGCTACCGCGTGCCGGTGGTTACGGCCTGGTCCACGCCGGGTGCCGCGATGCTGACCGCCGGCGCGGCGGGCTTGGACATGGCGCAGGCCACGGGCGCTTTCGTCGTCTCGGCGCTGCTGATCGCGCTGGTGGGTTTTTCCGGCGTGTTCGAGCGACTGATCAACCGCATTCCGGTGTCCATCGCCTCGGGCATGCTCGCCGGCGTGCTGCTGCGCTTCGGCCTCGATGCCTTCGTCGCGCTCGAAAGTCAGTTCGGCCTCGCCGTCGCGATGATCGCGGCCTACCTGCTGATGCGGCGCTGGCAGCCGCGCTACGCCGTGGTCGCGACCCTGCTGCTCGGCATTGCGATCGCGACGGCGCGCGGCCTGCTCGATCTGAGCGCGGTGCCGTTGCAGTTCGCGCAGCCGGTCTGGGTCACGCCGGTCTTCACGCTGAACGCGCTGGTCAGCGTCGCGCTGCCGCTGTTCCTCGTGACCATGGCCTCGCAGAACGTACCGGGCGTCGCGGTCATCCGCGCGTCGGGCTACGAGGTGCCGATCTCGCCGGTGATCGGCTGGACCGGCGCGGTCAATCTCGTGCTCGCGCCGTTCGGCGCATTCGCCCTGAATCTCGCCGCGATCACGGCGGCGATCTGCATGGGCCGCGAGGCGCACGAGGATCCGGCGCGGCGCTATGTCGCCGCCGTCTCGGCCGGCGTTTTCTATTGCATCGTCGGCGTATTCGGCGCGACCGTCGCGGCCGTGTTCGCGGCCTTCCCGCGTGAGTTGATCGTCGTGATTGCCGGACTGGCCCTGCTCGGCACGATCGGCAACGGCCTGGCCGCGGCGCTGTCCGACGCGCACGAACGCGAAGCGGCCTTGCTGACCTTCCTCGTCACCGCCTCGGGGATTACGCTGTTCGGCATCAAGTCGGCATTCTGGGGCCTGGTCGCCGGCGCGATCGCGCTGCTGCTGCGCGCACGGCGCTGACCACAACGCGATATGGGCACCTCGAAAAGATTCGAGGTGCCCGCGGCACGGTCACGTGCCGCTCGCGATCGAGCGCGTAAGCGCTCGATCGGCGGAGACGAGTCCGGACCTGCGCCGGACTAGTCGACTCGAAAAACCGTCGGAACGACGGCTTTTCGAGGTAACCATACAGAGGAATCCACATGGAAACGTCGACGCGCCTGCTGATCGTGGCGGGACTGCTGGTCGCGCTCGGCGTCTACGGCGCGGTGCGCAAACCGTACGGCACCTTGCTGCCGATGGATGTGTCCGACCTGTCGGAGATCCAGCCGCAGCTGGACCGGCTCGGCGACGAGGAGCGCGACCTCGTGCTGGGCTATCTCAAGCGCAGCAACGGCGATGTGCTGCCGCCGTCGCTCGCTGATCCGGACGCGCCGTTCACCGCGCGCACGTTCGGCGAGGCGATCGCGCTGCAGCGGCGTTTCCTGCGCGAACAGGGCGTGCGCGATGCGGAGGCGGCGCCGCGCCGCGCCGCACGGGAGCAGGTATTGGAACCGTTGCGCGACGCGGTCGGCGTGCGTCTGCTCAAGCGCGAGCTGCTGACCGTCGCGCAGGCCCTGGGCCAGCCGGACCAGCCGACTACCCGTCCCGAGCGCGTGCTTGTCGTCACCTATCGTCTCGTCAACGGCGCCGGCCGCGACATCACCGCGGTCAAGGGCCTGGTCACAGTCAACGACGCGGCGGGCGAGAAGCGCAGCGAGTGCTGGTTCGACGAAACGTCCACGCTCGAAGCGTTTTCCGGTATCGAGGTGCGTTGCGGCAATGCCATGCGCATGGCCGATCCGCGTGAACGCGAATTCGCCGCGCTGCCGGCGCAGGAGCTGGTCGTGGAGTGGGAGCCGGCCGAAGTGGTCTTCGCCGACGGCGCCCGGCTCAGCGCGCCGCGTTGAAGCATCACCGCGAATTTCAGGCGAAGGTCACGGCATAGACCGGCGGCAGATTCAGCGACAGCGTGCGCCAGTGGTCGCCCTGATCGTCGCTGAGCCACACCCCACCGGTCGTCGAGGCCATTGCGAGCAGCGAGCCGTCGTGGTTCACCGCCAGGCCGTGCCGATAGACGAGGTCATACGCGGGCTGCGGCGGCAGACCGTCGCGCAGTGTGTCGAAGCGGCGGCCGCCGTCGCGCGTCCGCGCGACCACGAACTGTGCGTCGACCGGGATGCGGCATTCGTCCTTGACCGCGGGCACGAACCAGGCGGTGTCCGGATCCTGCGGATGCACCGCGACGGCGAAACCGAATACCGACGGCGGCACGTCGGGCACGTCGCGCCAGCTGCGCGCGCCGTCACGGCTGACGAACACGCCGTTGTGGTGCTGTACCCACAGCGTGTCGGGGTCGGCCGCGCATTGCACCATGCGGTGCGGATCCTGGATATTCGGATCGTCGCGCAGTTCCGGCGGCATGTAGGCCGCATACATGCCGCTCGCGGCCAGGCTCCAGCTCGCGCCCGCGTCGGTGCTCTGCCAGACGCCGCCGCAGGACACCGCGATGCGCAGCACGCGCGCATCGCGCGGGTCGACGCAGATCGAATGGATGCCGGGCTGGTCGTAGCCGCCGCCGAACCACTGTGCGCG
Organism: Lysobacterales bacterium; assembly: GCA_038207515.1. Taxonomy (GTDB): domain Bacteria; phylum Pseudomonadota; class Gammaproteobacteria; order Xanthomonadales; family Rhodanobacteraceae; genus Tahibacter. The sequence goes on along the minus strand of JBBQZR010000002.1, from coordinate 137,561 downwards.
ATTGGGAATATTCCACAAGGATTCGACGAGCTGCCACGACGCACCGCTGTCGTCGGAGCGGAACAGCCCGCCGGGAATCGTGCCGGCCCAGAGTCGCCCGGGCTCGTCCGCGCCGCCGGTCTCGAGCGACCACAGCAGTTTCAGCGTCGCCGCGACGGCCGGCTTGCCGTCGCCCGTCGCCAGCATTTCCCCAGCGGGATAAGCAGGCACGGCGATTTCCTGCCAGCTCGCGCCGCGATCGTTGGACCGCTGCAGCTTGACGCCGAAATGACCGAGATTCAGCGCCGCGTACCAGCAGCCGTCGCGCGGGTCGGCCAGCGCGAGACTGACGTGGTCGCCGACGAACGAATGGCTTTCGATGCGCCAGTCCGCACCGTTCTCGCACAGGACGAACAGGCCCTTGCGGGTCGACAGCAGCAATCGTCGGTGCATGGCTCAACCTCCCGAGAGGGCTTGCAACAGGTAGATCTCGGCATCCGCCGCGACGACGGTTGCGCGCAGGTCGGTCTTGTCGCGCAGTGCCTGTCCGTCGATGAACACGGCGACGTGATGGCGCAGGGCGCCGTGTTCGTCGACCACGTAACCGCGCAGTAAGGGACAGTGCCGGAATGCGGCGTCGAGCGCCTCGTGCAGGGTCTGTCCGTCGACGCGGAAGCCGGCATCGCGATCGGCAGTGGCCGGTAGCCAGCGGGCAAGCGCGGAAGCCAGCACGATCTTCGGCATGCACATACTCCAGCCGCGCCGGTGGCGCGGTGTCGTCAGGAAGGCCCGCGCCGCCGGAACGTGATCACGTGTCCGCGTGCGCCGGGCCGGCAGGCCGGCGGTGCGTGGCGCGCACCGGCCGGCCGCTATCACTATGCACGTGTTCCGACACGGGATGTGTTCCCGTGCGTGCAGGTCTCCACAGAGCCTAGCGCAATTGCCGCCAGCGGGCATGGGCGCCTGAGGCGATCCGGCGCCGGCCGCGCCGTCGCGGCACGGTCGGCGGGGCCATGGCGCGCAGGGCCAGCCGCGCGACCAGCGCGTGGAGCAGCGTGAGGGCGGCAAGCGTCAGTGTCGTTGTATCCATACGTTTCTCCACAAGAGCGGCATCCGTGCCGCGTCGTTTCCATCGTGCGGCGCCCGCGCGTCACGTCGCCGATGCGCGACTTCCCTCGCGCGCCGGCCGAGCGGCGAGCCGCTAGCGCGCGTAGCGCCGGCGCGTTTCCTCGAGGCGCAGCCGTGCGCTTTCGAGATTGCGCTGCAGCGTGATCGCGAGTTCCGCGAGCCGTGGCGAAATTCGCCAGCGTCCGTTGGCCAGCGCTTCGGCCAATCCGGCCAGGCGCAGGTTGGCCAGGTCGCGCGTCGTGTTGCTGGGCAGGGTGTTGAGACTGCGCGCGATTTCGCCGGGAGCCAGACCGTCCAGGTCGTGTTCGGCAAGCATCAGCAAGGTGCGCAGCGCCCGTTGCTGGGCGGCGTTGGCGTACTTCTCGTCAGTCATGACGGTGCATACCCCTCGTCCGTATGGGGGCGCCGTGTCGGTGGGCATACGCGGCGCTGCGTTGAAGACCCCTAAGTCCGTTGAGGGGCCGTGTGAATTCATGGCGGGCTTCGCAAGCGGCCGACGGGGCGTCCGCGTCCGCACTGCCCTGAACTGCCCGGTGCGACGGCAGCGCACGTTCGAACCATACGGTTGCGTTTGGTAATGCCGCGAACGGTGGATTCGCGAGCGAATCGTGACGGTACAAATTCCGTTTTGGTGGATTTCCCAATCGTTGTCGCGAAAATTTCCTATTGCGCAAAGCGATTGCAGTAGGTGAAATGCACGAGCCTGAGTTTTGTTGTTGTCCTGAAAACTGATGCGTTCGTGTTTGTTTCGCCGTCACGCGAACACGTATGTCCGCCCGGCGCGACAGCGCCGGTGGACAACGGGCAGCAGTCCGCATGCCGGCAAGCGTCGGCGTGAGGACTGGAATGAAACGGCTTCGGCGCGACGCTGCGACATGGCGAAAAGGAAAAAGCGCTGCGGGACAAAATTGTCCTTCAGTAAAAATTCTGGGTCAGCAATGGTCCACAGTCAAGTGGTGCATACATGGATTTTTTCGGACGACTGCGGGAAGAGCGCGCACGGCTGGGCCTGACCCAGCAGGAAGTCGCCGATACGGCGAACGTGCATGTAAAGACCGTGCGGCGTTGGGAATCGCAGGTGGCGATCCCCCTCGACGCGATGATTCCGCTGCTGGCGATCGGCTACGACGTGCAATACGTCGCGAGCGGCGTGCGCAGCAAGAACATCAACGAAGTGCGCGAGAAAGGCGTCGACTACGAAGTCGCTCCCGGTTACTCCCGCGACGAAGTGGACTTGTTGCGCAACTATCGCGCGTTGACGCCGGGACAGCGCGAGCAGGCGCGGGCCATGCTCAATGTGCTGGCGCTGAAGATACCCGCGGTCATGCGTGAATCGCGCGCAGGCGCCAAGAAAACCCGATCGGCGCGGATTGCGGAGCCGGCGCCGTCCACCTCGCCGGTCAAATCGAAATCGCGGACGCGTCGCGGCGCTTAGCAGCGCGTCGGCTGGAGCGTCGCGACGAATCGGAAAGCGGTCCTCGATGTCGCCGCATGCGTGTGCTCCGTTGCGGGTCCTGTACGCGAAACACGACCGGTTTCACCAGCGCACCGCCTCTACCAGCGCTTGCCAGGTTCGTCGTGCCGTGCGATCGGCGCGCGGTCACATTCCCGCCGCGGACGGAAGTTTCATCTCGATTGCGATGGTGTGCGGAGCCGTTTCAGTGCGGTAGCGCATGGATACCTGGCCCCCGGTTCATTCGTCACGCCAGTACTTTTTCGTTGCGAAAATTCGTTGCAGCAGGTGAAACTACTGCGCAGCGCAACGACGCGCGGCGACGCGACGCGGATGTCGCGGCTTTCAGCGAGGAGCAACGCGAACATGGACTGTTATCCCCGATTGCAGGAAGAACGGCTTCGTCTGGATTTGGACGTGAAGCGGGCAGCGGAAATCGCGCGCACGAACAAACGCACGATACTGCGCTGGGAGGAAAAAGACCCGACGTCCATCTCCGGGCTGTCGGCGCTGGCCGAATACGGTTACGACGCGCAATACGTGTGCACCGGCCGGCGCAGCATGAACAACAAGTCGCCGCTTGGGAAAGGCGTCACGGACGAGAACACGCCTTATGTCCCGGCTTTTGCGCCGGACGAGGTCGAATGGATCACGCGGCTGCGCAAGCTCGATCCGGTCCAGCGCCGGCTCTTGCAGGCGGTACTCGACGCGATTGCACCCAAGCCGCGGCGCGCGAAGCGAAAGCCCCGCCCGCCGGTGCCGGATGCCGAACCGTCGCCGCCGCTCGCGCTGCCGCCTGCCGAGCCGACGTGAGCGACCGGCTCGACCGTGCAACCGGTTCGCGCTCGCTCAGCCCAGTTGCTGAAGGATCGCGTCCGCCGTCTTCAGGCTGAACGCGGCGATCGTCAGCGTAGGGTTCGCCGTCGTCACGGTCGGGAACGTGCCGCTGCCGACCAGGTAGAGATTGCTGTGGTCCCAGCTGCGCTGGTTCGCATCGACGACCGATGTGCACGGATCGCTGCCCATGCGATAGGTGCCGACGATATGGCCGGCACCGAAATACTTGAAGCGCGTCGGCTGGCCGTCGACCGGATAGTCGAACGAGGTCGGATCGCCCGGCGCCGGTGCGGTCGTGTACTGCGTCGCGCCCATCTTCGCGAAGATCGCGTCGGCCACCTGCTTGGCCGCGACAAAGCCTTTCTTCGTGTAGTCGGACAGGTCGTAGTGGATCTCGGGCCGCGGCAGGCCCAGCGGATCGAGTTCGTCCGACAGGCTGACGTAGTTCGTCGCTTCGGGCGATTGTTCCACCAGGAAGCCCAGGCGGAACTGGCGCGACAGGCCATTGTTCAACGCATTCACCAGCGCGCTGCCCCAGAGCGCGCTCGGCGCGGACTGGCCGGCAGCGGGCGGGTTGAGCTGGCTGACGTTCATGCCGTTGATGAAATCCATCGTCGTCGTGTCGGGATCGCCGACCGCGAAGTTCCAGCCTTCGTTGCCGATCTCGATGCGGAACGCGGCGCGCTCGGAACGGAAAGCGCCATCGCGCAGGCTTTCGATGCCCGCGGTGGCGAGCGGTCCGCGGAAGGGATAGATCGGCTGCGGTGCCAGCGCCCAGGCCAGGTACAGCGGATGGTCCATGAGGTTCTGGCCGACGCAGCCGCTGGTATTGGCGATGCCGTTCGGATAGCGGCCGCCGTTCTTCGACATCAGCAGCAGGCGCGGCGTTTCTATCGCGTGCGCGGCGATCACGTAGATCTTCGCCGTGACCGTGCCGCTCGCCGTTGCCGGTCCGGTGACCTGCTGGTACTGGATGTAGTCGATGCCGCTGACCTGCTTGTCCTCGCCGACGGTGACGTGACTGGCGACGGTTTGTGGCCATACGGTCACGTTGCCGGTGTCGAGCGCGCTGTTGAGGCTGACGCTCGGGTCGTACTTCGCCTGTATGGGACAGATCGGAATGCAGTTGGTGTTGCCCGCGCAGACGCGGCGGTTCTGGTACGGCTGCGAGTTGCGTCCGGCCGGCGTGCCGGTCACGTTGACCGGCAGGTTTTCCCAGGTCATACCCTGGGTCGCGGTATCGACCGCATCGTCGACGAGGGTGTGCGGGATCGCCTGCATCGGATAGCTGTAGCCCGGCGGGAAGGTAATGCCGAGGAAGGACTGTTCCGTCACGTTCGCCGACACGCCGATCTCGGCTTCAGCCTTGCAATACCAGGGATCGAGTTCGGCGTAGCTGATCGGCCAGTTCACTTCCTGCTGGTAGACGGTTTCCATCTGGAAGTCGTTCGGCAGGAAACGCAGGCTCGTGCCGAGCCAATGCCGCATGGTGCCGCCGGCGACGCGTTCGTAGGTGCTCGCGAACGCTTGCGGACCCTGCTGGATCAGGTAGGCCTGGTGCGGGTCCTGCCAGTTGTCGGCGCGCAGGGTCAGCACGGTGGGCCGGCCGGCCGCGAGTGTCGACGGATCGGTCAGGTTGCCGCTGCCGGGCGGCGTGAACAGGTCCGGCGTATACGGCGATTCCGGCGTCTTCGCGACCGAGGTGTAGAAGCGCTGCATGAAGGCGTTGATGTTCGGCGGCGTGCCGGCACCGGCTTCGAGCAGCAGCACCTTCTTGCCGGCGAGGCCGAGTTGCTTGGCCAGGATCGAGCCGGATGCGCCGGCACCGACGATGACGACGTCGTAATCGGTCTGCGGGTTGCTCATGACGTGGCTCCCGTGAAGTCCGCCAGCGACGGCGGATTCTTCGCCCAGTAACCGAAGGTGTAGTTGCTGTAGCCCATCGGGTGCGCCTGCGCCACATTCCAGGCCCAGCCCTGCGTATACGTGTCCATCGAGATGACGAACGATGGCGGTGGTCCCGGCGGCGGCTTCGGACTGTTGTAGGCCTGCAGCACCTTCGGGTCATACCAGCTGCCGAGATACCACGCGAGCATGATGCTGCGCGCGAGATAGCAGACGTCGGGACCGTTGTCCTGGAACACCTGCGCGGCGATCTGTGTGCTGCTCATGCCCTGCGCGACCGCGTTGTCGTAGATCGAAAGCAACTGCGTGAACGTCGCGCCGCCGTACTTCTGCGCCGTGTCGAAATACTGCTGCGGCACGGTCGACGGCGACAGCGGCGGCGCGAGGTTGGCGGCATTGATGCCTGTCAGCAGCGCCGACAGGTTGACGAAGCTGGTCATCGGATCGCTGGCCATGGGCTTGCCTGATAGGTCGATGGAAATGCGCGGTTACTGCGCGCGTTCGAGGATAAAGGTGAAGTCCGAGGTGCGGCCGGTCGTCGCCGCCGCGTTGCCGTGGCAGTTCATGCAGCTCGACGAGGCCTGCGGCACGGTGCCCTGGATATAGGTTTCGAGCGTGCTGTTGGCGAGATACGCCGGTGCCGGCACGCCGTTGGGATCGGTCTTGCTGGTCGGGTCGGTCGGCCACTGCGTGCTGACCAGCGTGTAGTTCTGCCAGACCGTGCCCTGCAGCAGTCCGGTGAAGGCGCTGCTCATCTGCAGCACTTCGGCGCTGATCGGAATCACGCGCGTGACCTGACTCGTGAAGCCGTTCGGGAACGGCTGGATATTCGGGTTCCACGGCCGCGGCGGTGGCTCGTTGACGGCGCAGTTGGTGCAGCCGGCGCGGTAGAAGTTGTAGTGCGGCTTGAGCTTCCCGGCATCCACGTCGGCCTGCTGCGGCGCGTTCGCCGCCTGCTCGAACGTGGACCAGATCCATTGCGGCGAGCCCGTGGTCTTGTGCGCGACATGCAGGCCGACCAGGCCGAGTGTCGCGGTCGTGCAGGATTCCTCGATGCGCGGGTTGTCCTGCGGCGGCGTGTAGACCAGCGCCTGCGTGGTATGGAACGCCTTCGCGTCATCGCTGGCGTCGAGCACCATCCACGAGGCCTTGACCATGATCGCGCCGACGGTGCCGTTGCTGCCGCCGGTCACGGTGCCGGAAGGAAAATCGACCGTCGCCGTGAACGCGCTCTGGCCCTGCTTGCTGTAGAGATCGTTCTGCACGATGTATTCGAACATCGGCCGGTTGACGAGGATCTCGTAGCGCACGTAGCGGCCGTGCTGGTCGATCAGCGGGCCGGTGTCGAAGGGCTGGACCGTGGCCGACAGTACGTCCGGCGTCTTGCCCACCATGCTGAGCACGCGTGTGCCACTGGCGGCGCCGAGGTTGCGGCAGGCGGGCGGGATCGTTCGCGGTGCATCCCAGGGACCGGGCTTTGCGCCGCCGGCCTTCATGACCTCGGACAGTTCCTTCCAGCGCTCCCATTGCGCCGGCACGTCGGGGCCGATCGTGCCGCCAACGGCCGGTGCATTGATCGACAGGAAGGTGAGCCACGAGTAGTAGTCGAAGCCGTGCTGCAGATTCGCCAGCGTGATCGGCGGCACGATCGTCGCGTCGCAGGGCAGGCCGCTCGTGAGCAGCGCCGGCGTGATCGCCGTGGTCGGCGGCGTCACGTTGCAGTTCGTCACGGGCGGATCGATAGTCGGGGCCGGCTGCGGCGTCACCGGTTGCAGCGAACACCCCACGGCGAGAGCCAACACCGTCGCCGCGCCACCCGCGACTGCCCATTTCCCGCTGCGCTTCATCGGACTTCCCCTGGCTGGCGACCGCGTTGACGGCACCGCATCCGGAACGTTCGGCGCGCAGGCGCGGCGCTGTCGCAGGCGACAGAACTCCGCACGAGCTTCAGGCGCGCCACACGCCCGTCGTGTCAGTGCTGCTCGATAACTGGCTTTCCCCTGTACGGCGACGGCATCCGGTCAGTTTGCAACCGGTTTTGTTGCGCTTGCTTCAGCGTATACAGGTGTACGAACCACTTCACGCTGCGATGCGGCAAAATGAAGGGTTCGTCGTACCGCCGCCGTCCACTCTGTAGCAAGCGCCAAAGTGCCACGACAACCATCACGGGTATAACGACGAATGTAGCGCCGCACCCGGCGATCCGTTGAATGCGAGCAATGCGTTCCCGTCGGGTTTGCGCTGCGCGCCGATCAGCCCGAACAGCCGATACTGCCGATAGCGCGGCAACCGTCAGGCGTCGGTTGACTGCCAGACGCCTCGACCGGTCAACGGCGTCATCGACATTGAACAAACCGATGGCAGCACTCGCTCATTGCTCATCGTCGCAAAGGCTCAGCACGCCAAGCTGACGCGGTCCCGCGAGGCAGTGGCGAAGTAGCGTCAAGCCGAACTTGTTCGATCGACGTCCGGCTCTGCGGTCGAATCAGTCTTACACGCGTTGAAATGACTTCTCTGGTTGCGTCGCAGGCGGTGATACGCCGGCTGCCTATTGTTGCGGCAACTCCACTACATACAGTCGTGTAGCCGTTCTCAGCATTGCGGCGAGAGGTGGCCCGCGCTGGAAGCAGATGCTTTTGGGCATAGCGCATCGGAGAGCTAAACGCTCAGTACGCTACTCGCCGATCCGGTGAAATGAGCACCTGCACTACGGCAGATTCGTGCCGTGACTTAACGAGCAATTTTCACGCGTCGGACTCGATTCCGATCAACTGGCGTCCTGCGTCAAGCGCAGGATTCCGTGTCTCGCCTCGGCTTTGGCGTCGCTACGCGTTTCCCGATACGGTGGAACGTTGGTGATCGCTACCGGCATCCACCGAAGGACTTTGTCATGGTTCCTCCGAGTCGCACCCTGTCTTTCGTTGGCATTTTCTTCGCCGTCGCGGCGACGGCTCAGGCCAGCGAGCCACCGACCTACCCCGGCGTCTCGATCCCGAGCGTATTGGCACCCGGTGCCATTACGGCCGACGTACCGCTCTACGTCGAGTACGACAAGCGCCTGCGCGCATCCGAACAGCTGTCGGCGCTGGGTTCGGACTTGTTCGGCGATCAGGTTTCGTTGTACACGGGCCAGACCGCATTCCGTCACGTCGACATCGACATACCGGGGAACAATGCGCTGCCGGTGCAGCTGAGCCGGCGCTACACGATCTCATCGCTCGTCGACAGTCAGCTGTTCGATGTCCGCGGCGGTCCCGGCAATCCCTACGGCGGCATGGGCAACTGGGATATCGAAGTGCCGCATATCTACGGGACGTTCGATTCGACCTATCTCTGGAACCTTCCGCTGGGTGCAACGACCCAGCAGCCGCGCTGCAGCGAGTATTGGCTACCGCAAGTTCTCGAGGGGTTCGACGTCACCGATATCTGGTCCGGCAACAAGGTCAGCATTCCCGGCAAGGGCGAGAAGGAATTGCTACTGCTCAATCCCGAGCATCCGCCCCTGCAGTATCCCAGCGACGGACGTTCGCCGACCTGGACGACGAGCGATTTCGACGCGTTCCGCTGCATCACCTTGTCGAAGCCGCAAGACGAAGGCTTCGTCATGACGACGCGCGAAGGCGTGTCGTATCGCTTCGACGTCTATATCGAACGCGACTTTCCGACCGTGCGCATCGGAAAGAATGGCAACCCACGCAAGGCGGTCTACCTGCTCGCGAGCGAAGTCACCGATCGGTACGGCAACGGGGTGCGCTACACCTACAACGGCAACGGGCATCCGACCTCGATCACCTCCAGTGACAACCGCGCGATCACGCTAACCTATGGCGCACCTCCGCATCCGGGCGAGCCGCCGGACCCGAATCGCCTGCTCACCGCCGGCGTCTCGCTGTCCGATCCAGCCGAAACGCGGACTTGGACCTATACCTATGCGAAGCAGGACCCGAAAGAAGGACCCGATCAGATTTCGCGTCTGACCTCGGGCGCACTCCCGGATAACGTCTCGACATGGCAATTCGACTACGCCAGCCTCAACACGGCGGACAACAACTATCTCTACGTCACCTACCTGCCGCCCGATGGCTCCGGCAAGAATTGCCTGCCCCCGGAGATCAGCAAACCCGGCGGTCACTTTGGTCTGCGCATCACACATCCGTCTGGCGCCAAGGGCGATTTCCTGTTCGAACTTCAGCGCACCGACCGCTTCAACCTGCCGGAGTCGAACTGCAAGCCCTTGGCCGGTGGCGGCAAGTATCAGGTTTACCCCTACATCGACGCGTTCCGGCTGACCTCCAAGACGATCTTCGACACCGACAAGAGTTGGAACGTCTGGTTGTACGCCTATGGCGCGCTGCCCGACGTTCCACGCTCGGGCACGACGATCGGTCAACCGGACGGTAGCTTCGTCCAGTACCAGTTCTCCAACGCGTACGGCGCCACGCACGCCGGCGCGCCCGCGGGCTTGGCCATTGAAGGCCAACTGCTCGAGACGGTGACGTTCCAGGGCGGCAATCCGCTGCGCACGCAGACGAACACGTATGTGACCGGCCCGGACACCTTCGATGCGCCGCTCGCCGGCTATCCGTTCCCGTCGCGCTATGGCACCGTCAGTGCAGGGGATGACGGTTCCTCGGGCAGCATACGGCCGCTGCTGTCGACGACGATCACGCAGCAGAGCGTGCGCTTCACGCGAACTCATGAGGCCTTCGACGTTCTGGCGCGGCCGCTCGAGATTACGCGCGAAAGCGGAGCCGTCACCGGCGGCGTGCTGCTGCATACCAAGACCGAGACGACGGTCTACGACGATAAGCGGCCAATCTGGGTGCTCGATCTCGTCGACACCGTCACCAACCCGATGCTGCCATCGACGCCGATGGTCGACACCGACTACGACGGGCTCGGTAATCCGACCCGCGCCGCCGCGTTCGGTCGCGAACAAGGCACGATGACCTGGCGCAGTGACGGTACATTGCAATCGGTCACGGTCGATACGAAGACGACCACGCTCGGCCCGTTCAAACGCGGCGTGCCGCAGTCCGTGACCTATGCGGACACCACGTCGAGCAGCGCGGTCATCGACGATGCCGGTGATATCCGCTCCGTCACCGACGAGAACGGCTACACGACGGCCTACGGCTACGACGCGCTGCGGCGCCTGACGTCGATTGGCTATCCGACCGGCGATCCCGTTGCCTGGAACCCGACGACGATTCAGTACGATCACGTCGGCACCGAGGCGGGCATTGATGGCATGCACTGGCGCCAAACCGTGAGCACGGGCAACGCGCGCAAGATCATCCACTACGACCAGCGGCTGCGGCCGCGACTCACGAAGGAATACGACACCGCGAACGAGTCGGGTACGCAACGCTACGTGCGACGCGGCTTCGACTACGCCAGCCGTGAAACCTTCGTCGGCTTTCCGTCGACATCAAGTACGTCGGCCGATGGCACGGACACGCTCTACGACGCGCTGGGTCGCGTCACGGAAACCGCGCAGGATTCCGAGCTCGACACGCTGATGACGTCGACGGTCTATGACCTGGAGTCGTTCACGACGCACTTCACCAACGCGCGCAGCAAGACCACGAGCACGACGTACCAGGTGTTTGACGAACCGGATATGTCGGCGCCGCTGACGATGACCGAGCCGCTCGGCGTCACGACGGCGTTCACGCGCGACGTGTTCGGCAAGCCGCTGACCCTGACGCGCAGCGGCAAATACGGCACCACACCGGTCAGCGTGGAGCGGAGCTATGTCTACGATGAGAACCAGTTGCTCTGCAAGACGATCGAGCCCGAAAGTGGCGCGACCGTGCTCAGCTACAACGCCTCGAATCTCGTCGAATGGAAGGCCAGCGGTCAGGCGTTGACGAGCACGACCGCTTGCCAGCGCGGCGACGTGGTCGCGACGCAGAAAGTGAACTACGACTACGACGCGCGCGACCGTCTCCAGCAAACCACCTTCGGCGACGGCAGCCCGGCGATCACCGTGACCTTCGAGCCCGACGGCTTGCCCGAAACGGTTCAGTCCGACAACAGCACCTGGACGATGGTCTACAACAAGCGCCGCCTGATGACGAGCGAGACGCTGACGCTGGGTACATCGACCTATGCGCTGAACTACACGCACACGCCGAACGGTCATGTCGCGCGCCTGACTTATCCCGACAGCGCCACCGTCGCGTATGCGCCCAATGCCCTGGGCGAAGCGACGCAGGTCGGGACCTACGCGACAGGGATTACTCGACATCCGAACGGCGCGCTCAAGAGCCTGACCTACGGCAATGGCATCGTGCATACCACCGAGCAGAACATCCGCGGTCTGCCGAGCCGCAGTCACGATGTCGGCGTGCTCGACGACGAGTACACCTACGACGAGAACGCCAACGTCACGAGCATCACCGATACGCTGCTCGCGACCTTCACGCGGAGCATGGTGTACGACGACCGCGATCGACTGACCGCCGCAACGAACGCGGTATTGTGGGATCCACAAGCGAGCTTCGAGTACGACCCGCTCGACAACCTGCGCCGCAGCATCAACCCCGTCTTCGGCGACTGGACCTATGACTACAACGCGACCACCAAGCGCCTCGACCACATCGAATCGACCGGTGGCGGTCCGGTTCTCACCTACGGCTACGACGCGCGCGGCCGCGCCACGGCGCGCGCACTGACGGGGACCTCGCAGACGTTCACCATCGATCTGGCGGATCGTGTGAAAGAAGTAAAAGACGTGAAAAGCGTAACGCCCGCGGTCGTGGGGGCCTACCGCTACGACGGCCACGGCCGCCGCACGAGCGTGACGGAAAATAGCACGACAGCCGTGCAGGTCTACAGCCAGGCCGGTCAGCTCAAGCTACAGAGCGGCTCGGCCGGTGACGGCATCTTCCGCAGCGGCTTCCAGAGCAGCGATACGCCGTATCCGGCATCGGGCAGCGGTAGCAAGCGCTACGTCTATCTCGGCCGCCACCTGATCGCCGAGGACGGTACCGCCGGCCGCCGATACATCCACACCGATGGCCTGGGTTCGCCGGTACGTACGACCAACGCCAGTGGAATCCCGTCGGCGCGCGAGGACTACAAGCCCTACGGCTGGGGCGGCCCCACGCCATCGGCACCGGGCTTCACCGGCCATGTCGCCGATGCGAAAACCGGGCTGATCTACATGCAGGCGCGGTATTACGATCCGTATGCGGGACGGTTCCTGGCGGTAGATCCGGTAGAGGTAAGCACCGGGTCATTCAATCGATACTGGTACGCCAACAATAACCCCTACACGCTCATCGATCCGGATGGCCGCGAGGGTTGCGCCGCCTCCCGGATTGGCGCGGTCTGCGCGCAACACGGTTGGTCGAACGCCCAGGCCGCGATGGGCAAAGACGCAATGAAGCAAGGGGCGAGGGCCGTCGAGTTTGTGGGCGGACTTTCCGGCGCTGGAGGAACGCTAAGTTCCGCCTATGAATTGGTGACAGGCGAATCGCCCTTGTCCGGTGACAAGGCTTCACGGCCCTGGGCTGCAGTGGGTCTGATTCCCTATGCCAAGAATCTGAAGTATCTCAAGAGTGGTGTTGGTCATAGTGCAGGCAAAGGGCTGGGTAATCCCTTCAAAGATAAAACGGCAACGGAGATTGATAAGATGTTCAAGGCAAAGGGCTTCGAACCCCGCGGGCCTGATCCCTTGAACGGGAAAGGGGGCTATGTGAACCCGGAAAATCAACGGTCATACCATATTGACGAGGCCAACAGCTTCGGCGAGCCGCCTCATGTTGATGTGAATCGCTTGAAAACCTACAAAGGGCCGCTGGAGAAAAAGAAATACGAAATGGGAGGAGGGTCATGAAGCTGACTGTAGAACTTCAAAAGGGAGAGCAACCGGAGGTTGCTTTATGTTTCGACGCCGAGGGTCTGGACGTGCTCATTCGCAAGCTTGAGTATTTGAGGAGGTCAAAGGTGGATCACCTTCACCTGATGACACCTGCTTGGGCTGGCCAGGAGCTGACGGAAGAAGTCGCTGGAGGCCAGGGATATCATCTCATCAATAGCCTGCGCCTTGTGCGTCTCCCCGATTCGTGAGTCTGTAATTTGAACTATGTCGCTGCTCTTGCCAGAAGCGCGAGACTGCAGCTTGCCCAGTTGCCTCACCCGTTTTCAGGACTGATCCCGGCTTTGCTGGTGGTGGTCGCACGTAAGGCGGTGCGAGAGAGTTTGTGATCCCGAACGGACCAATTCCAGTCGGGGCAACCATCAGGACGGTGCCATGAAATTGATCGCATCAAGTGAAACGGAAATTATCGGAAAATGGCTGATATCCCAAGATCGCGCAGTGGCAGATGAAACTTGCCAGAGGATTGCTGATTTGACGAAGAACTACTTAGTCGAACTCGGCCGTGATTCGAGTGGATGGGATACTCTTTATCGTGATCCAAACGACGGCCGATTTTGGGAACTGATTTATCCTCAAGGTGAATTGCACCGCGGTGGCCCTCCACAACTGCGTTGTCTTTCAGTAGACGAAGCGAAGCGCAAATACGGAAATGCCGTAGGCGAGTTCTATGAGGATGATCGGCGCGGCCACCACGCTTAGGGAACCGCTTGCGATGGTCGGTATCCGGCCGAGGAATATGCCGAGCGCGTCGAATGCCGGCGTTAGGCCGATCCGGTTGATGAGGAAGGCTGGCCAGAAGATTAGATTGGAGATCGCGCTCGCCCGATCTTCGACCCTGATCTTGCCCCCGAATCGCGGACACTCGTTTAAGCGACAAGCGACAGCTCGAACTCTTCCGGGCTGAGATAGCCCAAGGTCGAGTGAAGCCGGTTTCGATTGTAGTCAACCTCGATGTGCGACTTGGCCGGCTTGCGTGTCGCAAGGTGTTCGCCGTGGATCGCTTCAACCTTGAAGCTGTGGTTCCAGCTCTCCATCGCCGCGTTGTCGTAGCAATTGCCTTTGGCGCTCATGCTCGCGATCAGTCCATGCGTATCGAGCAGGGCGCGGTGCTCGCGCGAACAGTACTGACTTCCGCGGTCCGTGCGCGTACCGGTTCTAAATACCGCAGGCCAACTGGTAACCGATGCGGATATCTTGCTTAAGAATGGCATCATTCAGGTCAGGGCCGGTGGCGGGAAGGGGCTAACGAACCAACTTCAACGAACTGAGCAAGCGACAGGTCTTCCGACCATCGGATACGGGCCTGATCTAAAGCCGTCAATTCTGCGAAGTTGCGCTGCTACGAACTGCGAGGCAACGCTGCTGGAGGTTATCAAACCATGAACACCATAGTTCTACTTGTAGATCGCGGGAGCGCGTGGTCGCCAGAAGAGTGGGCTGAGGAAGTCGGGGGTAACCGCTTAGGTAGTGCTCAGATCACGATCGAGCGCGCTGATGGTTGCTGGCTTTCGATCGTTCGCGACGATGAAGTGCTTGATGATTTCGACGAGATAGAGCGTTTACGGTTGGACGAATTGGTGACTGAGCCTGTTGCATACTTGGTCGAGTGGAAAGGTGACGGCCTTACCGAACTGATGCTGCGATCCGTTCCGGCCAGCACTCGTGCTGCCATAGACAACGACCATGGTCTTCTCGTTTCCGTGCATCGGGTCGCTGGCGAACCGCTTGATTCTTGGGTAAAGGCGAGTTCGTTGCCCTAGAGACGACCCAGCCCCAATCCGATTCGCGTGGGCGCGCCACGGCACGCGCACTGGCAGGGACCTCGCAGACGTTCACGGTCGATCTGGCGGACCGCGTCAACGATGTGAAACAAGTCGTGCAAGGCACGCCTGCGGTCGTGGCGGCCTACCGCTACGACGGCCACGGACGCCGTACGAGCGCGGCGGAAGAAGGCACGACGACCGTGCAGGTCTACAGCCAAGCTGGGCAGCTGATGTACCAGAGCAGCCCGCTCGCCGGGGGCATCTTCCGCAGCAGTTTCCAAATCGGCGACACGCCGTACGCCACATCGGGCGGCAGCAACACGCGCTACGTCTATCTTGGACGTCACCTCATCGCTGAGGACGGCACGACGGGTCGCCAGTACATTCACACCGACGGTCTGGGATCACCGGTGCGTACGACCGACGCGAACGGAACCCCGTCGGCGCGCGAGCACTACAAGCCCTACGGCTGGGGCGGCCCCACGCGATAGGCACCGGGCTTCACCGCCCATGTCGCCGATGCGAAAACCCGGCTGATCTACATGCAGGCGCGGTATTACGATCCGTATGCGGGACGGTTCCTGGCGGTGGATCCGGTGCAGGCGAACACGGGATCCTTCAACCGATACTGGTATGCCAACAACAATCCGTACGTGTACACAGATCCCGACGGTCGGGAGGGTTGTGCTGCCTCTCGAATTGGCGCTGTTTGCGCGCAATACGGTTGGTCCAACACCATATCTACGGCTGCTCAAGGTGGAATAAAGCAGGCGTCAAAAGCAGCAGTAGATACCATTACCGCCCCGTGGGGCGGGTGGGATAGTTTTGAAGATGATCTCGAATGTACATGGAAGTGTGGATTGCCTGGCGATGGCAGCCTGGAAGGGCAGATCGGAGCCTTGCCGATCATCCCGGTTATTGCGCGAGGTGCAACTAGCGGTCTAAGTATGACGAGGACGGTCGCAGGTCACCTGAAGGACATCGTTGCTAAAGGCCCGTTCAAAGGTGAGGTTGCTAGACCTTATCTTAAATACCCACAACTTCTGGTAAGAGAGATTATGGCTACTGGAAAAGGCGCGCCTGATCCCCGTGGTGTGGCTGGGGCTCTTCGTTGGGACGTACCAGGAACTTTTCGCGGCACCCAAGGAACATGGGAACTGGTTGTGAAGGACGACCTGATCCTGCATTTCAATTTCGTCGGATTGTGAGGGTCAGCAGATGCTTAGTCGTTATGATGGAAGGCCAATTACGGGTCGGCTTGTTTATCGCCGATCTGAGTACAGCCTTGACGTTGAGCCAAAACCGACGAGGGGCGTTGCTTCACTTTTGGTCAATGATATCCAGATTGAAATCGATGAAGATGGCCGACTCATCTTCGTTTGGGGGCTTTGCCCTCAAGAATCATGGGCAAGCGCAATAGTCAAACCGCCGCAATCGGCGTTCGGCCGGTTGCACTATGAAGGTGGCGTTGTTCCCGGAGTGTCGGTGCGACTGAACGCTGGAAAGCCGTGGATGGCGTTCCATGATCCTGTGAGCCGATGGTTGTGTGTAGGTGATCAGTCAAGCGAAGGCGAACCAGTCGCTTTTGCTCCCGGTGCGGTCGCTATGATTAATCGTGGAGAAATTAAGGCTCTCTGGTTGCGGCCTGAAATAGTGACGTGAAGATGAGATTGGGAAGGCCATGGTCCACCTCGCTTTGTTGCCCAGATAGCAGCAAGCCTGCCGGGTCAACGTGCGCCACTCGTTCAGACGCTCGCTCAGATGGATGAAAAAAAGCGCCGGGCAAACCTCGCCCGGCGCCGGCATAGTCGCGGCAGCGCCGCGACGTCCTTCCCTCAATCGATCAGAACGTGACGCTCCAGCTGTCGATCTTGCCGACGTCGCCGGGGCCGTTGTCGTTGACGCGCAGTTTCCAGGTGCCGTTGAGTGCCTCGCTGGACAGGTTGACGGTATACGTCTGGACAATATTGTCCGCCGCGCCGCCGGTGCGGTTGTGCAGCACGTAGACGCTGCCGTCCGGTGCGACCAGGTCCACCTTCAGGTCGCCCTGGTAGGTGTGCACGATGTTGACGGCAACTTGCGCATTCGACGGTGCGTTGCCGCTGCGGCCCGACACGGTGATCGGGCTTTCCACCGTGGCGTTGTCGCTGATCGTGACGTCGGCCGTATTCGTGTAGGTCTGCGTGCCGCCGCCGCCACCGGTGGTGTAGTTGCCGACGATGCTGACGCCGGAGAACGCGGCATAGGCCTTCAGACGCACGTGATACGTGCCGGCGCTCGGTGCTGCGATCGTGCAGGTTTCGGCGCTGGTCGCGCCGTCGGACTTGCAGTCGAACACCGTGTCGGTCGGCGCGCTGCCGAAGCGGACGAACAGGTCCGCATCGCCGGTGCCGCCCGACGTGGTGAAGGTCAGGTTGGTTGCGCCCGACGGGACGGCCATGGTGTAGGCGAGTGCGCTGCCGGTCGCGGCGCTCTGGCCGGTCAAGGCTGTGCCGCGCGTCAGCGTGCCGCCGCCACCACCGCCACCATCGCAGTTGGCCAGGCAGCTGCCCGCTTCGACGCGATTGCGGATCGTCGTGGCCGGCTGCGAGCCGAAGCCGCGGTTGAAGTTGATGCCGACGCTGGTCAGGTGGCAGTAGCTCATGATCGTGCCGCCGCCGGACGGGTTGCCGGGCAGCGGACAGCCGCCTTCGGTGGCGCCGGAGCAGCTGTCGATCGCCGTGTTGTTGCCGTTCCAGACGCAGGCATGCGTGTGGCGCGAGCCCAGCAGATGGCCGGCTTCATGCGTGACGACGCTGACCGTCCATGAATACGTCGGCACGGTGCTGTAAGCGGAACTCACGCCGCTGGTGCACATGCTGGCCGAACGCGAGCTGTTGCAGATACCGGAAAAACCCGCGGCGACGCCGCCGCCGAGCGAACGGAAGGTCAGCAGCTGCGCGATCGTGCCGGTGAAGCTGCCGGCGCGATTGCTCTGGAAGCTCGACAGGTTTGCCGTCGAGCTGGAGCCGTTGTACGGATCGCTCGTGGTCCAGATGTAAGCCTGCTGCAGCTTCAGCGAGATGCCGTCGTTCGCGTACAGGGTGGCGGAGTTGTTGAACACCGCGGTGACATAGTCCGTCGCCGCCTGCAGGCTGCCGCGATTCTGGAAGATGTCGTACTCGGCTTCCATCCACTCGGTGGCGCACTTGACCGTCTGCAGCGCGTCGGTGCCGGGAGCGCCGCCGTTGACGACCGGCGTGGTCGCCGGCTGCGTGGTCGCGATCGCCGACTTCGGTGCCTGCGGTTCGTCCCAATACTTTGCAAAGCTCTCGCGCGCGCCACTGCCGTCCATCGCGCAGCCTGGCGCGCCGGATTTGTCGAGCAGTGCGGATTCGGCGTAGACGATGTGGCGATTGGTCGGGTTCAGGCCTTCGAGCTTGCCGATCACCCAGTTGCCGTCGGTGACGGTGGAGAAGGTGCCGAAGACTTCGCTGTCGAACACGCTGATCGCCGCGAACGAGGACGGGTCGCCCTTGACGATGCCGCGATAGTGCAGGCCGCGGTTGATCTTGCTGGTGTCTTCGCCGCCGCTGGCGGTGATCTGGAAGTCGGGCGCAAAAATATCATTCTCGAACAATTCCAGTTCTACCGTGCCGCGCTCGCGCGTCGGCAGGCGCAGCGTCAGGGAGCTGGGGCGCCCTTTCTTCAGCGCCGCGAGAGCGTCCTTGTCGAGATCGAGCAGCGTGCCGCTGCTGACCGCGAGCTGGGTCACCGGATCGGCCGAGGCCGAGCGCGACGAGCGGTTGGCAAACAGTTCGACCGCGCCGAACGCGTCGGCCTTGCCGCGGTAGTTGTCGACCTGCAGCGACATCAGGCTGGGCCTGACACCAGCCGGATCGTCGGCGGCGCCGGCAATGCCGCCGCCAAGCGCGAACAGCAGGCAGGCGGGCAACAGGGCCTGCCAGATACGGGTATTCCAGCGACGCTGGGTTTTCGTGCGTGAGACGTTCATTCGATTGACTCCCTCCCGGTATACGAATGGCCGCAATGCGGCGTATCGACCTCCGTGTCACCGGCACAGGGCAACGGCGTACCGCGATGGCCGCGCACCGGCGTGCAGACGCAAGGCGCAATGCGCCGGCGCAGCCGCGTCGCGGCTGTGTCCGGCCCCGGCTGTGTCCAGCCTCGTTTGCGCTTGCGGTACCCGAACGGCGCGATTCCATCGCTGCAACGCTGTGGAACACCCCCGTGTATCCACGTCGACGCCATCACCAGCCGAGTCCGGAGAGTGCGGCTGCGATCGTGCGCAGACCGGCTTCGTGCGTTTCCGGATCGTGTCGTGCCGCGGGCTGGGCGTCGCTTGCTCGTTGCCGAGCACCTCTCCCGGGGCGAGGGTGTACACGACAACGTGCGTGGATGGCAACCGTCAATCGCAGGCCATATTGCATATGTGACCGGTTTCACTTTCGCACTTTTGTGAACCCGGTGGGGCAATCGTGCACGATGAACGGATGGCCGGTTGCAGTGCAGCAGTCGCGCTGGCCGAACGCTCATGCCATTCCGTGCGCGCCGATGACAATCACGTACCGATTCACGGCTAATCCGCGTGCCGTCGCGCGGCGCGTCGTTGCGCTGCAGCAGGCGAAGGCTTATGCCGATTCAGACATACATGAGATTTGCGACTGCTGCACCGCGTCAGCGTCGTCGCGCCCGTACAGCCCGCCATTCCGCGCGGGTTCGCGTGTGGGAAACTGCACGGGTTCATCGGGATGAGGAGTGACGATGGTCGTCGCGTTCGTGCTGGGTGTCGTGCTGGGTGCGGTGTTGACCTGGAGGTGGCTCGCGTCCGCGCGCGGCGGAACGCCGCCGGCGTCGTTGCCGCCGTCCGCGGCAGCGACGATCGAAACCGTTACCGTCGAGCCGGTGCTCATTCCCGCGACGACACCGGACCGGGCGGACGCGTCTGCCGCGCCCGCACAGCCAACCGCCGCACCGGCGCCGCGCGAGCGCCTCAACGCACTGCTGCGTCCCTGCGCCGAGCGCATGGACAGTTTCGATCATCCCGACGAGCTGGCCGCCTGTGCCGAATTCATCGCCGCGGTGGAGCTGTTCGCCAGCGACGCCTTCACGTTGCGCGAGCGGCTGGAAGCCGTGCCGTCGCGCAACGTGCCGCTGAGCTGCGCGGCGCTGGTCGCGCTGCACCGTGCCGGCGACGTGGTGCCGCTCGATGTCGTGCGCATGGTTGACCGGATGGGCTATTTCAGCCTGCACTACGCGCTGGGCTACCTCGCCGCGCATCCGCATCCGGAGACGCTGGAACTCGTGCTGCTGCGCATGAGCGAGTGGTGGATCGATCATCCGGTCACGCGTGCCGGGCTGCAGCGGTATTTCGATGCGGTGCCCGCGGGCGCGACGCTCGGCAGCGGCATCGCCGCGGCCGATCCGGACCAGCTACGTGCGTTGCAGGGCTGGCTGCGCAACAGCGGACATATTCGCGGCGAGCTGTTCGCGGCCGCGGTCGCGCGGCAGCTACGCGCACATGAGGACTACGCCGTGCTGGCCCAGGTCGGACGGCTGATCGGGCCCGACGACAGCGGTGAAGAAATCCTCGCGAGTGCCGATGCGGAGGCGCGGCAGCGCGTACTCGCGCTGCTCACGCGCGAGCCGCGTACGAGTCCGGTGCTGGTCGGCCCCGAAGGCAGCGGCAAGACCACGCTGATCCGCCAGTGCCTGCGCGAACTCGCGGCGCAAGGCTGGCGCGTCTTCGAGGCGACGCCGGCACAGATCCTGGCCGGGCAGAAATACATCGGCGAACTCGAAGGCCGCGTCACCGCGCTCGTGCGCGCGCTGAGCGCGCCGCGCACGCTGTGGTACGTGCCCGAAGCGCACCAGCTGCTCGACAAAGGCCGCACCACGAGCGATCCGACCGGGATACTCGACCTGCTGCTGCCGTATCTGGAGAAACGCGAGATCCAGCTGATCGGCGAAAGCCCGCGCGAGGCGTGGAGCCGCGTCATCGCGCAGCGACCGCGCATCCAGCATGTCACCGCGGGCCTCAGCGTCGACGCGCTCGATGCGGCGGCGACGCGTGAACTCGCGCTGGACTGGGCCGCGGCGGCGCGCGAGCGCACGGGCGAGGAGATCGCCACGCCCGAACTGATTGCCGAAGCGATGACCCTCGCGACACAGCAGTTTCCCGAACGCGCCGAACCCGGACGCAGCCTGCGCCTGCTGCAGGAAACCCTGCAGGCCGCGCTGCAGGTCGATCCGCCGCCGCTGCCGCTGACGCGCGCGCAGATCCTCGCGACGCTGGCCGGCCAGTCCGGCCTGCCGCTCGACATCCTCGACGGCGGCGCGGCGCTGGATCTGGCCCAGGTGCGCGACTTCTTCGCACGTCGCGTGATCGGCCAGGACGAAGCGGTCGACGGTCTCGTCGATCGCATCAGCATGCTCAAGGCCGGGCTGACCGATCCGCAGCGTCCGCTCGGCGTGTTCCTGTTCGCCGGCCCGACCGGCACCGGCAAGACCGAGCTCGCCAAAGCATTGGCCGAATACCTGTTCGGTTCGCGCGAGAAGCTGCTGCGCTTCGACATGAGCGAATACCAGTCCGAGGACGCCTACTGGCGCCTCATCGACGAAGGCAGCGGCGAGCGCAGCACATCGCTGACCGGACGCATCCGCCAGACGCCGTTCGCGGTCGTGCTGCTCGACGAATTCGAGAAATCGCATCCGCGCGTCTGGGACCTGTTCCTGCAGCTGTTCGACGACGGCCGCCTGACCGACCGGCAGGGCAATACCGCGGACTTCCGCCACAGCCTGATCATCCTGACGAGCAATGTCGGATCCACGGTGACGCGGCACAGCGGGCCGGGTTTCGTCGCCGCGAGCGACGCGTCCGCGCGCGGTGACGCGGAGCGCGCGCTGTTCGCGACATTCCGCCGCGAATTCCTCAATCGCCTCGACCGCATCGTGATCTTCCAGCCGCTGTCGCGTGCCGTGATGCGCGACATCCTGCACAAGGAACTGGAGCTCGTGCTGTCGCGGCGCGGCTTCCGCGCGCGCGACTGGGCGGTCGAGTGGGAGCCGTCGGCGGTGGACTTCCTGCTCGAGCGCGGCTTCACGCCGGACCTTGGCGCACGGCCGCTGCGCCGCGCGATCGACCAGTACCTGCTCGCGCCGCTGTCGCGCACCATGGTGGAAAACCGCGCGCCGAGCGGCGGCCAGTTCCTGTTCGTGACCGGCGCCGGCGACGCGCTGCAGGTGCGCTTCGTCGATCCCGATGCGACCGGCGCGCCGGTAACCGCCAAGGCGTCCGCGCCGGAACGCGCCGACTTGCGTGCGCTCGCGCTGGACCCGGCCGCGGACGATGCGGCGCGCGCCGCGCTGCAGGCCGCACTCGATGCGAGCGAACGGCGCCTGCACGGCGATAACTGGATCGCGCTGAAGGACCAGGCCGCGAGCGCGATGCAGTCGCGCGATTTCTGGAACAGCGGCGGGCGCCAGGGCGTGCTCGACACGCTGGAGCGCATGGACCGCATCGAGAACGGCGTGCGCGGCGCGCATTCGCTGCTGCAGCGCCTGACCGGCGGCGGTCGCGGCGTGCTCGACGTGGTGCGCCATCTCGCGCTGCGCCTGCATCTGATCGAACTCGCGAGCGACGCGGTGCTCGCGGGCGAACCCGAAGACGCGCAGCTGGAACTGCTGAGTCCCGACCGCGTCAACGCGGCGACACGTGCCTGGGCCGAACGCCTCGCGCAGATGTATGCCGACTGGGCCGAGACGCGCGGCATGCGCGTGCGCACGATCGAGCACGATCGCGAGCAGGCGCGCCTGCGCATGATCGTCGCCGGCTTCGGCGCCTGGCAGTCGCTGCGCGACGAACGCGGTCTGCACGTCCTCGAACGCGGCGATGCGAACCCGGCTGAACGAACGCGCATCCGCGTACGCGTCACGCCGGACGGCGTCGCCGGCTTCGCCGCCGAAGCCGATGTCGAATCGCGCCTGTGCCGGCGCTACCAGGAACAGCCCACGCCGCTGGTAC
Source organism: Lysobacterales bacterium (assembly GCA_038207515.1). Classification (GTDB taxonomy): domain Bacteria; phylum Pseudomonadota; class Gammaproteobacteria; order Xanthomonadales; family Rhodanobacteraceae; genus Tahibacter. The sequence continues at coordinate 114,582 of JBBQZR010000002.1, read as the reverse complement.
GTGACGCGGTGCGCGGCTGGCGCAGCGGTCGGCTGGATCGTGTGCTCGGCGGGGATTTCGATTTGATGGTGTGAGGCGTGTGTGGCTTGCCGCAACGCAGCCGCGACATCCGACGCAGCCCGGAAAACTGCCGTTCGGCACATCGCTGCTCCGGTGGCAACCGCGGCTGCCACTTGCGCCGCTTAGCTACCAGGGCGAATCCTGTAGCGCGGCGGGCGGGACGCCTGTCGCGGGATCGCATCGACCACGGCGTTTCGCTGTGGTGTCACAATCTGCGCAGGCTGAACATACGCATCCGCATGCGCGCAGCCGCGGTCTTTGCGTGTTTGTCATCACGCGGTAATCGCGCTTTACCACATTTGCGCGTCCTCTGCAGGCGGGTTATCTAAAGGGGTTGCGTCACGCCGCACGGCGTGACCGAGCCAGCCAGCAATCCATTCGTTTCGACAGGAATTTCCATGAGCTTTATACCCTGGGGCTCGGCGCGCCTGCGCGCCGTCGTTGCCTTGTTCGCGCTCTGCGGCGCGATCCTCGCCATGCCGGTGCAAGCGGCGTTCGATCTGCTGGCCATGACGCACGAGGAGGCGTTGGACGTCTGCGAATCGTCCGGCGTCAACACCGACCCGTGGCTGCAGGGCATTGCCATCGCGCAACCCGGACGCTGGTGGAACGCGCGGCGTTACGGCACCGGCTGGGATCTGGTCTACAGCGACGATCGCAGCAAGCTCAAGGCGTTCATCTACACCTTCAACGAGTTCGGTCATTCGACGTGGCTGGCCACGGACATGATCAAGATCGAGGAAGCCGGTGACACCTGGAACGCGACGGTCTATCAGTACACGAAGGCAACCGGCGGCGCGGTCACCAAGGCGGCGATGGGGGAAGTGCACTTGCGCTTCTTCCGCGACGACCCGTCGCGGCTGGGCGCGCGCTGGAAGTGGAACCGGATACCGGTCGACCTCATGCCGGGCGGTGCGCTGAACGAATGCCTCAGCGACATGACGCGTCTGAATCCGGCGTACTACGCGGGTTTCGCGGCGCCGCCGGTCACGAAGGAATTCTCCGAGAAGCAACTCGCCGCCGATCCGGTCGGCACGACGGTGCTGTCCGGCTACTGGAACGGCTCGACGTCGAATCCGCAGGACGTGGATGAAGTGCCCGGCGTGGTCATGACGATCATGCAAACGTCGCTGGGGAATGACCGCGGCAAGTTCGGCGAGGCCGCGGTCAAGCTCCTATACAACGGCGGCAGCACGCATTTCGGCCAGCCCATCTTCGTGCAGGCGCAGCGCACGACGCTGGTTCCGGCGATACCGCTGTTTAGCGACACGTTCAATCTCTATTTCCACTACGGCACGGGCTATCCGAACGGCTACGCCGTCAACGACTGCATCTATAACGCCGCGCAGCCGAATGCGTGCAACAACAACCAGCGCGTCGGTACGTATACGCGCAATTTCAAGCCCGAGACGAACTACCGCTCGGCCCATACGACGTTCGCGATCGAGGCCGCGCAGCTCGACGTGACGACCGGCGCCGTGCCCAACGCGCCGCTGCCCGCGACCGGCGCCAAGGTGCCGGCCTATCTCTCGTCCGGCAGCAGCGGCGGCACGGTGACGCGCACGGCGCGACTGCAGGAAATCTCGGTCAACCAGTACACCTGCCAGGCGCCGACCGGGGGGGCGTGTTCGCTCTGGGTGAACTGGGCCGGCAACGGCATCGGCAAGCCGTGGCGGCGCGACCTGTCGACCCTGATGTATTCGGCAGCGCCGCTGGCCACGGAAGATTTCGGCATCGTCGAACAGGTGCTGCAGCACGGTGGGCGCGCGCAGTTCGAACTGTGGCAGGGCACGCCCGGAACGCCCGGCGGCGTGCTGCTGGACCGCACACCCGAAGTGCGCGCGGTCGGCCCGACGCCGAGCACGAATGGACCGATCGAGGTGCCGCCGGCACCGGTCATCACGAATGCCGGCGACCTGCCTGCGAACGACGCGAGCGTCGGCACGCTGGCCGGCGAGCCCGGTGTCGACGGCGGTGCCGCCACGTATCGCGTGCCGATCGACGTGCCGCCTGGGCGCAACGGCATGCAACCCAGCGTGGCGCTGAGCTACAGCAGTCGCGGCGGCAATGGCGCGGCCGGCCTCGGCTGGAGCCTGAGCGCCGGCGGCTCGATCGCGCGCTGCGGCCGCACGCCGGCCCAGGATGCCGAGACGCGCGGCGTGCGCCTCGACGGCGGTGACCGCCTGTGCCTCGACGGCCAGCGTCTCGTTGCGACCAGCGGCAGCTACGGTGCGGTCGATACGCTTTATGGCACCGAGATCGACAGTTTCACGCGCGTGAAACAGACCGTAGCGCCGCTGAACGCTGGCGGCGTGTGCTTCAGCGTGGACTACAAGGACGGCCGCAAGGCGACCTTCGGCTGCTCGCCGGCCGGTTATTACTGCAGCGGCGCGGTGCCTCGCGTGCGTCCCAAGGACAAGTCGCTCGAAAGCAGCTGGCTGCTGAGCCGGGTCGAGGACCGCAATGGCAACCTGATGGACTACTGTTACCGCGAATTCGGCCCCGTCAACAGCGGCGAAATCCTGCTCGACCAGATCCGCTATACCGGATCGACGCAGGCCGGCGCGGCTGCCGTGCGCATTCCGACCCGCAGCGTGAAGTTCGACTATTTGCCGCGTCCGACCGGCGGCTCGGCCAACGACCAGAGCGTGTCCGGCATTGCCGGCGGCATGCTGTCGCAAACGCAGCGACTTGTGGCCATTTCCACCTTTTCGCCCGATACCTCGTTGCCGGCGAGGCTCTACAAGCTGCGATACGACGATCCGATATTTTCCGGCAAGGACTACAGCAACTACAGCGGCCGCAGCCTGTTGCGCCGCATCATCGAATGCGGCTACGAAGCCAACGGCACGGAAGTGTGCCGCGAGCCCACCGAGTTCACTTGGTCGGACGGCAACTGGGAATTCACCAGCCGCAAGTTCGCCGTCCCGGCTACCAGCGGACTGGCGCCGACGGCGCCGATGCCGCCGCCGGTCTGGCAGGAAGGCAACCAGCGCGCCGTCGCGCCTGACTACAAGCGCCAGTCGGTGGCGCAGATCGGTGATCTCGACGGCGACGGCACGCGCGAAATGCTCATCGGCACGAACTGGTACGTGGGCCGGGACCGGATCTATGAGGCGCAGATCGCGAAGGTTACGGCCGACCGTGTCACGCAGGGCATCGTGACGCTGTTGGACTATCCCTGGGGCGAGTCCGCCGACATCGACGGCGACGGCACTGCCGAACTCGTCGGCAGGGACAAAATATACAAGTGGAATCGCGGGCGCGGCGCGCCGATCTGCAACAGCGGCGCAACCAGCTGCAGCGGTAACGCCAGCAGCTATTTCCAGACCGTCACGACCAACCTCCCCGCCGGCGAACATGACTTCATCCGCAGCGTCGCCGACTTCAACGGCGACGGCGCTCCCGATGTGCTGATGAGCATGAACGCCGGCAGCGTGTGCGATTTCGGTAGCGGCGGCACCAAAAAGTCTGCGAAAGCGGGCGTCGAGCCGCCGGGCGGCTTTGCGCCGCTGTGCCTGTTCCTGAACACGCGTCCCGGTCCGATCGGCGCCGGCACGACGGCGTTCAATTTCGCCGCGCCGCTGCAGATCGCCTTGCTGTATGCCGGCACCGTCAACGAGTCGGTGCAGCACGTCACCGACTTCGACGGCGACGGAACCTCTGACATCGTCGTCGGCGACGCCAACGGTGTGCAACGCCTTTTCCTCGGCCAGCTCAACGGCGGCACGCTGAGCTATGTGGAGCATGAGCCGTCAACGCTGGGCTTCCGCTCCAACACGAAGAACCTGCGCTGGATGGACATCAACGGTGATGGCCTGGATGACATCGTCGTCGCCGACGTGCCGGGCGGCGCGGCACAGTGCCTCAACGGCCACTGTTTCGCGAGCTGGGTACTGCAGATCAACAGGGGCGGCTCGCTGGGGCCGCAGATCTATCCGGCCAGCCCCGCCGGTACGTTGAGCCCGGGACTGAGCATCGACAGGGTCGGCAGCCAGTGGCAGCTGCGTTATTTCAGCAAGATGATACAGACCGACATCGATTCGGACGGGCGCCCGGACCTGCTCTATCCCGCGCACTTCGCCGCGCGCATGTGCTTCGGCGCCTTCCTCACCAACAACCAGTTCCTGACCCCGCGTCCGCCCCAAGATTGCCCCGACGGCATGACCTGCGACGCCGACGTCTGCGCCGCTCCGCCACCGGAAGACGGCACGACCTACGTGGCCCATCCGGGCGGCGCGCCGACCTGGGCGGATGCGTTCAAGAGCGGCCTCGGCGAGGTCGATCCCAGCGTCTACCGCTACAACGCGATCCGCTTCGTGCAGACTGGACCGGACTCGTTCCGCATCCAGGTCGATCCCACGTCCGTGATCGCCGGCGCCTCGCGGCTCGGTGGCCAGCGCGGCCATGCCGATGACTACTATGGTGATGGCCTTGCCGACGTGGCGGGGGAAGTCAGCTGTCCGCTGCGGCCGACGCAGAATTTCCCGATCAATGTATGCCGGCTCGCCTATGGCGCGATGCCGGGCGGCGGACTGGCCGGTCCCGGTAGTCCGACCAGCTATCTCGATTCGGCGCAGACGATACCGCTCGGCACCATCGTTGATAACAACAACGGCACTTTCGTCCTTAACGAGAATCACGGCGATGGCGCGCGCACGAACCTCGCGCCGATGCTGCCGGATCTCGTGACCAAGGTAGTCAACGGCTTCGGCGACCAGACCTACTGGGATTATCACCCGCTGTCGAGCGACGCCGGACGCGTCAGCGTCAACGGCTTTCCGTTCTATACCCTCGATATCGGCTACGTAGACAGCCGGCACTATCTGTTCCGCTCATCCATGCCGGTGGTGTCCACGATGAGCCGGTCCAACGGCGTATCGACCGGCAGCCTCTCGCACTGGGGCAGCCGCAGCCAGCAGTACGCCTACGAAGGCGCGATGCTGAACGCCGCGGGGCGCGGCTTTCAGGGCTTCCGCAAGATTACTCACCAGAACATCGGGCCATCGCCGCGCGTGGTGCGCACGGCGACGACCTATCACCAGAAATTCCCGCTGACGGGCCGCGTCGAGCGCATCGAGGCCTCGGTGCCCGGCGTCGCGCTGCCCGGCGGGCGCCTCACGCTGCAGACCTTCGACTGGCGCTGCGACCGCAGCAATGTCGGCCTTGCATGTCCTGGCCAGGATGGGAGCGCGACGACGCTCGGCCAGATTCACTGGCCGTTCCTCAACTTCGATGTCAAGCGCAGCTATGACCTGAATTCGGCGCAATCGGGTGTACAGCTGCCTACCGGCCGCGTCGAGACGCTCTACTACGACCCGACCACCATGGCTTCGGGCTGGACTGCCGAAGGCAATTCGCGTTACCAGCGCACGACAAGCATGGACGGCAACGGTACCGCCGACGGCGACAAGTATTTCCTTGCCGCGCGCGTCGCCACGACCGTCAATCACTACGACACCTCACAGCTCAGCCAATGGTGGCTGGACAAGCTCGAACACTCGACCACGACGACGAGCGTCAGCTATCACCCGCGCAGCGGCGGCACGCCGGCCATGGACCTGACGACCAAGGAAGTCAGAACCAGCTTTGCCTGGAACGGCGAACGCAACCTGATTTCCAGGACCACGACCGACACGGCAACGAATATGGCTTCGCAGGCCACGCTGACGTACCCGTCACCGAACCGCGGCCTGCCAACGAAGGTCGTCGTCAGTGGCAGCGGCGTCGACGCCTCGCGCGAAACCCTGTTCGACTACACCACCGACGGCTATTTCGCCGCGAGTTCGACCGGCGTGCTCAGTGCGACGGACGCCGCGCTCAACCACACGACGAGCGTGCTCGTGCGTGCCAGCGACGGCCGCGAAACCCGTGTCACCGACCGCAACGGCATCCGACACGACAACACTTACGACGCGTTCGGCCGCGTGACGGCACAGAGTTACTTACGACGCGGCGGCGTGACGCCGCTGCAGCCGACCGCGTTTTCGTCGCTGCAGCACTGCGCGCTGAGCTGTACCGGCAGCGGTGAAGAAATGGCGGTGTACTACGAGACCCAGGTGCGCGACGGCGCGCCGACACGACGCGCCTGGTACGACATGCTGGGTCGCGAGATCAAACAGTCCGCGCGCGGCTTTGACGGACGCTGGGTCAACGTGGTCACGAAGTACCACAACACGGGCTCCGTGGAGTCGACGTCGGCGCCGCATTTCGACGGCGAGACGCCGCTGCTGACCCAGTACACCTACGACCGCAGTGCGCGCGTGCTCAGTAAGCAGCAGCCGATGGCCGAACTCGATCCGGCCCACGGCGACGTCATCAGCACGTATGCCTATACCGGTCTGCGCAGCGACGTGTCGGTCTATCCGAGCGTGGCAAACGCCTGCAACCTGGCGCCGAATCTCTGCTTCAGCATGAAGCGCCACTACAACATCCTCGGGCAGCTCATGCGTACCGAGGACGGGCTGGCCGGAACCTATCCGCCGCCGTCGATGGGCGGGATCACCGACTACTGGTTCAACCCGGGCGGCATGGCCGCCGCGATTCGCGACGGCAAGGGCAATGTGACCACGGCGGAGTACAACGCGCTGGGCCACCGCGTGAAGTCGAACAGTCCCGACCAGGGACTGTGGACGTTCGCCTACAACGGCCTCGGCGAACTGCTGCTCCAGACCGACGCGCGCCGTGTGGAAACCCGCATCACGCAGCGCGATGCGTTCGGCCGCGTGCTGCAGCAGCGCCGCGAGCGTCCCGCCGGCGTGCTGGCCGGACTGGCCGACGAGAAGTTTCTCGACACCTGGCAGTACGACAGCGGCGGCGCCAAGGGCGCGCTCGCGCTGGTGGAGCGCCGGCGCAGCGTTGCCGGCAGCCCCGACGGCACCGCGCCGGTCTGGGCGGAAAACTACCTATACGAAGCGGATTCCGCACGTTTGTATACACGCACGACGAAGATCGCGCAGGGTACGCCGGACCTGCTGTCGATGGCCTACGAGTACCGCTACGAGCCGTACTACGGCACGCTCAACGCCGTCACTTATCCGAACTTGCCCAAGCCACTGACGGTATGGCGCCGGCATTCGCGCTACGGCGCGCTGACCAGCCTCACCGACGCGCGCCTGATGACACCGCTGTGGTCGATGAGCCAGGCCGACGCCTACGGCAGTCCGACCGCGGAGCAGTTCGGCTACGCGCTGTACGGCTACTCGACCTACAGCCGCGCCACCGGCCAGACCCTGACGCGGCGCTGGCGCCCCTACGAGATGCCGACTTTCACGGACGATCTCGACCGGCTGACCTATTCCTACGACTCGCTCGGCAACGTGACCACCCAGGAACGCCGCTGGCGTCAGTACGACCGGTCCGTCGCGACCTCCGAACGCCTGCTGCCGCAAGGCAACACCGGCGGCAACGGCACCATCGGCTGGTATGGCAGGACGATCGAGCGCCTCGAGTACGACAAGCTGCAGCGCCTGACGCGTCTGTATCCGACGCGCACCCGATGGAGCAATGCCCAGCCGGCCGACGAAGCCCTGCCGACGGTCAACTACGCGTACGACGCCGTGGGCAACTTCTCGCTCAAGTCGGACTATGCCGACAGCTTCGTCTACGGACCGGCCAGCGGCTGCGGCCCGAACGCCGTGGTCAGCGCGACGCAGTCCAACGAGGGATCGCCGGTGGTCCGCAACTACACCTGCGACGCCAACGGCAACCAGCTGTCGGAGACGAACTGGGAAACGCGCCACGTCGTCTATGACAGCGACAACCTGCCGACCACGATCACGCACGACGATGTCTGGAACCCCGCGTATACCGTCGACTACGCCTATGCGCCGGGCGGCAGCCGCTATCGCCGCGTCGGACCGGGCACGACGTATTTCGGTGCCGACGGCTACGAGTACGCGCCCGACAGCGCGAGCAATGTCTCGCGGCGCATCGAACTGGGTCCGGTGGTGTATACGCAGCACCGCCTCGGCGGCGTGGAAAAGCCGTCCAAGGTCGGCTATCAGCTGCGCGACCGTCTCGGTTCGACCATCGCGATCGCGAACCGCTGGGGACACTTCAACGACAACGACAACGGCGGTCCGCCGACGGTCAACGGCGATACCTACTACAACAACAGCATGGACGAAGGCCGCACACGTCGTTCCTACGATCCGTTCGGCAATCCGCGCCGCCTGACCCTCGACGCATTCAACCCGGTGCCGTTCCTGTACTACGGCGCGCGCACGCTGCGCGGGTTCGGCGGTCATGAGCACATCGACCGCACCGGCCTGATCCACATGAACGGCCGCATCTACGACCATCGCCTCGGCCGTTTCCTCAGCGTCGATCCGCTGGTGCAGGCTCCGGCCAGCAGCCAGTCGCTGAACCCGTACAGCTATGTGCTGAACAACCCGCTGGCCGGCACCGACCCGACCGGCTTCGCATCGTGCTGGGAAGAAGGCGACTGCAGGGACCTCGGTCCGGCGCGCCAGGCCTTCACGAGCAAGGCGGAGTTCGCGTTTGGCGGCCAGGCGATCCAGGGCGGCGGCCCGATGGGCAACGGCCACTTGAAGGATCCGCTGGCCATGTCGATGCAGGAGTTCCACGCGGCCATCTTCCGCGAGGCCGTCGAATCGGGATCGATCGGCCAGCGTGCGAACTTCGGCTTCAACTCCGACGTCGGCCGTTCGGGCCAGGAAACCGACCGCGGTACCTGGCTGCCTGGCCTCGTTGTCCGTCCCAACAGCGATGACAACACGACCTACTGGGCCGTCGATCAGCGGATCGAGCGCAACAACCGGCTCGCGATGGCCGATGCCCTCGTCGCGGCGGACGGTCGCGCCCTCGTCGGCATGCAGGGCAAGCTGGCGGCGGTCGGCGCGGGCTGCGCGATCACCGCGGGGGGCTGTGCGGCGTACGGCTTGTACGGCGTCAAGCAGGACCTGGCCGCGGGCAACAACAAGATGGCCGCGGCCGGGCTGGTCCTGACCGCAGTCGGTGCCGGCCCCGTTGCGGCGGAGTTCCGGGGACTGCGTACGGCGACGGCGGAAGTTCGTGGCGCTGGCGCCGTCACTGCCGAGGCACGCACCTGCTCGGGGGGCGCTTGCGGGCTGGCATCAAAGTGCTTTGTCGCAGGAACGCTGGTCGAAACAAGCGATGGCCCGAGACCGATCGAACAAATCCGCGTCGGCGATCTGGTCGCATCGCGCGACGACGTCAACGGCATGACCGCGTTGAAACCGGTACTTCGCGTACTCGCGAACTCGGGCCGCACGGTCGTCAATGTTGTCCTGCTCGATGCTGCTAACAGGGCCGACACGATCAAGGCGACTCCGGAACATCCATTCCATGTGGCCGGGATGGGCTGGGTCAATGCGGTGGACCTGGCGCCGGGCGACGAGATCGACGATCTCGCGTCATCGGGGCTCGTGGTGCAGTCGGTCGTGGCCGAACCCGGCGTCCACGACACCTACAATCTCGAAGTCGCTGATTTCCACACGTATTTCGCGGGTGCGTTCAACGCCTGGGTCCACAACAGCTGTATGTCTGTCGACGAAGAGATGTCGATACTGCGCGAGGCTGCCAAGGCCAAGGGGAACATAGGTGTCGGCACCGCGCCAGTAACGCGTGCGGAAGCCGATTCGCTCGGTCGTGCGTGGGTGGGTGAAGGCTACCGTGTATCAAGCAGCGGCAACGCGTGGATTTCCAGGGACGGACTGCGCCAATATCGCTTGCCCTCGGAGAAAGCCAGCAGTTTTGCCACGACTGGCGTGCAGGCGAATCTGGAGCGTCGCCTAGTCGGTGAGGGCGCCTGGTTCTCCAATGCCCACGTCAACGTTATTCCGTAGGTGATGCCGCATGAAAGCAGAACTCAAATGGCTGGAATCTCCGGACGTGGATCTGAACACCTTCGAGCCGGAGCGGCCGGACTGCTTCGGTTTCCTGCTGCAGGCGGGCATTGGCCCCGCCGGCAGCAACGCGGCGGATACGTTCGATCTGCAGGTCTGCACGCCGGCGTGGCTGGTGGATCGTCACCGGAATGATGGCGCGCCCCCGTTTCTGTTCGGCACGAACCTCATGATCGTGTTTGCCTACGACCTCGGCGTGATTCGCGGCGCACTGCAGCACCATTGCGAAAGGGCGACCGGCGCGAACTGGGATGAACTCGCGGCCATGCTTTCGCGGATCGCCGCCTGGGAGTTCGACGGCTATCGCTGACAACCTGAACTCACAGCGGTTGCCGCAAGAGCGCGGAGCCATTGGCAATAGGCCGGAGGAAGCGCAGCAACTCCCGGGCTCAAGGTAATTCAGGACCGCGGATACGATGTGGATAGTTTGCCGAGGTCGTCCTACCCATGACACTGCCATTCACGCCGTTCGAAGCGTTCTGCGAAGCGAGCCGCGAGCAGAAAGCGCTGGTTCTCGCGCGTCTGTTGCGCGCGCTGGGAGTCGTTGGTCGCGAAACCTATGTTCCGGGCGAGGATGGCCTCTCTGATCCCGCCAGACTGCGGCGGCTGAACGAACTGTCGCATCGGATCGCGAACAAGCTGGTACAGGTTCTGGCTGCCAGCGACACCGCCATGCCGGACGCGACATTCCTGCAATTCCTTGCCTTAGCCATCGAAGAAGTCGGGGTTCATCCTGACAAGCTCGAAAGCCTCATGTCGACGGGGCGCGCCAAGGAGCAAGACCGTCATGGAGTGCGAGGGATATGGCCGATAACGGTGTGGAGGCCCGGCGGCTGACTGCGGTCGAATGGGAAGCGCAGGCGAGCAACTACGAACTCGCCCTGCGTGAGCGTTCCGACGATCTGGACGTGTGGATGAACCTCACCATCCTTTATTGGCTGGCCACCGATCCGGGCATTTCGGCAGCGACATGGAAGGCCGGCGAATTCTTCACGTTCGCTGCCGACCGTCTCTCGACGCTGCTGGAACAAGGGCGCGAGCGTTTCGCAGGCCGCGCGCCGGCGGAATTCTGGACGCGCTATATCGAGTGGATCGAATACGGCAAACCGCTCGAGGTCGCCGAGTGCAGGGAATGGCTGGCGCGCGAGCCGCAGTTCAACGATCCGGCGCTATACGGCTACATGACCATTCCTGACGCACCCTGCGACGATGACATCGCGCAGCTCCTCGCCGAATGCCGCGGGCAGGACACCCTGCGCGCCGACTACCTCGTGTCGGTCATCGAATCTGGAATGCAGCGCAAACGCCAGCTCGCAAAACCGCCGAGCTGATGCGACATGAAAGCCGAGCTCAAATGGCTGGACTCTCCCGACGTGGATCTGGAAAACCTTCGAACCTGAATAGCCCGACTGCTTCGGCTTTCTGCTGCGGGTCGGCATCGGGCCGGCCGGCACCGAGGAGGCCGATATCTTTGATCTCGAGGTCTGCACGCCGCCCTGGTTCGTGCAGCAGCATCGGCGCGATGGCGAAGCGCCGTATCGATTTGGCATGGAACTCATGATCGTGCTTGCCTACGATCTCGCGGTGATCCGCGGCGCGCTGCAGTACTACTGCGAACGCTGTACTGGCGAGAGCTGGGGCAAGTCGTGCCAAAGCTGTCCCGCATCGCTGCCTGGGAGTTCGACGGGCATCGCTGACGGGCGACAGCGGGCTTGAGGATGGCCTCTCCGATCCCGCCATACTGCGGCGGCTTAACGAACTCCTGTATCGGATCGCGAACAAGCAGGTAGAGGTTCTGGCGGCCAGCACGCCAGTGAATGAAGCGGTTATGGAATGCTGGAATCAATCTTCCCAGAGGGCATCGATAAACACTCATTACCAACACCTACCAAACGGCAGAACAGTGGGAAGCGCACGCGAGCGACTACGAGATCGCGTTGCGCGAGCGTCCCGACGACATCGAGGTGTGGATGAATCTGACCACCCTCTATTGGCAAGCGACCGACTACGGCGTTTCTGTGGGCATAGGCATGACGGGAGATTTTTTCGCGTTCTCCGCCGATCGTCTGTCAGCGTTGCTGGCGGTAGGCCGCGAGCGCTTCGCTGGAATGCCGCAGGCGGAATTCTGGACGCGCTATATCGAATGGGCCGAATACGGCCGGCCGCTTGAGGTCGCCGAATGCCGGGAATGGCTGGCGCGCGCATCGCAGTTCAAAGACCCCCCGCTGTACATTCTCATGGCCACGCCGGGCGCGCCCCGCGACGGTGACATTGCGCAGCTGCTGGCCGAATGCCGCGGGCAGGACACCAAGCGCGCTCACTACATCGTGTCGATCATCGAATCTGCTATGCCGAGCAATGATCAGATCACACAACCGCCGGGTTGATGCAAAATCAAAGCAGAACTCAAATGGCTGCACTCCCCAGACGTGGATCTGGAGACCCTCGAGCCGGAGCAGCCCGACTGAGTCCGTATCCATGAAATCGCCAATTACACCCTTCGAACCATTCTGCGAAGCGAGCCGCGAGCACAGAGCGCTGATTCTCGCTCGCCTTTCGCGCGTTCGACTATGAGACCTTTCCGATGGAACTTACAGAAGAAGAGTGTTTTGCGATAACCGTGCTGTTTCGAGAGCGCGATAATTTTGAGATGGCAGTGCGCGAGAGTCTGAAAGAGGCTCAAGTAACCGAGCGCGAGCTTACGGAGTGCGGGTACTTTTCGACGATTCGACTTGGTGTCGATTTGCCCCCACTAACAGAAAAACGTTTGTGGAATTTTAATTTCGACCACAAATTGATCGATTATGGCGGATCTTTCATCGCTTATTGCGAATTGCCAAATACTGTTGAACTTGAAGCTGTTTCTCACGACGGAAGCTGGCCGGCCGTATTTTCGCCGGACTTGTTTTCTGAGCGATGACTGACGTGAAGCAGCTCGGTGCCGGTCGGCGCGCGGATCTGTATCTCCGTTCACACTGTCCATCCCGTTTCCAGCGCCGTCAACCGCAGACGCGATTACGTCCGCCGCGCTTGGCTTCGTAGAGCTGCGTGTCAGCCAGCGAGACGAGACGCTCGTGATGGGCCGCATCTTCGCGCGCGGCGAGGCCGATGCTGATCGTGATATGCAGCCCCGGCGCGAAGCCCTCGCAATCGCACTGTTCCACCGCGACGCGCAGCCGCTCGGCGAGGACGCGTGACTCGGCCAGCGTGGTGGCGGGAAACAGCAGCGCGAATTCCTCGCCGCCGTAGCGGGCGATGTGGTCCTGCGGGCGTAGCTGCGCGCGCATGGTGTCGGCGACCGCGCGCAGCGCGGCGTCGCCGGCGGCGTGCGAATGCTGGTCGTTGATGCGCTTGAAGTGGTCGATGTCGACCAGGGCCAGCACGAGCGGACGCTGCAACCGCACCGCGTGATCGAATTCGGCGGCGAGCTGTTCGTCGAACCAGCGCCGGTTGGACAGGCCGGTCAGGCTGTCTTCGCGCGCCTGGCGCTCGAACGCGTCGGCGTGTTCGCGCAGGCGCACGAGCAGGGTGCTTTTCTCCGCATCAGCGGCGGTCAGGCGTTCGGTCTGTGCGCGCAGGTCCTGCGTGCGCTGGTCGATGAGCTCGCGCAGCCGGCGTTCGTTGTGACGCAGCTGGCGCACGCGCGCCGTGTATAAAAGATAAAGAAAAAACAATGTCAGCAGCGCCGCCGCGCCCCAGAAACTGCTGCGCTGCCACAGGTGCGGCGCGACGTGCAGGTCGATGATCGCTTCCTCGCGGTTCCAGTCGCCGCCGGCATTCGCCGCCGTCACGCGGAAGCGGTAGTCGCCGGGCGCGAGGTTCGTGAACTGGGCGAAGCGCTGCGTGCCGCGTTCGACCCAGTCCGCATCGAAGCCGTCGAGACGGTAGCGGTAACGGATCTTCTGCGGCATCAGATAGCTCAGGCCGGCGAAATGCAGTTCGATCTTGCGCGTACCGGGCGCGAGGTCGAAGCGGTCGCGCAGCGCGACGCTGCGGTCGTCGACGCGCACCTCCTCGATGACCAGGGGCGGCGCGATACGCGCGAAGCGATGCAGGCGCGGCGGATCGACGCTGGACAGACCCATCGCGGTCGCGACCCAGATACGTCCGTCGGCGCCGCGCCAGGCCGCCGGGCCGGAGCCGCCGTTGCATTGCGCGCTGGCCATGCCGTCGGCCTCGCCGAAGACTTCGACGGCCAGTTCCGAAAGCGTGCCGTCGGCGACAGCGTCGGCGTCGCGGCGCGCGATGCGCAGCACGCCGCGGTTGGTGGTCAGCCAGAAGCGGTCCTCGTCGTCGGCGACGACCTGGAACACAGTGTCCACCGGCAGGCCGTGGCGCCGGGCGACCGTCGTCAGCGTGCCGTTGCGCTCGCGCACGAGGCCGCGGTCGGTCGCCATCCAGATCGTGCCGTCGGCGTCCTCGCGGAAGCCGAACACGTCCTCGATCTCGTCGAATCCGGACAGGTCCACCGCGCGGATACGGTCCGCGTCGGCCACCGCGGCACCGTTTGCCGTGCCGATCCAGACGCGTCCATCGGCGGCCGCATGCAGCGACATGATGAACTCGCGCGGCAAGCCGTCGGCCACCGTGAAATTGCGCCAGACACCGTCGCGCAACCGCGACAGGCCGCGCGCGGTGCCGACCCAGACCGCGCCGTCGCGTGCCGTCGCGATCGCGCGGACCTGGTTGCCGGCGAGTCCGTCGGCGGTGTTCCATCTCGTGAGCGTGCCGTCGCGCCAGTGCAGCAGGCCGTTGGCATAGGTGCCGACCCAGAGGCCGCCGGCCGCGTCGCCGGCGAGACTCAGCACCGAATCGCCGAACACGGCAGCGATGTCCTTCATCGCTTCGAAGCGGCCGTTGCGCCAGCGCGAGAGCCCATTGCTCGTGCCGACCCACAGCGTGCCGTCGACCGTTTCGAGCACGCTGCGCACGTAGTTGTCGGCCAGGCCATGCTCGGTCGTGTAGCTCACGAACGGCGCATCGCGCAGCCGCAGCAAGCCGCCGTTGGTGCCGATCCAGATGCTGCCTTCGCGATCTTCGAACAGCGCCGACACGCGGTTGTTGGGCAGGCCGACTTCGCTGCCCAGGGCTTCGACCTGATTGCCGCGCAGGCGCAGTACGCCGTGGTTGACCGTGCCGATCCACAGATTGCCGCTGCGATCCGTGAGCAGACGCTGCACCGCATCGACCGGCAGATCCGCGGCCGCGCGCGCGAAGCGTTCGCCATCACCGCGATACACGCCGCGTTCGGTGCCGACGTAGATGCCGCCGTCGGCCGCGACGGCGATATCGAAAACCGGACCGGGCGGCAGTCCCTGCGCTTGCCCGAACACACGCACGACGTTGTCGCGGACGTGCACGAGGCCTTCGGTGGTGCCGGCCCAGATGCTGCCGTCGGCGTGCGCGCTGAGCAGGAACAACGACAGGGTCGGCAGGCCCTGCTCGAGCCCGAAATGACGCACGGTTCCGCCGTCGACGCGGTCGAGCCCGGCGCTTTCGGTCGCGATCCACAGCGCACCGGCCGCATCCTCGGCCACATCCATGATCTCGTCCTGGGCCAGCCCCTCGCGCGTGCTCAGGCGAGACCATTGTCCGTCGCGCAGCAGCGTGACGCCGCCGCGCGAGGTCGCCATCACCAGCGTGCCGTCGCGCAGCACCTGCAACGCGCGCACGCCATCGTCGGTCAGCGCCGGCACGCTGGAACGGTCGAACGCGCGGAACTCGATGCCGTTGTAGCGCGCCACGCCTTCCCAGGTCGCGAGCCACAGATAGCCGTCGGCCGTCTGCGCCACGCCTTGCACGAGGTTGTGCGGCAGGCCTTGCCGGGTGGTCCAGGTCTCGCGGGAATATTCGTTGAGCGGACGCTGGTCACTGGCCGCAGCAGCCAGGCTCACGCAGAGCAGCAGCAGAGCGCAGGCGAATCGGGCAACCGCCGTCAGCGCGAAACGCGGCATTGGTACAGGCACTCCCCCCCGGGGTTGGGGGGAGCATACCTGATCGTCCTATCGCCGCGCGGCGGTGTTTTCCCGGTGCGATCGGGCCGGACGAAGCGAGTACGCCGACGTTCTCACGGCCGCTGCAAATGCCGCGCCTGCCGCGCCGGCGTGGCGCCGGCGCCCTTGCGCGAACGCGGCACGGGCATTTCGGCATCGGCGGGTTCGAAGGGCAGGCGGCTGCGGCCGCCGGTGCCGTGGTAGTCGAGCGCGAGGTCGGCGCCGACGTCGTCGGCCGGCAACGCGCGGTCGTTGCCGAGGTAGTCGTACAGCGCCTGCACGAGGCGTTCCTGCGCGAGCGCGTGGGTCTGCCCGGTGCGCGCGTAGAGCCAGTCGCTGAAGGCGAGGAAATGCGCGAATGGCGAATCGGCGAGCAGCCGGCGCAGCGTGCGCGGATAGCGGCCGGAGTTGGCGATCAGGTCCCAGTAGCGCGCGAAGCGCGACAGGCGCTGCATGGTCGCGAAGTCGATGACGTTCGTGGCGAGGATGTTGTACGGCGGTTCGGGATTGAACCGCAGACCGTAGTCGCGCGTATGCCGCGCAATCGGTGCGCCGCGCAGGCGCTTGAGGATGCCGAACTGGATTTCATGCGGCGCGAGCGCGACGAGCGTGTCGAAGCCACGCGCGAACGTTGCCACGTCCTCGCCGGGCAGTCCAGCGATGAGATCCACGTGCAGGTGCGCGTTGCAGTGGTCACGCAGCCAGCTCAGGTTCGCCGCGGCGCGCGCGTTGTCCTGGCGGCGCGAGATGCGCGCCTGCACCTCGGGATCGAAGGTCTGGATGCCGATCTCGAACTGCAGCGTACCGGCCGGGAAACGCTGGATCGCGGTCTTGAGCCGTTCCGGCAGATGGTCGGGAATCAGCTCGAAATGCACGAACACCGGATCGTCCGGCGCGGCATCGAGCTTCGCCAGGAAAAAGTCGAGGATCGCGAGCGACGTGTCGACCTTGAGATTGAACGTACGGTCGACGAACTTGAACTGGCGCGCGCCGCGCGTGTACAGGGTTTCGAGTTCGGCGAGGAACGGTTCGAGCGGAAACGGCCACGCGGTCTTGTCCAGCGCCGACAGGCAGAACTCGCACTTGAACGGGCAGCCGCGCGAGGCCTCGACGTAGAGATAGCGCTTCTGTACGTCTTCGTCGGTGTATTCGCCGTACGGGATCGCGAGCGCCGGCAGCGGCGGCTGTACGCCGGGGATGATGCGCGCGTCCGGCCGTTCGCCGGCAAGGATCTGCTGCGCGAGTGCGGCGAAGCTGACTTCGCCCCAGCCGGTGATCACGTAGTCGGCGAGTGCGGCGATGCGCTGTGCGTCGGTTTCGTAGCTGACCTCGGGACCGCCGAGCACGACGACGAGATCCGGCTGCAGCACCTTGAGCTGGGCGACGAGCTTGCTGCTCTCCTCGATATTCCAGATGTATACGCCAATGCCGAGAATGCGCGGACGGTCGGCGAGAATCTTCTCGGCGATGTCCTCGATCTTCTGGCCGATGATGAATTCGCGGATCGCGCTGCGCTCGCGCAGCGCGCCGAGGTTGGCGCGCAGGCAGCGCAGGCCGAGGGAGGCGTGCGCGTAGCGCGCGTTGAGGGTGGCTAGGACGATATCGGGCATGGGCGGAAGTATGCGTGAGCGCCGCCGCGCCTGTCGCGTAACGCGCGGTTCCGCACGACAACGCCGCGGCAAAACTCCAGACCGGCGCGGTATCGCGCCGGTCTGGGCTGCTGTTAGCGGTAGCCGATAATACGAAGGCCACCTCGGCGATTACCGCCTATGGTTTTTCCTTCGTCGAGTTCGGCGAACAGGTGGCGGTCGCTCGGCAGCGGCAACCAGACATTGTCGGAGTTGTACGACCAAGCGGGTTGATCGTAGGCGTTGACAAGCAGCAGAAACGCGCTGCTCTGGCCGTTTCGGGGTTCGACCCAGATGCGATAGTGCTGTTCGCTGCGCGGGTTTGCGTCCCCGGTGCTTACGTGCGCGTAGACGAGGATTTCCGCCGCCGTGTTGGGTATCGAATCGGGAATGTCGTAGGAGTGACGGCCTTCTGTGAACGGTAGGTCGCCGAGTTTTGCGTTGATTTCGGTCCAGCGCGTGCGAGGCCCGTTGTCCGATGCGGTTGTCATGGCAATGCTCCTATTCTGGTGCGGCTGAATTGGGACAGCACCAAAACTCTCAGCTCGCCTCGGCAAGCTGCACGCTGGCGCCCCCACTCGTAGGAGTGTCGCCAGCGTGCGTAATCTCACAGGAGCACTTACGCGGCTGCCAGGCAGCGCGTAACGACGCTACAGCCGCGTCCAGGCATCCTGCCAATTGGCACCGCTGCCCGGCGCGTAGTGGTACGCGCTGTTGACGTTGCACCAGCCGCCTTCCGGATGCGGGCGGCAGCGATAGCGGTTGCCGTCGCTGCCCAGCACGACGGTCTGGCCCGGCACGTAGCTGCCGATGCCGGCTGGATACGCGTAGTCGTAATTGCCGCCGGTGCCCGGCTTCTTGTGTGCGATCGTCACGGTCGTGCTGTGGCTGGCCGTGCCATCGCTGACGCTGAGGCGCACGACGACGTTCTGGTCCTGCGCCGGCGTCGTGAGGTTCAGCGTGGTCTGCACGCCGCTGGTACTGCTCAGGCTAGCACCGCTGCCGGATACCACGCTCCACTGGTAGGTCAATGCCTGGCCGTCCGGATCGCTCGAACCGCTGCCCGACAGGTTCACGCTGCCCGCACCGGTCACCGTGATCACGCTCGCGGCTATGGCCGCGACCGGCGGTTGGTTGGTGTTCGGCAGGCGGATGTCGACCTGGTGATTGAGGTTCTGGCTCGTCAGCGTATAGACGCGGTTCGCGCTCGCGCCCTGCTGCGGCACGATCGTGCCGCCACCGAGCACGCCGATGCGCGCATTGACGGCCTGCGCATTGACCGCGAGGGCGAAGCGGTACGGCCATTCGGTCGCGGCGCCCTGGCCGGCGGGGACGGTGAACGGAATGCTTTCGACGTCGTTGCCGCCGCTGTTGAACAGGCGCAGCGTCACGACCGTGCCGGCGGGCAGGGCGTTCTGCGCGGCCAGCGCGCCTTCGTCGGTCCAGGTCGGGTTCGGCGTGCCGCCGAATTCCACATCAGTACAGGTATAGAACGCTTCCGTGCTGTCGGAGCGCTGCCAGGTCGTGTAGATCGTGTGCTTGCCGGTCAGCGCCGGCAGCGCGCAGCGGAAGCGGTAGTTGCCGTTGTCCAGCGGCACCGAGCCGAAGCGGCAGAACTCGAACAGGTCCGACCAGCGCAGTGGCTGGGTTGGCGACCAGCCGGAGCGGGTCACGTAGAACACCCAGTCGCGGCTTGCATGGGGCGCGGTCGCGCGGAAGACGAACTCGAACTTGCCGTCGCTGCCATTCGCGACGGGTGTCGCGAACCAGTCGCTGCGGGCGAGATCGAGACCGCGGAAGGTCGGGTTGTTGCCGCTGCAGAGTTTGCCGTCGGGCACGACGGCCTGGTGATTGCCGTTGGCGTTGGCCTGGTTGATGCCGGTCCAGTCGTAGAAGGCCTGAGTGCCGCCGACGTCCTTGACCGCGCGGCAGGCGGGATCGGTGGGGTTTTCGGGATTGCTGCGGAAGCAGTGGTAGATGCGGCTCTCGGGCACGACCATCGAGCCGTGCGCATGGCTGCGCAGCGGCAATAATGCGGCCGCTGCGGCGGCGAGGACGAACAGGGAACGATGCAAAACGAGCGGATGGGACACGGTCGGTTTCCTCCTGGAGTGAAGACACGCGGCGCCGCGCCGGGACGGATCAGGGAATCCGCCGGGCGTGATGGCGACGCAGAGTCCGCTGCCCGGAGGTGGATAGGCAGTCGGTGGGCATGCGCGCAAGGCGCGCGTGAAGGCGGACCCGCTGCGTGCAGCGCAGCCCGCGGTACCGCTCGTTGTGGTTATCGGCTGCGATCAATTGAACAGCCGGGGAATTATCGCGATGCCGTCTTCGCCTGCTGTGAACCAGTCTGCGACTGCGGTGATTTCCGTGGACGCTACCGTAGTGATGACGTCGTCATCGCGCAATGGAATATGCGCGGAAAATCCGGCCGGTCCGCGCTCGGACCGGCCGGCCGTATTGCTTACGGCGTCAGATAGCTGCTGAAGCTCGAATACACATCGGAGAAGCGCGAGTAGTAGTCAGGATCGGTCGGCGCCGAGCAGTACGAGGTGCCGCCGTACAGGCCGCCGCGCAACTGGTAGCTGCCGCCGCTGACCGTGAACAGGCCCGAGCCCGACGAGCCGCCTTCGGTCACGCCGGTGGACCAGCGCACGCGGTAGAACGGACCCTTGCCGTCGATGCTGCCGGACAGCTGCGTTACCGTGCCGAGCGAGTATTTCTTCACATCGCCGGCCGGATGGTGGATGCCCTCGATCGCGGTACTCGTCGCGGCGATGGCCGAACTGCTCCAGCCTGCGTAGACCGCGCCGGCCGGTGGTGCAGTCTTGAGCTCGAGCAGCGCGGTGTCGCGCGCGCTGTTGTTATGGCGGAGATAGGCGCCGCCGGTCAGCGTGCGCGCGGCCGAGCTCACCGTCGAGCCGTTGCAGGTAGTCACCTGGTAGAACCAGTAGGTCTGCAGGGTGTTGGCGACGGTCTGCGTGCCGATGCAGTGGTTGGCGGTCCAGAACGTGCGCTTCTTCGGCGAGAAACCGTTGTTGAGCAGGGTGCCGGTGCACAGGTACGAACTGCCGCTCTTGGTGAACACCATGCGCGCGACCGCGTTGGCCGTGCTCGTGAAGCCCGACGGCGGGCTCGTGCGGCAGACGATGTCGCGTTCGCAGTAGTCGCTCTCGCCGACTTTCTGGCCGATGGCCGCGTCGGTGGACGCCGGGTCCACGTCGAAATGCGACAGCTGCGGAATGCGCAGGGTCAGTGCCTGCGCGCGGGAGCCCGCGGCGAGCACGATCTCGATCGTCAGCGCCTGGCCGCGCACCACCGGCGACCAGTTCGCCTCACCGGCGGCCAGATCGCGGCCCGCGACTTCGAACGTCTGGCCGTCGTCGCCGCGGAAGCGCAGCGTCATGTCATCGAGATTGATGCGTGCGCCGTTGGCCGGTGCGACGAATTCCAGTGCGGCGCGCAGAGCGACCGCACCGTCGGACTGCACGCGCAGCTGCGCGCCCTGGGCGCCGCCGGCCAGCGGTTGCCATTGCAACTTGTTCAGTCCTACAGAAGTAGCGCCCGTTTCGCGGGCAAAGGCCACTTCGAGCGGCTGACCATGCCGGTCCTGCTCGCGCCGACGCTCGGCGAGCAGGCTCAGGTCCATCGGATCCGGCGCGCTCAGCGCCGTGACGATGAGCGGATTGGCAAGGGTCTGGAACGTCGCGCCGCCGGTTGCGCCGGGATCGGCTTCGACGGTCACGGTTTCGGAATTCATTTCTTTGGCGAGCTTGTCGCTCTGGGCCATGACGGGTGCGACAGACAGCGACAGCAGCGCGGCAACGGCGAGCGCAAGACGATGTGTGCGGATCATGTACGGCATACCTCCCGATGAATGAACGGACCCCCCGATCCGTGCCCGGCGAAGGCCAAGGGCCGCGCTACTGTACGCAGCCGCAGCCGCGGCGCACGCGGCAATGCAGCACGGTCGACGGCCTGGCCGTCGGCGCGGGGGAGTCGTAACGGGAAAATGCTACTCGCGGGTGTTGTGTAAACCGTGCCCTGGCAACCGACCGCACGGCCGTCGGCATTGCGTACCGCGCGATCACGTCCTGCGGTTGGATTCTTGGCCTCGCCATGTGCCGGAATGCGCACGACAGCCAACTGATCGAGGGCAGAGCGATTCCGGCATCTGAGGCATGGCGTGCAATTCGTGCTTCGGCGTCATGCCGGCAGCGCCCTTTCGACGCTCGCAATCCCGACGCAATTCCTGCCTTCTGCGTCGCGACGAGGATTACGCGCCATGCGGCCCGCGCGTCAAGCCTCGGACCGTCATTCATCCGGATGTCGACACGTTGCCATGATCATCGGAACGACCGACCTTTTTGCGGTGGAACTGCACTTCGTTCCGCCGCCGCACACGTTGCAGTTCGGAACGCTCTGCTACTGGATCGGCGGCAGCCGGGTCGGCGATGGCGATGACGTCAACGCACTGAACGACTACGCCGCCAGCATTCCGGGCGCCGTCGCCGGCAGGCGTGACCGCAACGCCGGTGAACTATGGCTTATGGATCCCGCGGCGGCTTTCGCGTGGATCGACCGTCGTCTGTACGGTTCAGCCGAGACCCATCCCGACGCAGAATGCGAAGCGGCCGCGCGGCACGACGCCAATGTAGCCGCCAATGTGCCGGAGGACTGGAAGTTCTACGTCCTGCAGCACATGGACGAAGAGCGGCTGATCTATGCGCACGAGCCGTATACGGACGTCATCGTGCAGCGATTGCCGCGCGGCACCTTCGATACCGTGCTCGTCGAGATGCTGCAGGTTCTGAACGGCGCATGGGACGATTGGCGCCGAAGCGAAGATGGGAATGTTGACTGAGAGGCGGCCCGACGACTCGTAGAACTATTGTCGAACCATGGTCGATTCGCGCAGCGTCGACTCAGGAAACGCCATCGTGCCGACGTCTGCTCATTCCCCCGGCTGCGCGTAGTTCTCGATCCCGCGCTTCTTCTTTTCCATCGCGACACTCTCGCGCACCTCGCGCAGCAGCTGCTTTGCGTCGTACACGATGCCGTCCTTGATCGTGTAGTCGACACCGCCGACACGCGCGGCCTTGCCGTCGGCGCCGAGGCGGATGTGGCCGGTGCCGTAGAGCACTTTGAGGTTGGCCAGCGGGTTTTCCTTGATCACGGCGATGTCGGCGAGCTTGCCGGGTTCGAGCGAGCCGATGCGGTCGGCCGCGCCGAGTGCTTGCGCGCCGCTGAACGTCGCGGCGCGGATCACTTCGAGCGGATGGAAGCCGGCTTCGCGCAGCAGCTCCAGCTCCTCTATCGTGCCGAATCCGTAAATTTTATAGATGTATCCGGAATCGCTGCCGACGGTGACGCGGCCGCCGCGGTTCTTGTAGTCGTTGACGAAATTCATCCAGCGCCGGTAGTTGTCGCGCCAGGCGATCTCGTCCTCGGTGCCCCAGTCGAAGAAGAAGCTGCCGTGGTTGTCGCGGTTGGGCGCGAAGAAATTCCACAGCGTCGGCCAGGTGTAGCGGTCATGCCATTCGGCGCGGCGTGCGCGCATGAGGTCGCGGCTGGCCTGGTAGATCGTGAAGGTCGGATCGAGCGTGAAGTCCAGTTCCAGCAGTTCGGTGATGACGGCTTCGTATTTCTCGCTGCCCTTCTCGGCGGCCTGCGCCCAGAGGCGGCCGGCCTGGCCGAAGCGGTGTGCTTCGTTGCTGTAGTTGTAGTCGGCTGGGTAGTCCTGCACGGTCTGGCCGTCGAACAGCGCTTCGGGCAGGCCGTACCAGTGTTCCATCGTGTTCAAGCCCCAGCGCGCGGTGGTCAGCACGTTGACGCGCGCGACGTCGAGCTGGGCGTGATGGCAGGCGCTGCGCATGCCCTGTTTCTTCAGTTCCTCGAACGCGGCCTGCAGCACCTCGGGCCGGTAGCCGAAGCATTTCATACCGACGGCGCCTTTCTTCTTCATGTCGCGCACCCATTCGCGCGCCTGCTCGGGCGTGGTCATGGGTTGGTCGCGATCCATGCCGAAATACGCATACGGGAAGATGCGCGGTGCGACGATGGCGTTGGCTTCGCTGCGCCGCGTTTCCTTGACGCACCAGTCGATGCCGTTGCCGCAGGCCGGGTCGCGCACCGTCGTGATGCCATGGCCCATCCATAACTTGTATACATAATCGGCGCTGACGCCCTGCTCGTCGCCGCCGATGTGGCCGTGCATGTCGATGATGCCGGGCATGACGTAGTAGCCGGCGAGGTCCATCTCGCGGCCACCGGCCTTGAGCTTGGGACGATCGTCGGGTTTGATCGACTGGATATCGGCGCCGACCATGCGGATCTCGGCGATGCGGTTGCGCTCAATCACGACATCGGCCGGGCCGAAGGCCGGGCTGCCGGTGCCGGTGATGACATTGACGCCGCGCAGGATCAGCTGCGTATACGGCCCTTCGCCTTCGGTGCGGTCGACACCCGGCGCGATCGCGGCGAAAGCCGGCGCGGCGAGCAGGGACAGGGCGGCAAGCAGCAGTCGTTTCATCGGGGCTCCGCGAGTTGGCGACGCGGCCCGGGCGGCAGCGGCGGGCAACCGTCGCATCAGGCGGCAAGGTCATGCAAGGTCGCGTGTGCCGAATGTCATGCTTGCGCGGGTGTCCGGCCGCGCGGTGCTATCGCGAGCCGTGCCTGGATCGGCTTAGTGGTTTCTTCACGGCGCCGGGCGCAGGCTCGCGCAGGCTGCTCGTCAAGGTCCGAGCGAGTCATCGCAGTGCCGCTCACTGATCTGCAACTGATACCCGTGGGCCGCACGCAAAGACCCGTGCCGCCTTGTTCACAGGATTCCTGGAGAAGCCGTCATGCGCTATCTGGTCGTGGTGTTCGCCCTGGTCATGCCGCTCGTGGCGTATCTGTCCAATCAGCAGGTCTTCGGTCCCGACAACGGCACGGTGTCCGGCCGCTATCCGACCCTGCTCGCCGCCGCCGGGTACGCGTTTGCGATCTGGGGCCTGATCTTCGCGCTCGATATCGCGCATGCGCTGTGGCAGCTCAAACCGCGAAATTCCGCCGATCGCCGGTTGCCCGCCGCCGTGGCCGCGGGGTTCGCGCTCACCGCCGCATGGATGCCGGTGTTTTCAGTGGGAATCTTTTGGCTGGCGCTGGTGATCATCTGGAGCGCCTGGGGACTGCTGACGTGGGCTGCTTTGCATCCGTCTCACGCGCAGCCGCGCAGCCGCGCGGCCTGGTGGTACGGGACGCTGCCGCTGCGGCTGCATGCCGGATGGCTGTCACTTGCCGTTTTTCTCAATACCGCACAGGTGATCGTGGCGTACCGATTGCTGGACACGAACGCGATGCTGGCGTGGAGCCTGCTGCTCATCGTGATCGCCGCGGTGCTGTTTTTCACGATCAATGCGCGATTGCGCGGCGACCTGGCCTTCATGGCGCCCATCGTGTGGGGTTTGATCGCCCTGGCCGTCAACCAGTCCGGCGGCACCCTGCAGGGAGCTGCCGTCATAACCTGGGCGGCCGTAGCGCTCGGCGTCGGTCTGCTGGCGCAGACCATGGTTCTGCGGCGCCGCCAGCGCGCAGGGGCTGCCTAGTCCGGGTAGTCGGATCGGCGACGCGGCCTGAGCCCGGCGTGACGGTCATTGCCGGCTGTCTGCGTTGGCGGTCCGGCGCGCTACTGCCGGCCGCGTCCACGACTGGTGACCGGAAACCGGCGCAGAAAAAACGCGCGGGATTGCTCCCGCGCGTCGAAGGGCAACGCGCGAGTTTTCAGCGCGCGGCGTTGGCACTCATCGTCGCGTTGCGCGAGGAATCCAGGTACTGCGCCGGGTCGCGCATGCCCGAGGTATGGCACTGGCCGGTCGTATGGCCCCGGTTGACGCCGCCGCTGAGCTGGCCGTTGGCCTGCTCGGTGGTGCCGTCTTCCGGATCGCTGAGGACGAGGTCGGTGGCGATCTGGCAATAGTCATTGGTCCACCAGTTCGTCGTGCGGAAGGCCGTGGTGTAGTAGTTCACCTTGGCGCGCGAGGAATTGGGGATGCCGGCGAGCCAGGCCGAGGCGCCGCTGTAGCTCAGGTTGTCGTTCGTGCCGCAGCCGACGCCGAACCAGGAGCCGAGCGTGGCGAGGATGCCGGCCAGATTCGTGCCCTTGTACGGCGTGCCGACGGACTGGATCAGACGTGCACCCGTCGCGTTGTCGAGACCGCTCCAGTAATAGGTATACAAGTGCAGCGAAGCCGCGCCGCCCTGGCTATGGGCGACCGTACCGAACGAGTTCCAGGTGCTGCCGTAGGTCTGCAGCAGGCGCGCGAACTGGTCGTGGCTGCGGTTCTGGTTGACGTCGAGGAAGCTCGACGAGGTGGCGAACTGCGCGCCCGGCCAGACGCCGCCGGAGCAGTAGCCGTGCACGAGGATCAGACGCTGGCCGACACCCTTGATCGCATTGTCGCCGGCCGGGCGCGGACCCATGCGCATGGCTTCGTCGATCTGCGCGGGCGCCGCGCGGAACTGGCGCCGGTCGGGCAGGCTCAGCGCGAGCGTGCGCGCGCCGGTCAAGGTGACGAAATGATCCGGATCCTCGATGCGCAGGTCGCGCAGCTGGTACGGCGCCTGCGCGTCGATGCGCGTCACCCAGCGCGGGTCGAAGCCCAGGCCGAGCGTACCGTCCTTGTCCGGCGTGACCATGCCGCTGACCCAGGCCACCGGCGTGGCATTGCCCTTGGCGTCGGTGCCCCAGACTTCCGCGTAGGCGCGGTAGTGCTGGCCGGGCTTGCTGGCCACGACTGGCAGATTCAGTGACAGGCGGCCGTCGGCCACGGCGCTGGCGCTGATCACCGCTTCGGTGCTGCTCAGGCGCAGGCTTGCCTCGACGACGGGCAGGACGTGTTCGGCCGTGCGCACGACGCGCAGGCCGGCGGCATTGCGGCCGTTCGCGATCACCTGAGCGACATGATTGCCGCTGGCCTGCGCGACGAAGCCGGCGCCGAACAGGCCGTCGCCGGCGAGTGCGTCGGCGTGCTGGCCGTCGTCGAACATCGGATAGTTGCGGATGCTGCCGTCGGGCGCGGTCACGCGCAGTTGCGCGTCGGCTATGCGTGCGCTTTCACTCTTGCTGCTGCCGCCCAGCGTGGCGACGACGTTGAGTTCCTGTCCGACGATCTGGCGCCGATGCGCCGGATACGACAGCAGCTCCGTGCTCTGGTCGCCTTCGAGCAGCACATAGCCGGCCTGACCGCGGCTGGCGTTCGCGTCGATGCGCAGTGTCCAGGTGCCGTTTTCCAGCTCGTCGAGCGCGTAGTAGCTGGTCGGCACGCGCGCCTGTTCCAGCGCGAAGTCGGTCGGCCTTGCCGCGGTGGCCAGTTCCGGCGCGGGGATGCGGCGCCCGGTCGGCGACTGCAGCTGCAGCTGCCAGTTCGCGTTGTTGCCGGAGAAGACGAGGAAGCGCACCTTGCCGTTCTCGACCGGCAGGTCGGCCTGCCAGGTCGCGTTGCCGCTCGCGTCGGCGGTCATTACCACCGGCAGCAGCGCGCTGTGCGAATAGATCGCCGCTTCCGACGGGTCGGGCGTGCGCATCTGCGCAAACTCCTCAGGCGGGCCGGAGAGCTGCTTGGAAACCGGTCCGGCGGCGGACAGCGCCAACGGCGCAGCGAGGAGCATGGTCGAAACGACGGCCAACGTCAGGGGACTTCTGGTCACGGCTTTCCCTCCCAGGAACAGTGAGCTTTGTGATTTTTGGCAGCTTGGTCGTGCGGCACTTCCCCGAAAGTGCGGACGCTCCGGCGAGCGGGGCGAAGGAGTACCGTACTCAAACGAGCGTTTGATGCACGCCGCGGTGCAGCACGACGGGCTGGACCGGCGCGGTTCCCGCGGCGTCCGGCGGTAGCCGGCATCCCTGTGGCAACGTCGCCCGGCGCGGTGTCACTCGCCTCGGAGCGCACGATCGCTTTCGTGCGAATGCCGCGGAGAATGATCCGTAGGGCCTCGCTGCGTAATGCGCCGCGCCGTGCGCGCCGGCACCGCTCCCGGCGCGGCGTCGGCCTAGTGTCGTGTCTCGCAATTGCCATTAAATGATTCCGGCGTCTTGACCAGCTTCGCTGTTGAACACCGCCGCGATACGTCGTTGCGACTAGTCGCGCTAAAGCGGCTACGCCTCCTCGCCGCGCCTAGTCTCGCGACGAAATCCATCCGGAATTTCTTTAACGCAATTACGAGACAGGAGACTAGCTCAAAGCTGCGGCAAACTTGCCCGATCCTGCAAAGCCGGCGACGGCGGAATACGCTTGCGCGAGGCCGCGAGCATAATCGGCGTCGCATCCATGCTGGGGAAATGCATGTCATTAGCCGCGCCGTCCGCTGTAAACCCGCCGAACTTCGCGCCGTTCGACGGCTTCGCGCCGCAGCGCGAGCTGGCGGCGCGCATTGCCCGATTGGTCACGACCGACGGCATCCACGCCAGCGAGATCGAGGCCTTGAGCCTGATCCGCGCGTCGGAACCCTCGCAGCCCTGTTCCGCGGTCTACCAGCCCAGCCTTTGCGTGGTCGTGCAGGGGCGCAAGCAGGCGATGCTCGGCGACGAGGTCTTCGTCTACGACGCGCTCAACTATCTGGTGGTGTCGGTGACCTTGCCCGTGATCGGGCAGATCCTGACCGCCACGACCGCGCAGCCGTACCTGTGCCTGCGCATCAGCCTCGACGTGCGCATGCTCGGCGAGCTCGTGCTGCAGGCACCGGCCGCAGCGCCGCGGCCGGCGGATCGCGCGCTGTTCCTCGCGCGGACCGAGCTGCCGCTGCTCGATGCATTGCTGCGGCTGGTGCGCCTGCTCGACACGCCGGAGGAAATTCCGGTCATCGCGCCGCTGATCCTGCGCGAGATCAGCTACCGCGCACTCAGCGGCGATCTCGGTCATCGCCTGCGCGACCTCGTCGTCAGCGACGGCGGCGGCCAGCGCGTCAGCCGCGCGATCGACCTGCTCAAGTCGCGCTACGCCGAGTCGCTGAGCATCGAGGAAATTGCCGACAGCGCGCACATGAGCGTGTCGGCGCTGCATCACCGCTTCAAGGCCGTCACCAGCCTGTCGCCGCTGCAGTTCCAGAAAAGCCTGCGTCTGCATGAGGCGCGCCGCCTCATGCTCAGCGAGGGCCTGGAGGCGGCGGTCGCGGCGCACCGCGTCGGCTACGAGAGCGCGTCGCAGTTCAGCCGCGAATACCGGCGCCTGTTCGGCGCGCCGCCGCGCCGCGAAATCGTCGCGCTGCGCGCGCAGCCTCGTGTGGCGGGAGACTGAAAGCGAGTTGGGAAGCAAGAAGCGCGAAAGGAGGAGGGGAGGCGTGAGAAAAGAGTAGGGTGTGCGACTCGCTACCTGCGTGGTAGCGCAGTACCGTTCGAGAAACGACGACGCGAGCCGCTTGAAAAACCGGGAGCGGCCAACACACTCACTCTCACCCACCTCCACTGCCACTCGCCTTGCCACCCAACGGAGTTCCGCCATGGACACCCTGCCACCGCCTCCGCCGCGTGTCCTGCTGATCGGCGCCGAGGGGACGCTGGGGCGGGCCGTCGCGGCGGAACTCGCGCCGCGCTACGATCTGCTCAGCGCCGGCCGCACCAGCGGCGAACTGCGCCTGGATCTGACCGACGCCGACAGCATGCGCGAGGCGCTGGCCCAGGCCGGTCCGCTCGACGCAGTGGTCTGCGCCGCCGGCAATGTGCATTTTGCTCCTTTATTACAAATGTCCGCGGACAACTGGCGGCTAGGTCTGACCGACAAGCTCATGGGCCAGGTCAACCTGAGCCTGCTCGCGGCGGAGTACCTGCGCGACGGCGGTTCGATCACGCTGACCGGCGGCATCCTCTCGGACCACCCGATACGCCAGGGCGCCTCGGCCTCGCTCGTCAACGGCGCGCTCGAAGCGTTCGTGCGTGCCGCCGCGATCGAGTTGCCGCGCGGAATCCGCATCAACCTCGTGAGCCCGAGCGTGCTGGTCGAGGCGATGCACGCCTATGCGCCGTATTTCCGCGGTTTCGATGCCGTGCCCGCGGCACGTGCGGCGCTGGCCTATTCGCGCAGCGTCGAGGGCGCGGAAACGGGCAAGATCTATCGCGTGTACTGAGCCCCGGCGCATAACCCTGTCGCTGCTGCTGCCGCGGAACGGTCGGCATTCCTGACGGCGGCGAGATTCTCGCCGCTGCCGTTGCGCCGCGTCGTATCTGTTCGCTGAGGTCACGACGGCGCCGATCGGGAAATCCCGCCGGCGCCGTCGTGCCTCGCGTCATCGCTTCACTCGATCTTCGTCTCAAGCGGCGTGCCGCCAGTGCCGCCGCCGGTACCGCCGGCCGGGAGATAGCCGCGGGCGAAGTCGCGGTCCCCCATCACGGTGACATCGAAGATGCAGTGAGCAAGATTCGTTTCGTTGTCGATGCCGCGACAGACTTCCAGGGCCAGCTCGGGCTGCATCGTGGTCAGTGTCGGCCGCGTCGGCAGCAGCGGCGTGCGGCAGGGCTGGCCGCTCGGTGTCGGCCAATTGCGGTCGGTAAAGTTCGCGGTCGAGGTGCCCGTCGCGTAGTCGAACAGGCTCGATGAGGACGTCACGCGCCACGCGTCGGCGAAGGTCTGGTTGAGCACGACATGCCGGTTGGCCAGCGGTCCCGGCATTGGTCCGAAGGACGAGCCGTCCGGCGCTCGCGGCAGCCAGTCGCCCGCGAGCACGGGCCCGGCGATGCCTTCGCGGGCCGGCGTGTTGCGCACGTCGATGTCCAGGTACCAGTAGCCTTGCGAGGCCCAGAAGCGCGGCGTGACGGTCACGTCGGTGCCGTCGGCGAAATGAAGGTCCATGCCGGGTCCGGGTACGGATGCAACCACGGTATTGCCGCCGCCGAGATTGATCGGCGTGACGGGCAGCTGCACGACGCGGCCATCGATGCGAACCTGCATCTCTTCCTTGTTCGCCGAACCGCGCAGAGGCTGGTAGCTGATGCGGCGCGTGCCCACGCGCGCGGCGACCGCGGTATTGAGGCTGACGCAGCTTGCCAGGCCGGTATACGGATTGGCCGGCGGGGTGAAGGTGGTCTGCACCGGCGACTGGCGGCTCTGCACTTCGAAGCCGGTATCCGAGTTCTTCAGCACCACGAACTCGCCGGCCGCCTGGAAATCGTAGCTGATGCCATTCGTCGTCGTGATATGCGGATCACCCGAGTCACCGGCCGAGAGGTCGGGCGCCGCGTTGCAATACGCATTTTTGAACGCGGTGGCCACCGCGATCTGGGTGCCCGGGGAGAACTGCGGCATGGTCGTCGCGATGGCCGCCGGAAGAATGGTGCCGCAATAGCCCGGCAACTGGTTGGACAGATGCGGGAAGCGCCCGGCGCTGAACTTGACATGGCAGCTGCTGCAGACCCCAGGCACGGTCGGAAACGCCTGCGACAGCTGGTTCTGCGGCCACGCCGCAGGCACCAGCGGGTCGTAGCGGTTGGGTGAGAACGTCGGCAGGTTTTGCGGCGCCAGCGGCAGCGTGCTCCATACAGCCGGACCGAGATTCGCGTTCGGATGCGTGATGTAGGGATTCTCGCCGGCATGGCAGTCGGTACAGACGCCGCCGGTGCCGGCCAGCAATTCGTTGCCGCCACCTTGGTAGCGGCCCAGCGGATCGACCATGAGGTTGGGTACGCCGATCGGAATCGTCGCGCCGG
The DNA here is from genome assembly GCA_038207515.1 of Lysobacterales bacterium. GTDB lineage: Bacteria > Pseudomonadota > Gammaproteobacteria > Xanthomonadales > Rhodanobacteraceae > Tahibacter. The sequence continues at coordinate 83,333 of JBBQZR010000002.1, read as the reverse complement.
CCGGGAACGAGAAGCCCACCCCCGACATCTGGTTGTCCCAGATGCATACCTTTGAGGTGACCTGGCTCAGGCAGATGACGCCGTCGAGCGCTACGGTCGTCATCGCGTTGTTGCTGTAGCGCGGCAGTGCATAGCACATGCCCGCGGGGGATGTGCTCTTGTAGGTGCGTAGTTCCGCTGGCGTGTTGACGATGAACTGCAGGGCCTGCGGAATGAAGCCTTGCACCTTCCAGCCGGCCAGACCGGCCGGGTCCATCACGCCGATGGATGGCGGGATCGGCACGCTGTTGGCGATGCATTCGTTGATGTAGGCCAGACCCGAATTGACCGTCGCGGTCTTCAGCGATGGCGCGGGCTGTCTGAGTCGGATTGCCTGCAGCTTTTTCGTGAGCGCCGGGCCGGGATCGAAGGCGTCGCCGCGCTGGCGGTGGGCGCCGTACGCCTTGTCCGGCAGCGTGAAGGTCAGTGCGAAGTCCAGTGCGCGCAACTTGCCGAGCATGCGGTCGTCGTTTTCGTGCGGCCCGGATTGGGCGAACAGCCACTCGATGGCGCGCTGCTCGAACACGAGGCGTGTCTGGCCTTTCCCGGGTACGCCATCGAACAGCTCGTTCTCGAACTGCGCGAACTCGAACGCCTTGCGTTCATCGAGGTCGGCGCTCAACTCCGCGCGATACCAGGCCTGCGCCTGCGCGACGAATTCCAGGCTCAGCGGAATCTGTTTGCCGGAAGCGTCGAAGAATTCGCCGTGGCCGGTATAGGCGATGGGCTGTTCGGACCCGGCGCTCGCCTGGATCGACCACAGGCTGGCGCAGACGGCGATGAAACCGGAAACGACGGATACACATAACCACTGCGATTGCGATCTGGCCTGCATGGAGATTCTCCCGTGGGTGATCGTGCCGGCGGACGATACGCCTTCCCGGGGGAACAAGACATATTATTCCAAATAGTTTTTTTCTACTTGGAGCAATATAGAAAATTGATAGCGATGTAATTTTCTACCTGGCGGTGCCAAGCGGACTCGGCTTGCTTGTCCGTCTCGCGATCCGCTGTGGCACGGCGCCCGCGCAAGGCGCCTGAGCATTGTTCGTAGGGATATTGATTTCTATGCATTATCGGCGCGATGTCCCGTTCGGCCGTGCAGGCTTCGCGACCCGGCGCCGGCCGGCGGGCGGCGCGCGCCAGATCATGTAGACGTCCGAGCGGCTGTAGTGCGAATCGGGCTTCAGGTTCGGCTGATGCACGAAGCCCATGCTCTCGTAGAGCTTCAGCGCCGGCGTCAGGCGCGTGCTGGATTCGAGGAACAGGGTCATGCCGCCGCGTTCCTGGAACACCTCGATCGCGCGCGCGAGCAGGCGGCGGCCGACGCCGAGGCCCTGATGAATCTCGTCGACGGCCATCTTGGTGAGTTCGAACACGCCGGGCGATTCGACCTTGAGCGCGCAGGTGCCGATGACGTCGCCGTCGAGCAGCGCGAACAGCACCTCGCCGCCGCCGGCGAGGATCTCGCCTTCGGGATCGGACAGCACGCGGTGGTCGATGGCCTCGAGATAGAAATACTTGCGTAGCCAGTCCGCGTTGAGGCGATAGAAGTGTTCGCGCAGCGCCGGATCGAAGCCGACCACGCGCACGCGCGCGCTGTCGCCGGCCTGGCAGCGCGCCGCGATGGCCTCGGCCAGTCCGTCGCCGAGCACGCGCTCGAAGCGCGCGAGTGCCTGCAGCACATCGACGTCGGCGGCGGCGCAGCGCTGTTCGAGTTCCTGCACGATGGCCTTCCAGGCCGGACGCACCTGGCGCAGGGCATCGCCGGCCTGCGCGGTCAGGCCGAGACGGCGGCGGCGCCGGTCCGCCGGATCGTCGACCACGACCAGCCAGCCGCCGGCGACCAGCTTGTCGGCGAGCTGGCTGACCGCGGAATGGGTCTGGCCGATCTGGGCGGCGATGTCGCCGACGGACTGCGGCCCCTGGTCGTGCAGCAGGCGCAGCAACGGAAACCAGCGTCCCTGCAGCGGCAGGCCGCGCAGACGATAGACCTCGTCGGCCAGCGCGTAGAGCTGATCGCTGATCGCGCGCAGGCGGCTGCCCAGGGCCAGCAGACCGAGATCGGCAAGAAACGGCATGGCGGAATCTCTGTAATTACGTAAGTTCTAACATAAATTGTCGTAACGACATCTGCAATACCCGGCCGCGCGGCCGGCGGTGCCGCGCCATTTACGTGCGCACGGATGCGCCGGATCATGCGGCATCGCCTTCGTAGCAGGTTCGCCATGCCGCACGCCGCTGTTGCTCTCTCCCGCAGAACCGTCGGCTTCGTTGCGGCCGCGTCGCTGGTTCTTCTGGTATCGGTCCCACTGCCGGCCATCGCCGTCGTGCCGGCGCCGCTGCCGAAATGGAGCTACGCCGGCTGCACGGCAGGCAACTGCCAGACCGGCTGGTACGCCTCGCCGGCGGTCGGCGACATCGACGGCGACGGCCAGGCCGAAGTGGTCTGGGGCGGGCAGAACCTCGGCGCCTACAACGGCGCAACCGGCGCGAGCGAATGGCAGGTCACCGCCGCGAACCGCATCTGGCCGGCGATCGCGCTGGCCGATCTCGACGGCGACGGCACGCTCGAGATCGTCGTCGGCCGCAACGGCAACCTGCTGACCGTGTATGCCGGCAACGGCACGGTCAGGACCGGCTGGCCGAAGAACCCGTTCGCGAACGGCGAAGTGCGCACGCTCGCGCTGGAAGACCTCGACAACAACGGCGACCTCGAAATCATCGTCGGCCGCGCGAGCAGCGGCGGCGACCGCCAGGTCAGCGTCTACGAGCACGACGGCAACGTGAGGCCGGGCTGGCCGGCGCGACGTACCGGAGAACCCGGCACCGGTGCGGGCATGTACAACGAGAACGTCGCTATTGGCGATCTCGACAGCGACGGCACGCCGGAAATCTACGCGCCGACCGATACGCACTACATCACTGCGCTCGCCCCCAACGGCGACCAGCGCCGCACCAGCACGATCTACGGACTGTCCGGCGGCCAGCCGAAAACCTGGGCCCAGGTCGGCGTGCATGTGGACCAGGCCGCCGACCTCGCCGGCTTCGCCAACTGCGGTGTGCAGCATCGTCCAAATTTTGCCAATGCGGCACCGGCCATCGCCGATCTCGATGGCGACGGCACGCTCGAACTCGTCGCACCCGGTGACGTATACAACTGCGCCATCGGCGATCCGGCGGGCGACCTGTACTACCTGCCGTGGATACTGCGGCACGACCGCACGCGCTGGGCCGGCTCAGGCTTCGACTGGACCGTGCTGCCGCCGCAGGGCGCGAGCGGCGCGGCGCTGACGCAGGATTTCGGCATCATCGAAAGTTCGGTCAGCAACGCGGTGCTGGCCGATCTCGACAACGACGGCCGCCAGGAAATCCTGTTCGCGAGCTACGACGGCAAGCTGCACGCGTGGTGGCTCGACAAGACCGAGAAGCATAGCTGGCCGTTTGTGGTACCCGGCACGGGCTTCCGCTTCGCCGCCGAACCCGTCGTCGCCGACCTCGACAACGACGGCTGCGCCGAAGTGATCTTCACGTCCTATCCGGAAAAGCGCGACAACCTCGTCGGCCGCCTGCATGTGCTGAATTGCCGCGGCGAGAGCCTGCACATGCTCGATCTGCCGGCGCCGCGCGGCGAAGACTGGAACGGCGGCCTCGGCGCACCGACCCTCGCGAACCTCGACGCGGACGCGGATCTCGAACTCGTTGCCGGCACGTCGCAGAGCGGTGTCGTCGCGTGGGACCTGCCGGGCAGCGCGAACGCACGCGTGCTCTGGGCGACGGCGCGCGGCAGTCAGCAGCGCAGCGGGCGCGTGCTGCGGGCGGACCGGATATTCCGGAACGGCTTCCAATAACGGGCTGCGCGTCGCACGGACCTGGCTTGTGACGAGCGATGCGTCGTGGCGGTCTTCCATCGCCGAGTGTGCAGCGGACCGCGAAGCGCTTTGTGTGGATCGCGACGAAATACATCGTGATCGCGGGCGCCATACGTCCTGATGGACTACGCGGCTGGGCGTCGTCGTGGATCGCCGTGCGTGGTAGTGCAGGACGTCGGCTGCGCCGGAGCGGCCGCCTTTGAGGCATTCGCTCCGTACGCCTGGCTATGCTTCGTAACGGATCCCGACGATCTCCAGTCGCAGATCACCGGCTGGCCGGCGCCACAGCACCTCCTCGCCGACCTTCGCACCAAGCACCGCTTTGGCCAGCGGCGACAGCCAGCTCACGCTGCCGTGTTCGGCATCCGTCTCGTCTTCGCCGACGACGCGATAGGTCGCCGCGACGCCGTGTTCATCGATCACGTCGACACTCGCGCCGAATGCGACGTGGTCCGCCGGCTGATGCGCCGGGTCGACCACGATCGCGCTCGCGATGCGCGCTTCGAGCCAGCGCAGCTCGCGCGCGGCGGCCTGCTGCGCCGCCTCGTCCTCCAGCGCGGCGCCGTCGTCGGCGCCCGCCCGCAGGACCGCCAGGCGCTGCTGCTGGCGCAGCAGACCCGCCGGCGTAGTGTGGTTAGGATGCTCGCTGAGCGGAATTTCCGGCAGCGGCTCGGGACGATCGGATTCTTTGACGAAGGCGCGGCTCATGGGATCGACGTTGGACCTGGCCGCGCGATTTCAATAGCGCTATTCCAGATCGTCCGCAAAGATCCGATCCGTCACACCGGCGATCTCCGCCAGCGCCGCGACGTTCATGCGCACGATATGGCCGCCCAGGGTCGGCGAGGTGCCGAGGTTGTTCATGTTGGCCGGCAGGTCGGTGGTCTTGTGGTAGTGCGGATAGCTGGTGCCGCCGCGGTGGATGCTGAAGACCGCGCGCACGCCGCGGTTCAAGTACGGCTGCTGGTCGGAGCAACAGGCGCTGGTCGACTTGACCACGCTGAGTGCGGGCACATAGTTGGCCGCGGCATCCGCGAAGCGGTCGCGCATCGCGACGTTCGCGGCGAGGCTGCCGCCGGGCGAGGTGCCCTGCGCGGTGGATAGCGTTACGCCAAAGCCGCCCGCGCCGTTGTCCCAGCCGATCATGTCCATGTTGGCCATGACTTCGACCTTGGCCAGATCGCCGCTCGTGGCGAGATCGGCAGCGTGCGCGGTACTGCCCCAGAGGCCCTGCTCCTCGCCGGCGTAGCACATGAAGATGATGGTCTTCTCCGGCTGCGACGGCACCAGGGCGCGCGCGGCTTCGATCACGCCGGCACAGCCCGAGGCGTTGTCGTCGGCGCCGGGCGTCGGCGTCGGCAGTGCGGCAGTTTCCTGGCGCGAATCGTAGTGCGCGCCGACGATGATCCACTGATCCGGATACTTCCAGCCGGTGATGCGCCCGGCGACGTTGTGGCGCGTCACGGAACCGCCGGACAGGGTCATGGTGAACGCCGGCTCGCTCGCCTGCAGGCCCAGCGCCTCGAACTGCGTGCGTATGAACTGGCGCGACAGGTACAGGCCGGACGCGGGGTCGGTGCTGCTGTTGTGGCTGGAGCGGTCCCAACTGGCCAACTGCGAGACCGTGTCGAACCAGCGCTGGCCGTCGACGCGCGCAGCCACGGCCGCGATCAGCGGATCGGCAACCCGCACGGCGCGGGCGGCCTGGCGGTCGAGCCGGTGCTGGCGCAGCACGACGGTATTGGGCTGCAGGCGTATCCATTCGGCCGCGCCGATATGTTCGGGGTGCTGGCTGGAGAGTGCCGCGAGGCGTTCCGGATCGGCCGGCCAGCGCATGAGTTCGTAGCTGCCGTCGATCGGCGTGAGGCGCAGGTCGGCCGGTGCCGGGCCGTCGCCGCAGCCGCGCGCATGCAGCACGAGGTCGTCGATGCGCAGCGCGCCGAGTGCGCGCGCCTCGCGGTGCGCGGGCGACTGCGCGCGCAGCGCGGTCTCGTCGCCGGCGAGCAGCAGCTGGTCGCCGAGTTCCAGCCACCAGTCCACGCCATCGGCACTTTTGTACGCTTCCACTTGTGCATGGCTGGCGCTGCGGATGTCGAGCAGCAGGGTCTGGCCGGCGGCCAGTGCGGGCGAACCCGCGGCGGCCAGCAGCAGGCCGGCGAGGGCAGGGAAGCGGCGCATGGGAGTGTCCTCGGATCGGAAAACCGGACCGGGACGCTAGCACGGACGGCGGAGCGCGGCTTGGCATAAGTCCGCACTGCGGCGTACTGACGGTCCGTATTGCGTAGTGATGCAATGCCGCCGGCTTCTCCACAGCCACCGCTTGCTTGCTATCGTGGCCGCCTTATCCGATCCGCCCTGAACCTGGAGAACGCCATGTCCGTCCATCTGCCCGCCATCGTCGTCGTGCTCACCGTACTGCTGCTGATCTTCGTGACCGGGCTGGTCGGCCGCGCGCGCGGGCGCTACGGCATCAAGGCGCCGGCGACTACGGGCAACGAGAACTTCGAGCGCGTGTTCCGCATGCAGATGAATACGGTCGAGAGCACCGTGCTGTTCCTGCCGGCGCTGTGGCTGGGCACGCAGTACGGCTATCCGCTGATTGCCGGCATCGCCGGCCTGGTCTGGGTCGCGGCGCGCTTCTGGTATGCCCTGGCCTATTCGGATGCGGCGAACAAGCGCGGCATGGCCTTCGTGATCGGCACGACGGCCGCGGGCGTCGCGTTCGCCGTGGGCTGCTGGGGTCTGCTGAGCACGCTGATCGGCTGAAACCGGCCGGGGATTCCGGATATTTCCGCGCCGAATGCGGCGAAACCGCGCCGCGTCATTTCCATACCGAATGCGGCGAAACTGGCCGCGTCATGTCCATACGGAATGCGGCGAAACCGCGCCGCATCATGTCGATACCGAATGCGGCGAAACTGCGCCGCGTCATGTCCATACCGAATGCGGCGAAACCGCGCCGCATTCGGCAAAAAATCCAAACCTTCAATCCGCGTACACCGCACTGCAACATTCGGCGCCGAGCATCCCGGCGCCGCACTTCACCGCGGCTTTCCTGGCTGCGGACGAAGCATATGGCGGGTACGAGTCGACGAGAATTCCTGCGTCTGGCGGCACAGTCGGCCGGCGCGGCCGCGGTCATGGCGGCACTGCCGCCGGCGATACGCGAAGCGCTCGCAGTGCCGGCCGCGCGCGTCACCGGCACCATCAACGATGTCGAACACGTCGTCGTGCTGATGCAGGAAAACCGCTCGTTCGATCATTATTTCGGCGCGCTGCGCGGCGTTCGCGGCTTCGACGATCCGCGCACGATCCAGCTGCCCGGCGGCGCGAGCGTGTGGCAGCAGCCGCGCACCAGCGGCGGCGAAGTGCTGCCGTTCCGCCTCGACACGCAGCTCAGCAGCGCCCAGTGCATGGACGACATCGACCATAGCTGGAAGGGCAATCACGCGCGCTGGAAGAATTTCGATCACTGGGTGCGCGAGAAGGGCGCCATGTGCATGGGCCACTTCACGCGCACCGACCTGCCGTTCTACTACGCGCTGGCCGATGCCTTCACGGTCTGCGACGCGTGGTTTTGTTCGGTGCACGGCCCGACCAACCCGAACCGCATGCATCTGTTCACCGGCACCAGCGGCCTGGCCGTGAGCCGGCCCGGCAACCACGCCGTCAACAACGTCGACGACGGCAACTGGACCGCGGACATGACGCGTGACAACGCCGCGTTCAACGCCTTCGACTGGATGACCTATGCCGAACGACTGGAACAGGCCGGCGTGAGCTGGAAGGTCTATCAGGAATACGACAACTACGGCGACAACTCGCTGGCCTATTTCCGCAACTTCCGCGGCATCCCGACGTCGTCCCCGCTGTACCGCCGCGGCCGCGACTATGCGCCGGGCTCCAACGCGGCGAACGCCTATGACACGCTGGGGCAGCCGCTGATCGAGCAGTTCCGCAACGACGTGAGCAACGGCACCTTGCCGCAGGTGTCCTGGCTGGTTGCACCGTTTTCCATGTGTGAACATCCGCAGGCCGCGCCGGCCTATGGCGAGGCGCTGGCCGCGCAACTGCTCGCCGCGCTCGCGGCGAATCCGGCGGTCTGGTCCAAGACCGTGTTCCTGATCACCTACGACGAGAACGGCGGCTTCTTCGATCACGCGCCGTCGCACGTGCCGGCGCTGAACGCGAACCTGGGCCTGAGCACGGTCGCGACGGCCAGCGAAAACCACAACGGCGTGCCGGTGGGTCTGGGTATCCGCGTGCCGAGCCTCGTCGTCTCGCCGTGGAGCCGCGGCGGCTGGGTCAATTCGCAGGTGTTCGACCACACCTCGGTGATCCGCTTCCTCGAAGCGCGCTTCGGCGTGCACGAACCCAATATCGGCGCCTGGCGCCGCGCGATGACCGGCGACCTGACCTCGACGCTGGATTTCAGCGTCGCCGATCCGGCCTGGCCGAGCCTGCCCGATACCCGCACCTTCATCGCCAACGCGGACGCGTCCTGCCAGCTCGCTCCGGCCGCGCCGCCGCCGACGAGCGCGCTGCCGGTGCAGGAACCCGGCTCGCGGCCGGCGCGCGCGCTGCCGTATGCGCTCAGTGTCAACGGCCGCATCGAGGCATCGAGCGGCCGCTACTGGCTGGATTTCTTCAACGACGGCGGCGCCGGCGCCGGCCTCAACGTCTACGCGCACAACCGCAGCGACGGACCGTGGTTCTACTCGCTCGAGAGCGCGACGCAGCTGTCGGACTACTGGAGCGCGCAGAGCGTCACGGCGGGCATCTACGACCTGCACGTCCACGGCCCGAACGGTTTCCTCCGCAGCTTCGGCGGCAACCTGGCCGCCGCGCTCGCGGGCGCGAATCCCGAACTCGTCGCGCTGTACGACGCCGACCACCACGCGCTCGTGCTGCGCCTGCGCAATGACGGCAACGCGGCCTGCCGCGTGACGCTGCAGGCGAACCGCTACAGCAGCCAACCGGCGCAGTCGTTCGACCTCGCCGCTGGCGGCAGCGTCGACACCACCTGGGAACTCGACGCACAGCAGCGCTGGTACGACCTCACGCTGACCAGCGACCACGACGCACGCTGGCTGCGGCGCCTGGCCGGGCATCTGGAAAATGGCCTGCCCGGCGTCAGCGACCCGGCCTTCGGTGCGCGCAGCGACGCGCTGTTCACCGACGATTTCGACCAGGCCGCCTGACCGTGCGCGTCAGCGCGCGAAATAGCATTCCATCGTGCGCCGGTAGTCCGTCGCCTGGCTGCGCGCATCGAGGCTGCTGAGCATGCAGCCCGAGAGCCGGGCGCTCTCGGGCGAGACCGGTCCGAGTTGCTTGGCGAGCGAGTTGATCACGTCGTAGGCCAGCATCTGGTGGTCGACGCAGTCGTACAGCGAGCCCTTGGGGTCGAGCCGGAAGCAGTACATCGACAGGCGGTCGCGCACCTCGCGGCGCTGGCGTGTGACGGCCTGGCGCAGGCGCTGCTGGCGGATGTAGTCCGATTCGGGCAGCGGTGCGGCGGTAATGCAGGCCTGCGCGGTCCAGTTGCCGTGCAGGTCACGGCATTTGTAGGTCGCGCCGGGCGCGCCCAGGTTCAGTGCCAGCGCAACGGCAAACAGTACGTGCATCGAGCGTTCCCCCCGGAGCCGGTCTTCATCATCGACGGTAGCGCGTTTATGTCCTGCGTCAAGCCGGGCTGAGCAGGCCGCGTGGCCGCGGTCACGAAAATCGCACTACGCGCATACATGACCGAACCGCAGATACTTGCATGACACGTGCCGGCTCAGGCTATGCGCGGTCGCCGCGCGCGCTGCAGCCACCACAGCACGCTCGCCGGCAGCAGCCAGGCCAGGAACCACGGCCAGCGTGCGCCGGGCCGGTGAACGCGGGCGGGTGCGTCGGCCCCGCTGGCGCCGGCCAGCGCGCGCGTCGCGGCGCTCGACTGTGCCTGGTGCAAGGTCGGCGCATCGGCCGCGGCGCGCACGAAGAAGCGCGAGCCGGCTTCGCCGGCCTGCAGCGTGTGCCAGCCGGTTTCGCGCGGCCAGTAGCCGCCGCACCAGCGCGCGTCGCCGGCGCCGCGCGTCGCCACGTCGGTCACCGCGCCGCTCGGCGCGGTGACGCGCAAGCTCGCCTCGCGGGCGCACAGCACGGTTCGTTCGAACTGCCATGACAGCGCGGGCGGCGCCGACAGCGCCGGCTGACGCGGCCGCGCCAGCGCGTCGAGCGCGTCGGCCCACAGCGCATCGTGCAGCGCGGCCTGGCCGCTGGTGACGAGCGTATGGCTGCCCTGCAGCCACCACGCGCCGATGCGGCCCTGGCCGCGATTGCGCGCGACCGCGAAGGCATCACCGCCGCCGTCGCGCGCGACCGCGATCAGCGCATCACCCTTGGCCGCCAGCGGCAGGCGCTGCACGGCTGCGGTGGCGCCCTGCCGGGTCTCGCCGGCCAGATGCAGCGTTGTGGCGATATCCGCATTGTCCAAACCAATACCCAGGCCGCGCCATTCGGTGGCCAGGGCTCTATCCGGCGCCGCGACCAGACGCAGCAGCAGGCCCATGCCGGCGTCGGCGGCGGCGAGCAGACGCGCGCGCGCGGCCTTGTCGAGCGCGTTCCAGGCGCGTTCGTCGACAACGGCTACATCGGTCGCGGCCAGGGTCGCCGCGGACAGGCTGGCGTCGCCACGCTGCTGCGCAATGCCGCGGCTCAGGCTGATGCGCGCATCGACCGTATGGCCGGCGTCGAGCGCCCAGCGCTGCAGGTATTTGAGATCCCCATCGGGGCCACCGGACAGCAGCAGCAGGCGCAGCGCTGCACCGTCGCGCACCTGCACCGGCACGGCCAGTCGCTGCAGTTCGCTGCCGTCGGCGGCGAGCAGTTGCACTTCGTAGTTCAGCTCCGCCGCGCGCGTGGCGAACAGGGTGAAGCGGAAGCGGCCGTCCGCGGCTAGGGCCAGCGGTCCCTGGCGCGCGCCGCCGGGCTCGCGCAGGACGAGCTGCAGGCCCTGCGCCTGTCCGACCTGTCCGCCGATCGCGAACGGGTGCCCGGCGCGAATATCCGCCGGCACGTCGAGCTCGATCACGCCGCGCGGCGGTGGCGGCGCATCGAACTGCAGCGCGCGTCCGCGGGCCGCGTCGCGATCGGTCGCGACCAGGCCGTCGCCGACAATGCGCAGCGCGGTCGCATCACCGTGCCGGCGCAGCGCGGTCGCAAGATCCGGTACGCGCTCCACCTCGGCGGGTGCGACGCTGCCGGGCAGGGCGACCGTGCGTACGCCGGCGGCGTCCGGCAGCGCTGGCGCCGCGGTGCCCCGCGTTAGCACCTGCAGCGTATGGCCTGGTGATTCGTGCAAGGGTGGAAAAAGCACGAAGTACAGGAGTACCGGCGCGGCCACGGCCGCGGCCATGCCGAGCAGCCGGCGCCAGCCACTCAAGCGCGCGCTTTCCACGAGCCCCAGCGCGGCGGCGGCGAGCAGGATCAGCACTATGGCCAGGGTCAGGCTCATGGCCGCGGCTCCGCGGCGTGCAGCGCATCGAGGTAAGCGCGCCCGGCGGCATCGGCCGCGGGGCGGCCGGCGGACGCGGCGCTCGCGCGTGGCAGCAGCGGCCAGAGGCGGTCGCGCAGGTCGTGCAGGCAGGGCTGGCAGGACGGATCGCGGCGCAGGCTGTCGGCCGCGGCGGCAAGATCCAGCGCGTCGGCGGACTGCATGCCGCGACGCTGCTGCCAGGCATCCCAGCGCACCCAGTCGGGTGCGCTGCCGGCGCGCAGTTCGTGCCAGACCGCATCCAGATCCGCATCCGGCGCGCTCGCCGCGACCGCGGCGTTCGTGCCGTCGTGCAGTCCGGCGCGTTCGCCACTGAGGCGCCGCGCTTCGTCCACCGGCGGCAGTTCGAGGCCGACGCGGGCGAGATAGATGCGCGTCGCCTGCTGCACGAGCTTGATCTGTTCCAGCGCGGTGTACTCGTAAGGCAGCGCCTGCTGCGGCTCGCCGGTGCGCAGATGCAGTTCGGATTGCCACATCGCCTCGAGCGCGACCCGCAGGATGCGTTTGGTATCCGGATCGAGCAGCGTCGCGGCTTCGGTGTGATCGTGGGTGTGGCCGAATTCGGCGAGCACGTTGCCGGCGTCGCCGAAGCGCTTCGGCGCGGCGGTTGCGGCCTCGTCGTGGGCGTGCTCGCCGGTTTCGTCGGCGTGTTCGCCGTCGCCGTCCTTAGTGTCTTTTTTGGCGGACGCCGGGGCGTCGTGCGCGCCACCGTTTTCGAATTCCTCGCCGAGGAACTGGCCGTAGCGCAGGCGCAGGATCTTCTGCTCCACGCCGAGCGCGTCGGACTTTGCGACGAAGCGGTCCTCGCTGAGTTTCGGCCGTTCCGCGATCAATGCTTCGGTGTCGATGATGAGCTGGCGCTGGCTACGGAAATACGCCGGCAGGGTCGTGCGCACGAGCCCGTCCATGCCGACGCTGTCGTCGGCCAGCGGCGGCGGCAGGCGCAGGATGTAGCTCGCGCTGCGGCTGCGCTGCGCCTGCGGCGCGCGGTTGTCGGCGACCTCGAAGCGCACGATGACTTCGTCGCCGGGCGACAGTTCCAGCGCAGCGAGGTCGATGCGATGCCGGTAGCGCCGTTCGCGCGCGCTGCCTTCGCCGCGCAGGCGCTGGGTCGACTGCTTGACTGCGATGTTTTCGCCGCTGCCCTGCGCACGCACGATCTCCAGCAGGGCCTCGCCGAGGCCATAGTCGTCGCTCGCGCGGATATCGAAATCCCAGGTGTTCTGTGTGCTTTCGCGCAGGCTCAAGGTCTTGTCGGGCGCTTCGACGCGGATCTGCGGTGGTGCGTCCGCGACGACGTCGAGGCGATAGCGGCGCGCGTCGGCGAGCGGCGTGTCGGCGTCGATCTCGATGCGGTACAGCGCCGCCGTCGCGATCGTGCTGCGGTTGCTCCACTGCAGGCCGTCGCGGGCGAGTTCCAGCGTGCGGCCGTCGTGGAAGCGCAGGCGCGCGGAGCGCGGCGGCGGCTGCAGGTCCAGCTGCCAGCGCAGCAGCGTGCCTTCGGGCACGCGCGCGTCGAGCGCGTCGCTCTGGCCCGGCGTGATGCCGGTATAGCGCGGCGGCGTGCTGTCGAGACGGCCCGACACCAGGCGTACCGGCGGCGCGACGGTGGTTTCGGATTCGGTCTGCGGCGGCACCGGCGCAGTCGTCGGATGTGGTGACCACAGGCTCAGCAGCAGGATGACGCCGGCCAGCGCCGCGCTGCCGAACAGCGCAAGCGGTGGCCAGCCCGGACGCAGGTCGGGCACATGTTCGGCCACGCGCGTCTGCAGGCGGCGCTGCTGCAATTGCGCGAGTGCCGGCAGCCCAGTGCTGTCGGCGAGCAGCAGCTCGGCGCTGTCGTCGAAGCGCCGGTCGGCCGCATTCAGCGCGCGCGCATACCAGCGTAGGCCGCAGCGGCGGCGTTCCTGCAGCAGCCACATGCCATAGGTGATCGCGGCGGCGGCGAGCACGAGCAGCGCGGCAACCTCGCCGATCCGATGCCACGCGAGCCACGCGAGTGCCAGCGCCGGCGGCAGCAGCAGCGCGAGGCCGATCGCGCGGCGACGCTGCTGTACGGGACGCAGTTCGATCAGCAGCGCGCGGCTCATGGCCGGCGCCTTGCGCTGTGGAACGACAGCGCGCGTTCGGCCAGCGTGAGCAGCGCGACGACCAGCAGCAGCCAGGACGCGAACGGACGCGGCGCGGCATCCGCGCGCAGCGCGCCGGTCAGCGGTGCGACGGTCGCCGCGGCGGCGCGGTCGGGCGGTTGCGCCGCCGGTTGCAGATGGGACAAAAGCAAGGTTGGAAACGTGGAATCCAGCAGCAGCGGCAGCGCCTGTGGCTGCAGCGGTGCGGCGAAGCTCAGCAGGCGGCCGCGGCCGCGCGATTGCGCGCGCAGCAGCGGGGCGTTGCGCGCATCGCGCGCGAGAACCTCGGCCGGACCTTGCACGGACTGATCGAATGCGGCCGCATCGAGCAGCGCGGTGCCGCCATCCTCGACCCAGCGCAGCAGCGCTGGCGAGGGCTCGCCATCGAGCCAGAACACCACGGCCGTCGTCGGATCGAGTGCCGCGTCGGGTGCGTCGACGGCGAGGCGATAGCGCTCCGTCCCGCCGCGATTGCCGGCGGCGACGGCCGCCTGCAGGTACGTGGCCGCGACCGCGTCATCGTGCTGACGCAGCGAAATGCGCAGTGGCGTCGGGGCTGGCGTCAACAGCGGCGCCGCGGGTGCGCTGTTGACGATCTGCCAGTCGACCGCGCGGCTCAGAACTATGCTGCCGCCGTCGAGACCCTGCAGCAGCGGCGGTGTGAGCACGTGCAGCGTGACGCCGGCCGGCAGTTCGCTGTCGAGTTCGCGCAGCAGGCTGGCGACGGCGACCGCGTCGCCGGCCACCGGCGTGCGGTCTGACAGCGTCGGGAAATCCGGCAGCAGCCAGCGCCATTGCGCCGCCGGCAGCGCGAGCTGCGCGCGCGCCTGCGCGGCATCGACACCCGGCACGACGACCGCCCAGTCGCCGGACGCCGCGCGTTCGCCGCGCCACACGGGTTCGGCCAGCAGCAGGGCGAGCGCGACGAGCAGCGCCAGCCGCAGCAGCAGCAAGGGCCATTGCTCCAGGCGCAGCCGGCGGCGCGGCCGCGCCGGACCGCGGATCCAGCGCAGCGCTGCAAACGACGTGGTTTTCTGTTGCTGCCGCCGGTGCAGATGCAGCAGCACGGGCACGACGAGCGCGAACAGCGCCGACAGTCCCAGCGGCAGCAGCAGGCCGAGGCTCATGCGGATTCGGCGCCCGGCCGCGTACCGAACAGTTCGCGCAAGGCGACGTCGGGCGGCTCGTCGAGATAATGGCAGGCCAGGCGGATGCCGCTTCCGGCCAGGCGCGAACGCAAGGCCTGCTGCGCGTTCGCGAGCGCCTGCAGATACGCGGTCCGCGCGGATGGACCGTCGGCGAGCACTTCGTCGCCGCTCTCCGCATCGACGAAGCGGCGGCTGTCGCGGAACGGGAAATCGCGTTCCTCCGCGGTCAGCAGCTGGATCAGCACGACTTCGCGCCGCGCCGCGGCCAGGCGTTCGGCGAGCACGATGGCAGCGTCGTCGAATGCGTCGGTCAGCAGCAGCACGAGCGAGGCTGGTGCGACGCGCTCCCACAGCGGCAGCAGCTGCGCGGGATCCGGCCAGCGGCCCTGTGCCTGCCAGCGCAGCAGATCCTGCACGCAGCGGTCGCGCTGTCGCGGTCCGCCGTCGGCGCTGACCAGCGACAGCGGCTGCGTCGACAGTGCGGCGACGCCGAAGCGGTCGCCCTGGCGCAGCGCGAGTTCGATCGCGCACGCGGCCAGCGTGCGCGCCGCATGCAATCGCGTATGCGCCGGCGCCGCTTCGTCCGACTGCGCCATCGACGCGGTCGTGTCCACGAGCACCCACAGATCCAGCGGCGAATCGCGCTCGGACTCGCGCACGAAATAGCGGTCCGAGCGCGCGTACAGTTTCCAGTCGACGCGGCGCGGCTCGTCGCCGGGCGCATAGGCGCGGTACTGCGCGAACTCGAGCCCGACACCGCGGCTGCGGCTGCTGTGCTGGCCCAGCCCGTGCGCTCCCGCCGCGCGGCGCGGCACGAGGCGCAAGTCGCGCAGGCGCGCGCGCAGCGCGGGCGTGATCAATTCTTCAGACATGACGACGGCGCGGACAAGCAGACAAAGCGAGGGTGGCCCATGCGTTTTTCCGGCGCTTTCATCCGCGCGGGAATTCCACACCATCCAGCACCGCGGCGACGACATCGTCGGCGCTGCGCCGCTCGGCTTCGGCGACGAAGGACAGCAGCAGGCGATGGCGCATCACCGGCGCGGCCAACGCGCGCACGTCCTCGCGCGTCGCCGCCAGCCGGCCGTGCAGCAGCGCGCGTGCCTTGCACGCGAGCACCAGCGACTGGCCCGCGCGCGGACCCGCGCCCCAGCGCACCCATTCGCGCACTTGTGTCAAGGTGGAGGTTTGCGGCCGCGTCGCGCGCACGAGGCGAGTGATCCAGGTCAGCACATCCTCGCCGACCGCGACATCGCGCACGAGGCGCTGCAGCGCGATCAGCTCCTCGCCGCCCATGACGGCCTTGACCGACGCCGCGGCCTGGCCTGTTGTCTGCAGCAGGATCATGCGTTCTTCCTGCTCGTCCGGGTAGTCGACGCGGACGTGCAGCAGGAAACGGTCGAGTTGCGCCTCGGGCAGTGGATAGGTGCCGGCCTGCTCCAGCGGATTTTGCGTGGCAAGCACGAAGAACGGCTGCGGCAGTTCATGCGTGACGCCGGCATAACTGACCGTGCGTTCCTGCATCGCTTCGAGCAGCGCGGCCTGGGTCTTAGGCGGCGTGCGGTTGAGTTCATCGGCGAGCAGCAGGTTCGTGAACACCGGGCCGCGCTGGAACTTGAAATGACGCCGGCCGGTGCCGTGGTCCTCCTCGAGGATCTCGGTGCCGAGGATGTCGCTCGGCATCAGGTCCGGCGTGAACTGGATGCGGTGGAAATCCAGGTGCAGCGCCTGACCGAGACTGCGCACGAGCAGGGTCTTGCCCAGTCCCGGCACGCCTTCGAGCAGGCAGTGGCCGCCGGCGAGTAGCGCCGTCAGTAACTGCTCGACGACCGCGTGCTGGCCGACGATCGCCGTGGCGATGGCTTCGCGCAGCGCGGCGAGATGGGCTAGCTGGGCTTGCAGAGTGTCTTCGGTAATCGGGCTCATGCTTTTTCCGTTCGAGGCTTGCTCGGTGCTGGTGCCAATTCAAGCCTCAGCGCCCTTCCCTTCAAGGGGTGAAGGACGATGGCTTAGAACCGAAGGTTCTCATTGTCCTGAACGCCCAACGGGCCGGAGGGTTGGGGTGGGGATGGTGTGCGCTCCGACGAACTTTGATTCGCCGGCGAGATTAATGAATGTGACTAACGTAATGCGGTTCGCAGAATTCACTGGTCATCCACGCGGATTTCACGCCGTCAGCGCATACACCACGATATTCACCGCGAACTTCGTATTGTCCTCGGCCAGCCAGCGCTTGTTGCGCCAGTCGTAGTCCCACTCGCAGCCGTAGTCCTTGTTGCTGTAGAGCACGCCGAGGCGGCCGTTGATGCTGATGCCGCGCAGGTAGTCGTGCACGAGATCGTCGCCCCAGCCGTTGAGCTCGAAGCCGGTCGCGGGCGGATCGTCGAAGCGGAAAAAGCTCGAGTACAGCGGATGCTTCTTCGGCAGCTTCTGCAGCGCCTGCGCGCCGAAGATCTGCGCCATCTGCGCCTCGAAGGATTTCGCGAACAGGCCGTCGATGTCGTGGTTGCAGTCGTCGACGAAGACGAAGCCGCCGTTGCGCACGTAGCGTTCGAAATTGCGCTTCTCGTCGGGGTTGAACTCGACCAGCTTGTGCCCGGCGAGATAGCAGAAGCTCGCGTTGAGCATGCGCGGATCGGCCAGCGGCAGCACCTGCTCGACCGGGTCGACGCGCAGGGTCGTGTACTGGATCAGCGCATCGATGACGTTGGACGGCATGCGCTGGTCCACGTCCCAGTCGCCGGACTCGTACATCAGCCGGGTGAAGCGGAAGTCGTAGCTTTTGGCCTCCGCGCGCAGCCGCGGCGCGACGAGCGCACCGGCGCCGGCGGCGCAGAGGAGGCGGAGGAATTCGGAGCGGGTCATGGCAGCAGCCCTCTCCCCCGCGCGCGCAGCGCGCGGGGGAGAGGGCTGGGTGAGGGGGAGAAACATCCGCGGACGGGTGATGTCGGTTTTCGCGGTGCGTGTATTCGTTGAATCGGCGAAACGCTTGGCCGCAATACGGACTGAAGCTTCTCCCCCTCACCCCAGCCCTCTCCCCCAAGCGAGCTTGGGAGAGAGGGAGCGCGAGCGTCCGCGTCGATCACACCGCGTCCGACAGCGAGCTGAAAGTAAAATCGCGGATCTTCATCGGCGGAATCATCATGACGAACGGGGATTCGTCGTCGCCGACGCGTACCGGCTTGCCGAGTTCCTCGATGTTGTTGAGCATGATCACCGGCGATTCGTTGAAGCGGAAATTCTTGATCGGATACTTGATCTCGCCGTCTTCGATGTAGAAGGTGCCGTCGCGCGTGAGGCCGGTCAGCAGCACGGTCTGCGGATCGACCATGCGGATGTACCAGGTGCGCGTGACGAGGATGCCTTTCTTGGTGCTCTTGACCAGGTCCATCGTCGACTTGTCGCCGCCGATCATGATCAGGTTGCCGGGCTGACCCTGTGCGGTCTTCTTCTTCTGCTCGGCCCAATAGCGCGAATACTGCAGGTACTCGACCTTGCCCTTGCTGATGATGTTCATGCGCTCGCGCGGCAGGCCGTCGTTCTGCGCGTCGAACGGCGCGACCGCGGCTTCCTTGTCCCAGGGATCGGCATAGATCGTGACGCGCTCGTCGAACAGCTTCTCGCCGACCTTGTTGCCGCCGCCCTTCTTGGACAGGAAGCTGCGGCCTTCGTCGGCCTGGCGCGCATCGAAGCCGAACATCATGAAGGAGATCAGGCCCGAGGCCGCGGCCGGCTCCAGGATCACGGTGTACTTGCCGGGCTCCAGTGCCTTGGCGTCGGCTGAGCGCTTGGCCTTGTCGATCGCGGTCGCGATTTCCTTTTTCGCATCGAACGCGTCGACGTCGCGCAGGTTGCGTGCGACCCAGCCCGAGCCGCGGCCGTCATCGGTGCGCACGGTGCAGGTGAAGTCCACGCCCGAGGACTTCTGGTAGGCGAAGTTGCCGTTGCTGTTGGCCATCGCGAAGAAGCCTTGCGTATCGGTCAGGAAGCCCGCCGCGACCAGTTTGTCGGCCTTGCACGGTTCGATGCAGGCCGCGGCGACATCGGCGCGGTATTCCGGCGTCACGCCGGCGGTCTTAGCGCTGTAGGTTTCGCTGGGCTTGTATTCCTGCTTGCCGATGGCTGGCATGAACTCGGGGTTCTCCGGGGCGAGCTTGGCCAGTTCCTCGGCGCGGCGCACGACCTTCTCCAGCGAGGCGTCGTCGAACTCGTTGATCGTCGCCGTGCCGACGCGCTTGCCGAAGGCGACCTGCACGCCCAGCTGCAGATCGTCGACCGTGCCGCTGGTGGAGACGCTGTTGAGCGCGTAGCGGATGTTGCCGGTGATGGAGCCGGTGAGCTGCGCGCTGCACTCGTCGGCCTTGGACAGCTTGACGACTTTGTCCAGGATGGCCTTGGCTTCCTGCTCGGAAAGAATGCTCATGATCGTTTCTCCTGCGGATCAGCCGAGGCTGCGGGCGGTGTTGATGACGTTGATGCCGTTGAAGCGCGCCGTCGACGAGCCGTGCGACACCGCCGAGACCTGGCCGGGCTGGCCCTTGCCGTCGAAGAACGAGCCGCCGAGGCGGTAGTCGCTCTGGTCGCAGACCGCGACGCAGGCGTTCCAGAATTCCGGCGTGCGGATCTGGTAGGCGACGTCCTCGATCATCTCGGTGACCTTGCCCTTCTTGATCTCGTAGAACAGCTGGCCGCCGAACTGCGCGTTGTAGCGCTGCTGGTCGATCGAGAACGAACCGTCGCCGACGATATAGATGCCGTCCTCGATATCCTTGATCATGTCGGCCGGGCTGAGCTTGGCTTCGCCCGCGGCCAGCGACACGTTGGCCATGCGCTGGAACTGCACGCTGGACCAGGAATCGGCATAGCAGCAGCCCTGCGATTCCTTGAGGCCGAGGATGTGGGCCTGGTCGCGGATGACCTGATAGTTGACGAGCTTGCCCTTGCTGACGAGGTCCCAGCGCTGGGTCTTGACGCCCTCGTCGTCGTAGGCGACCGCACCGAGCGAAGTCGGCTGGGTCTTGTCGGCGAACAACGTGACCTTGTCGCTGCCGTACTGGAATTTCTCTTTCCACTTGTCCAGCGTGGCGAAGCTGGTGCCGGCGTAGTTGGCTTCGTAGCCGAGCACGCGGTCGAGTTCCAGCGGATGGCCGACCGATTCGTGGATCGTCAGCCACAGGTGCGACGGATCGAGCATGAGGTCGTACTTGCCCGGCTTGACCGAACGCGCCTTGAGCTTGGCCTGGGCCTGCTTGGCCGCGGCGACCGCGTCGGCGACCATGTCATAGGAATTGTTGTAGACCACCGCGCCGCCGGGCAGCTCGACCTTGTCGGCGGCCTTGGGCTCGAGGTATTCGTAGCCCATGCCGCGCGGGTCGGACAGGCCCTGGCGGATGCGGAACTTGCCGCTGGCCTTGTCGACCGCGGTGACCGTCATCGGCGCCCAGATGCGGTGCACGTCCTGGTCGATGTACGAGCCGTCGGTCGAGGCGAAATACTTCTGCTCGTTGACGAGGAACAGCGTGGAATTGATGAAGCTCGCGCCGGCCTTCATCGCGGCGGCGTTGACGCCGAGCAGCAGCTCGACCTTTTCCTTGATCGGCACCGCCATCGCGTTGCGTTCGATCGGCGTCTTCCAGGAGACTTCGCCGGCGCCCTTGACCGGGGCCAGCTCGACCGGCTTGGACTGCAGACGCGAGTTGGCCTTGGCGATGGTCACGGCCTGGCGCGCGGCCTTCGCGACGGCTTCGGGTGTCGCGATGCTGGTGGCGGCGAAGCCCCAGGTGCCGTTGGCGATCACGCGGACGCCGACACCCGCGGATTCGGTGTTGACGACGTTCTCGACGCGATCCTCGCGCGTGACGACGAACTGGCGCAGATAGCGGCCGATGCGCACGTCGCAATAGCTCGCGCCGCTGCTCCTGGCGGCTTCCAGGGCCGCGTCGGCGAGCTTCTTCTTGCTCGCGACGTCGATCGTGCTCAGCAGTTCCTCGGCGGCAATCGCGCGGCCGTATACGGGAAGCAGCAGCGCGCCGACACCGGCACCGGCGAACTGCAGGAAATCGCGTCTGTCCATATTCACTCTCCCAATGGGCGCAACTTGGATGGGCGGCGACGCGCAAACGTTTAGCGCACGCGCAGTCACCCGGGGGCGTCCGATCTTCGTCCACCCGCGATCCCCTGTCGTGTGACGAAGGGCATGGGGCAGTGATCGAGTTCTGGACAAGTCGGGTGGTCCGGTCGACGGCGGCTCCCCGATTCGCCGATGGCGTTGCGCGTTTCCCGAGGCGGATGCCGTATCCGTCCGAAGACTTTCAGTTCAGTCGCGGCGGCCGGCGATCCAGGTCTCGTGCACGGTCCAGGCCTCGTCGATGACGACGAAATCGGCGGCATAGCCCGCGGCGATGCGGCCGTGGCTCGCGCCCAGGCCGAGGAATTCGGCCGGCCAGGTCGAGGCCATGCGCGCGGCGTCTTCCAGCGGCAGGCCCAGTTGTTCCACTGTGTGGCGAACCGCGCCGATCATATCCAGCGCCGAGCCGGCCAGCGCGCCCTGCTCGTTGACGCACTGGCCGTCGCGCAGCAGCACGCGCTGTCCGGCCAGCGTGTACTCGCCGCGCACGCCGCCGACCGGCGGCATGGCGTCGGTGACCAGGAACAGGCGTCCGCGCGGCTTGGCGCGGATCGCCGTGCGCAGGCTGGCCGGGTGGACGTGATGGCCGTCGGCGATGATGCCGCACCAGCTGTCTCGGTGATCCAGCGCAGCGCCGACCGCGCCGGGTTCGCGTCCGGTCAGCGGCGTCATTGCATTGAAGAGATGGGTGACGCCGCGCACGCCCAGGTCGAACGCGTGCATGAGCTGGTCATAGCTGGCCGCGGTATGGCCGGCGGCGACGATGACGCCGCGCGCGACCAGATCCCGCAGCGCCGCGTCGGAAACCTGCTCCGGCGCGAGGGTCAGCAGCGTCACGCCGCCGCGCAGCGAGGCGGCCAGCGCCACATCGTCCGCTTCCGGACTATGGAACTTTGCCGCATCGTGCGCACCCTTGCGCTGCGGCGCGAGGTACGGGCCTTCCAGATGGATGCCGAGCACACCGGGCACGCCCTGCGCGATCGCCGTACCGGTCGCCGCGATCGCTGCGGCCATGGTGTCGCGCGAATCGCTGATCAGCGTCGGCAGGAAGCCAGTCGTGCCGTAGCGCCGGTGCGCCGCGCCGATGCGGCGAATCGTGTCCACGCTCGGCGCGTCGTTGAACAGCACGTCGCCGCCGCCGTTGACCTGGCAGTCGATGAAGCCGGGCAGCAGAGTGCGGCCCTGCAGGTCGAGCGCGCTGGCGGCCGCGACGCGCGGATCGTGCCGCGCGACGACGTCGCTGATGCGCTCGCCGTCGACGAGGACTGCGAGATCGTCGCGCAGGCCGTCGTCGACGAGCACGCGGGCATTGACGAGGGCCAGCGTCATCAGACGGTTTCCGTGACTTTGTTCAGGTGCGGCGGCAGGTCCGGATCGTGCCCGCGACGCAGCGCGAGCCTGTTGCACGCGCGGTAGAAGCTCTGCACATGCAGCAGCGGCGCGCAGACCGGATGCACCGCCTCGACTAGCGGCAGCGTGCTGCCGGCCGGATCGCCGGGTGCGGCGACGAAGACCTGCGCGCCGCGCGCGCGGAACTCCGCGGCAGCGGCGAGCGTGCCGGCCTGCGTGCCGTCGTCCTGGGCGAACACCAGCAGCGGGAAGCCGCGGCCGATCAGCGCCATCGGGCCATGTCGAACCTCGGCCGCGCTGAAGGCTTCCGCATGCAGGCCGCTGGTTTCCTTGAACTTGAGCGCGGCTTCCTGCGCCGCGCCGAGGCCCAGGCCGCGGCCGAGCACGAACAGGTTGTGCGCGTCGGCGAGCCCGTCGGTCAGCGCCGACCAGTCCAGTCCCCAGCTGCGCTGCAATGCGCCGGGCAGCGTGGTCAGCGCCTGGTCGAGTTCTCGCGAGCCGCTCCAGGCCGCGGCGAGCTGGATCAGCGCAGACAAGGTGCACAGATAGCTTTTTGTCGCCGCGACGCTGCGCTCCGGTCCGGCGCGCAGAGCGATCACGTCGTGGGCGACGGCGGCGAGCGGCGAGTCCTCGGTATTGACCAGGGCCAGCACCTGCGCGCCGGCGTCGCGTGCCGCCTGCGCGTTGCGCACGAGGTCCGGGCTCTTGCCCGACTGCGAAATCGCGACGAACAGCGCCGAATCGAGCTGCAGCGGCGCGGCATAGACCGAACTCACCGACGGCGAGGCCGATGCGGTGCACAGGCCGAGCTGGGTTTCGAACAGGTACTTCGCGAACGTGGCGGCGTGATCGGAACTGCCGCGCGCGCAGGTCACGATGAAGCGCGGCGGCTTCGCGCGCAGGCGTGCGGTCAGCTGCGCGATCGTCGCCGCGTTAGCGTCGAGCTGCGCGGCGATCAGCGCGGCGGCGCTGTGCGCCTCGCGGAACATCAGGGTGGATTCGGCATCGGGCAGGGCGGTCATGGCGGTCCTGGAGAAAAGCGGTGTGCGGATACTTAGCTGCCGGTCAATTCCGCCACGAAGTCGTACATGTCGCCGCGGTACCACGAGCAGGTGAATTCAACGACACGGCCGTCGTCGAGAAAGCTGCGGCGTTCGATCAGCAGGCCCGCGGCGCCGACGGCGACGTCGAGCTGTCGCGCCTGGTCGGCGTCGAAGTTGACCGCACGCAGGCGTTGCAGCGCGCGTTGCGGACGCAGGCCGAGGCCGTCCAGCGTCTCGTACAGCGAATTCGCGACAAGGTCGGGATCGGGCAGCAGGTTCAGCGGCACGGCGGTGCGCTCGATCGCGAGCGGCTGTTCGCCCGCATAGCGCAGGCGATGCAGCCGCGCGACGCGCGCGCCGGGCGACAGCGACAGCGCCATGGCTTCCTGCGGCGTGACCTCGCCGCTGCCGCGGCTCAGGAACACCGAGCGCGGATTCATGCCGCGCGCGCGCAGGTCGTCGCTGAAACTGGTCAGGCGCGAAAACGACTTGACGATGCGCCCAGCAACGAATGTGCCCGCGCCCTGGCGCTGGATGAGTACGTCGTCGGCGACGAGGCCGGCGATGGCCTTGCGCACCGTGACGCGCGACAGCGCGAGCTGCTGACTCAGGTCGCGCTCGCTCGGCAGTGCCGAGCCCGGCGGCAACTCGCCCGACGCGATCGCACGCTCGATCAGATTGCGCACGCGCATCCACGCGAGTTCCCGGTGCGTGGCCTTCTCGCGGCCGAGCTGGCGCCAGATCTTGAGCAGTGGAGTGGGCATGGCCGGAGACAATACCAGTCAAATACCAGAAGCGCAAAGCGGTTGCGGGGTGGTATTGGGCTGGCAGGTCGATACGTTTGCCGGGCGCGGAGCGAGGCGGGCCTGCGGGCTCGGCGATGGAACTGGCTCGGGAGCGGAGGTCGCTAGTACATCATCCCCGCCCAACCCTCCCTTCGAAGGGGAGGGCTTTTCCGGCGCTGCTTCTTCAGGTCGCCAGCGTCCGTGGCGGTTTTCGATGGAGCGAAGCGCGACGCGGGTGCGGCCGAATCCGCGGACGTTTCGACCAGCACACCGATCTTCCGAACCGACCTTCAGCGCGCCTGACAGCCCTCCCCTTCAAGCGGAGGGTTGGGTGGGGATGGTGTGGCCTCGTTCGCCACGTCGCTCGCCGGACGTAAGGATTTTTCGGAGGAGAACGCGATCGCCTTCTGCATGCAGGTGTGGCCGCCCAAGCTATCGCTGCGCAGTCGCAGGCCGAGGCCGGTGCAACCTGCGGCCGGCGAGCGACGAACACGGGGGCGGAGGCCGCTGTCGACCGCGCTGCGATCGTCGAGGCGGCGGCGCGCTTACTGCAGCGTGCCGCCACGCCTGCTGGCGTTGCGATACAAGTGCCACTCGCGGTGGGGATGTCACCGGCGCACCCAGCCACCTCATCCACGCCGCCTTCGCACTTCCGTCACGCCAACGTTTTATCCCGCTGCGCATCATCGGAATCACCGGCCCCGCAGCCGTCCCGGCTTTGCACGGTGGTATTTCAGTGGTATTGTTTTTGCCGACCGAGCCCAGGAGTGTCAAGTGACCGCACCAGCCAGCCAAGTCGACCCGTTCGATCTCGTGATCTTCGGCGGCACCGGCGATCTCGCCGTACGCAAGCTGCTGCCGGCGCTGTATCACCGCTACGCCGACGGGCAGATCCAGCCGGGCAGCCGCCTCATCGGGGTCGCGCGCGATGCGCTGACCGATGCCGAATACCACGATCGCGTGCGCGAGGCCGTCGTCAAATCGCTCGGCAGCGACCTGCCCGAAGAGACGTTGCAGGGGTTCCTCGGCCTGATCGGCTACCACGCGCTCGATGCGCGCAAAGACGAAGGCTGGGACGCGTTCGCCGCAGCGATGCAGGCCGCGCCCGATCGCGTCTGCGTGTTCTATCTCGCGACCAGTCCCGAGATATTCGTGCCAATCTGCGAGCGCCTGCGCGCGCATGGCCTCAACCACGACCGCGCGCGCGTCGTGGTGGAAAAACCGATCGGCCGTGACCTCAAATCTGCGACTGCGATCAATGATGCGCTCGGGCGCTGCTTCGCCGAGCAGCAGACTTTCCGCATCGATCACTATCTCGGCAAGGAAACCGTGCAGAACCTCGTCGCGCTGCGCTTCGGCAATGCGTTGTTCGAACCGCTGTGGAACGCCGGGCACATCGACCATGTGCAGATCACCGTTGCCGAGACCATCGGCGTCGAATGGCGCGCCGCGTTCTACGATGGCGCCGGTGCCCTGCGCGACATGGTGCAGAACCACTTGCTGCAGCTGCTCTGCCTCGTCGCGATGGAGCCGCCGGCGTCGCTCGCGCCCGACGCGATCCGCGACGAGAAGCTCAAGGTGCTGCGCGCGCTGAAACCCATCGACGAATCCAACGCGGCGCAGTGTTCGGTGCGCGGCCAATATCGCGCCGGCGCGTCCAACGGCGGCGCCGTGCCTGGCTATCTCGACGAGATCGGCCGGCCCGAATCGCGCACCGAAACCTTCGTCGCGCTCAAGGCCGAGTTGCGCACCTGGCGCTGGGCCGGCGTGCCGTTCTACCTGCGCACCGGCAAGCGGCTGCCCGAACGCGTGTCGGAAATCGTCATCACGTTCCGTGCGATTCCGCATTCCATCTTCGGCGAGAACGCCGGGCCGCTGTCGCAGAACAAGCTCGTGCTGCGCCTGCAGCCTGACGAAGGCGTGAAGCTCTGGCTCATGAACAAGTACCCAGGCCCCGGCGGCCTGCGCCTGCGCCGTGTCGCGCTGGACATGAGCTTTGCCGAAGCTTTCGGCGTGCGCAATCCGGATGCCTACGAGCGCCTGCTCATGGACGTGGTGCGCGGCAATCCGACCCTATTCATGCGCCGCGACGAAGTCGAGGCGGCATGGGCCTGGGCCGATCCGATCCTCGCGGCCTGGGAGGCCGGCAACGAACCGCCGCGCGGCTACACCGCCGGCACCTGGGGCCCCAGCGCGGCGATTGCGCTGATCGAACGTGACGGAAGAACCTGGCATGAAGATGCACCTTGAAGCCGTGCGCGAACCGCCGATGCGCCGCCGCGACCTGCACGCGAACCTGATCGAGCACGCCTACGCCGACGGCGCGAGCCTGGCGCGCGCGCTCGCGGCGGCGGTGGCCTGCGACCTGCGTGACGCGATCCTGACGCGCGGTGTCGGATTGCTCGCGGTGTCCGGCGGCAGCACGCCGCGGCGTTTCCTGAGCGAACTCGGACGCCTGCGCCTGGACTGGTCGCGCGTGGTCGTGACGCTCGCCGACGAGCGCTGGGTCACGCCCGATGACGCGCGTTCCAACGCACGTCTGCTGCGCGAAACCCTGTTCGCCGGTGCGGCCGCCGCGGCGCGCTTCGAACCGCTATTCGAGCCGGCGCGCGATCCGGCCGCGGCGCTCGCGCGCATCGCGCGGCGCATCGAGGCGCTGCCCTTGCCGTTCGACGCGGTCGTGCTCGGCATGGGCAACGACGGCCATACCGCCTCGCTGTTTCCGGGCGGCGATACGCTGTCCCAGGCGCTGGATCCGCAGGGCCGCGACCGCGTCGTGCTGCTGCAGGCGCCGGGCGCGCCGGAGGCGCGCGTCACGCTGACCCTGCCAACCTTGCTTGCAACGGCTGCTTTGTATCTGCATATCGAAGGCGCCGAGAAACGCAGCGTA
Organism: Lysobacterales bacterium; assembly: GCA_038207515.1. Lineage (GTDB taxonomy): Bacteria > Pseudomonadota > Gammaproteobacteria > Xanthomonadales > Rhodanobacteraceae > Tahibacter. The sequence continues at coordinate 56,413 of JBBQZR010000002.1, read as the reverse complement.
CTCGCGCGCGCGCTCGATCCGCAGACGCGCAGCGACGAGATGCCGATACGCGCGGTGATCAAGTGCGCCGGCGAGCCGCTGCGGATGTACTGGTGCAGCTGATGCCGCGGTACACCAAGCCAGCAAGAGGCGGCGGCGCTTACGGCTGCTGACCCTCAGCGAGGAACCAAGATGGCATTGAATCCGACCGTAGCGTGGGTGACCCGCGACATTGACGAGCGCAGCCGCGCGACGCGTGAGCTTTATCTCGAACGCATGGCGCAGGCGCGTGGCAACGGGCCGCGGCGCAACCGCCTGTCCTGCGGCAACCTCGCGCACGGCTTCGCCGGCTGCGGCCCGGTCGACAAGCAGCGGCTGCGCGACGGCATCGTACCGAACCTCGGCATCGTCACCGCGTACAACGACATGCTCTCGGCGCACCAGCCCTACGAGCGCTATCCCGAACTCATCCGCCAGGCCGCGCGCGCGCGCGGCGCGACCGCCGAGGTCGCTGGCGGCGTGCCCGCGATGTGCGACGGCGTGACCCAGGGCAAGACCGGCATGGAGCTGTCGCTGTTCTCGCGCGACGTGATCGCGCTCGCGAGCGGCGTCGCGCTGTCGCACGACATGTTCGACGCGGCGTTGTACCTGGGCATCTGCGACAAGATCGTGCCCGGTCTGCTGATTGCCGCGCTGCATTTCGGGCACATACCGGCGGTGTTCGTGCCGGCCGGGCCGATGCCCAGCGGTGCGAGCAACGACGAGAAGGCGCGCGTGCGCCAGCGCTATGCCGAAGGCAAGGCGGATCGCGCCGAACTGCTCGACGTCGAGGCGCGCTCGTACCACGCGCCGGGTACCTGCACCTTCTACGGCACTGCGAACTCGAACCAGATGCTCATGGAGATCATGGGCCTGCAGCTGCCGGGATCGAGCTTCGTGCATCCGGACACCGAACTGCGCGATGCGCTGACCGTTGCCGCGGTCGAGCGCGCGCTCGCGATCACCGCGCTCGGCGACAGCTATCTGCCGCCGGCACAGATCATCGATGCGCGTGCCCTCGTCAACGGCGTGATCGGCCTGCACGCGACCGGCGGCTCGACCAACCATCTGCTGCACCTCGTCGCGATCGCGCGTGCGGCCGGACTGGAACTGCGCCTCGAAGACTTCGACGCGCTCGCCTCCGCGGTGCCGCTGCTCGCGCGCGTGTATCCGAACGGCAGCGCCGACGTGAACCAGTTCCACGCCGCCGGCGGCATGGGCTTCCTGATCGCGCAGCTGCTCGACGCCGGTCTGCTGCACGACATCCCGACCATCGCCGGCGGCGGCATGGAGGCCTACCGCAAGGCGCCATTTCTGGAAAAGGATAAAACCGTGCATTGGCTGCCGAGTACGGCGGTCAGCCTCGATGCGCATACGCTGCGCCCGGTCGCGCAGCCGTTCCGCGCCGACGGCGGGCTGCGCCTGCTCACCGGGAATCTGGGTCGCGCCGTGATCAAGGTGTCCTCGGTGCCCGAAGACCGCTACACCATCGAAGCGCCCGCGCGCATCTTCGACGACCAGGACGCGGCGCAGAAAGCGTTCGACCGCGGCGAGTTCACCGACGATGTCGTCGTCGTCGTGCGCCATCAGGGGCCGCGCGCGAACGGCATGCCCGAGCTGCACAAGCTCACGCCGGCGCTCGGCGTGCTGCAGGGCCGCGGCCTGCGCGTCGCGCTCGTCACCGACGGGCGCATGTCCGGCGCGTCGGGCAAGATTCCGGCAGCGATCCATCTGACCCCCGAAGCCGTCTGCGGCGGGCCGATCGCGAAACTGCGCGACGGCGACCGCGTGCGCGTCTGTGCCGTCAACGGACGTATCGAGGCGCTGGTCGATGCGCAGGAGTGGGAAAGCCGCGTGCCGGCCTCGGCCGATCTGCGCGCCAACAGCCACGGCCTCGGCCGCGAGATGTTCGCGCTGTTCCGCGCCCAGGTCAGCACGGCCGATACCGGCGCCACCATTTTCGGAGTCGTCGAATGAGCGATCTGATGCGCGCGCGCCAGGCCGAGATCGAAGCGACGCTGCGGCTGGCGCCGGTCGTCGCCGTCGTCATCGTGCAGCACCTCGAACACGCCGTGCCGCTGGCGCGCGCGCTCGTCGCCGGCGGCATCCCGGCCGTGGAGATCACACTGCGCACGCCGGTCGCACTCGACGCGATTCGCGCGATTGCGAACGAAGTCGACGGCGTCGCGGTCGGCGCCGGCACCGTGCTGACGCCGCATGACCTGCATGCATCGGCCGCGGCCGGCGCGCGCTTCGCCGTATCGCCCGGGCACTCGCCGCGGCTGCTCGACGCAGCCGACGATAGTGCACTGCCGTATCTGCCCGGCGCGGCCAGCGCGAGCGAGGCGATGAACTTGCTCGAACGCGGCTATCGCTGGCAGAAATTCTTCCCGGCCGTCCCCGCCGGCGGCGTCGACTTCGTACGCGCGCTCGCCTCGCCGCTGCCCGGCGTGGGCTTCTGCGCCACCGGCGGCATCAGCGCGAACGCTGCTTTGCAGTGGCTGGCGCTGCCCAACGTGATCGCGGTCGGGGGGTCCTGGCTCACGCCGGGCAATCTCGTCGACGCCGCCAATTGGCCCGCCATCGCTGCGCTGGCACGTGAGGCGTCGTCGCTGCGGCACAGCTGATGGGTGAACGAAAAGCCCGTTCGGCTGGCCTCAGGGCGTCGTCGAGCGCGCCGGCCCGGTCGACCCGCGGATCACGAGCTGCGGGCTGAAGCCCTTGTTGCCGAAGACGGTGAGCTTCTCGACGTCGTTTTCCTCGCGGTCGAGTTCGGAGATCAACAGTTGCGTCGCGTGGCGCGCGATCTCTTCGGTCGCCTGCTTGGCCGTGGTCAACGCGGGCCAGGACTGCTTGGAGAACGGGCTGTCCTCGAAGCCGGCGATCGACAGGTCGTAGGGCACTTCGAGCCCTGAGGACTTCGCCGCAGCGAGCACGCCGGCGGCGATCTCGTCGTTGGAGCCGAAGATCGCCGTGGGCCGGTCCTTCAGCGCGAGCAGCTTGCGCGCGCCACGGAAGCCGTCGTCGAAGCTGTAGTCGCCGTGCAGGATCAGCTTCTTGTCGAGCGGGATGCCGTAGTCCTTGAGCGCGCTTTCGTAGCCGCGATAGCGCTCCGGGCTGGAGCGATGGGCTTCGCCGCCCCAGAGGAAACCGATGCGCTGGTGGCCGAGCTGAATCAGGTGCTTGGTGATGTCGTACGCCGCGTCGCGGTCGTCGACGTAGACGCAGGGATAGCCGTCCTGCGGATCGGCCGCGGCCGAGATGATGCGCACGACATGGATCTTGTTGGCCTTCAGGTGCGCGATCAGCTCGAGCCGTTCGGACATCGGCGGCGCGAGCACCAGGCCGGCCAGGCGCGCGTGGCGCGCGAGATGGACCAGTTCGTCGGCCAGGTTCGGCGAGCTCGAATCGCAGGGATGGATCTGCAGGCCATAGCCCGATTCGCGGCAGACCGACAGCACGCCGCTCTGCACCGCGATGACGTAGTAGGGATTCGGATTGTCGTAGACCAGTCCGAGCGCGTAGGAGCGCGCGCTGCGCAGACTGCGTGCCGACAGGTCGGGCTGGTAGCCGAGGTCGGCGATGACGCGAAGTACCTTGTTGCGGGTGCCTTCGCGCACACTGGCTTCGTTGTTGATGACGCGGGATACGGTTTTGAGGGAAACCTGGGAACGTTCGGCGACGTCTTTGATCGTCGGACTGCGCATCGGCGGGCCTTGCAAGGTACGGCAGTAGTCTGGTTCCGGGCCGTACGCGGTGGCGCGGACCGGCCCCCGATTGTGGCCGGAAACCGCGCTAGCGCCTAGACATGCATGCCGAAATCGTAGCCGGTGAAACAGCACGCGACGCCGGTAGAGCCGGCGTCGTGTGGAGCGGTCTCTGCGGTCGGGCGCGGCCAAGTGGGCTCAGGCCAGCGCCGCCGCGCCGCTGCGCGCGTTGCCGCGGCCGGCGGCATGACCCTTGAGCGAGTAGAAAAGAATATACAAATAGCACGGCGCGGCGACCGCGAGGAACACGAGCTGGAAGTCGTAGACGTCCTTGTACACGGCGAAGATGCGCGGCAGGATCGCGCCGCCGGCGATGCCCATGATGAGCAGCGCCGAGCCTTTCTCGGTGAAGCGGCCGAGGCCGGCGATCGCGAGCGGGAAGATCGCCGGCCACATGAGCGCATTGGCCAGGCCCAGCGCGGCGACGAAGCCGACCGAGACGTAGCCCTTGGTCAGATAGGCGGCGACGCTGAAGACGATGCCGAGCACCGCGGAAATCGCCAGGCCGCGTTCCTGCGACAGGTATTTCGGAATCGTGAACAATCCGATGACGTAGCCCAGCAGCATCGCAGCCAGCGTGAACGCGGTGAAGTAAGTCGTTTCCTCGCTCGGTATGCCGAAGCTCTTGCCATAGGTGCCGATCGCGTCCGCGGCCAGCACTTCGACGCCGACATACAGAAAGATGCACAGCACGCCAAGCAGCAGATGCGGGAACTGGAGCACGCTGCTGCGGCGGCCCTGCGCGCCGTCCGCGTCGGCTGCGTTGGCTTCGGACGACTTCAGTTCGGGCAGCGGCGAACGCAGGATCCACACCGCGAGCACGGCGAGGATCAGTGCCATGACCATGTACGGCCAGTAGATCTGCGCGGCGAACTGGTTCAGCAGCTCATGCTTGATTTCCGGCGTCGCCGCCGCGGCGACCTTCGCCTCGAGCTGGCCCACGTCCTTCATCACGAGCATGCCCATGACGATGGGGCTGAGGATCCCGGCCACCTTGTTGCAGATGCCCATGATGCTGATGCGTGCGGCGGCGCTCTCGATCGGGCCGAGGATGCTGATGTAGGGATTCGACGCGGTCTGCAGCAGCGACAGCCCCGAGCCGATCACGAACAGGCCCCCGAGGCATACTGGATAATTCCGCATTGTCGCAAAAGTGCCAAATATAACCGTGCCGACGGCCATCACACCGAGGCCTAGCGCCATACCCTTCTTCATGCCGGTGCGTTCGAGAATCATCGACGAGGGCATGGCGAGGAAGAAGTAAGCCATGTAGAACGCGAACGTCACCAGAAAGGCCTTCGCGTCGGTATCCAGATCGAAGGCGAGCTTGACGAAGCCGATCAGCGGACCGTTGATCCAGGTCACGAATCCAAAAATAAAGAAAAGCACGCCGATGATGACGATGGAGCTGCGATAGCTGGCGGGATTCGCCGCGGTGGTGGCGCTGGACATGCCTGTGTTCCCCGTCGGTGGGACTGCGGACGCGGTGACCGTCGAAGCCGATCGGGCCCGCGTGGGCGGTGTCCGCGAGCCGTCATGCCGTGACGGTCGCGGTACTAGTAACGTTGTCATATCTTGCCCTGGAAAGAGCGCAATTGCACCTGTCCGAAATGTTGCGGCGCAGCGTCGTACGCGGTCCGGTCCAGACTTGCGGCCGGTCTAGTTTGAAAACAATAAAATTCTTAAATATCAGTTGTTTAAGTAAACTCTGGCAGACCAGTTCGTGACCGCGTTCACGATCGTGGAAGTGGCGAAATGCAGTCCGGACAAGTCTCTGTCGAATACCTATTGACAACGTTGTCACGCAAGTTTCAGACTCGGCCCCCGTCGAGCCTACGAGGCGCGGCACCGGGGCAATGGAAGGGAGCACAGGCGTGGCAGCAGCAGCCAGTCAGCGATTCGCCGAAGTCGGCAGCACGCAAGCCGTGCCGTTCGTCGCCGCCGACGTCGGTGGTACGCATGCGCGGGTCGGGCTGGTGCGCCAGGTGAACGTCGGTTCCGCCGCTGTCGCGGTCGAGCGCTACGACAAATATGTCTGCGCCGACTTCCCGAATCTCGGCGTGCTGCTCAAGCATTTCCTGCAGTCGATCGGCGACGTGCCGGTGCAGCGCGTCTCCATCGCGTGCGCCGGTGTCGCGGTCGGCGACACGCTGGTCAACGCGAACCTGCCCTGGGCCGTGTCGCTCGCGGAGATCCGCGGCGAGATCGACGTCGCCGACGTCGCCCTCGTCAATGATTTCGAAGCCGTGGCCTGCGCCACGCACTATCTGCGCGCGAGCGAATGCGTGCTGCTGCCCGGCGACGCGGAAGCTGCGGCGAACGGTCCCACCTTGATCGTCGGTCCGGGCACTGGCCTCGGCGCGGCCGTGCGCATACCGGGCCGGCATCGTCCCATCGTGCTTGCGACGGAAGCCGGACAGGCCGCGCTCGCGCCGGGCAACGAGCTCGAAATCGAGATCCTGCGCGTGCTGATGCGCCAGTCCACCCATGTCAGCAATGAAAGCGCGCTGTCGGGTCCGGGCCTGGTGCAGATCTACAACGCGCTGTGCACGATCCGCGGCGCGCAGCCGCATCTGCGCGCGCCGGCGTCGATCACCGAAGCCGCGCTGAGCGCGCACGACGCGCTCGCGACGGAAACCCTGAATCTGTTTTGCGCCTGGCTCGGCGGCGTGGTCGGCGATCTCGCCCTGAGCTGCGGCGCGCGCGGCGGCGTGCACCTGGCCGGCGGCATCCTGCCGCATATCCGCCAGTTCCTGCTGCATTCGAATTTCAGCGCGCGGTTCCTGGCCAAGGGCGTCATGCGCCCGGTGCTGGAACGCATCCCGGTCAGCCTCATCGATCACGGCCAGCTCGGCGTGATCGGCGCGGCCTGCTGGATGCTCGATGCCCGCGACGACGACGGATAAGTTGGCAACGAAGAACGCGACGTCCCGCGCGGGGCGTGAACCTATGGAAGAACGTGTGTGTGACAGGACGCGTAGGCAAGAACGTACTCACCGAGGCCCGTAAGGCGAGGTTGCGCGCGCAGCCGGCACCCGGCGGCAAACAACAAAACGGTAGGGAAGGGGAACACCTCATGATCATTCGCAGAAACCTGCTCGCCCTGAGCATCGTCACCGCACTGAGCTTCTACGGCGTCGCGCACGCGGAAACCGCGGCCGAAGCCGCGAGCAATACCGAAACCGCGGCCGACCCCCGCGACACGCAGGAACTGGAGGAGGTCGTCGTCAAGGGCATCCGGCAGAGCCTGCAGAAGTCGCTCGACACCAAGCGCGACGCGGAATCGCACGTGGACGTGATCACTGCGCAGGACATCGGCAAGATGCCGGACAAGAACGTCGCCGATTCGCTGCAGCGCGTCGTCGGCGTGACGATCAGCTCGGCCAGCGCGAACGAAGGCGGTTTCGACGAAAACGACCGTGTCAGCATGCGCGGAACCAATGCGAGCCTGACCCAGACGCTGATCAACGGCCATCCCGTTTCTTCGGGCGACTGGTTCGTACTGAACCAGACCGGTTCGGTCGGGCGCAGCGTCAGCTATTCGCTGCTGCCTTCACAGCTCGTCGGCAGTGTCGTCGTGCACAAGACGGCTCAGGCCTCCGACGTCGAAGGCGGCGTCGCCGGCTATGTCAACATCCAGACGCGCAGCCCGCTGGACTTTGCCGAGCCGTTGACGCTCGAGGGCGCCGTCGGTGGCGTGCACGCGGAGCTGCCCGGCAAGAATTCACCGCAGTTCAGCGGTCTGCTGAACTGGAAGAACGCCGGCGGCACGATGGGCCTCATGGTGCAGGCTTTCTCTGAAAAGCGCCATCTGCGCCGCGACGGACAGGAACTCCTCGGCTACGAGCAGATTGCGCCCGACAGCGCCGTGGCCGCGGCGAATCCCGGCCTCGCGAACGTGTGGTACCCGACGCTCATCGGCTCGGCGTTGTTCGAGCAGGAGCGCGAGCGCCGCGGCGGTCTCGTCGATCTGGAAATTCGCGCGGGCGACCGGCTGGACCTGAACTTCAGCGCGTTCACGTCGAAGATGGAGGCGAGCAACTACAACCGCAACTACATGTTCTGGCTGACCCACGTGCTCAATCGCGGCGCCGGCCAGGGGCCGGACCCGGGCTACGTGGTGCGCAACAACACGCTGGTCAGTGCGAACTTCAGCCCGGTCGCCGGCACGACGTACGGCGTCTACGACCAGATCGCGCGCCCGGATTCCAGCTCCGATTCGATGTTCTTCAATTTCGACGCGACGTTCCGTGCGACCGACGCGTTGATCTTCACGTCCAAGGTCGGTACGACGCGTGGTCATGGCGAGACGCCGACGCAGGACGTCGCCGAGTGGAACACCGGAATCGGCACCGGCGGCTGGTACAGCATCAACGGCATCGATCGCGCGGCGAGCTGGGGACTGGGCAACGAGAACACGGCCAGCCCGTCCGCCAACACGCTCGGCTGGATTTTCGGCGGCCAGAACATCAACGTGCGCGACGACGAACAGTGGCTGCAGCTCGACGGCGAGTATTCGTTCAACGACGGCGTATTCTCGCTGATGCGCTTCGGCGTCCGGCGCAGCGATCACGACCGCAAGTCCGACGGCGTGATCGGCCAGGGTCCGCGCTGCTCGGATGGCGCTGCGTTCAACTGGGATCCGGCGACATTCAACTGCCCGGATCCGGCGACCTCGCCGTTCAATCCGGCCAACTATCCGAACGGGTTCAGCAACTACCCCGGCGATTTCGGCAGCGATCTCGGCGGCGTCTTCCCGCGCAACATCTGGTTCTACACGCCGGAGCAGCTCGCCGCGTACAACGCGCGCTTCACCAATCGTGATCCGGTGACGCGCAGCGACTGGACATCGAACTACGCCCTGTCCGAGCGCAACGACGCGGCGTACATCCAGGGCGACCTCGCCGGTGAACGCTGGAGCGCGAACATCGGCCTGCGCTACGTACGCACCCAGGAACACGTGGTGGCGAACGTCAACGCGACCGCGCAGACGCCGGGGGCGATCACCACGTCCGCGTTCGGCCCGTATCTGCCGACGGCGTTCGACAACACCTACAAAGACTGGCTGCCGAGCGCCAATCTCAAGCTCGAGGTGGCCGATGATCTGATCGCGCGCTTCGCGGCGTCCAAGACCATGACGCGGCCCGACTACTCGGCACTGGCGGGGCCGATCTCCCTGTCGCCGCCTGCCGTCGCCGGCGGCGTCGGCTCGGGCAGCGGCAGCAATCCCAACCTCAAGCCCGTGCGTTCGACCAACTTCGACGCGTCGCTGGAGTGGTATTTCGCACCGAACGCGCTGCTGTCCGCCGGTGTGTTCTACATGGATCTGAAGAGCTACATCAGCCTCGGCCGGATCACCGACACCTATCTCACGTTCGACCAGAACAACCCCCAGGGCGTCAACGTGCCCTACGTGCTGACGGTGCCGGTCAACAGCAGCGGCAAAGTAAAAGGTGTGGAACTCGCGTACGAACAGCCGCTGTCCGAACACTTCGGCATCTCGGCGAACTACACCTACACCGACGGCAAGGAAGTAGGCAACCGTCCGCTCGTGGGCACGTCGAAGAACACCTACACCGTCGGTGGCTACTTCGAGAACGAGCGCTTCAACGCGCGCGTCTCGTATACCTACCGCTCGAGCTTCTACAGCGGTCTGGATCGTGCCACGGCATTCTCGCAGGCTGCTGCCGGCTATCTCTCCGCGTCGCTGGGTTACACCTTCAGCGACAATTTCGCGCTGTCGCTGGACGGGCTGAATCTCAACGAGCCCAAGCTCAAGTACTACGCGCTCAACGAGGATCAGCCGCGCTCGATCTACTCCAACGGACGCCAGTATTACCTCACGGCACGCTTCAAGTTCTGAACGCCGCCGCGCAGGACGTGAGCGTGTCTCGCGTCCTGCGCAAGGCATCTTCGGTGCAAGTTTCATCTCCAACGTGGTGACTTGGGCCGGGCGTGGATCCCGGCCCTTTTTTATTTCGGGAATCGGGAATCGGGAATCGGGAATCGTAAGAGCGAAGCGGAAAAGCCCTCTCCTTCAAGGATTGGGTGGAGATGGGTATCGGTAGGACGAGCGTCCTTCCCGTCGAAGCGATGGTCGAGAGGGTATAAGTTTCGGCTACGCCCACTTTGGCTGTCATGCGCGTATGCCCCATAGCGAAACGAGGTGTCCATGATGATCCGGAAATCACTGCGCATCGGCAGCCTCGTCGGCGTCGCATTGGTGCTCGCCGCATGCGCGCACACGCCGTCGACGACGTCGAAAAACGACCCCGCGGTTGCCGTCGTGCCGCTCGACGCGATCGTGCCGCTGCCGGCCAAGGTGGAGCCTGCGGCAACGCGCGCGCCAGTCCGCATCGATGAAACCACGCAGGTCGATGCCTGCGGCGACGAGGCGCAGAAAGTTGCCCGCTATTTCGTCGATCTGGTGCAGCGCACGCGCGGCTTCGCGCTGGCCATCGATTGCGCCGCGAAGAAACCGGCGGCCGGCATCCGTTTCGTCTTTCTCGAAGGTCGTGACGCGTACGCCGGATGGTATTGGCTCAAGGCCGACGCCGGCGTGGTCGAGGTCAGCTCCGGCAGCGACGCCGGGCTGTTTTACGGCGCCGTATCGCTGTGGCAACTGCTCACGGCGCAACCTGGTGACACATCGTCCGCAACGCACATCGCCGCGGGCACCCTCACCGACTGGCCGCGCTACCCCTGGCGCGGCCTCATGCTCGATTCGGCGCGCCATTACCAGCCGCCGGAATTCATCAAGAAACTCATCGACGCGATGGCGCTGCACAAGCTCAATACCTTCCACTGGCACCTGACCGACGACCAGGGTTGGCGCATCGAGATCAAGAAATATCCGCGTCTGACCGAGGTCGGCGCCTGGCGCGTGCCGCCGGGACCGGCCGCGGCCGCCGACATCGATCCGGCGACCGGCAAGCCGCGCCGCTATGGCGGCTACTACACGCAGGAACAGATCCGCGACATCGTCGCCTACGCGGCGCAACGCCACATCACCGTCGTGCCCGAAATCGACATGCCGGGCCACATGCAGGCGGCGATCGCGGCGTATCCGGAACTCGGCACCGGCGAAAAGCCGGCGGTCTCGACCGACTGGGGCGTGCATACCTATCTGCTTAATGTGGACGAATCCACGTTTACATTCATCGGCGGCGTGCTCGACGAAGTCGTGGAGCTGTTTCCGTCGACGTATATCCATATCGGCGGCGACGAAGCGGCCAAGGACCGCTGGCAGGCTTCCAAGCGCGTGCAGGCGCGGCGCAAGCAGTTGAAGCTCGCCGACGACACGGCGCTGCAGGCCTGGTTCGTCGCGCGGCTGGAAAAGATGCTCCAAAAGCACAGCCGCAAGCTGATCGGCTGGGACGAGATCCTCGAGGGCGGCCAGTTGCCAGCCAGCGCGAGCGTGATGTCCTGGCGCGGCACGAAAGGCGCCGTCGAAGCCGCGCGCGCCGGCCATGACGTCGTGCTGTCGCCGTCCCCGGACCTGTACCTCGACAACCTGCAAAGCGACGCCGCCGACGAACCGTCGGGCCGGCCTTACCTCGTCACGCTGGAAAAGCTTTACGGCTTCGAACCCACACCGGCCGAACTCGATGCGGAACAGGCGCGCCACGTGCTCGGCGCCCAGGCCAATGTCTGGGTCGAGCACATGCGCACCCCGGCGCGCGTGGAGCACGCCGTCTTCCCGCGCATCGCCGCGCTGGCCGAAGTGAACTGGTCGGCGCGCGAACGCCGCGACTGGCCGGGCTTCCTCGCGCGCCTGCCGGCGCAGTTCGCGCGTTACCGTGCGCTCGATATCGGCTACGCCGAATCCGCGTTCCTGCCGCGTGCCGCGCTCGCTGCGGACGCCGACGCGTCCGATGTCGTCGACGTGACGCTGTCGAACCAGACCGGCTTCGGCGAGGTGCGCTATACGCGCGACGGCAGCGAACCCGATGCGGCATCGCCGGCCTATACGGCGCCGCTGGCGCTGCCCGCGGGCACGCCGCTGCGCGCGGCGACGTTCGTCGAGCGCGCGCGCCTGACGCGCACGGTCGACGTCGCCACCGACGCGGCGGCGCTGCGCCGGCGCAGCAGCGGTCAGCTGAAGCCCTGCCGCGAGAATGGCCTGGTGCTGCGGCTCGAAGACGATGCGCCGCTCACCGGCGAGCGGCCGTTCTACAGCGTCGACATCTTCGATGCCTGCTGGATCTGGCCGCAGGCGGATCTCGCCGCCAGTGCCGCGATCGAAATCGACGTCGGCAGCGTGCCGTACAATTTCCAGTTGTGGAAGGACGTCAAGCACGTGCTGCAGCGCAAGCCGTCGACCGCGTCGGGCGAGCTCCAGATCCGCCGCGGCGGCTGCACGGGCAAAGCCTGGCTCACGCTGCCGCTGAAGACGGCGGCGGGCAATGCGGGCCAGACGACACTGCGCGCGCCGCTGCCAGCGAAAGCGAAGGCCGGCGTCGAGGATCTGTGCTTCGTGTTCACGCGGCCGAGTACGAAGACGCTGTGGGTCGTGGGGGTGGTGCGGCTGGTGCCGTAGCGCGGTGGCCGTGTGGGCGCTGCGCGAAGCGACGACTGCGCGATGGCGGTTCGCGGCGCACCAGGCGGCTTCGAAGTCTAGTTCGACAGAAACCTGTCAAAGGCGAGCCTTTCTTCGTCCGCCACAGTAGGGAATGCCGGCATGGCTTCCGCTCGCTCGCCCCAGAGCCGACAAGTGACGATCTGCGTCGCGACGTCGAGAAGGAACATCGTATCGGCTGCATGTGTCGACTGCTCGTCCGGATGCCACTTCTCCTTTCGCTTGCTGGAATTGTGGGCGATGAAGCCTCTCAGCGTGATCAGCTTCTTCACTGCCTCGGCCGCCGAAAGATTCGCCCATTCGTCCATCTGCTTACGCTGTGATGTTCGCTTTGCCTGCGCGTACAAGATGGCATTCAGCAATTCAGTCGAGGCAAGGAAAGAGGCCTCCAACGGTTTGGTTTTGATCTTGCCCTGGCCGAAAAGTCCTTCAATGAAGAAGAAAAGCAAAAAATAGGCTTCCACGTAGCGGAATCTCTTGATCTGTGCCCATCCCGATCGAAAGAAACCGAGCTGCGCATGCAATGCAGTATCCGGTGCGGGCAAGCGACTCGCTTTTTTTAGCACCGCGTCCCGCCACACGGGATGTGCTCCGTCGGGAACACCCGGTTCGCTGCTCATCGAAATTAGCGAGAGCCGCCGTCGGTCTTCTTCAGACTCAGGAATCCACTTGACACCGGGTTGCTCGGTGTCGATGGCGGTGACCCCAAGAGGGCTGAGGTACGCCTCGATTCGTCGTGCGCATTCCGATGCACTATCCTGGTGAGGTGCTAACGGAATCTCGATCTCTGCGGCGATAGAAGGTTCGGCGGAGGCGCGAAATGTCGGCAGTTCGAACGGTTCGCCTAGCGGAAAAGTAAGCGACAGTGCTTTCAGTATGCGACTCGTCGACAGTACCGGCGTAAGGATGGCGTTCTGGTCCGGCAGCACTATGTCGCGCGATTTGGCGAGACGAAAGGTGCCTTCTACGCGAAATGTGTAGCGAATCTTCATGAAGCGATTCTCGCGACGAGGGGCCGACATATCTTGCCTGGCCCGAGGGCCACGAAGCGAAGAGCGTGAGTCGTCAGCGCAACCTCCTGCCCAACGCCAAGAGAATAGCGCGTCTGGCGGATCTCCCCATCAGGATTGCGATTCCGCCACCGGTGCGGCAGGCTGCGCAGGCCTAGCATGGTTCCACCTTCCCCGTAGGACCTGCGCCATGAAATCCCTGAATACCCTGACCCTCGCGTCGCCGCGCCTGCTTTCCCGCCTCGTGTTCGTGCTGTTCGCCAGTGTTGCCGGGCTGGCTTCCGCAGCCGATATCCGCATCGACGACAGCGCCGTCGAGCCGCTGCCGGGCCGCGACTACAGCATGCGCCTGGACCTGGCCGCGGCGCGTTTCGATCAGATCGACGCGCAGAGTGGCGAAATCCGCAGCCGCGTGTTCAGCGCCGAATGCGCGACTGCGCTGGCGCCCGGCCTGTGGCTGGCAGTGCCGGCGGAAACCGGCCTGGACCTGCTGCCCGTCGGCGTGACGGTCGATCGCGCCACCGCGGTCGCGCCGGGTTGCCGTACCGCACCGGGCCAGGCCGCGACCCTGCCGCCGGCGCTGCTACAGCAGATCGCCGCGGCCGGCGGCGGAATAATCTTTGTAAACAATGCCGCATTTGACGACTCGGCCGCAGGCCGCGTCGCGGCGAGCGAGGCCGCACGCTGATGGCCATGCTGCGCATCGGCATACTCGTGCATGAGGCGGCGATGGCGTCGGCCGTGACCACGCCGCTGGATACGCTGCGCACCGCCAACAAGCTCGCCCACGTGCTGAATCCGGGCGCGCCCGCGCCGCTGTCGGTGCGCGTTGTCGCGGCGCGGCCGGGCCCCATACGGATCGGCAGCGGCATCTGTTTCGACGCCGAGCTCGCGCGCCCCGACGAGTTCGACGTGCTGCTCGTCGCCGCGATCGACTACAGCAATACCGGCGACCTGTGCCGGCGGCTGGACTCCCTCGTCGCCGAGCGCGTGCTGCTGCGGCGCTGTGCCGAAGCGGGACTGCGCATCGCCTCCACGTGCAACGCGACCCTGCTGCTTGCCGAGGCCGGCCTGCTCGACGGCCGTCGCGCAACGACGAGCTGGTGGCTCGCGAACCTTGCGCGCGAACGCTATCCCGCGGTGGACTTCGCGGTCGAGGAACTGCTGATCGACGACGGCAGCATCGTCACCGCGGGCGCGGCGACGGCGAGCTACGAGCTGGTCCTGCAGATGGTCGAATGGGCCGGCGGCAAGCCGCTCGCGCACAACGTCGGGCGCCTCATGCTGGTCGATCGCGAACGCCAGAGCCAGGCGCCGTACATCAGCCTGGCGCTGGCACAGCAGCCGCGCCAAGGCCTCGGCGAGCGGGCCGAGAAATGGCTGCAGAAGCGCCTGCACGAAGCGATCAGCGTGCGCGCGCTGGCCGATCATTGCCGCGTCAGCGAACGCACGCTGCTGCGCCGCTTCCACGAGGACTTTGGCGCCACGCCGCTGGAATACGTACAGAAGCTGCGGGTGGAGCGGGCCAAGGCGCTGCTCGAAACCACGCACCTGTCGTTCGAGGAAATCGTCGGCCGCTGCGGCTACCAGGACGTATCGAGCTTCCGGCGCCTGTTCAAGCACGTCGTCAGCATGACCCCGAACGACTATCGCGAACGCTATCGGCTGCGCGCGCGCTGAACAGCGCGGCGACGCGGCCCGGGCGGCCGCGTCGTGTCACGATAACGGCGACGATCATCACTTCGGTAATCGCGCGCCGTGTCCGTGGCGCCGGCGCTGAGAGAATCTCCGTGGCGGAGACACTGGTTGCAGTACCAGCCCGATCGAGCGCCGCCATGAGCCAGCGATACATTCTGTTGCCGCAGTCCGGCCTCACCAGCGACAGCGGCCCGGACGCCGAGCGTCTCAACGCGCTGGCGCACGCATTCGTCTTCGAATCACGTGATGAACAGGAGATCGACGGCGTCGCGATGCGCGTGCACGATGCGAACCGCAACGGCCCTGCCCTCGTGGAAATGAGCGACGAGGATGCCGCCAGGCTCGCGCAAAACGGTTCGCCCGTGCGCACCGTGGCCGAATACGTCTATCCCCATCCGCAGGCGGTCACGCTGCAGCTGGCACCGATGCCGCCGGCGGCGAAATCCGGTGCGACCACGTCCATCACCGTCACCTGCCTCGATGCGCAGAGCGGAAAGCCGCTGCGCGACGCCTACGTCGTCGCCTATACCAACCTTGGCGCGCGCAGTGGCACCGCGGGCCGTACCGATATCGCTGGCGAAGTGCGCCTGCGCCTGCCGGCCGGGTCACTGATCGAACGTCTGTTCGTGGAGGCGGGACCGCAGTTCTGGGGCGCCTGCCACGACGGTGTTGCGCTGCAGGATCACACCCTGCGCATCGTGCCGCTCGACCTGACCGCCGACGACGTGCTGCGCCACTACTACCCGGCCAAGGATGCGGCGACGCGTTTCGACCCGGCGACCGGCGTGACCGTCGGCATCATCGATACCGGCGTGGGACCGCATCGCGACCTGGTCTTCGGCGAACAGCAGCCCGAAGGGTGCTGCACCGTGACCGGCCTGCCGTCGGAACTGTTCGCCGACGAATCCGGACACGGCACGCACGTCGCCGGCGTGATCGGCGGCAAAGGCGCGCTGACGTCGATCGCGCCCGGCGTGAAGCTCCGCGCGTACCGCGTATTCGCCGACGCCACGACCGGCGCGACCAACTATGCGATCCTCAAGGCGATGATGCAGGCCGCGCGTGACGAGTGCGACATCATCAACCTGAGCATCGGCGGCGGGCCGCACGATCCGGGCGTGGCCGAGGCGATCCAGGACGCGCGCAACCACGGCATGCTCGTCATCGTCGCCGCCGGCAACGACGGCAATCCCTTCGTCAGCTTTCCCGCGGCGCACGAGAACGCGATCGCAGTCGCCGCGTTCGGGCGTCGCGGCACGTTCCCGGCCGAGTCCACCGCCGCAGCCGCCGTTCGTGCCGCACCGGTGTCGACGCTCGACGCGGAGGAATTCGTTGCCGCGTTCTCGAATACGGGCGCGCGCATCAACGTGATCTCGCCTGGCGTCGGCATCGTGTCGACGCTGCCGGGCGATCGCTACGGCGCGCTCAGCGGCACCTCGATGGCCGCGCCCGTGGTAGCCGGCGTCGCCGCCTGTCTGCTGTCGCAGGATCGCGCGCTGTTCGCACAGCCGCGCAAGCGCCCGCGCTCGGATGCGCTGGAAAAGAAACTGTTCGCGAGCTGCAAGAAGCTCGGTTTCGGCGAGCCGTTCGAAGGCCACGGCCGGCCGTGCGCTTAGGGCGCCTGAAAGAAATGCCATTGCGCTACGACTGAGTCGAGAGCACGAGCCCTGCCCTTCAAGGGGGCGAAGGACGATGGCTTAGAACCGACGGTTCTCATCGTACTCAACGCTCAACGGGCCGCAGGGCTGGGTGGGATGGGTTTGATGTTGCTGCATCGGGTAAAAGCAGTTCCGCTACAGTAATACGGCGCCTTACGCCACTTCCGCGCGTCACGCGAGCACCATGGCGATGGCTTTCCGATCTGCTACAGCAGCGCGTCGATCGCCGCTGCGTCCGGAGCGTCAAGTTCGAACGTGAGCACATCAATACTTTCGCGCAGATGGAGTTCGGAGGTCGTGCCGGTCAGCGGCACCACGTCGCGCTGCATCAGATAACGGAACAGGATCTGCGCCGGCGTGCGCGCATATGCGGCGGCCAGGCCGAGCACCGCCGTGTCGTGCAGCAGGTGCGGATTCGCGCTCAGGGTCCAGAAGCTCTGGTAGACCAGTCCGTGCTCGCGGCAGAACGCGCGGATGGTCTTGTCGTAGCCATTCTCGGCGTGGAAACGGTTCTGCACGATGGACGGCTTGATGCGCGCTTCGCGCCAGAGCCGCTGCAACTCGGCCAGTTCGTAGCAGTTGCTGATGCCGATCAGGCCGACGTGGCCGCTGCCGACCAGGGTTTCCATCGCGCCCCAGACTTCACGCTGGCCGACGCGGTCGCGCAGCATCGAATGCAACAGAACTGCAGCTAGGCGTTCGCGGCCGAGGTTGCGCTGCGATACGGCGAACGATTGCGTCACCTGCTGCGCGAGCGGCGCCGCGGCGTCGTAGGGAACGCGAGCGGGATCCTGCGCCGCCAGCGGCGTGAACTTGGTTTGCAGGTACAGCGGATCTGTTGACGGGGCTGCCGCTCCTGCGGCTTCGCGCGCCCGTGCCGAGGCCGTGATCCCGGCGCCGACGCCGGCTTCGTCGTAGTGCTTGGGCTGGCAGGCCGTGTCGATGCCGGCGAAGCCGGCGGCGAGCGCGCGCTCGACCCACGCTGCGGTCTGCGCCTTCTTCCAGGCGGTGCCGTAGAGGATGCGCGGCATGCTCACGCCGTCGCGCACCAGACGATGGGTCGTGTCGCCGGGATTCATGCGTCGTCGCCCGTAGTCGGCCGCATCGCTATTCGAGCCCGTCGGTGAAGATCGTGTCGGGACCGACATTGGTGCGCGCGCACTCGTAGGTCTCGGCGATACGCGGGCCGGTGTCGATGACCTGGAAATCGCTGGCCAGCACGTCCTGCGCGCCGGGCGTCTGGTCGAACTCGCGCGAATCGATGCCGAGTTCGTCCCAGTCGTGCGTCGTATAGCGGTCGCTTTCCGCGGTCAGCGCGACGCTGCCGCCGTCGGCGAGCACGAGGCCGTAGCGCTGCATCGTGCGCAGCAGTACCTGCGCGGCCGGCGAATAGCCGGTGAACGGAAAGTCGGCGCGCAGGCGCAGGCGGGCGCCGTAAGGCACGCTGCCGGCGGGTCCGAACGGATTGCCGGCGTGGGTTGCGGGCCGTACGTACAGCTTGCCGTCGTTGCCGCCGAGCGCAGCATCGCTGGCCATGCGCGCATTCGGCAGGATGAAGCGCAGTGCGTGGCCGAGATCGCCGTTGACCTGCATCGCTGCGTGAACGTCATCGGCGTTGAACAGCAGCGGCGCAATCGGGAATCCGGCCGCATCGGCGCTGGTGCAATGGTCGCCGCGACCCTGGCCCGGATAGACTGCGGTGAGATGCCACTTGACCAGGCATTGCGCTTCGAGCGCGTTCGCGCCGCTCTGCGTGACGTGATACGCCTCGTACAACGTGGTGCCCTGGACCACGAGCAGGTGACAGTCCTCATTCTCGTTGTCGCAGACCAGTCCAGTGGTGCTTTCGATCGCCGCATTCGCCGGCACCGGCATGCTCGAGCCCAGCGGTTCGCAGTCGGGGCTGTAATAGTCGTCGTAGGGATAGTCGGCGATGGTCCGCGTCGGACTGCCCGCGGGCGCATGCACCACATGCATGCCGAAATCGATCTGCATCCGGCCGAAGCCGAAGCCGCCGAGGCCGGTCAGCGTCGAGATCATGCCCGCCGATTGCGGATGTAGCGGCGCGGCGGCGATGTTGCGGTTCCACACCGCGCCGGGCGGAAAGCGCGGCAGCGGTGCGGCAACCGCGCACAGCGTCATCGACAGCAGCACAACGGCGAGCGGCAGGCGTTTCATCGTGCAATCCCCAGTCACGAGTCTGCCGGGTCGGTCCGGCTGCGCCGATTGTGCGCCTGCCGCGGCGCCGGTTGTGTGCGCGCGGCGGCGTTCGGCGCTTCCGTGCGGGATTTCAGGCCGCGTCGCGCGCGCGCGGGACGTTGTCACCGGCGATAGCGGCTTCGGCCACGTCGGCACTGCGGTCCAGCGTGGCCAGACTCAGCATCTCCACCGCCGCGGGTGCGAAGCTATCGCGCCGCCGGCGCCAGCGCAGGAACAGCAGCGTGATCGCGATCGTGACGATCGCGCCCAGGCCCAGCCACTGCGCGAGTCCCAGCGACTGCCACAGATCGACCATAGCGAATGCGAGGCCGAGCACCTGCAGCAGCGCGGCAACCAGCAGCGGTGATGCGATCACATACGTCTGCAGCAGCACGCGCCGCGCCCGCACGACGCTGCGCAGGTGTTCGCCCCAGCCCTGCACGTCGCCGCCGTCGGTTGGCAGGCTGCCGAGCGCCATGCGATGACGCACGCTGGCGATCAGCCAGACGATGGCGCACACGTGCAGCAGCACGCCGGGCAGCAAGGCGCTGGCCTGACCAACCTGCGCCGCGTTGAAGCCGCCGCTGAGCAGGATCAGCACCGTGACCAGCCACAGGCCGAGGCTGACGCGCTGCTGCAATCCGGCGCGTGCGGTTTCCAGGGGTTCGCCGAGCCACTGCGAGTGCGAGTGCGAGCGCAGTGCGTGCTGCGCGCCGTGTTCGCTGACCTCGTACTCGAAGCGCAGCTGGCTCTCGACCCGTTCGCTCGCGCGCTGGAACGTGGGTCCGGCGAGGTCGTCGAGAAAACGGCGCAGCGCCGATGCATTGGGAAACCGCCGCGCGATCGCGTGCGAGGCCAGCTCGATGATCGCGATGACGGCCACGCCGGCCAGCGCTGTGATCGGCAGCACGCCCGGATGCATCCAGTCGAGCAGATCGATGTTCCACAAGCCCTTGACGATGACCATGAGCATAGGCCACCAGATCAGCGGCGAGATGTAGACGACCATGCGTACGAGACGCAGGCGGCGCTGCAGCAGCGCGTCCAGGGTTTCACGCAGTGCCACCACCGGCGCGCTGTAGTCGATCCGCGCCACCGCGCGCCACTGTCGGGCATCGACGATGAAATGCAGGACCAGCAAGCCGAGCAGCGGCAGCGCGGCGAGCAGATACGGCCACTCGCTGCCATGGCGCAGCGCGAACACGGCGAGCAGGCCGATGCCGGCTGCACCCGTCAGCAGTTGCACCAGCAGGCCGCCGCGGTGCCGGCTCAGCGCCGAACGCGTGCGCGCCGTCTGCAGCCCGCGCACGGCGTCGAGGTCGAGGCTCAGCTGCGCGTCGATCTCGCGGCCCTGTGACGCCCAGCGGTTCTTGAGTCGATCCAGATCCAGCGTGTTCACGGGCTTTCCTCCGCCGCGGCGTAGTCGCGCTGCAGCTTCTGCTTGATACGGTTGATGCGGGTCGCGACGTTGGTCGCGCTCAAGCCCACGAGCGAGGCCATCTCGTCCTGCGAATAACCTTCGAGGTAGAGCAGGATCAGCGCGCGGTTGACCTCGTCCAGGCGCGCGATCAGCTGATGCAGCGCGCGCAGGTCGTCGCCCTCGGCGTCGAGCACGCGGTCGGCGGCGGCGAGGTCCATGCCGAAGTCCTCGATCGGCAGCGCGTCGCGAATCCGCCGGCTTTCGCCGCGGAAGAACGAGATCGCGACATTGATCGCGATGCGCTGCATCCAGCCGGCGAACGCCGCGCCGCGATCAAAGCGCGGCCAGGCCTGCCACAGTTCGATGAGGATTTCCTGGATCAGGTCGCCGCGGTCTTCCCGTCGGCTGCAGTAGGCATTGGCGACCTTGTACAGGATCGCCTTGTGCTGCTGCAGTTGCGCGAGAAACGCGTCGTCGCGGTGCGTAGTGCTCATGCAATCGGATGACCGGAACGGGGCCGGACTGGCGCCCGTCAGCTTATTCGCCACGGCGTGCGGAAACATCACAGCGGCACCTGCGAAAGGTTTGCCGGTGTTGGTGTCGCGCCGGGCCGGCGTGCGTGGTCGGCCGCGAAAATGGAGGCAGGCATGACGGCGATTCCGGAGTGAGGGAAGGCGAGCGCGGAGCTCGGCTTACCTATTCGCTGCGGTGCGTGGATTTGTCACAGCGCGCTGTTCTTCGCTCCTCCCGATCCATGCAGCAGGCTTCGGTGAGCGCGGCTCAAGCGCCGATGCCGCTCACCGATAGCCCGCCGCCTGCAGTTCGAACAGCTCCGCGTAGCGTCCGCCTTGGGCCATGAGCTGCTCGTGCGTGCCGCTGGCCTCGACCTTGCCGTCGGCCAGGACGAGGATGCGGTCGGCCATGCGCACGCTGGAGAAGCGGTGCGAGATCAGCACGGCCGTGCGCTGGTCGGAGAGTTCCTTGAAGCGCTGGAACACTTCGAACTCGGCGCGCGCGTCGAGGGCGGCGGTGGGCTCGTCGAGGATCATGACCTGGGCGTCGCGCATGTAGGCGCGTGCGATCGCGATCTTCTGCCACTGGCCGCCGGAGAGGTCGACGCCGTTCTTGAAGCGCCGGCCTACGAGCTGGTCGTAGCCGTCGGGCAGGGCCTCGATGACCTGGTCGGCGAGCGCGCGCCGCGCGGCTTCGCGTACGCGTTCGGCGTCGTGCATCGCGTCGATCTGGCCGACGCCGATGTTCTCGCCGGCGGTCAGGTGGTAGCGCACGAAGTCCTGGAAGATCACGCCGATGCTCGCGCGCAGCGCGTCGAGGTCGTAGTCGCGCAGATCGACGCCGTCGAGCAGGATGCGGCCTTCATCGGGGTCGTACAGGCGTGCAAGCAGCTTGACCAGTGTGGTCTTGCCGGCGCCGTTTTCACCGACCAAAGCCAGCACTTCGCCGGCATGCAGTTCGAAGCTGAGCCCACGCAGCGCCCAGCGCTGCGCATCGGGATAGCGGAAGCCGACGTTCTCGAACACGAAGCCCTGCCGGAGCGGCTGCGGCACCGGACGAGGATTTGCCGGCGAAGCGATCTCGGGCTTGATCTCGAAGAACGAGAACAGGTCGTCGAGATAGAGCGCCTGCCCGGCGACCTGGGAAAATCCGACGAGCAGGCCTTCGAGCAGCTGGCGCAGGCGCCGGAAACTGCCGGCGAGAAACGTCAGATCGCCTATGCTGAAATCGCCCTTGATCGTGCGCCAGGCGATGTAGGCATAGGCGACGTAGTAGCCCAGCGTGCCGAGCGCGGCGAGCAGCGTGCCCCAGAATGCGCGCCGCCGTGCGAGTGCGCGGTTGGCTTCGAACAGGCGCGAGGCCAGGTCGCGGTAGCGCGCAATAAGGTACTTGTGGAGATTGAAGATCTTGACTTCCTTCGCCGTCTCCACGCTCGCGCCCATCTGGCGCACGTACTCGAGCTGGCGCCGCTCCGGCGTCCAGGCGTAGTTGAGCGAATAGCCCAGCGCGTTGAAGTGCGCCTCGCCGATGAAGGCCGGCACCAGCGCGACGGCGAGCAGCAGTCTCAGCCAGGGCGCGTAGACGAGCAGGCCGATGCCGAAGCTGACCACCGTGATCGCGTCCTGCACCTGGTCGAACAGCTGGCTCATGAGGTTCATGCGCCCCATGGTCTGGCGTCGCGCGCGGTCGAGCTTGTCCTGCAGGTCGGCATCCTCGAAGTCCTCGAGGTCCAGCGTCGCGGCGTGCTCCATGAGGCGCACGCTGGTCGCGTTCGTGAACAGTTCCGACAGCAGTCCGTCGCCGTAGCTGATCAGCCGGCCGAGCAGGTCCGAACCGATGGCGAGGCCGAATTCCAGCAGCAGCAAAGTCAGCAGCGTGTCGAGCGCGCCGGCGCGCCAGGCCGCTGCCAGCGAATCGAGCACGACGCCGTTGCCGGCGACGCTTACCGCCTCGTCGATGATGAGCTTGCCGACATAGAGCAAGGCGATGGGCACGAATGCGCGCAGCAGGCGTAGCAGCAGGCTCAGCGCGGTCAGCAGCGGACTCGTCGCCCAGATCTGGCGCAGGAACGGCGGCAGGTTGCGCAGCGCATCGAAGCGCTCGCGCAGGCTGGGCTTGCCCGCGGGGCCGCCGGCAACTCCGCCGGGCGTGGTCTCAGTCGTCTCGGGCATGGGTGCTCGCGCGGGAGTGATGGCAGTCCTTGGCATCGCGGGACGGCATTGCCGCATCCGGCCGCGCGCCGCGTGCCCGCGAGTATGCACAGTGCCTGTCGAGATCCGGTATGTGCGCTATGCCGTGCTATTGAGCATGCACCGCCTCCCTGCACCGGTAGCGATGATCAGCCGCGGCGAGCGCGTGATTTTCGCAAACTGGCCGTGTCCTTGCGCACGCAGTGAGGCGCGCGACGGCGCATTAGTCTGTTCTCGGGAGAAGCCGCCGCGACCGCGCCGGCCGGCCGCAGAAACAGCGAGGAGAGAAGATCATGCCCGGCATGTCATCGAAGGCAGGCGTGCGCCTGCGCGGCACAAGAACGACGATCGGCCGCGTTGTTCGGTTGTTGCTGATCGCCGCGCTGTGGCTGGCGGCCGGACCGGCCACGGCCGCTGATGCGGCGCGCGACCCGGCCGAAGGACTGTGGTGGGGCAGGGCCGGTTCCGTGCGCGAAAAAGTCGAGGTCGGCCTCGCTATCACGCGCGGCGCCGACGGCAAGCTCACGCTGCGCTTGACCCAGCCCATATCGAACTATTTCGACGCCGATCCGGGCGGCGAGGTGAAGCGCGACGGCGATCGCGTCGTGCACGAGGGCCTCGCGCTGTCGCTGCTGCTCGACGGTGATCGCATGAGCGGAACCTATCCGGGGCCGAACAGCCCGGCCACGTTCACGCGCACGAAGCGTTTGCCGGTCGAACCGTCGCCGCCGGCGTTGCCGCAGGGACCGGCGCCGCGCTGGGAGACGCGTATCGGCGGACAGGTCTACGCCTCGCCGGTCGTGGCCGACGGCGTCGCCTACATCGGCACGACCGGTGGCGTCGTCAATGCGATCGACACGCGTGACGGCAAGTCGCTATGGACCTTCAGCACCGGTGCGCCGATCTTCGCGAGTGTCGCGGTGACCGCCGACGCGGTCTACGCGGTCGCCGACAACGGTTTTGTCTATCGGCTGGATCGCCGCGACGGCAAGCAGCGCTGGCGCTACGCGCTCGGCGACGGCGATGTCGCGCGCGTGCTGCCGCATCCGCTGGTCTACGACTGGGACTGGCAGGGCGCGCAGCCGCTCGTGGTCGAGGACACGGTCTACGTCGGTGCCGGCGACGGCGGCTTCCATGCGGTCGCCGCCGACAGTGGCCAGCGCCGCTGGCGCTTCGACACGCGCGGCGCGATCCGCAACGCCGCGGCAGCGGCAGACGATCGGCTCTACGTCGCCAGCGCCGATCACTTCGTCTATGCGCTGGACCGCGCGAGCGGCCGCGAACTCTGGCGCAACGACACCGGCGCGGCGCTCGACGCGGTGCCGGTCGTGCACGAAGGCCGCGTGCTCGTGGGCAATCGCGGTGCCGGCCTGCTGTCGCTGGACGCCGCCAGTGGCGAGACGAAGTGGCGCCTGTTCTTCTGGGGTTCCTGGGTCGAATCCACGCCGGTCGTGCGCGACGGCGTCATCTACATCGGCTCGTCGGATCTGCGCCGCGTCAGCGCGGTCGATCCGGCCGACGGCCATGTGCTGTGGCGCAGCGATGTCTACGGCTGGACCTGGGGCACGCCGCTGGTCACCGACAAGTATCTCTATGTCGGTGCCGCCGGCGGCACGCCGTATTTCGTCAAGCATGCGGCGAGCTTCAGCGTGCTCGATCGCAAGACCGGCCGCCTCGTCGCGCGCCGTCCGCTGGCCGATACGGGCGGGCACCAGTGGGGCATCGCCGGATCGCCGGTGCTGGCCGGCGACACCGTCGTGGTCGCGACGATCGCCGGCTCGCTGCTCGGGTTTCCGCCGCTGCTGTAGCGCCTGTGGTGCAGCGTTCGTGACGTCATGCAGCGGCGCGCGCCGCGCGGAGCTGGCATGCTCGGCGCCTCGTCCCCGCTCACCGGTGCCGCTTGCCTGTTTCCGCGCATTCCCGGGCACTGCTGCAGATTCATTTCTGCGTGCTGCTGTGGGGCCTCACGGCCATACTCGGCAAGCTCATCAGCCTGCCGGCGACGGCGCTGGTCTGGTGGCGCATGCTGCTGGTCAGCGTCACCGTGCTGCTGCTGCCGCGCGTGTGGCGCAGCCTGCGCGCGCTGCCCTGGCGCCTCATCGCGATCTATGCCGGCATCGGCTGCGTGGTCGCGCTGCATTGGCTGACGTTCTACGGTGCGATCAAGCTCGCCAACGCATCGGTCGCGGTGATCGCGATGGCGCTGTGTCCGATCTTCCTCGCCGTCGTCGAGCCGTGGATCGCGCAGCGCGCGTTCGACTGGCGCGAACTCGGCCTGGGCCTGTTCGTGGTGCCGGGTGTGCTGCTCGTGGTCGGCGGCACGCCTCCGGGCATGCAGCTTGGACTGGCTGTCGGCGTGCTGTCGGCATTCCTCGCCTCGACGTTCTCGGCGCTCAACAAGCGCTATGTGCAGCAGGCCGACGCGCTCAGCGTGACCGCGGTGGAACTGAGTGCCGGCACGCTGCTGCTGACCCTGTGCGCGCCGCTGCTGCCGCATGAGGGTGCGCTGTTTCCACCGCCCGGCATGCGCGACGCGGTCCTGCTCGTGGTGCTCGCCTACGGCTGCACCTTGCTGCCGTTCGCGCTGTCGCTGGTGGCGCTGCGCCAGATCAGCGCGTTCACGGCGCAGCTCGCGATCAATCTGGAACCGGTCTATGCGATCGCGATCGCTGCCGTGCTGTTCGGCGAACAGAGCCAGCTCGGCGCAGCGTTCTATGGCGGCGTCATCATCATCGTCGCCGCTGTGATCGTGCATCCGCTGCTGGTGCGTCGGTCGTGACAGGGTCCTGGGCGGTGGCGGGGTCAGGTTCACTTACCGTGAGCCGCGACGATTGCGCCGTCCTGCAAGCTCCGCGGTAAGTGAACCTGGCCCCGTTTGCGGGGGCGTTCAGCGCACCTGCTTGCAGTTTTCCAACCAGGCGACTTTCTTGAAGTCGTCATAGCGATAGAAGGTGCCGGTCAAGGTGATGCGCTGCTTCTCGCGCAGCGTGAGCACCGTGGCGAGCTGATTGGGCCGGAAAAGACAGGCCAGCCCAACGCGGAAGTTGGCCTGGCCGGGCAAGGGGCTCAGCGCACGGTTGCGCATCTCGGGAATCTCGAACGACACGTTGTAGTCGTCGCCGTCCTGCTGGATGTAGTCGATCTTGCCGCTGAGGGTGTACGTGCGTCCTTTGTGGCGTGCATTCAGGGCGACGGCATTGGCTTTGGCTTCATTGGCAATCTCCATCGAAAATACGAAAGCGTCTTTCTGAGCCGAGAACCCGGCGTTCTGCGCCTTGCTCCCCTGAGCTGCCGCGAGCCGGCCGGCCTCGCCGCCCTGGGTCTTTGCCAGCAGTTCGCACAGATAGCGCTTGATGTCTTCCTGCTTGGCCAGCACGCCCTTGTCGATCTTGATCATCATGTCGATCCGGGTCGCCGTACCCTTGCCGGTAACGGAGACCAGCGTCGGGATCGCGCGCGTGGTCGTGGTCGCGCGCTGCTCCACCAGCAGCGTGCCACCTTCGGGGTCCTCGGTGATCACGTCCATCTTTTCCGCGATCATGATTCCGCGTACCTGATTCAGTGCATCGGTAGGGCTGAGGTTGTCG
Source organism: Lysobacterales bacterium (assembly GCA_038207515.1). Classification (GTDB taxonomy): domain Bacteria; phylum Pseudomonadota; class Gammaproteobacteria; order Xanthomonadales; family Rhodanobacteraceae; genus Tahibacter. The sequence goes on along the minus strand of JBBQZR010000002.1, from coordinate 29,776 downwards.
ACCGTGATGGTGCTCGTGTATTGCGTGCCGCTGAACGGGCTGCCGGTTTTGGCGAAATTGGCTTCGCACGTGCCGGCAGCGGACGTCTGCGTACCTGTGGCGGCGCCGGCGCATACGATCAGCGTCAGTATCGACCGCGCAATGAAAGGGCGCCGCGACGACGCGGCGTTGAAGCAAAGGGGCGACGTCAGGTGGGCAGGGGAGAAACGACGCATGGCAGAATCCTCGATGGGTAGGGATGGCACTTAGCTGACGTGAATCCGTCGGCCAGAAACGCAGAGTCGGCTCGCAACGCCTGCTCATCGTCCACGCTGCGTAGCCGAGATGGCAGCACTGGATCGGCCGGAAAAGCGCCGACGCTTGTGGAACAACTGCGATCAGGAAAATCAAAGTCAATCGGTCATTCCGATTGCGCACCGTATTTGTCCGCTATCAGAAAATACTCGTCAGTAAGTCTGGGCTGTAGCGAATGTCATGCCGATGCTGCTGATGTCGCTTGTATGGAAAGCAATTCACGCACCAATTGCGCCTCCATTCGCCCATGCTTGCTCAGAGATTTTGTCGGCGCCGCGGCTGCGACCGGGTCGCGAAGATCCACTGCGCGCTCGTCGAGGAACTTGAGGCTGAGCTGAATCCGGATCCCGCCGTCATGGATGCCGCGATGGATTTCGGTCTGCCGGAACAGCAGCAGATCACCGGCAAGCGGCGCATCGTGGCGAACTACCCGCAAGGTCTTCCAATCCAGGAGTAGCGACTTGCGGATGCCCCTCCGCAACAGCAGGATGTCGGTGTCGTCGCCCGCGGCAGGGCGATCGAAAATGTGACTGGACGAAGTCTTCACGAATACCTCCAGCGGCGATACAGGATCTCCAAGGTGCTCGTAAATCCAGGCGTTCTCGCATTCCGGAATCACTTCCAAGCCGCTGGATCGGGAGCTGTTGTAAAGCGGGATCCACGCGTTAAAGCAGTCTCCAGAGACCACTGCGCAACTGTCGTCGGCATGCCAACCTTCGCTCGCGTTTCCGTTCGCAGTTTCGATCGTCGTGTCGGACACCAGCAGCAGGAACGCGCCGAAATAGCGAAGGCGCCTGCCAAGCCGCGCTTCGAGTCTGCTGCGCAAAACGTCGAGCGTTGCGCTGTGCGACAGGTCGACCTCATTGCGAACTGAGGAGTACGCCGACAATGCATCGGTGCACAACTCGCCGAGTTCGTGTTTGGTTAGAAAGCTGCTGAAATATTGCATGTCTTTTGATTGTTGCCACTAAACGATGGAGCGATCGAAGCCGCGGAGGTCATTCGAAATCGAGTATCGGCCTTCGATTTGCATCGGCTTTGTCGCGTGCATTACGGTCATCCGCGGATTCGAGCCGCGTGCGATCTACGACAGTCACCCGCGCCGTGTCGGTGACAACTTGTCCATTTTCCATTCGCAGGACGCGATCCGCGGTCGCAATGGTTTCAGGGCGATGGGCGACGATGACGCGGGTGAGCCGCATCTCACGCACTGCGTGGTTGACCAGTTGCTCATTGTGTGTGTCGAGGTGGCTCGTCGCTTCGTCGAGGAACAACACCATGGGGTTGCGGTATAGCGCGCGTGCCAGTAGAACGCGCTGCTTCTGGCCGCCGGAGAGCGCGCTGCCCATATCGCCGATCAAACTGTGATAGCCCATGGGCATAGCCGCGATCTCCAGGTTCACCGCAGCGAGGCGCGCCGACGCTTCGATCCGCGAATGGTCCGGGTCCGGGTCGAACAGACTGATATTCTCGGCAATGCTGCCGGCGAATAGCTGGTCGTCCTGCATCACCGCGCCGACCGTTCTGCGGGCTGCCCGATACGCCGGGCCATGCACATCGTGTCCGCCGATCACGATCCGGCCTTCCTCCGGTCTCAGTAGGCCGAGCATGAGCTTGACGAGTGTGGTCTTGCCGCAGCCGGAGGGCCCGGTGATGGCCACTGCTTCTCCAGGCTCGATTGTCAAATTGCAATCTCGTACCACCCACGGCTCGCCGGGCGCGTAGCGGAACGAGACACTGGAAAGCACGATCTTCGCATCGACCGGTGGCAGCGGATCGAAGTCTTCTTCGGCGTGCTCTCGTGGCGTCAGCAACACATCCGACAGTCGCTCAGCGTGCAGACGTAGCATCCTGAACTCGATGCACTTATCGATCAGCGATGCGATCCTGGCCGTGAACAATTCCTTGTAGGCCAGATAGGCGATCAGCATGCCGACCGAGAACACGTTGCTGAGCGCGAGCGTCGCACCGATCCAGATCACCGCGATGCGCTCGGCACCGAACACGAACTGGCTCGCGTTCGAGAAGCCGAGGGACATTCTGCCCAGTCGGATTTCCTCGTTGGCAACCTTGACCAGCAGGTTCTCATGCGCGGTGCGGCGCAACGGTTCGTGCGAGGAGATCTTCAGGCTCTGCATGCCCCGGATCGTTTCCAGCAGGTGGCTCTGTTGCTTGGCGACTGCTGTGAGCTGCAGTTCCGTACGTTCGCGCATCCGTGGGAAACCGATCATGCGGATAACGAGGTAGATCGAGGCGGCCAGCAGCGTGATCACCGCGAGTTTCCCACTGTAGAACATCATGATCGCAATGGTCGTCGTTGCCATGAAACCATCAATCGCGGCTTCAACGAAACTCGTCGTCAGCGTTCTCTGGATCACATTCACAGATCCGACCCGAGACGTGATGTCGCCCAGTTGGCGCTTCTCAAAGTAGTCCAGCGGCAGCCGTAGCAGGTGGGCGAAGACGTTGCTCATCCATTGCACGCCGAAGCGCGAGGACAGCAAGAGCACCGACCAGCCACGCAACACTGAGACGCCGGTCTGGAGCGCCAGCAAGAGGGTGAAGCCGATGCCGAGTACCACCAGGAGATCGCGGTCGGCCGAGACCAGAACGTGGTCCACCACCAGTTGCAGATAGAACGGTGACAGCACGACGAAGAACTGTAGGGTCAGCGAGACGAGGAATATCTGCGCCAGCGAGCGCTTGAGCCCACGCACCGAGCCGGTCAACTGATGCAGGGTGACTGAAGGTCGCGCAGGCCTCGGCTCAAATCCCGCGGACGGTATCAACTCCAGCGCGACGCCAGTGAAATGGCGTGAAACTGTGTCCTCGGACAAGCTGCGCTCGCCGTATGCGGGGTCGAAGATCGTCAGTTTGCGTGCTTTGATCTTCGTGAGAACCACAAAATGATTGAGGTTCCAGTGCAGAATGCATGGCAGTTGCAGTCCCACGAGATCCTCGGGTTCGAGCCGCAGCGCGCGCGCCCGCAGGCCGATGCGGTCGGTGATACGGATGAGATCGTTCAGCCGGGCTCCACGCAGCGAAGTAGGAAAACGTTGGCGCATTTCCGCAAGACTGATGTGCATGCCGTGCGCGGCAGCGACCGTCGCGATGCATGCCAGCCCGCATTCCGAGGATTCCGTCTGCAGGCTCGCATTCATTTCATAAGCTCCATGGACGAACTGTTTCTGAGCCCGCGCTGGATACACCGAGCAAAAAGGTCACTATTGCAGCGGGTATGGTATGGCTCTGAGATCGCTGCGTTCGCCGCAATCCGCAACCATAACTGTCTTGTGTACTGGGAGGCTGAGGGACGCAAGGTCATGGTCCTGCTCGCGGGTTCGGTACGCATGCGCGGTATCGTTATGCACAAGGCTTTCGTCGACGAATTTCTGCACAGCGGTTGTGATGTAGCGACCCGACGCGGCGGGGCTGTGGTAACGCCAGATTCCGATCAGGCGGGTACCCAGCGTGCGCACATTTCGATTCGATTGAACCTGCTGTCGTAGCAACCATCAGCGGTCGCAATGAACGCGACGGACAGGCTATTGGTGTGGTTCCGGTAGTTGCCGGCGAAGACAATTCGATCCGGCGACGTATAGCTGAGCAGTACTCCGCTCGTGTTGAAGGCGGGAAGCGAAAGCCGTCTACCGACTAGTCGTCGAGTCCACTGGTCGGCGCGATCACCAGGGCGTAGCGCCCGGTTCATCGGGGCACACAGCCGTCGTGAATGACCTTGTCGACCAGGTGTTGACGAACGAAACCGCAACTCGCGCAGATCATCACGACGATCGCTATCGCGATGTGTCCGGCGGTGCGCTGCAGGGAGAACTCCATGATTCGCTGATCCATCAGGTCGTCCGGATTCTCGATCAGCATATTCCAGGATTCGCAGGCACAGAACGGACAGGCCGGTTTCGCTCCGTGCGCTTCCAGGTAGTCCAAAAAACGGTGTTTTTCGAGTCGCATCGAAGGGAATCTCTGGATCGGTTCGGCAGGATCGACCCGGGATGAATGTCCCGGGTCGAAAGTTCAAAATTACGGCGATCCGGAATCGGACAGATCGCCGCATTGATCCAGATCGCAGCTACTGTTGTCGGAGGCCGAGCAGGACGATTTCGTACAGCCGGCACCCGACACCAGATCAATTTCCGCGCTGGTCAGTTCGCGGGCAAGCGAACGCGCGAGAATGCGAGTTTCCTCGTTGTTTTTGATTTCCATTGTAGTGACTACCTCGTTGATGATGGAGACGTGAGGTGTCTCCTTCCCATTCGCAGACCAAGGCCTGACGAATCACTTGTGCCTCGTTCGAACAGATCATTCGGCCAGTTCGAACGGGCTAGAGACTTCTGATTCCTTCATGTGCGCGTTGTAGTGCTCGTGGAAGCGCGCGGCGATGTCAGTCTTTTCGAATTCCGCGAAGCGCAAGCCGCCGTCATGCAGGTAGCGGAAGGCTGGATCTCCGCTAGCGAGGAACTGGCAGAATGCGTCGAGAATGGTTAGGTCCGGCACCAGATCCTCCAGAAACAGGAACTGGCCGGATTCGTTGGCCTCGATGAAGACATAGCCTCCGTCCGGCGCTTGGGCGATGTCGAATGCGGCGTACATCAGGCCGGTCGCGTCCATGTAGGCACGGCACAGTTCGGCGAGCCTTGCATCGACCGGGAACGCATGCCGATCGACATTCTCGTAGCGGATGTCGACAAACCCTTCGTGCTTCACGGGTGTTTTGCGGACCTGATTCATTGCGAAGCTGGAGCGGCCGAAAGCGATCAGCCGGATCTCATTGCGGATTGGTAGAAGTTCCTGGTAGATCATGGGCGACGCGGCAAGCGCGGCAGAGTCGTCCAAATGTCTGCGCTCCAACGCGGTAGTTGCGGAGATCAGCAGTTCTCCTTTGCGCGTACGCCATGCGAACGGAATGTGTTGTTTGGCGACAACCGTGCGGTCATGGTCTTCAAAGAATGCCCGGATTTGGTCCGGGTCGTTCGACACCAGCGTGCTCGGGACACGGAAACCAAGATCGCGGGCGATCGCCAGTTGATGCAGCTTGGGGTTCGCCGCCTTGGCTTGGTGGAATGGATTGACAATCAATGCGTCAGGATTCGCCGCAGTCAGCATCTGGCCCAGGCTGTCGAGGACATACGCCGATTCGTTCTTCGCCACGATCTTGTCGCTGCGGTTGAGACAATCAGCAACTTGTGGAATCTGCCCGCGGCGGTTCCAGATCGTGCGATAGCGGTCCCGCAGCAGCGAAACATCACTGCCCGAGGACTCGAAGCGGGTATGTCCCTCAGCGATCCAGGCGCTCAACCGCTGGCTCCGCGGAAACTCACTGCGCTCCCACCATGTGTAAGCGACGCCCATGCGTTCCAAGCCCCACCGCACGGCGACGCCGTGGTAATCGAGCTCTTCGGAAAGAATCAGCACGGCTTCGGAATTGTTCGGACTATGTTGGTTCATGGATACACCGGCGAAGGGTTTTGGCGGGGCGGGGCGGGCGATTTCAGGTCGCATCGCAGGATCGGGATGTGCGTACGGCGCAGTCGCTGGCGGACGCGATCTTGCGGACGGAGTAGAGCGGCTCGAACAGCCACTCGAACAGGCTGCGTCGCTCTCCAAGAATGTCCGCTTCGAGCAGCATCCCGGGGCGAAGTGGTTCTTCGCGGCCGTACGCGGTGACGGTCTGTTGTTCAAGGCGGACAACGATCCGGTAACGCGGCTCAATGTCATCGCCACGTCCGGCTAGCGCGCCCTGCTCCTCTGCGGAGAGCGCGCTGCGGCTTATCCGGGCTATGCGTCCGCGATGCTGGCCGAATTTCTGGTAGGGATAACTTTGATAGCGCAGCAGGACCGAGTCGCCTACTTCAATGAATCCAATAGCCCGACTCGGCACGAGGAGTTGCGCTTCCAGATCGCTGTCCTCGGGCAGCAGAGTGAAGAGTGCCTGCCCCGCACGTACTGATTGGCCAGCCTTGATCAGCTGATTGGTGATCAGGCCGTGGATAGGCGCGGTTACCGCCAGGCCGCCGCGTGCGCGCGCTTCGAGGCGTTCCTGTTCCAGCACCGCGAGATCGCGTTCATAGTCGGCACCCGATGCCATACGCTCACCGGTGAGCGTGCTAAGCGACTGTTGCAACTCCGCGATCATCCGTTGCGTTGATGCAGCCTGTCTGAGCATCCCCTGTACCTCGCTATTGCGATCAAGCATGGCGCTCTCCTGCTGTTGCACCTGCAGCGCGCTGACGAACTTCTCGTCTTCAAGGCGCCTCAGTCGATCCAGGATCTCGGCGGCGAGCCGCGCTTGCTGTTGTCGGATCGCGACATCCGCTTCGATACGCGTCAGTTCCTTGCGCGCGCTGTCGATCTGGGCAGACAACCCCTTGGCCTGTGCGTCGATGATCGTTTTGCTGGCAATGCGAGTGACGTTGATGCTGCCGGCTCTGCGTATTATTTGCTTCTGCTGCGCGGCGTTCGTCTCTTCCGCATTGTCGGCGACCCTGGGCACAATCACGGTCGCCAACAGCGCGCCGGCCCGGACGGTTTCTTCTTCCGTGGTGTGGATGCGCCCTACCACGCCGGTCTCGGGTGAGATCACGGTGGCCAGGCCGGCCGAAGGCACGAGTTCGCCGAGTACGCGCGTACGCTTCTTGTACGTTCCGTAAGCCAGCAGAAACAGGATCGTGATCGCTATCAAGGCGGCAACGACCGCCAAGCGCCGTAACCGCAACGGCTGGACGAGTGATATCTCTCCTATCCAGTCGCCTCGCTGCGCATCCAGTGCTTTTTTTCTAAACAAATCTGAGTTCAATTTGTTCTGCCTTTTCGAATGCGGGCATCAATGCGAAGATTTGTTACGGTCCAGAACAAGCAAGGCGCCAATAAATGCCAAAATGTGAAATTCACATTGGCCCTGTCGTGCTGGATCGAAAGCTCAACGAAAGATCGGGAAACTTCTGCCTGATGCAATCCAGTATCTTCAAGGCGGATAAGTTTTTTGCGTCAGTTTGATCACGAAAGAGTTTTAATGTTTATTTATAAGACGCTGCGGTAGCCGCGATCTCCCAACAAAAGGCAGTTGCCCTGAAAGTCGGCCCCTGTAGTGCGCGCGTCGAGAAAGATGCAACGTCCAGAAACTGTGTGGGTGTCGTAGCAAAGACGCCGGTGTAATTTCAGTCAGGTATCGAGCGCGGAGTCGTCGTCGCTGCTGGGCGCTTCGATTCAGCGCTGTGCCGCGTCGAAGGATCGGCTTAGGGGAAGGGGCCATATCTGTGGTTGATGTGGATAAGATCGCGTTTTCCAGCGCGAATCGCGTGGCGTGTAAGGATAGGAAATCGAAAATGGTGGTACGAACAATGGAAATTGAATTGAGGAAAAAGTGTGTTTCGCAGAATTTAGGTCGCGGACTGACATCGTCAATGAACCCAACGAAGCTTTGTGCAGGTCACTACAGCTGCAGTTGATGTACGCGGCATTCCCTTTCCAGCGAGAGCACGAATGTGTTTATCTGCGCAGAAAGCTCGGCGTTCTGCGCCTTGACCTCCCTGTTCGCCAGCTCGTTGCGCGATAGACGTACCGTCCACGGACCGACCGCTACTTGACCCAGTAACGTGGTTGCTCGCGTTTCGGCGGCGTGGACAGCTGGAACTGACGCGCAGAAATGACGGGAGAGAGATGAGAATCGAATTGGCTAGGCAGCTCGGCCCGGGATAGTAGGGCGGCGTTCTTGCGCAGCGCCGCCCGGCCGCAGGCCCGGGCGGATGCGGCCAATTGCCGTACCTGGATCGCGGTACTGCTGAGCAAAACTGGAAGGCCGCGACGATTTCTGCTGCGCCTCGACGTGCATCCGTGCCCGCCGCGACCTTCGAAAACCAGACCGGCGGGACTACTCGAAATCGTTCCTGAAGATGCGATCCGAGGTCTTCGCGGTCAGCAGCACTTCGCCGTAGTTGGGTACCCCTGCGCTGATCAGGACGGTGCCGTCGGCACCGGCCCACAGATCGCGGCCGCGGCTGTGATCGGAGCCGCCGTTGGCAATGTCGAAGTCCGAGACGGTGGTCTGCACCGTGCCCGTGGTGGTCGTCATCGAGATGGCCTGGCCCGGCGCGAGGATCTTGCGCGGGGCGCGGCCGACTTCGAACAGCCACAGTGCATAGGTATCGCCCGGATCGGTGCGCGCTTCGAGCAGCAGGTCGCCGTTGCTCATCACCGCGCTGGCGCCGAAGCTGCGCCAGGTACGGTTCGGTTCGGGGCCGTACTGGCCGGTCAGGCCGATCAGGGCGAGCAGTTGCGGACGCTGGCCAGCCCGCACGCGCCAGAAGCCGGTCGGCGTGCTGTCGTCGGTGTTCACGCTGGCGCTGAAGGCCGCGTATGCGCCGCTCGTGCTCAGCGACGTCGTGTCGAAGTTGCGCCAGGTCGCGTTGAGCCAGTTCGGGCCGTAGTAGCCGGACGCGTCGGCGAAGGCCATCGCGCGGTTGCTCGTGCCATCGCTCCAGAACAGGCCATATTCGCTGTTCGCGCCGGACGTGCGGCGGAAGGAGCTGAAGAAATAGAACTGCCCTGGAAAGCCGGGATACGGCGCTTCCATCGAGGTGGTGAACGTCGCCGTGGCAATGCCGATGGACGGACCCTGGGTGCCGGTCTGGCCGTTCACCGCGATCACGCGCGGCGCGCCGTTGCAGATTTCCCAGATGCCGGCGCGCGAGCCGCTCGCGTTGAAGACGCCGTAGACGCGGCCGGCCGCGGTCACGGCAATGTTGTCGTCGATCGAGTACGGCGTCTGGAACGAATCGCCCGCGGCAAGCCCGGGTGCCAGCGCCGCTTCGGTCGCGCCGATACGCAGGCACGGCACGTTGCCCTGTCCCGCTACGTGCTTGACGATGCCGCGGCCGCTGCCGCCGGTCGGGCTCTTCAGGCTGACGTCCATGAGAATGCCGCCGCCGTTGAGGGAGCGCGCGACCGCGAAGCCGGAGTCGTTCGGGAATTCCCAGTCAGGACCGAGGCCCGGGCCCAGCGGGCCGTCGGTCAGCGTGCGTGCGGCCTCGACGTTGCGCGTCGTATCCCAGCGCCACACGCCATACGTGGCCGTCGCCGTGTTGCCGGCTTCGCCCGCGCGGCCGGAGAAAGCACGCTGTCCGTCCGGCGCTGCAGCGCCGTTGCCGGTATAGACGTTCAGGAATACGTGGGCGGTTTCGCTGCCACTGCGGCCCGGTCCGCGTTGGGTGCTGACACCCAGTTCGGTCATGCGCGCGAACGCGCCTTGCTGATAGGCCCAGTAGCCGGCGAGGTTGTCGGGGCTCGAGATACGGAAACCGACCTGGTTGCGGCCGGCGTCGCCAAGAATGCTGTCGGTGATGTTGCGGCCGGTGCCATTGGGCAGGCCGGCGGTAATGACACGGCCGTCGTCGCCGGCGACGACGGTCCAGTTGACGTTCTGCGCGCTGGCCAGCGGCGCGTGGATGAGGGCCGCGGCGAGGGCGGCGATGAGTTTCCCGTTCAGCATGTGCTTCTTCCTTATCTGCTTTACCCGTACGCAGGCGTCTGTCCGGTCGTGCCGACCGCACTACGTATGCGCAAGTGGGGCGCATGCTAGTGTTCACGACGACTTTCGTAGGCACGGATGGATAACGGCGCGGTAACGGATGGGTAACGCCGCGTACCGCGGTCATTTCAGTAAGCTCGCGCGCCGGGTTTCGGGCCTCGATGCCCGACCGCTGTCCTCAACATGACCACGGCGGGGCTGTCCCGCCGGTTCATCGGTTGGGGGATTTCCCCGCCATCCGCGCCTTTGAAACGCATGAAGACCGAACCAGACACCTCCGAACGCCACTCGTACTGCTATCGCTTCGGCACGGCTGAATTCGACGAGGCGCGCTTCGAACTGCGCGTCGCCGGCTTGCCGGTCGAGGTCGAGCGGCGCGCGCTCGAAGTGCTCGCCTACCTGCTGCGCCATGCCGGCGAGGTGGTGACCAAGGAAGAACTGCTGCGCGAGGTCTGGGCTGGCCGCATCACTGTCGACAAGGTGCTGCCCAACGCGGTCAACAAGCTGCGCCGTGCGCTGGGCGAGGCCAATGCCGAGCGCCTGCTGACCCAGGCCCGGGTCGGCTATCGCCTGGACGGCGCGATCGAGCGCATCGCCGTAGGCCGCCGCCTGGCTAGTCGGCTCGAGCTGGCCGCCGGTCAGCCGGTCCCGGGGCGCGACAATTTCCTGCTGCGCCGCCAGCTCGGCAGCAATCGCGGCAGCGAGGTCTGGCTGGCCGAACACGCCAAGACCCGCGAGAAGCGGGTCTACAAGTTCGGCGCCGACGGCGACCGGCTGCGTTCGCTCAAGCGCGAGGCGACGCTGTCGCGCGTGCTGCAGGAAAGCCTCGACGACCGCTCCCACTTCGTCGACATCATCGACTGGAATTTCGAGCACCCGCCGTTCTTCCTCGAATGCCATTTCGGCGGCCAGAGCCTGCTCGAATGGTCCGAAAGCGGGCTGGCCCCATTGGGCCAGGAGGAACGTGTCGCGCTGTTCCTGCAGGTCGCCGACGCGGTTGCCGCGGCCCACGGCGTCGGCGTGCTGCACAAGGACCTCAAGCCCGCCAATGTGCTGATCGCCACCGAGGAACACGGCTGGCATATCCGCCTGACCGATTTCGGCAGCGGCCGCCTGCTCGATCCGGAACGGCTGGAAACGTTGGGCATCACCCAGCTCGGCCTGACCGTGACGCAGAGCATCGCGACGGATTCATCGGCCGGCACGCCGCTGTACGTGGCGCCGGAAGTCTTCGCCGGACATGCGCCCACGGTGCAGAGCGACGTGTTCGCGCTCGGCATCCTGCTGTACCAGCTGTTGGCCGGACGCCTCACGAAGCCGATGGTCTCGGGCTGGGAGCAGGATGTCCCCGACGAACTGCTGCGCGAGGACATACGGCTTGCGACCGACGGCAATCCCGAACGCCGCCTGGCCAGCGTCGCCGAATTCGCCGCCCGCCTGCGCGATCGCGAACACCGCCGCGCGCAGGCCGCGCAGGCACAGCGCATCGATCAACTGTCGCGCAGCGCGCGCGAGGCACTCGCCCGCAGCCGCGCGCGGCGGCCGTATCTGATCGCATTGGTCGGAGCGCTCGTCGCCGGCGTCCTCGTCGTGTCGGGCCTGTACCAGACCGCCGTGCGCGCGCGCAACGCCGCACAGCAGGAACTCGATCGTGCGACGGCGATCAACCGCTTCCTCAACGAAGACCTGATCGGTCGCTCCAATCCGCTGGTTGTCTCGAAGGGACAGAGCGCGTCGCTGAAGGACGTGCTGCTCGGCGCGCGCGACCGCGTGTCGAAGCGCTTCGGCGCGCAGCCGCTGACCGAGGCCTCGATCCGCACCAGCCTTGCGACGCTGTTCAACATGCTGGAGCTGCTGCCCGAAGCCGAAGCCGAGGCGCGCCAGGCCCTGGTTCTGTACGAAAGCGCCGTCGGCGCGGACAGCCGCGATGCGCTCAAGGCGCGCACGCTGCTCACGCGGCTGCTGACGCGCACCTCGAAGTTCGACGAGTCGCTCGAACAACTCACGACGCTGGACCGCCTCACGGCCGGCACGACGGATCCGTATACGATTTATCTCGTCGCCTCGGCCTGGGGCATCTACCACATGAACCGGGGCGACTACGCCAAGGCGCTGCCGCACTACCGAACGGCCATCCCGCTGCTGGGCCAGGCGGAACCCGACAACGTGACCCAGCGCGACTCGATGCGCATGGACCTGATCAACGCGCTGACTCAGACCGGCAAGCCCGCCGACGCGCGCGCCGAGGGGCAGGCTCTGATCGCCGAGATCGGCGCGCGCGGCGACGACAACGGCCTCGTCGCCGCATTCGCCAAGGCGGCGGTCGCGCGCACCTATACGCTCGAAGGCGATCTCGTCCGCGCCGAGGCAGAACTGCTCGGGGCGCAGAAGACCATCGTCGCGCTGCTTGGCGCCCAGCACACGCGCAATCTCATGGTGCTCAGCGACCTGTTCGACATCGCCTCGCAGCGCAGCGACTGGCCCAGGGCGCTGGACTATGCCCAGCGCGTGCACGAAGGCTTCCGCGCCAAATTCGGCGAAGCGCACAACACCAGCTCGCTCACCGCGATCAACTGGGGCCAGGTGCTCTTCGAGAGCGGTAACGCCAAGGACGCGGAAGGTCGCATGCGTCCGGCGTATGACAGGCTCACCGCGCAATTCGGTGGAAAAAATCCACAAAGCCAGACGGCCGCTTACTGGCTCGCGGCGATCACGCTGGAACTCGGAAACCTCGACGAAGCCGGACGCCTGATCGCGACGCTCGATCCGACCGCACTCGAAGCCGCCGGCGCAGACGGCAAATGGGCGCATCGCGTCGACGCCTTGCGCGGCGTGCTGCTCGCGCGGCGCGGTGATTCCGCGGCGGCAAAGCCGCTGCTCGAAACGGCGGTTGGCGGGCTTGTGGAAGGCAGCAATGCGAACAGTCGCGTCTATGCGAATGCCAAGCGGGCGCTGGAACTGCGGTAGCGGCTCTTGGTGTGATGCTGAGTGTTCCGTCTGTCCGGGTGGACCGATCCAGTCGTTGTGTCCAACTATCGCTAAAAGCCCTCCCCTTCAAGGGGGTGAAGAACGATGGCTCAGAACCGCAGGTTTCATCGTTCTGAACGCCCAATGGGCAGGAGGGTCGGGTGGGGATGGTGTTCGCTTGACTTGGAGTAACGCGCTTTGTTCGCGGCAGCTCAGGCCTTCCTAACGACGCTGCATCAACCTCATCCCTTCAACTCAAGCGTCGGACAAGGGAAACATATGGATTGTGGGTGACCCTGATATTTCCTGATATTTCCGACGTCCTGGTGTTCGAAATATTTCCTAAGGTGTCCCTGATATTCTCTGGTTGACTAACCGTTACTCAACTGCCCAGGCGGACACCGGGATCGTTGCCGAAATCATACTCTGCGTTTCGATGCCAGATTCACGAATCCCTTTTCCGCACAAGGCGTACGTCGTTCCGTGATGGCCTCCGCGGTCGTCATTTGGTGGTCCGATATTCCGGGGAAGTTGAATTTCTCCGGATCTCGGCGATACCGGCCGTACGGAAGCAGGCACCAAACGGCAAGCGGGAAGTTGACAATAGCCATCACGAACAACCACCGGGCTTTCCTGAGAGAAACGTTGCGTCCGCACGCCATCAAGTACACGAACACCATAAATGGCACAGGTCTTGGTTGTGTGGAGGGAAGATCCAACGCTTGATGAATTCTGTGCCACAGGGAAAAGAATTCCGTATTGATGATCATATTGTGCGGGCGGAAATCGGCCTGCAAATGCACAATGGCTGGGCGAATGGCCGAGTAATCTTTTCGCTCCTGCGCTGAGCCTGCGGCCCAATACGGTTCGCTTTCTCTGAGGGCTCCCCTCCAATTCCATTTATGGTCGAGAATCTTTCGGACGGGATAGTTGAATGCGATGGCCTCCTGCTCTGGAAGCGAGAGCACTTTCCGAAACTTGTACGTCCAAGCCTCAAGAACTCGTTGTACGTTCAACGTGCGCATCTGCATCAGATCAAGGACCATTACTCCAGCGTTGATCGTATTTTCGGCAGACCAGAAGAACCCTCTCGACGTGATTTGGTAGATCTTCAGTGACGCATCGGTCAGGACACAATTCGTGGTGCCTATCCAGTGACCATCAAGATCGCAATCCCACAGATCCGTGATGTCTGAAAGGACCACCGTGTCAGCGTCGATCCAAATCACTCTATCGATATTGTTAAGAAGCTCCGGAAACCGATATTTCAGGGTAACCAATTCAATATGCGGGTACAGGGCGTCCGGGTAGCGATTGGTCAACTCATAGTCGATGAGCGCCAGCTTCACCTGAGCAGTTTCCGACCGCGCGATGCGTTTCAACAATGCTCTGTCATCATCTGCAAAACCCACGATGACAACATGTACGTTGAGGCAATGAGTGTTTCGGTGGATCCCGGTTTCGAAGGCATCAATGAGCGATTTGATCGAAACCGCCAGGTATTGAAGATACCCACGATCACAGGCGTACACGACATGGATATCGACTGGGAGCGGTTGGGTGTTGATCATGTCGTCTACCTTTTTGGTCAATGCACCGTCAATGGCTCTGCAAAGCGTCAGCGAGGATCCAGCCGACGAGTAGATCGAAGCGCTCCGGGAATTCCGGAGGCTGTTTGGTTTGAGTCACGCCGACTGTTGCTGCTCGGCGACTTTTGCATAATTAGCAGCTTCTGTTTCTGCAGGCGGGATGTGGCCGATCCGGCGCGCGTCAAGGTAGTTGTCGCCTGATGTTCACCTGTCGAAGCCATGCCACGGCCTTTTTCGGGCAGAGTGCCAAGTTGCCGGAACGCTCGGGATTGAGCGTCACAACGTCGGTCGGCTTCCAGTCGCGCGTAGTCCCGCTCCAGCGACGTCGATGCCGTTCGCGCGTGGCCTGGTAGAGCACAGCGCGGCTGTGTAGCAGCGCACGATCCTGGCCGGCGTGACGCTGTGCAGGCGCGACGAAGCCGATGCGCTATGCCGATGATAGATGTTATACCAGTGGACAAAGTTCGATGCCAGGCGTGGTGCCTGATCCAGATCGGTGAAGCCGCCGCCGGCACGGCGTGCGTCACGGTAGTTGTCGCCTGATGTGTATTCCCTATGGAAGCCGGATTCCATGGGGTAGCGACCGAACAGCCGTGACGGATGATCGTGCCAGCCGTGATTGAGCGAGCCGGCCGCATCCCGCAACACCCATTCCCCCACGTTATCGCCCCATCAAAAAATGGATCGCGCACGGCTGAGCTGTGCGCGCCCGCGCCTCCGTACGTGGAGTGGCACCACCACGGGAGGCTCACATGCACCGAAGACTGCTTGTCACTTCGCTCGCCCTGGCCGTCGGCATGCCGGCGGCGGCGCAGCAGATCGCGAACTACACCATCGACGGGGGCGGCGGCCGCAGCGCGGCCGGGGGCCTGGTGCTGCGCGGCAGCGTGGCCCAGCCCGATGCCGGGACCCTGAGCGCCACGGGCTTCGTGCTGCGCGGCGGCTTCTGGCCGGGTGCGGCCAGGACCGACGTGATTTTCGCGAACGATTTCGAATGAACCACTCCGGGAGAAAGGTTATGCGCACTACGCTCGTTCTTGCCGCGCTGCTGCTGAGCGCGTTGTCGGCCGCCGGTTCCGTCGCGGCTGCGCCGCTGGGTACCGCGTTTACCTACCAGGGCGCGCTCGAAAACGGCGGCATCGCCGCGAACGGTCCCTACGATCTCGAATTCCGCCTCTACGATGCCGCTGCGGGCGGCAACCAGGTCGGCGTGACCCAGACCGTCGACGATCTGGCGATCGCGAACGGTGTGTTCACCGTGCCGCTCGACTTCGGCGCGCCGGCCTTCGCCGGGCAGGCGCGCTGGCTGCAGATTGCGCTGCGGCCGGGCGCGAGCGCCGATCCGTATACCGTGCTCGACCCGCGCCAGGCGATCACCGCCGCGCCGTTCGCGCTGCATGCGCAGGGCGTGCCCGCGGGCAGCATCTCGGCTACCGAGATCGACAGCGCCAGCGTGCAGCGTCGCATCAGCGGCAGCTGCGCCGCGGGCACGTCGATACGCGTGATCGCCTCCAATGGCGTGGTCAGCTGCGAGGTCGACGACGACGGCGCGGCCGCGCTGGCCGCGCACGCGGCGAACGCCGCGGCGCACGGTCCCCAGGTCTGGGTCACGCCGAACGCGACCGATACCTACACGTCGCGCGACCGGGTCGGCCTCAATGTCGTCACGCCCGAGGCGACGCTGCACATCAACGACACCGGCGCCACCGGACCGGCGCTGCTGATGCAGAACGCGACGGCGAGCGAAGGCGACATCGCCGTGGTCCAGGGCGAGGTGATGCAGATCGGCGCCTACAACACCGCCACCAGCACCTTCACCAATTACCTCAACGTGGACGGCACCGGCGACGTCGGCATCGTGCAGCGGCTCGGCGTGGGCACGCTGACGCCGAACACGGCGCTGGTCGTGCAGGCCAACGATCCGGTGCTGCAGGTCCGCGACGACACCACCGACAACTCCGCTAACGCCGCGCGCATCCAGCTGCTCGAACGCAGCGGCGGCGCCTTCGACGGCGGCGCGTTCCTGCGCTGGGACGGCGATCTGAATCGCCTCAACATTGGCACGCTGGCTAGCGGCGTGGCGACCAACCTGCTGACGCTCGACCGTGCCTCGCAGAGTGTCGGCATCGCGACGACGACGCTGGACAACAGCTACGCGCTCAGCGTCAACGGCAGCATCCGCGCCAAGGAAATTGTGGTCGAGTCGGGCTGGGCCGATTTCGTCTTCGCCGACGACTACCGCCTCGCGCCGTTGCCGGAAGTTGCAGAGTTCATCGAACTCAACGGCCATCTGCCGGACGTGCCGTCGGCGGCGCATATCGCGGAATCCGGCGTGCCGCTCGGCGAGATGCAGACGCGCCTGCTGCAGAAGATCGAGGAGCTCACTCTGCACATGATCGCGATGGATCGCGATCTTGCCCGCATGCGTGACGACAACGCCGGGCTGCGCGCGCGGCTGACCGATGCGGAGATGCGGCCATGACCGCGCGCGTGCTCGCGGTCCTTATCGGGATCGTTGCGCTGCTCGTGGCCGCAGACGCCGCATTTGCGCAGGCCGGCTCGCTGCCGGTGTCCAAGGGCCGCTACCGCGTGCCGTACCAGAACGGCACGACGGTCGGCGCGAACAACGATCACACCACGCATCCGAGTTCGCTCAACCGCATCGATATGGGCGGCCGCGGCGGGGGTCCGTACAACATCGCCGCCGCGGCCGACGGCTGGATCCGGATCATCGAGGACGACAACACGCTGTGGTGCCCGACCAACAGCAGCAGCTGCGGCGCGCTACCCACCACGGTGTGCTGTGGTCAGGACAACGCAGCCTGCAGTGGTGGTTGCCGCAACAATTATGTATGGATGGAACATCCCAACGGCGAGTGGACCAAGTACACCCATTTTCCGACCAACAGCGTGACCGGCCGCGGCCATCAGGTTGGCGATTTCATCCAGGGCGGTACCGTGCTCGGCCAGGAAGGCCGGATCGGGCTGGCCGGGGGCAATCACCTGCATTTCGAGGTGGCGCGGCCGCACAACGGCATAGCTTCGATCGGCAGCACCGGCTTCCTCGTCGACGACGGCGACGCGACGACAAGCAACTACAACCGGCAGAACCGTGTGCCGGCATTCTGCCTCGGCGGCAGCAACGGCATCTGGCTCGACAGCACCGAGGGTATCGTCGCGGCCAACTGTCCGGCCGAATGCGATCCGACGAGCGCGCCGGGCATCGTGCTGGGCGCGGGCAGCGTGCGGCATCTGCAGGCCAACGTCATCACGACCGGTCCGAACCACGAGATCCTGAGCGGCGCCGGCGAAGCCTTGCAGGCGCAGACGCGCGTCGTGATGGGGCCGGGCTTCCGCGTGCGCGCCAACGGGTATTTCTCGGCGAACATCGCGGGCTGCGATGCGCCGGGATCGCTGTAGTCGTTTGCGCGGCAACGAATGCAGGCCCGCGGTAGGTTGGGGTGAGCCGCAGGCGAACCCCAACATCGCGGTATTGCCGCAATCCGCCAAGCCCAGGCGAAAGAGATTCGCTTCCGTGTCGACGGCAAGAAAAGCGTGTCCGGCTGTTATGCGAAGGCGGGTTCGGGATCGCTTCGCCGGGCGTTCGACGCGCGGGTAGTCCTCGATGTTGGGGTTCGCCTGCGGCTCACCGCCAACCTACGCGTGGTTTGCGTCGAGTTTTGTGAGCATTCGCTTGAGCGCGAAATGCCGGTAGCTGTGCAGCGCCAGACTGCGGATCTCTTTCCCGTTCGGCTTCGCGCCGATCTTCAGCGCGATCCAGCCGTTGTGGCCCATGTACGGCGGAATCGAATAGCGCTTGTCGGTCGTGTAGAGACCTTGCTGTTCCACGCCGACCCAGAAGCCGAACGTGAGGTTTTCGTCATAGCGGTAGGCGTTCGCGAACGTGCGCTTGCCCGCCTGCCAGGACGGCGCGCCGAAGCGCGGGTCTTCGGTGACTTCCGGCAGCGACAGGCAGAATTCGCGCAGCGGCCGGATCAGTTTCTGCAGTGCCGGCGCGCTCAGCGGATCGCGTTCCTCGGCACTGAGCGCCTGCTTCGGCGGCACGATGACGATGGTCTTGCCGATCTGTTTGATCAGGGCGGGCGGCGCAACGCGCTCGTAGGCCTCGCGCGCCAGACCGGCGATACGTTTCCAGTCCAGTCCTTTGTCCAGATGTACACCGAGCCAGCCGAACTTGCCGACGTAGGGCGGGACGAAGAAATGTTCCGGTTCATGGCCGACATGGTGTTCCTGCGCGCCGGGCGGTGAGCCGAGCCACAGGGCGACGCGGCCGTTGCTGTGGTGATTGACGAGATAGCTGCCGAACGGCCGACCGCGCACGCGGAAATTCGGCGAGCCATGCGACAGGTATTCCTCGGCCTCGGGAAACGACAGGCAGATTTCCCGCACTGCGGACGGAATGTCGGTGGCCATGGCGGTTTCTCCGGTGCGCGAGGCGAGGCCTCTTAGCTCAGCATGCGCCTGCCGTCGCAGCAAGGAGGCGCGGCGTTCAGCGCGCCTCGCCGGTGGGGTAGCCGCCGCGCCGGGTCAGCGCGTAGTAGCCTAGGTTGCCGAGGCCGACGGCCGCGGCCAGCACCGCGATCGCGCCGGGCGTGATGTCATCCCAGCCCAATAGCTGGATCAGCGCGAAGCCGAGCGCGAGCATGCTCAGGGTGATGCCCGAACGCAGCGAGGCGTGGCGGCGCTGCACCGCTTCGGCCTGCAGCAGCGAGCGCAACTCCTCCGGATCGCCGGCGCGCAGCAGCAGGATGCGCATGCGCGCGTCGATCAGCAGCTTGATCACGTAGACGACGCTGCCGAACAGGGCGATCGGCACCAGCATTCGGTGGTCCATGGATACTCCGCGAAGCGTCGGCCGCAGGGCCGGTCGGCCTAAGGGATACGCGCTGGCGCCGGGCGGTTGCAAGGAATTTCATGGCGCCGACACCAATCGCCGCGACGGCTGCAACCGCCCGGGCGGATTGCGTATCTTGCGTCGGATGGACTGTCCCCGACCATGAATCCCGACCGTGTCCTGGTCGAGGCCGTGCTGGCGCGGCGCGCGGGCGCGTTCGAGCGCCTGGTCGCCGAGCACCAGGGACTGTGCTGGCACATTCTCCAGCGCCTGGTCCGCCATCCGGAGGACACGCGCGAGCTGTGCCAGGAAACCTTTCTGCGCGTGCATCAGTACCTGCACCAATACCGCTACGAGAGTGCGCTGAAGTCCTGGATAGGCCGCGTCGCGTACGCGGTGGGCCTGCGTCATCTCGAGAAAAAGCAGGTGCCGCTGCTCGAATCCGATACCGCCGAGGCGGCCGATCTGGCCCTGCTGCAGGAAAGCGACGGCTTCGATCTGGAGACGGCCTGGGCCGATGCGCAACTGCGCGAGCGGCTGCATGCGGCGATCGACGCGCTGCCGCCGCTGCAGCGTACCTTGCTGACGCTGTACCACCTGGATGAATTGGCCATCCCCGAGATCGCGCAGATCTGCGGACTGCCGTCCGGGACCATCAAGAGCCACCTGTTCCGCAGCCGCCTGCGTCTGCGCGAACTGCTGCAGAACCGCTTCGGAGTGTCCGCATGAACACGTTACCGCCGCTGTCGCCGGAACAAGAACGCGAGTGGACGCTGCAAGAGCGTGCCGCCGACATCGAGGGCGGTCTGGCCGGCGCCGAGGCCGCGCCGGACTCGTACCGTCTGATCGCACGGGCGCTGCGCGAACCGCCGCCCATGGACCTGCCGGCCGGCTTCGCGCGCCGCGTTGCGCGGCGCGCGGAGCGTGCGGCCCTGCTCGATGCGCGCTGGCCGCAGCGCTGGATCCTCGTGCTGGTGCTGGTGCTGTCGGCGCTGGCCGTGGCCGGTGTGATGCTCGAAGGCGCCGGCTGGCTCGCCGGACTGCTCGCTGCGCTGCCCTCGCTGCCGCGCCTGGTCAACGGCTGGGGACTGTTGCTGCTGCTCGGCATCGGCGCGGCGCGCTGGCCGCTGGCGCGCAGCGCGCCGTCAGGAAAGCAGTGAGAGAAGCGAGAAACGAGTGGGCGCGAAGCGCGTCACGCGTTCACTCGATTCTCATTCCTTTTCGTCATTTCGCGCGCAACCGTTGATCCGACGGCCGCATGCCATTCGCCGCGGTAGTCGTTCGCACGTCCAATTGGACGATCCGTCCACGGGTTCGTGACTTTCGGTCTAGTTGACCGGCGCTGATCCGCCTTACGATCGGCGGTCTGCGGTTCCGCGTCCTGCGGTCCTGATGCTTCCTGGGGAGAGTGGCATGGTCAAGTCGATGCACGGCTGGCGCGCGTGGGGCGCGCTCGCGGGTTTTCTGGTGCTGCCCACCGGCGCGGCCCTGGCTTCGCACGACGAGGCCAAGCACATCGAAGACCTCCTGGAGAACAGCGAAGGCCACGAGGAAGGCGAGGGCCGCGAGGAGTCCTGGCAGATCGAGCAGCGCCAGCTGTGGTTCGAACGCACGCGCGGCCTGCGCACGAATCCCGATGCGTCGCGCCAGCGTGCCGCATCGGTAGAGGCGCTCAGGCAGCAGCGCCGCAGCAAGGATCCGGCGCAGGAACTCAGCGGTGAAACCTGGGCGCCGGTCGGTCCGTCGTCGATGAGCATGACCGACTGGATCATGGGCAAGGTGGCCGGCCGCATCAACGCGGTCACCCCGGTGCCGGGCAACGAAAACACGGTCTATGTCGGCAGCGCCGCGGGCGGCGTCTGGAAAACCACCGATGCCGGTGCGAACTGGACGCCGGTATTCGATCAGGTCGGCACGCTGCCGATCGGCGCGGTGACGCTGGATCCGAACAATTCCAACCGCGTCTGGGTCGGTACCGGCGACAAAAACGGCGGCGGCTGCGCCGGCTATTTCGGCCAGGGCGTGTTTCTCTCGGACAATGCCGGTGCGAGCTGGAGCGCGCGCAACGGCGGTAGCGGGACCGACATGCCGCTGTCCATCGTCAATGCGGTCGCGGTGCAGCCTACCGACAGCAGCGTCGTTCTTGCCGGCGGCGCCGGCACCTGCGGACCCACCGGCGCGCTCAGCGGCGCCGGCGTGTTCCGCAGCGCCGACGGCGGCCTGACCTGGGCGCGCGTGCTCAGTACCAATGTCGAGGACATCGTGTTCGTGCCGGGCACCAGCACGGTCTACGCGGGCCTCATCAACACCGGCGTGTCGAAGTCCACCGACGGCGGCGCGACCTGGACCAGCGTCAGCACCGGATTGAATCCGGCGGGTTCACGCCTGCGCCTGGCCATGTCGCCGAGCGACAGCAACACGCTGTACGCGCTGATCGGTACGCGCCTGTATCGCACGACCGACGGCGGCACGAGCTGGAGCCAGACCAACGCGGCGGCCTGTGAAGGCCAGTGCACCTACAACCTGACCCTCGCCGTGCACCCGACCGATCCATCGACGATCCTGCTCGGCACGATCCGTCACCACCGTTCGACCAACGGCGGCATGGCGCTGACCGCGATGACCAGCACCTGGGGCACGTCGCAGAAAGTGCATCAGGACACGCACGTCGTGCGCTATTCGCAGACCAATCCGAATCGCTTCTGGGTCGGCACCGACGGCGGCCTGTGGCGTACCGACGATGGCGGCCTGTCGTACGTGAACATGAATTCCAACCTCAACATCACGCAGTTCTACGACATCGCGGTGCATCCGAACGACGTCAACATCGTCTTCGGCGGCGCGCAGGACAACGGTTCGTCGGGCCGCCGCACGAGTCTGCAGTGGGGCCTGACCTTCGCCAGCGGCGACGGCTTCATGAACGCGGTCGACCCGACCACGCCGTCGCGCGTGTTCCAGACCAGCTACCCGAGCAGCAGCCTGCCGACCATCGTGCGCTCCAACGCGAGCGGCAGCCTCGGCAGCTTCGAACTCATGCCGCGCACCGGTATGACGGCGTCGTCGACCTTTCCCTGGGTGACGCCGTTGGCCGTCGCCGGCAACCTGCTGTTTGCGTCGTCCAACACGCTGTACCGCACGACGACGAGCGGCAGCACCTGGACCGCGGTATCGCCCAACATGGGCAGCGCCGCGTCGGTGGTCACGCCGCAGCTGATCGGCGTGCTGATGCCGACCTACGTCGGCACCTCGGGCGGTCGCATCTACTTCAGTCCCGATGCCTCGATTCCGACGCCGACGTTCACCAACGTCACCGGCGACTATCCCGGCGGCATCGTCTCCGACGTCGCGATGGATCCGACCAATGCGCAGCGCGTCTTCATCACGCGTTCGGGTTTCGGCGCCTCGCGCTTCTATCGCTCGACCACGGGAGGTACGACCTGGACCGCGGCCGGAGCGGGTCTGCCGAACGTGCCGGCGAACAGCGTCGCAGTCGATCCGCTCAATACCAACCGCCTCTTCGTCGCGACCGATATCGGCGTGTACGAAAGCAACGACGGCGGCGACAACTTCAGCGCGTACTCGGCCGGCCTGCCGCTCGGCGTCGTCGTCAGCGATCTCGAAATCGACGATGCGCCGCACGTGCTGACCGCCGGCACCTACAGCCGCGGCGCCTGGCGCGTTGTGCTCGGCACCAGCGCCAACGCGCCGCCGACGCCGGACTTCGTCTATACGACCAACGACCTCACGGCCACCTTCGACGAGTCGTCGATCGACTTCGACGGCAGCATTGCCTCGTATAGCTGGAATTTCGGCGACGGCAGTCCCGTGGTGACGACGGCCGATCCGAGCCATACCTACGCGACCTACGGATCCTTCACGGGCGTACTGACGGTTACCGACGATGACGGCGCGAGCAGCAGCTTCTCGCGCGTCGTGCGCCTGTTCGCACCGCCGACGCCGCTGGTCAACGGCGTTACCGTGTCGGGTCTCAGCGCCGCGCAGAACGACGAACTGCGCTATTCGCTCGTCGTGCCGCCGGGTGCGATCAACCTGAGTTTCGTCACGACCGGCCCGGGCACCGAAGATGCCGACCTGACCATCATGCTCAACGGCGAGACGGTCTGCGAGTCGGCCGGCGCGAGCGCGAACGAAACCTGCAACATCCCGAATCCGCCGGCGCCGGGCACCTATATCGCCATCGTGCTCGCGTATACGCCGCTGACCAACCAGGCCATCACCGGCAGCTTTACGCCGTCGGACATCCTGTTCAAGAACGGGTTCGAGCCGTAAGAGCGCCTGGCAAAATGTCCTGGCTCTAAGGCCAAACAAGCCGAGAGCTATCCACCCCTCCCCTTCAAGGGGGTGAAGAACGATGGCTCAGAACCGCAGGTTCTCATCGTTCTGAACGCCCAATGGGCAGGAGGGGTGGGTGGGGATGGTGTTTGCCGCGAATCGGTTCTCGTGGTGCGATATACGGCGCCTTGAGGTCGACTTGGGGTTGCCGATCGTCATTGCGCTACGGGACCATGGCGACTGCCGCCACCGAACCGCTCCGCATGCTCAAGCGCCTGCACCACGCCGCGATCATCTGTTCCGACTATTCGGTGTCGCGGCGGTTCTATGTCGACGTGCTCGGCCTGCGCGTGATTGCCGAGCATCATCGCGCCGGGCGCGATTCCTGGAAGCTCGATCTCGCGCTGCCCGAGGGCGGCCAGATCGAACTGTTCTCGTTTCCCGCTCCGGCGTCGCGGCTGTCGTATCCGGAAGCCTGCGGCCTGCGCCACCTGTGCTTCGCCGTCGACGACGTGGCCGTGTGCAAGCGCGCACTCGAAGCACGCGGCGTCGCCGTGCAGGACATCCGCATCGACGACTACACTGGCCGGCGTTTCGTGTTCTTCAGCGATCCGGATGGTTTGCCGCTGGAGCTTTACGAAGCCGATTGAGCGTCACAGGCGCATCGAGAGCGCGATCGCCGCCGTCGTCGCGCGTGAGGCAACGCGGTCGATCAGTCGCAGTGCCCGGCCGGACGGTGCCATGAGCGCCGCGCCATGGTCGCGGTGTTCGCGCTCCTGCTGCTCGATCGCGGCGATGGCTGCGATCAGTTCCGGATCGCGCGTGCCGACGCGTTCTCGCTGCTCGGCCAGGTGCTTCAGCACCGAGGTCTCGACGCTGCACGTGCAGGTGAGGATGCCATTTCGGCCGAACAGTCCCGTGATCGCGCCGAGCGCCCAGCCGCCGACGCGCCACAGTCCCAGGGCGTAGCAGCTGCGGATGCCGCGCCTTCGCAGTAGCGTTGAAAAAATCGCCAGATGTTCACGCTCGTGCGCGAGCATGTCCTCGATCAGCGGCACGCCCTGCGGCCAGGTCAGCCACGCTATCCAGCGCTGTGCCTGGTAGATGCCGATCGCACCGAACTCGCCGGATTGATTGACGCGGAGGGTGCGCTGGATGTCGACGGGCCAGGCGCTGCGGGTTGGCGGCACTTCGGGCATGACGGATGCGCGATGGATGACGGGAGCATTGCGCGCAGCGTACGTCGCGTCCGCGCCGGTGTGCCAGCCGGCATGTTGTCGCAGCTCAGCGGGGCCGGAGGCCGGCAAGCACGAGCATGCGATCACCCAGATCGGCTATGCGCAGGTCGTCGGCATCCTCAAAGACGTTGTTTCGTACGAAGAGGCCATACTGGCCGCCGCGGCAGAACTCCAGCGTCATGCTGCCGCCGTCGAATCCGTCGATGCTCCGGACAGGTTCGATCCTGGCCTGCGTCAGGGCGAGGAATTCCTTTTCGATAGCGGCGAAGTCGCCGCTACCGACGGCGCTCAGCACGGCCTGCCCGGGCGGCTTCGATTCCGGCGGCCGGTATGGCCCGAGCGGCGCTGGCGGAGGCGGCAAGCCGATGCCGCGCCAGTGCCAGGCCGTCGCGCCTGCGTCACCCTCGTTGCGGCGCAGCTCCACATAGTCGTCGCGCTCGAACGACGCCGATTTCACCACGGCGTAGGTGTCCGGCAGGCCAGACGCGCAGCGGCGCAGCAGCGAATAGTCGGCGCTCACACCTTCCGCGCGCGGCCCGCCGGCGAGCCGTACAAGTTCGCGACGGACATGCTCGTCGCGCAGATCCAGCAGGTTTGCCGGCGTGGGCTGCAGTGTCGCGACGGGCTCCGGTTTCTGCGGTCGCTGCCACAACAGCGCCGCCGCAACGCCGGCCGTGAACACGGCCGTGTTCGCGAGCACGCGCGTCCAGCGCAATCCGCGTTGCTTGCGTCCCCAGCTACGCCGTTTCACAAGTTCTGGTAGTTCGGTCCCGCACCGCCTTCCGGCGTGACCCAGGTGATGATCTGGTACGGATCCTTGATGTCGCAGGTCTTGCAGTGCACGCAGTTCGCGGCATTGATCTGCAGGCGCTTGCCGGCTTCGTCGTCGACGATCTCGTAGACCGCGGCCGGGCAGAAGCGCTGGCACGGGTTCTGATATTCCTCGGCGCAGCGCGTGACGCAGATGTTCGTGTCGAGCACCTTGAGGTGCACGGGCTGGTCCTCGTCATGCTCGGTCGCGGCGAAATACACCGAGGCCAGGCGATCGCGCGGCGGCAGCGTGCGTTCGAGGAAATCGCGCTTCGGCTGTTCGTACTCGCCGATCTTGTGAAGCTGCTTCCAGTCGGCGTGGTTCTTCAGGGTCCACGGCGACAGGCCGGCGGTCAGCGTCTCCCAGCCGGCGTTGGCCAGCCCGAACCAGAGTCCCTTGTGGAAGCCCGGCTTGATGTTGCGGACCTTGTGCAGTTCCTTCACGACGGCCGAGGCGCGCAGCTTCGCGTCCCAGCCTTCGGGTACGCCGGTCGCGGCGATGTGTTCGGCGGCCAGCATGCCTGAGCGGATCGCCTGGTGCGTGCCTTTGATCTTCGGCACGTTGAGCAGGCCGGCGGCATCGCCGATCAGCAGCGCGCCGGGCATCTCGCACTTCGGCAGCGACTGCCAGCCGCCGGCGGCGAGCGCGCGCGCGCCGTAGGACAGGATGCTGCCGCCTTCGAGCAGCGGCTTGACCGACGGATGGTTCTTGAGCTGCTGGAACAGTTCGAACGGCGACAGCAGCGGATCGGAGTAGTCGAGTCCCGCGACGTAGCCGATCGCGACGCGATCCTTGTCGAGGTGATAGATGAAACTGCCGCCGTAAGTCGCGTTGTCGGCCGGCCAGCCCAGCGTGTGCACGACCTTGCCGGTTTCGACGCGGCCCGGCGGCAGTTGCCACAGTTCCTTGATGCCGATGGACCAGGTCTGCGGATCGCAGTCCTTGTCCAGCGCATATTTCGCGATCAGCTGTTTCGAGAGGTGACCGCGCGCGCCTTCGCCGAGCACGGTGATCGGCGCGGTGATGTCGATGCCCGGCGTATAGCCGGGTTTGTGCGAACCGTCCTTGGCCACGCCCATGTCGCCGATGCGTACGCCGCAGACCGCGCCGGCCTCATTGAACAGCGGCTCGGCCGCGGCGAAGCCCGGATAGATCTCCACGCCCAGCGCTTCGGCCTGCGGCGCGAGCCAGGCGCACAGCGCGCCGAGCGAGACGATGAAATTGCCGTGGTTGTGCATCTGCGGCGGCACGACGGGCAGCTTCACCGCGCGCTCCTTGTCGCGCAGCCAGTAGAACTCGTCCTTGGTCACCGGCACGCAGATCGGCGGCGGGTTCTTGCCCCATTCGGGCAGCAGTTCGTTCAGCGGCTCGGGTTCGATCACCGCGCCCGAGAGAATGTGCGCGCCGACGGTGGAGGCTTTCTCGATGACGCAGACGCGGATATCGGGCTTGAGCTGCTTGAGGCGGATGGCGAAGGCGAGGCCGGCCGGGCCTGCGCCCACGGTGACAACGTCGTATTCCATGACATCGCGTTCGCTCATGGCGGACTCCGGCTAGAGACGAGAAAGAGACCGATTGTCGGCGCTGGAGCCCGGCCCGGCAATGCGTCGCTTCGCGCGATGCTCAGACGCCTCGCATCACATCCGAACGCTCGTAGCGCGTGACGTAGGAGAACACGTCGCCGGGGTGCAGCGTCACGGCGACCAGCAGGATGCGGTTCTTCGGATCGAAATAGCGCCGCAGCGTGCGCAGCGCCGGCGTGCCGGGTTCGACTTCGAGCTGGTTGGCCTGCTCGGCATCCAGCGCGACGGCGGAAAGGCTCTGCTCGACCAGGCCGACGCGGGCGAACAGTTCGCCTTCGATCAGCGCGCGCATGGCGTCCTCCACGCGCGCGAAGCCGGGCGGCAGGCCCTGCATGCTCGCGCGGCGATAGACGTCGGTGATGCAGAACGGTTTGAGCATGCGGCGCTGGTAGCGGATGCCGTGCAGCAGCACGCATTCGGTGCCGGCGCGCACGTCGAGCCAGCCGGCCAGAGTCGCGTCGGCGATCAGGCGGTCGCTGTGGCGCAGCTGGAAACGCGTGGCCTGGGTGTACTGCAGCAGGTCGTCGATCGAGCGCACGTACTGGTTGTAGCGCACCTGCGGCTCGGCGCTGCGTACCTTGGTGCCGGAGCCGCGCCGGCGCGCGATCAGACCCATTTCCTCCAGCGTGCGCAGCGCCTCGCGCGCGGTATAGCGGCTGATGCCGAAGCGCTCGCAGAGCTGGGCTTCGGTGGGCAGCATGCCGCCGACCGGATGGTCGCCGCGCTTGAGTTCGTCGCGCAGTTCGTCGGCGACCTGCATGTAGCGCGGCTTGCGCGAAGAGCGCAGTCCGCGGCGCAGGGCAGCGGCGGGCGGATCGGAACGCTGGCTGTCGTTCATGGAGGTTGCGGCGTTCCAGGCTGCGGGTCGGGGCGTACGCGGAATCCTAACGTTCCGGCAGCAAAAATACTGCGCGGTGACTTGCTTAAAACGGCATATGCGCCGAGGCTAGTCGGCCGAATCGCCGCGGTGGGCAATGGGATGGCGCGCGTCGGCCATTCAAGACGTTGCTGAATGCGTGGTTTCCGACCGGACCAACCGACCCGAGTGGACATGGAGGTGTGGATGAATATGTCGTCGTCGACTGAACTGGATGCCGTACGCGTACGCTCGGCCAGTACCTGCCAGACGCTGCACTGGCTGGCTTCGGGCCGCATCGACGCGGTACAGCTCAGCGAGGTCTATCTCGCCGCGATCGAGGCGGGGAATGCCGGTCTCAATGCCTATATCGGCCTGGATCCGGCGACGACGCGGGCGCAGGCCGCGGCGAGCGCGCAGCGCCGCGCCAGCGGACGCATGCTCGGGCGGCTCGACGGCATCCCGGTCGCGATCAAGGACAACATCGACGTCGCCGGCTGGGTGACGACGGCCGGACTGCCCGGCCGGCGCGAGCGCGTCGCCACGACCGACGCGGCCGCGATCACGCGGCTGCTCGGCGCCGGCGCCGTGATCCTCGGCAAGACCAATCTCGACGAAGGCGTACTAGGCGCGTCGACCAACAATCCCCATTACGGCGCGACGCACAATCCCTGGCACCGCGAGTACGGCGTCGGCGGCTCGTCCGGCGGTGCGGCGGCCGCTGTGGCGGCGGGCCTGTGCGTTGCGGCGATCGGTTCGGACAGCCTGGGCTCGGTGCGCATCCCGGCCAGCCATTGCGGCGTGTTCGCGCTCAAGCCCACGCATGGTGAAATTTCCGCGCGCGGCCTCGTGCCGGCGGCGCGGCGCCTCGACACGATCGGCCTGATCGCGCGCAGCGTGGACGACCTGACCGTGCTGCTGCACGTACTCGCGAGCTACGACGCGGAAGATCCGCGCTCGCGCAAGCGCCGCGTCGCGCTGGCGCCGCCGGACTGGGAGCCCGGACGCCTGCGCTGCGGCATCCCGCGCGATCTGGCCGGCCTGGGCACCCAGCCCGAGGTGCTCGCGGCGTTCGAGCAGGCCATCGCCAGCCTGCGCCAGGAACTCGGCGAGCAGCGCGAAACCGATTTCTCCGACTATGCGTTCGCCAAGGCGCGCCGCGCCGGCCTGCTGCTGATGGAGGCCGAGATGCGCCATACCTTCGCCGAGGATCTGGCCGACACGGCGCGGCCGATCTCGGCCGAACTGCGCGGGCTGCTCGACTTCGCCGCCGCCAAGTCGGCCAGCGACTATGTCGTCGCCGACCGCATGCTCGACGCGTCGGTGCTCAAGGCGCGACGCGTGTTCGCCGAGGTCGATGTGCTGGTGCTGCCGACCACGCCCTGCGCCGCGGCGCGGCTGGACGAGCCCGAACCGGCCGCGCAGGCGCAGTTCACGAGCTTCGCGAGCCTGGCCGGCTGTCCCGCGGTCAGCATCCCGATGGGACGTACGAGCAAAGGTCTGCCGCTGGGCCTGCAGTTCGTCGGTCCGCCGGGTTCGGATCTGCGCCTGCTGGAACTGGCCGAGGTCTGCGCCGCGGCGCTCGACGCGACGCCGGACTATCCGGCGGGTTAGGGAACCTCTGAACAAGTCGATATCTGCCTTTGATTCTGGAGCCCCCTTGAGTCAAGGGGGCGGCCAAATGCCTGCGCAGCAGGCGTTTGGCGGGGTTGTGGAGATCTGGTGTTGAGTACAAGAGCGATAGTGCCA
>JBBQZR010000001.1:0-322916 GCA_038207515.1 Lysobacterales bacterium | reverse complement strand
TCACTCTTCGTCCCGGCCCGTTGGGCGTTCAGAGTGATCAGAACCTGCGGTTCTGAGCGATCACTCTTCACCCCCTTAACTTAAGGGGCTCCAAAAGCTGCTACGGCTTCGCGTGGCGTGGCAGCAGCAAAAAGCCGCCAGAGTGCTGGCGGCTCGTTTGCTTCGGCTGTTTAATTGCGACGGTGCACGGCAGCCGAAGATCGCCGCACACCGCCGCCGCGCGCCGCCACCGCAACGGCGGTGCGCGCCGTACTCATTCAAAACTGTTGCAGAACACGGAATCCTGCGGCAGTCCGTCGACGCCCGGGTTCGCGGCCCGGTACGCCGCGATCTGCTGCGGCGAGTAGTTGCGCATATGGAATATCGCCAGCGTGCTGACACCGGCGACCTCGCCGATCACCTTGAAACAGCCGGCGATCGGGTTCGCCTCGGAAGTAAAGGAGATCTGGCCGCTCGCGTCGGTGAACGCGACGATGACGCGGCCGCTTTCCATGCCGGCATGCAGCGTCGCGCTGGCGCCTTCGGCCGGCGCGGTCAGCGTGACCAGCGTGTCGGGAACCGGATTGCCGTTCTGGTCGCGCACGATCGCCGTCATCGTGTACGGGTACGGCTCGCCGACCGGCGCGGACTGCGAGCCGCCGCCGGTGACGATGAGCGTGGAGTTGCCGCCCGGTATCGCGCTTTCGGCCATACGTACGTTGGAATACTCGGCGGTGTCGACGAGTGCCGCGGTCAGCAGTCCCTGCGGCCGGTCGAACAACTGCACACCGAGCAGGGCCGGCGTCACCGTGCCGGTGTCGTGATGCAGCTGGATGCGCAGCGTCGTCGTATCGACGGCGTCGGCGCGTACCTGATTCGCCGGCGCCGTCGTGCTGGCGGCGAGCAGCGATCCGCCCGCATGCAGTGAGATGCCGGTCCCGGCCGTCGCGAGCAGCGGCAGGTCCAGCAGCGCGCCGGTAGTCAGGTCGGCGATCAGCGTGTAGCGCTTGTTCGACTGCGTGCTGCTGGCAAGGGTCTGGCCGACGTGGCCGCCGTTGTTGACGATGCCGACTACGTTGACGCCGAGCAGGCCGTTGATCGTGGCCGTCGTCGTGACCGAGCTGATTTCCAGCGTCGGCGGCACCAGCACACCGAGCACGCCGTTATAGGTACCGGTCCAGGCACCGCTGCCGATGGGTACGTCGGTGCCGGAAGCGCCGATCAAGCCGCCGCCGACACTGCCGGCATTGGCGGGCACCGAGAAATCGCCATTCGGAACCACCAGAAAACCGGCGCTGGCAGCGCCGGCAAGCCCGAATCCCGCAAGCATTGCAATGCAGAGCGAACGGAGCGAAGCCATGGCCACGCGAGCTGCCGAGCGCCGATTCCGAAGACTGGAAGCAAACCGAATCGAGGTGTTCATCTACATGTCCTCCGGCTGTGAATGAATCGCGGAAGATTTCGGAGAAACCCCTGCGACCCACCGATTTTTAACCTCAGCCGGACCCGACTCGCGAGCCTTTCGATCCCTGAAACCAGGTCCGGGCGGTCTCGTCATACGGTGGCGAGCTCCGCACTATCGACACTAGTGACAGTAGTAGACATTTACAATATATGAATTTTGTTAACAGTTTTCATTCTTCCATAAGACGAAATTATGGGATAGGTACTCTGCCGAACGACGGCGCGGGTTTCTACCTAGCGAGCTTGCCGAAACTGCCGAAAACCACCTTGCCGTCGACGACAGTGGCCTCAATCCGGTCGCGGGGAATCCCCTGCGCCTTCAGCGCGAACGGATCGGTGCGCAAAACCGTGAAATCAGCCTTCCTGCCGACCGCGATCGTGCCGAGGTCGGACTCGGCGAATTGCGCAAACGCCGCACCGGCCGAGAAGCCGCGCACGGCTTCCGCCAGGGTCAGGCGCTGCGCCGGCAGCCAGCCTTCACGCGGCTTGCCGTCCAGATCCTGACGCGTGACCGCGGCATAGAGCCCCAGCAGCGGACTGACCTGCTCCACGGGGAAATCCGAACCCAGCGCCAGCGGCACCTTGGCCTCGACGAAGCGCCGCCAGGCGTACGCGCCGGCGAGGCGTTGCTTGCCGACGCGTGCCTGCGCCCACGGCATGTCGCTGGTCGCATGCGTCGGCTGCATCGAGGCGATCAGGTTCAACTCGGCGAACCGCGCGATATCGGCGACGTCGACGATCTGCGCATGCTCGATGCGCCAGCGGTGGTCGCCGCGCGCGGCATCGCCGAGCACCTGCGCATAAGTGTCCAGCACCAGCCGGTTGCCGCGATCGCCGATCGCGTGCGTGGCGACCTGCACGCCGCAGCCCTTCGCCTTGGCCACGATGCGGCGGAATTCGTCGGGCGCGGTGACGAGCAGTCCGCGGTTGCCCGCATCGTCGCTGTAATCGGCCTTGAGCGCGGCGCCACGGCTGCCCAGCGCGCCGTCGATGTAGAGCTTGACCGCACGCATCTGCAGGTGCCCGCCCGCGTGCGCATACAGGCCGTCGCGACACAGAGCCTCGAGCGCGGCGCCGTCGGCATCGGCCATGGCGTAGATACGCAGCGGCAATTCGCCCGCATCGGCCAGCTCGCGCAGCACGGCCAGGTCTTCGCGGCTGACGCCAGCGTCATGCACGCCGGTCAGTCCGTTCGCGAGCAGGGTCTGGAATGCCAGCGCGTAAGCACGGCGCTTCAGTGCTGCATCGGGCTTCGGCAGGGCCTCGTCGAGCAGGCCCATGGCCGCATCGACGAGGACGCCGCTGGGTTTGCCGTTCGCACGTTCGATGCGGCCGCCGTCGGGCTGCCAATCGCCGCTGAGATCGCGTTGCGCGCGCTTGAGCGCCACCGAATTGGCCCAGGCGGCATGGCCGTCTACGCGGCGCAGATAGACCGGCCGGTCCGGAAACGCTGCGTCCAGGTCGGCCGCAGTCGGGAACACCTTTTCCGGCCAGTCGTTCTGATCCCAGCCGCGACCGATCAGCCAGGCTTCCGCCGGCAGTTTCACCGCGTGCGCGCGCAGCCGGTCCAGCACCTGCGCCTTGGACGCGGTGCCGCGCAAGTCCGCGTTCAGCAGCGACAGGCCGAGGCCGAGCACATGGCCGTGCGCGTCGATCAGGCCCGGCAGCACGGCGGCTCCGCCCGCGTCGATGCGTTGCGCCTGCGGGAACTGCGCGCGCAGCGCATCATCGGCGCCTACCGCGATGATGCGGCCGGCCTCGTCCCACGCCACCGCCTGCGCCTCGGGCCGCGCCGCATCGAGCGTGTGCACGCGCGCGTTGAACAGCACGGTCGCCGCCACAGCGTCCGTCCCCCACAGCACCAGCAGCAACGCCGTCAGTATCGATCGCATGAGCCTGTCCTCGTCGGGAAAAATCCGCGTCACTGTGGCGAGCGCGAAGCAGCGGTGCAAGCTGCGCGCGGCCATGCCGGAAGCCGCGCCGTCCGCCATGGCCGATGCCGCGCGCGCCTGCGCAGGTCATAACGACATGTCCCCAGGCCACGTAGCGCGGATTGCCAACGACAACCCGTGTCCTCCATGCTCGCGCTCCCTCCAGCGGGCTGTCGAAAACAGCCGGCTGGAGCGATCCAAAGAAAGAAGGATGGGCAAGCGCCGCTTGCGCCGTTCGAGGGAGAAAGGGCGGAGATCTTTTCTCGGCAGGCGACCCAGCAGGCTGTTGGGGAACAGCCTGCTGGGGCGATCCAGAATGGATCGTTCGAGAGTCGATCACGCAAGCGATCGATTCTCGGAGAACGTGGGCAAGCTCTGCTTGCACCGTTCGATTGAGAAAGGGGGCTTTTCTCCTTTCTCAACAAACTGCTAAGGGAAACACGATGTCCGAATCCAGCAATCCCGGCTATGCGCGCCGGCTCGGTGTGCTCGACGCCACCATGGTCGTGGTCGGCGGCATCATCGGGGCGGGCATCTTCCTGAACCCGGCGGTGGTCGCGCAGCGCAGCGAATCGCCCGGCATGATCATGCTGGCCTGGAGCCTCGGCGGCGTATTCGCGCTGGCCGGTGCCTTCATCTACGCCGAACTTGGCGCACGCCGCCCGCAGGCCGGCGGCGGCTATGTCTACCTGCGCGAGTCGTACGGCCCGCTGATCGCGTTCCTGTTCGGCTGGATCATGCTGCTGGTCAACTATTCCGGCTCGATCGCCGCAGTCGCGGTGACCTTCGCGAGCTATGCCTGCCAGGTCACCGGCCTGCCGCTGTCGCTGGTCAAGCCGGTCGCGATCGGGGCGATCTTCTTGCTGGCCGGCATCAACTTCTTCGGCATCCGCGCGGGTGCGCTGGTGCAGAACCTGGCCACGATACTCAAGCTGGTCGCCGTCATCGCCGTCGTGGTCGTCGGCCTCGCCTTCAGCGGCATTGCTCCGCCGCCAGCCGCCGGCGCGGTGACGACGACGAGCAGTCTGGGCAGCGCGATGCTGCCGGTGCTGTTCGCCTACAGCGGCTGGTTCTACATCAACAACATCGCCGGCGAGATCCGCGACCCGCAGCGCAACATCCCACGCGCACTGGTGCTCGGCATGCTGACCTGCATGGCGTGCTATCTGCTCGCCAACTACGCCTACCTGCATGTGCTCGGACAGGCCGGACTGGCCGCGAGCACGGCGCCGGCGGCGGAGCTGATGCAGCGCGCGTTCGGTTCCACCGGTTCGCTGCTGATCGGCGCCGGCATCGCAATCTCGACTTTCGGCTTCTGCAACATCGCGATTCTCGGCGGCTCGCGCATGTTCCAGGTCATGGGCGCCGACGGCGTGTTCTTCCGCGCGACCGCGCACCTGCATCCGACCTACCGCTCGCCGGATGTTGCCCTCGCCGTGCTCGCGTTCTGGTCGGCGCTGCTGGTGCTCAGCGGCAACTACGGCCAGCTGCTGGACTACGCCACGATCGGCGACTGGATCGGCAGCGCGATGGTCGCCGCAACGCTGTTCTACTACCGCCGCCACGAAGGCGCCGAGACCGTGTTCCGCGCGCCGCTGCATCCGCTGCTGCCGCTCGCCTTCATTGCCGCGGTCGCTTTCGTCGTCATATCCAGCGCCATCGCGCAGCCGCGCGAAACCTTGATCGGCCTGGGCATCATCGTGCTGGGCGTGCCGGCCTATTACCTGTGGCGCTACATCTACCGGCCGCGTTGACCGACGGCGCTGAAGCGAAGCGGCAGCGCCGGATCGAGACTCTGTTGCGGCCGGTGCCGGCCGCGGCCCCTGTTCGCTCCTGCCGGCTGCTGCGACAATCCGCATCTGTACAGCGGAGAGTTACATGCCTCAAGCCAATGCCAAGATCGACAAGGCACCCGCCGCGGCCGCGGCGGTCGTGCCGGGTCCGATCGAGCTGACCATCAACGGCGAAACCTTCCGCCATACCGGCGCACCCGACATGCCGCTGCTGTGGTACCTGCGCGACGTGCTGCGCCTGACCGGCAGCAAGTACGGTTGCGGCGTCGGCCAGTGCGGCGCCTGCACGGTGCATGTCGACGGCAAGGCGCAGCGTTCCTGCCTGCTGCCGGTGAGCGCGCTGGCCGGCCAGACGATCACGACGATCGAGGGCGTCGCCAGCGGCGACGATCTGCACGCCGTGCAGCAGGCCTGGATCGACGAGGATGTGCCGCAATGCGGCTATTGCCAGGCCGGCCAGATCATGGCCACGGTCGATCTGCTCAAGCGCAAGGCGCAGCCCAGCGACGCCGACATCAACCAGCTCACCAATCTGTGCCGCTGCGGCACGTATCCGCGCATCCGCAAGGCGGTCAAGCGTGCCGCGCAGCTCATGGCCGAGGCAAAGGCCGCAGAAGCAAAAGCTGCTGAAGCGAAGGCGGCGGAAGAAAAAGCGGCCGGGATCAAGTCATGACCGACCTCAACCGGCGCCAATTCATCAGCGTCATGCTGACCGCGAGCGGCGCATTGCTCGTCGGCCTGCGCCCGGCCACCGCGGCGTTCCAACCCAAGGTGCCGATCGACATGCTCGGCGAAGCGCTGACCTCGCTCGGCGCCTTCGTACGCATCGAACGCAACAATCGCATCGTCATCGGCGCCCGCGGCTGCGAGATCGGCCAGGGCGTGATCACCTCGCTGCCGATGCTGATCGCCGAAGAACTCGACGCCGACTGGAATCGCGTGCGCGTCGAACAGCTTCCGTACGGTTACGAGATCGGCCCCGATGGCGAGACTAACCGCTACGGCCCGCAGGGCGCCGGCGGCAGCACGAGCATCACCGATGGCTGGAAGGATCTGCGCCAGGCCGGCGCGATCGCGCGCTGGCTGCTGGTGGAAGCAGCCGCGCAGCACTGGCAGCTGCCGCACGACCGCCTTGCGACCGAAGCCAGCCACGTCGTGCATCCGGACGGCACGCGCATGCCGTACGCCGAGCTGGCCGAGCGCGCCGCAGGCATATTGCCGCCGCCGGAACCGGTTGCGCTGAAGAAGCCCGATCAGTACCGCGTCATCGGCAAGCCGGCCAAGACCGTCGACGCGCGCGCGATCGTGACCGGCCGGGCTACTTTTGGCATCGACGCCTACATGGGCGGCGCGCTGACCGCCGTCATGCTGCGTTGTCCACACATGGACGGCAGCGTCGATACGCTCGACGACACGCTCGCGCGCAAGATTCCCGGCGTGCGCGACGTGTTCATCATCGACGGCCCGGTGCCGGGATCGTCGTTCGATACCAACCTGGCCACCGGTGTCGCCGTGGTCGCCGACGACACCTGGGCCGCCATCAAGGGCCGCAGCGCGCTCAAGGTGACCTGGAAGCCAGGCCCGTGGACGCAGGAATCCAGTACCGCACTCGAAGCCCAGGCCGCCGAAGCGCTCAAGGGCGACGGCGTTTCCGTGCGCAGCGACGGCGACATGGCGGCCGCGCGCAAGGCCGCCAAACGCACGCTCGAAGCGCACTACCAGGTGCCGTTCCTCGCCCACGCGACGATGGAACCGCCGCATGCGCTGATCAAGATCGAGCCCGACCGTGCGCTGTTCATCGGCTCGCTGCAGAGTCCCGGCGGCGCCTCGACCGTGATCGCGAACCTGACCGGACTGTCGCGCGACAAGATCGAGATCCGCATGACCCGCGCCGGCGGCGGCTTCGGCCGGCGGCTGGAAAACGACTACGTCGCCGAAGCGGTGATGATCGCGAAGAAGGCCGGCAGGCCGATCAAGCTGATGTGGACGCGCGACGACGACCTGCGCCACGACTTCTATCGTCCCTACGGCCTGCACCAGCTCAGCGCGACGCTGGACCGGAAGAACCAGCTCACCGGCTTCGCCCACCTGTGCGCCGCGACGTCGATGAACTACCGCATCGCGCGCAAGAAGGAGCGCCCGCCGGGCCAGGGCTGTCTCGAAGCCGACGATTTCCCCGCCGGCCTCGTGCCCAATCTCGACAAGCGTTTCTTCTCGCTGGAATCGGGCATGCCGCGCGGACCCTGGCGGGCGCCGCTGCATACGTTCCATGCGTTCGCGGTACAGAGCTTCATCGACGAGATCGCCCACGAAACCAAGCAGGATGCCGTCGAGCTGCGCCTGAAGCTGCTCGGCGAAGCGCGCGAGCTCGACTATCAGGGCCATGGCGGCCCGAAGTTCGACACCGGCCGGCTCGCCGCCGTGCTGACGCGCTGCGCCGAAGCGATCGAGTGGACGCGCAAGCGCAGCGATGGCCGCGGCGTCGGCATCGCCTGCCATTTCACGTTCGGCGGCTACGCGGCGCACGCATTCGAGGTCTCGATGGACGGACGCGACCTGCGCATCCACCGCGCGATCTGCGTCGCCGACGTCGGCCGCGTGGTCAACCCGCTCGGCGTCGACGCGATGATGGCCGGCGGCACCATCGACGGCATCTCGACCGCGCTGAACCTGGCCATCACGGTCAAGGACGGTCAGGTGCAGCAGTCGAGCTTCGGCGACTACGCCATCGGCCGCATGGCGCAGATGCCGCACGAGGTCGAGGTCATCGTGCTACCTAGCGAGCGGGAGCCCTCGGGCGCCGGTGAGATGGGCATTCCCAGCGTCGCGCCGGCCCTCGCCAACGCGATCTACGCCGCAACGACGGTGCGCGTGCGCAAGCTGCCGCTGCTGGCGGAGTTGAACCGGCGGTTGTAACGCGCGAGTGACGGCGGTGGAAGCCCTCCCCTTCAAAGGGGTGACGGGCAACCGCTTAGAACCGAAGGTTCTGGTTGCCTGGCACGCCCGACGGGCCGGAGGGTTGGGTGGGGATGGTGTCACATTCCTCGGCCAGAAAAACTTAGCATAGGACGGACCGCGGCCTTGCAAAATAAAATAATGTACATTTACAAATAAATTTTATACTTGCAGATTTCATCTTGCTGCAAAGCAAATGCAGTCAACACGCCTGCGCACGTTGCGCCGCCGACCAGCCTACGGCGACCAAGCGCTACGCAACGATCTCCAGCGTATCGGCCAGCAATCCCTGCGCCGTGACGTCCGCACCGGCGCCCGGCCCGACGACGACGAGCGGCCGCTCGCGGTAGCGTTCGGTCGTGAATGCGAACAGGTTGTCCGCGCCGCTCAGCGCGGCGCAGGGGTGGCTCCTGCCCACTGCACGCAGGCCGACCCGGGCGCGGCCACTCGTGTCCAGCGACGCGAGATAGCGCAGCACCTTGCCATCGGCGGCGGCTTCGCGGAAACGCTGCGCGACGAAGGCGTCGATCTCGGCGAGCCGGCCGAGGAACTCGCCGCTGTCCAGTCGGGCCAGATGCGCCGGTACGAGGCCCTCGACTTCGACGTCGGACTCTTCCAGTTCCACGCCGGCGGCACGCGCGAGGATCAGCAGCTTGCGCGCGACGTCCGCGCCGGACAGGTCGGCGCGCGGATCCGGTTCGGTGTAGCCGCGCTCGCGCGCTTCCTGCAGCAGTGCGGAAAATGGCTGCGTGCCGTCATAGCGGTTGAACAGGAACGACAGCGAACCTGACAGCACGCCGTCGAGCGCGAGCAGGCGGTCGCCGCTGAGACGCAGCCGGCGCAGGCTGGAGAGCGCCGGCAGGCCGGCGCCGACCGTGGCGCTGTCGCCGTAGCGGCTATCGCCATGGCGGCGCGCGCGCTGCAGTTCATGCCAGTCCTCCAGGCGGCTGCCCTGGGCGATCTTGTTCGCCGTCACGACATGGATGCCCTGTGCGAGCCAGCGGGCGTGGCGCTGCGCAACGGCCGCGGCCGGCGTGGCATCGATGACGATGCGCACGCGCGCATCGCTGGCCAGCAGCACAGCGGCGACCGCGTCGAGATCGCAGCTCGCCGAGGTTTCGAGCCGGGCCAGCAGCGGCGGAGAGATACCACCCGGATCGAACAGGCTGTGGCGCGAATTCGCGATCCCGACGAGGCGCAGCGGCCGGCGCCGCCCGGCCGTCTCGTCGAGCAGGCGCAGCAGCGCGCCGCCGACGAGGCCGGTGCCGAGCACGACCACCGCGGCCGCTTCGGCGTGGGCACGCGACGCGGGATGGGAAACCGCCAGGGCGAGTGCGCTCATGCGCGGATCCTCTGTTTGCCGGCGTTCACCGCTTCGGCCCGGGCCAGGCCGGCGCGCACGTCGGCCAGAAGATCCACGCTGTCCTCGATGCCGACGGACAAGCGCAGCAGGTTGTCGGTGATGCCGGCCGCATGGCGTGCTTCGACGGCCATCGCCGCATGCGTCATCGAAGCCGGATGCGCGACCAGGCTTTCGACGCCACCCAGCGATTCGGCCAGCGAGAAGCAGCGCAGGCCGTCGAGGAACGCGGCGATGCCGTCGTCGTCCGCATCGAGTTCGAAACTCAGCATCGCGCCGAAACCGCTCTGCTGGCGCGCGGCGAGCGCATGGCCGGCGTGATCGGCCAGACCGGGGTAATACACGCGCGCGACAGCGGGATGCCCGGCCAGCAGTTCGGCCAGCAGCTGCGCGTTTTCCTGGTGCGCGCGCAGGCGCGGCCCCAGCGTGCGCAGCCCGCGCAGGGTCAGGAAGCTGTCGAACGGCGCGCCGGTGAGGCCGATGCAGTTCGCCCACCAGGTCAGCTGCTGCGCGACGGCGGCGTCTTTCGCGATGACCGCGCCGCCCACCACATCGCTATGACCATTGATGTACTTCGTCGTCGAGTGCACGACGATGTCGGCGCCGAGCGCGATCGGCTGCTGCAGCGCCGGCGACAGGAAGGTGTTGTCGACGACGACGAGCGCGCCGGCCGCGTGCGCGGCGTGCGCGACATGGCGCACATCGGTGATGCGCAGCAGCGGATTGGACGGCGTCTCGACCCAGACCAGGGCCGGCTTGTCCGCGAGCGCGACCGCGAGGGCGAGCGGATCGGTCAGGTTGACGAAGCGGACCTGGAAGCGGCCCTTCTTCTGCCATGCGTCGAGCAGGCGCCAGGTGCCGCCGTAGCAGTCGTGCGCCGCAATCACGGTCGCGCCGGCCGGTACGAGTTCCAGCACCAGCGCGACCGCCGCCATGCCGCTGGCCGTGACCACCGCACCGGCGCCGAGTTCGAGTTCGGCCAGCGCGTTGCCGAGCAGGTCGCGCGTCGGGTTGCCGCTGCGCGAGTAGTCGTAGGTGCGCTTCTGGCCGAAGCCGGCGAAGGTGTAGTTGGTCGACAGGTGCAGCGCCGGCACCACGGCTCCGTGCTGGGTGTCGGACTCGATGCCGGCGCGGACGGCGCGGGTCGTGGCGGTCAGATCGCTCATGATGACTATCCTTGCGTTCAACAACTGGAAAGGGCGGCGGCAACCAGCGCGGAGACGCGCCCGGTTTCCTTTAGGAAAGCGTCGTGGCCGTAGCACGAGTCGATCTCGTGGTAGCGCGCGGCGGCGCCGAGACCGTCGGCGAGCGCGCGCAGGTCGGCGCTGGGCACGAGCCGGTCGCTGTTCACGGCGACGATGTCGCAGGGCACGCGCACGGCCGCGGCGTCGAGGCGGTGCAGATCGATGGATTCGGACAGGCTCAGATAGCGCTCCGCATCGAAGCGCGCAACGAACTTGCGGCCAGCGGCGACCAGGTAGTCCTCGACCGGAAAATGGAAGCGGCCGTCGCGATATTCCGGTTCGGCGTCGAAACGCTCGGCGAATTCCTCGGCGCCGCGGTACGTCGTCATGGCGAGCTGGCGCGCGAGGCCGAGCGCACTCGCGACATCACCACGATCGATGCCGCCGCGCACGATCTCGCGCTGGATCGCGCGCAGCGCAGTGGCGAGCGGATGCGCGCGGTGTGCACCGCTGATCGCGACGACCCGGGCTACACGCTGCGGATGCCGCGCGGCGAACGCGAGCCCGACCATCGCGCCGTACGAGGCACCGACGAAGGCCTGTGCCTGCGCGATACCGAGCGCGTCGAGCAGCGCCGCGAGCGCATCGGCCTGGTCTTCGCTCGATACGGCGCTCGCACCGTCGAGATCAGCCGCCGCCAGCCAGTCGATGCTGAGCACGCGGCGGCGTTCCAGATCGACCGCGCGGCCGCTGCCGACGAGATCGTCCCACCAGCCCGCGGTCGTGCCGACGCTGCAGACGTCGCGGCTCGCCGAGATGCCGCCCTGGACGATCACGGTCGGAGCCTCGGCGCAGCCGTGCCAGAAATAACGCAGCGTGACCGTCACGGCGCGCTGGCCGTACTTCGGCGTGATGCGCACCACCGCCTCGCTGTGCGCCGGCCGCGGAATCGGCTGCAGGAGCGCCGCGGTCTCGTAGGCGAACGACGCCGTGTCGAAGGTGGCGAAGGAACTGGCGCTGGTCAGGCTCATGCGGTTCTCCGGGCTCGTGATCGAGCTCCCCGGAGAACCGGCGACAGGCGCGGCAACGACGCCCGGAACCCGGACGGTTGCAGCTACCCATCTCTCGGCATGGCGCGTTGCGCCTCCGTAGGAGTTGGCACCGTGCGGTTTCCCGTCGGTTGCCCCGGCTTCCAAGGGCCTTTCCCTCAGCCGGTCTCGATGGATCGTGGAGCGGGACTTTAGTCAGTCCGATGCGATTCGTCAATGGACGTTTAGACGTCTAAACGCCTATATATCCAAATTTCCTGATGCGCATGCGCCGCCTGCCCGGACGCGGAAGCGCCTGAGCGGACCGGCGCGAAGTCGCAGGCCGCTTCCGGCGGCGCCGCGAGGTTGCCGGTCGCCGCGGACACCGGCCGGCCCCGCGCAGTACGCGCAACGGATGCGTATCGACCGCTGCGCCTAATCGGTCAGCCCCGAAGTCCCGGCCGCCGCGCCGGCCCGCAGCGGTGCGCCCGGACCTGCCAGCCCCTACAATCGGGCGATGAAAGTCCCTGCCCTCGTTGCCGCCACCTTCCTGCTGTCGTTCGCCACCGCGCCGGAAGCGAAAAAAATATACAAATTCGTCGACGAGAAAGGCATCACGCATTTCACCGACCGCCCGCCGGCAACCGACCGGCCGGTGCAGGAAACCGTGGTGAAGGCCGAGCAGACACCGATGGTGCAGCTGCGCATCGAAGGCCAGGACAGCCGGCGCCAGGCGCGTGTGTTCAACCATTTCGCCGGGCCGGCGCAGATCGAGCTCAGCGTCGGCGAAGTGCGCAACATCGCAACGGATCCGCCGCTGCCGCTGACCGTGACGATGCAGGCGCGCGAGGAACGCGTGCTGGCCAACCTGCAGCAGACCGACCTGGCCCAGCCCGCCGGCTTCGAACTGGCCCTGCGCGCGATTCCCGGCAGCCCCCAGGCGCAGCACGACGACAGCGAGTATCGCTGGCCGCTCGGCGAATACCCGGTGCGCATACACCAGGGCTTCGACGGCGCGTTCAGCCATACGAGCGAGGAGTCGCGCTACGCGATCGACGCGGCCGCCGACGAAGGCACCCCGGTCCTGGCCGCCCGCGACGGCGTCGTCATGGAAGTGCAGGACGACTACTACGGCGCGGGTCTCGACAAGGAAAAGTTCGCCAGCCGCGCCAATCTCGTGCGCATCCTGCACCGCGACGGCAGCATGGCCGTCTATGCCCACCTCCGGCCCGAAAGCGTCGGCGTGCAGGCCGGCCGGCACGTCTATGTCGGGCAGAAGATCGGCGAATCGGGCAACACCGGCTTCTCCACCGGACCGCATCTGCATTTCTGCGTCCAGCTCAACCGCGGCATGAAGCTGGTATCGGTGCCGTTCCGGATGCGCGGGCGGGATGGGCCGCTGGACCTGCAGCCGTCCAGCCCGGCAACGGCGGCGGGAAACTGACCTCCGGGTCCATCGCGGTACCGCGCGAGGACGGCGCGGCCACAGCGCGCAGCGGCTATAATCCGCGCCCCTTCAAGACGACCCACGCAGCGGCGCCCCGGCGCACTGCGCCGCCCTCATGTCCGACCATCTCACCGAAACCCGGCGCCGCCGCACCTTTGCCATCATTTCGCATCCGGACGCGGGCAAGACCACGCTGACCGAA
Source organism: Lysobacterales bacterium (assembly GCA_038207515.1). Classification (GTDB taxonomy): domain Bacteria; phylum Pseudomonadota; class Gammaproteobacteria; order Xanthomonadales; family Rhodanobacteraceae; genus Tahibacter. Next base: position 309,573 of record JBBQZR010000001.1, on the reverse strand, counting down.
AAGCTGCTGCTGTTCGGCGGAGCGATCCAGATGGCCGGCAGCGTCAAGGGCCGCAAGGCCGCGCGCCATGCGACCTCGGACTGGATGGCGCTGGAAAAGGAACGCGGCATTTCGGTGACCTCGTCGGTGATGCAGTTCCCGTACGAGGGACACATCGTCAACCTGCTCGACACGCCGGGCCATGCGGATTTCGGCGAGGACACCTACCGCGTGCTGACCGCGGTCGACTCGGCGCTGATGGTCATCGACTGCGCCAAGGGCGTGGAAGAACGCACGATCAAGCTCATGGAGGTCTGCCGCCTGCGCGACACGCCGATCATGAGCTTCATCAACAAGCTCGACCGCGAAGGCCGCTCGCCGATCGAACTGCTCGACGAGGTCGAGTCGGTGCTCAAGATCCAGTGCGCGCCGATCACCTGGCCGATCGGCATGGGTTCGCGCCTCAAGGGCGTCTACCACCTGGTCAGCGGCGAAGTGCATCTGTACGAACCGGGGCGCAATTTCACGCGCCAGGATTCGACGATCTTCGCGTCGCTCGATGATCCGGAACTGCTGGTGCGCCTGGGCGCCGACATGCTGCGCGAACTGCGCGACGAGCTGGAGCTGGTCGAAGGCGCCTCGCATCCGTTCGACCTCGACGAATACCTGGCCGGCCGGCTCGCGCCGGTGTTCTTCGGTTCCGCCGTCAACAACTTCGGCGTGCAGCCGCTGCTGGACTTCTTCATCGAGCACGCGCCCTCGCCGCGGCCGCGCGGTACGACGACGCGCGAGATCGCGCCGGCGGAAGAGAAGATGTCGGGCTTCGTGTTCAAGATCCAGGCGAACATGGATCCGATGCACCGCGACCGCGTCGCCTTCATGCGCATCTGCTCGGGCCGTTTCGAGGCCGGCATGAAATCGTTCCATGTGCGCACGGGTAAGGAGATGAAGCTCGCCAACGCACTGACCTTCATGGCCTCGGATCGCGAAATCGTCGCCGAGGCCTATCCGGGCGACGTGATCGGCATCCACAACCACGGCACCATCTCCATCGGCGACACCTTCAGCGAAGGCGAACTGCTGAGCTTCACCGGCATCCCGAATTTCGCGCCCGAGCTGTTCCGCCGCGCGCGCCTGAAGGATCCGCTCAAGATGAAGCAGTTGCAGAAGGGACTGGCGCAGCTATCCGAAGAGGGCGCGACCCAGTTCTTCAAACCGCTGATGTCCAACGACCTGATCCTCGGCGCGGTCGGCGTGCTGCAGTTCGACGTGGTCGCCTACCGGCTAAAGGACGAGTACAGCGTGGAGTGCGTGTTCGAGCCGATCACGATCAGCACGGCGCGCTGGATACACGCCAAGGACGCGAAGAAGCTCGAGGAATTCCGCGACAAGGCAGCCAACAACCTGGCCATCGATGCCGCCGGCGAGTTGGTCTATCTCGCGCCGAGCCGGGTCAACCTGCAGCTGACCCAGGAACGCTGGCCGGAAATCCGCTTCGCCGCGACGCGTGAGCACGCCAGCGCGGTCGCAGCCTGACCGTCAGCCCGCCGGGTGGCGGGGTTTCGTCAGTGCAGCAGCGATGCCTTGATCAGTCGACCGAGAAGTTGGTCAGCGATACCGGCGTCGTGCCCGTGAAGTTCACGGTGTAGGCGAAATCGTCGCCGCCGTCCGAGGCCATGCTCTGGTAGGCCGTAACCACGAGGACGCGGCTTTCGCCGACCGGAATCGGGAAGTTGATGAGGCTGCAGAAGCCGCCTTTGTCCGAACCGCTGTCGTCATCGGCCTGCAGGCAGCCCGTGTTCGGTGCAGCGGGTTGAACGTGGAATAGACATAGGCCGCGCTGTCAGAGCCGTTACACAGGATGTCAGCGTTGATCGTGGCCGGGCCCGGACCGTTGTTCGTGATCGTGACGGTGTCGTACTCGGACGTCACCTGAGCCGCGAAATCAACGCCGCCGCAGGACGGTTCGCCGTTGTACGCGCCGCCGTTGGCGGTCGAGCGTGCCGGACGCTGGAAGGTCGAATCGTCGCCATCGAGCGTGCCGCCTACGTTCGCCGGCGTGCCGCCGCATACGAGATCGGCGTGTCTTCGCTGGCATTGACGATCGGGCCAATCGGCGTATTACCGTTGACGTTGACACGGAAATCTTTCGCGCCGGCAACGCGGAAAGGCGAGCAGCAGCGCTGCAGCGAGAATCTGCTTGGACGTGGTTTCTGACCTCCAGGAATTATTGGCTGGACACTGACCCGCCGGGCAGTGGGAAGCTGAACGGGCATGTTCACGCGTGGTCCCGCCAGACGCCCTATCGAGACTAGCGGGCATGTGACACCACGGAGCAGCAAAAAGCCCGGACAAATCCGGGCTTTTTTTCTGCTACTGGATCGGATACGTCTTTACCGAGGAACGACTTGCCGAGCTCAGCCGCCCGAGCGCGCCGAGAAGATACGGTCGTGCGTGACTTCATCGCCGCCGGACGTATGGAAGATGCGATCGTCGGCCGCATGGCCGGCAACCGCGGCATCGAGACCGCCGTCGAAAATCGCGTCGGCGCGGGGACTGTGCGGGAGTTGCGCCTGCAGCGTGCCGTGCGGCTGACCGGCGTCGCGCATGACAAACAGCGCGATGACCGCAACCAGACTCGCCGCCACCGCACTCCATTGCCAGCCACGCTGCGGCATGCGCCGATGCGCGCGGCGGCGGCTTTCCCGCGACTCGTGCATGGCGCTGCGGGCGAGACCCTGGGCCAGCTCGGCCGATGCGGGCTCGAGCGCGCGCAGGAACTGCACCAGATCCGCATGCGCAGAAGATCCGGCGAGGGCCGCCGCCACTTCATCGCGCTCGTGCGGCACCACCCGGCCCTGGGCCGCGCGGACAGCCGTCTCCGCGTCGATGAGCGCGCGTGCGCTCAGCGTCTGCGGCTGCGTCGATGAGCGATACAGATGGGAAAGGCGCGACTCAGTCATCGAAATCTCCGGCTCCTACCTCGCGCAGACGGTCTTTCAATTCGTCCATCCCGCGCGAAACCAATTTCCGCGCTGCCTCGGCCGAAGTGCCGACGATGTCCGCGATTTCCTGCAGGGCGAAGCCTTGCAGATGCAGACTGATCGGCAGGCGCCGGCGTTCCGGCAGCGCATTGAGACAGCTTCTGAGCTTCTCGACGTGCTGATGACCGCTGGCGCGTTCCTCCGGCCCGAGATTCCGGTCCGGAAACGGCTGGAAACCGTCGTCGGACTCCTCGGGCAGCGGCTCGGTAGCTCGAACCTGGGCGCGACGCAGGGCGTCGATCACGGTGCTGGCTACCACTCGCTGGATATAAGACGCATGAAAGGCCGCAGACCGGTCACGCTCGATCGCACGCCAGAGACGGATACGGACTTCCTGCTCGACATCGTCGGCATCGATGCCGTGCCGCGCCAGACCGTGGGCCGCCACGAGCGCACGCAATTTGGCGCCGTAGTCGGCCAGAAGCCGCTCCAGTCGCTCGTGATTGGGGTCGTTGATGCGGCCCACGAAGGTCCAGCGGACGGGGAAAGGCGCGCATCGTCCGCGAAAGCGCCGGTGCTGGCAATCGGCGGCGGACGAAGTCCGCCACCGGCCGGCATTGATTAGCCCGCTATATAGCGCTGCAACTGAGCGAGTTCTTCGGCCTGCGCGTCGATCACGGCCTTGACCAGATCGCCGATCGAGACCACGCCGACGACCTGACCCTGCGCCACGACCGGCAGGTGACGGATGCGCCGCTGCGTGCACAGGCGCATGCAATCGTCGACGGAGTGGTCGGGCGAGACGGTTTCGACCGGCGCCGACATGATCTGCCATACCGGCGTCTCGGCCGAGGAGCGGCCCAGCAGGATCACCTTGCGGGCGTAGTCCCGCTCGGAAACGATGCCGGCGAGCTCATTGCCCTGCATGACGAGCAGGGCGCCTACGTGATGGTCTGCCATGGCCTGTATGGCCTGCAGAACCGGCTGATCGGGTTCGACCGAAAAGACCTGGCCGCCCTTGCCTTCCAGCAGATGTTTGACCTGACGCATGCTGCCTCCGCGCGCGATCCGTCGACGGCCGAAACCGCCTTGGCATCCAACGCGGCCAGTCTAGCGCGTGGCGCCGGCAACAGCGACGGCCGGGCCGAGCGGCCCGGCCGTCGCGGTGGATTCACGGTGTCTCGAAACCGTTCGCGAAGATGCTGTCGCCGATGCCGCCGGTCGGCAGCGGCCAGGCCCAGGCGCCGCGCGAGCGTGTGAACGCGACCAGCGTGGTCAGCCCGCGATCGACGACCAGATCCCAGATCATCGAGCGCGGCAGGCCCGCGAAGTAGAACCAGGTCGGGTTCGCGACGTTGATGTTGTCGGTGTAGTAGAGGCCCCAGTCAGTACCGGCGAATACCTGGCCCGGCACATGCGGGCTGACCATGATGGCGTTGACCGGGATGTTCGGCAGGTTGCCGGTCTTGTTTTCCCAGGTAAAGCCCGCGCAGTTCGCCGTGCACGTCACGCGGAACACATGGCCCGGCGTGGACGGCGTGTTCTGGTCGAACCCGGCGACCGCGGCGTAGCCGACGAGCGGGTTCTGCGCATCGGTGACGACATCCTGGATCGGCCGGTTCGGCAGCACCGCGTTGGCGCCGGTGACGTTCACTGCCGTGGCATTGTTCGTGCCGGCGACGCCGAGATTGAACACGTACTGCACGTTGCCGTCATTGGTACCGACGATAGCGACGGTCGGATCGGTGAAGGAGTACATCATCTGATTGATGTACGAACGGTTGTCGCTGCCGAGGATCAGGTTGTTCTTGGTCAGGTCGCCGGTCTTGGCCTGCCAGCTCGACGTGGGCACAGCGCCTGCGAGCGTCTCCCAGATACGGTAAGTGCCGGCCAGCATGCGACCGCACCCGTTGACGTCTGCGGCGCAGCCGGAATTGGCCACGGCCGGGTTTCCGTGCTTGTAGACCTCCAACGGCATCAGGAAGCTCTTGCGGTCGCCGGACCATGCACCACTCGCACTAACGGTATTGCCGAACGGCCCGGTCGTAGACACGCGCACCGCACCGTTCTGCGACTGGTAGTACCAGCGCTGCGCATTCAGCGGCTCGATGCGCGTATAGGTGCCGTCGCCGCTGTTGGTCGATTCCCACTGCATCGCGCCGGGGTTGGCGCCGAACAGCGCTGCCGAGCTGCCGTTGTCCTGCGCGCCGCCGCTGGCGCCGGGATTCGCCGACGTCGCGAAGTTCGCCGTCACGTCGCCCGAATAGAACTCGATGGTGTTGAGGCTGTCGTTGATCGGCGTGATCGCTGGCGCACCCGCGGTCGCGTTGGCGGTGTAGTAGGCGCCGCCGTCGGAGCCGATCAGCAGCTTGTTCGGATCATTCCCGACGTAGGCACGTGCGTGATGGTCGACGTGTATGCCGCCGCCGGAATAGCCGCAGGTCAGATTGGTGAAGCTCGTGCCGCCGTTGGTCGAACGGAACAGATCCACGGCGCTCGCGAAGATCACGTTCGGGTCGGCCGGAGAAACGGTGAGGCCGGCGTCGTACCACATCTGCGTGCCGGCGTTGCCGCAGCCGGTAAAACCGCTGGCCGTCGTAGTCTGCGCCCAGGTCGCGCCGGCATCGGTGGACTTGAGCACCGCGTTCACGCTGCGCGTGGTCACGTCGGCAACCATCGCATACATGATCTGGTTGTTGCTCGGTGCGATGGCCAGCTCGATGCGGCCGAGGGTCGTCGTCGGGGTGCCATTGCCGGTGCCCGCCGGCCAGCCGCTGTTGCGCAACGTCCAGTCCGCATCCGCCGGGCAGCCCGCGGACGGCATCGGCGCCTGGTAGACGCCGTTTGCGCCGTTCTTGGAGAGATCCGGCTGCACCGGTGTCGCCGTGCCGCGCGTGCCGACGGCGGCGTACAGCGTCGTCGTCGTGCCCAGGTCCACCGCGATCAGCCCGGTCATGTCCTGGCGCTGCGCCGCGGGCCCGCTGCTGAACGCGTTGGTGTAGCACGGACCCGACCAGTTCGCGCCGGCATCGTAGGAAAAGTACAGGCCGGTCTTGGTGCCGACGACCACCTTGGCCGAATCGTTCGGATCGACGACGACTTTGCCGATCGCCTGGTATTGCGGAAAACCGTTCGCCGACGGTCCGTACAGCGGACCGAACTCGGCCTCGCCGAGCAGGCTCCAGGTCGCGCCCGCGTCGGTACTCTTGAGCAGGCCCGTCGAGCCGAACGAGAACGAGCCGTAGCGCAGGTCGCCGGTGCCCGCGTAGATCGTGTTGTGGTTATTCGGATCGATGTGGATGTCGCCGATCGCCGCGTTGACGATGGCGGGCACGTCGGTCATGACCTGCCAGGTCGTCGCGGCCGAGCAGCAGTTCGTCGTTTTCCACACGCCGCCGCCGTCGGAACCGAGGTAGGCGATGGTGTTGTCGACCGGATCGACTGCGATCACGTTGACGCGGCCCGAAACATGGCCGAAACCGAACTCGGTGTCGTTGAGCGGCTTGGGACCGAGCGAGGTGAACTGGGTCGGATCCAGCGCCAGCGGCGATACCGGCGAACGGCGGTAGTTCTTTTCACCGACCGGCACCGCGGCGCGGATGTGTTTTTCCGCACGTGCCGATTCGGTCAGCCACAGCGGCTGGAAATCGCCGGTCGGATAAGACGCGCGCTGAGCCCAATAGTCGCCCTTGGGCGGAGCGGCCTGCTCATACTCCTCACGCTCGCCGCGTTCGCCGGCGGCGAGGCCGCGGGAAGGACTGGTCTGGCAGGCGGATGTGACGACAGCAACGGCGGCCAGGGCGAGATACAGCCGCGACGGCGCGAACGGAACAGGCATGCGTGGAAACTCCGCAACTGACCGGCTGCGCGCATGCTCGCGCATGCCGTCCCTGACGCGCCGCCGGTGGGATCGTTGGCGGCGCGTGCAAACTCCTGGCGCGCCGTCGCTCGGGAACCGGAGCACGCGAACCGCGCGCCGGACCTGAGGAGGATGCCCCAGCCCAAAGCCCTGAGTCTATAGACGGAATACGCGCGGCCTAATGGACTACGCTATGCGTCGCGCCTGGCCGCACCCGGTGTGGCTGCATGGTGGCGGTCCACGAAATACAGCGGTCGCTGCTTGGATTCCACGTAGGTGCGGCCGAGGTATTCGCCGATCATACCCAGCGCCATTAGCTGAGCGCCGCCGAGAAACAGCACCACCACCATCAGCGAGGGATAGCCGCGCACCGGGTCGCCGAAGGCGAGCGCCTTGAAGAACACGACGACGCCGAACACGAACGCGATCAGCGCGGAAAAGAACCCGACATAGGTCGCCAGCCGCAGCGGAAACGACGAGAACGAGGTAATGCCCTCGAGCGCAAAGTTCCACAATTTCCAATAGTTCCACTTGCTGTCGCCGGCGAAGCGCGCGTCGCGGTCGTAAACGACGGAGGTCTGCGCGAAGCCGACCCAGGTGAACAGTCCTTTCATGAAACGCTGGCGTTCGCGCAGCAGCTTCAGCGCGTCGACGACGCGGCGGCTCATGAGGCGGAAGTCGCCGGTATCGCGCGGCACCGGCAGGTCGGTCATCTTTTCCATGACGCGGTAGAACGCCGCCGAGGTGAACTTCTTCAGCACCGTTTCGCCGGCGCGGTTGGAACGCGTGCCGTAGACCACGTCGTAGCCTTCGCGCCAGCGCGCGACGAATTCCGGTATCAGTTCGGGCTGGTCCTGCAGGTCCGCGTCGATCACGACGACCGCATCGGCGTCGACGTGATCGAGTCCCGCGGTCAGCGCCAGTTCCTTACCGAAGTTGCGGCTGAGCTTCAGCGTCGCCACGCGCGGGTCGCACGCGCGCAGCGATTCCATGACCTGCCAGGTGTCGTCGCGGCTGCCATCGTCGACGTAGAGCACGCTGCAATCCAGATCGAGCCCGTCGAACACCAGGCCGATGCGGCGCTGGAATTCGCGCAGCCCTTCGCTTTCGTTGTAGGCGGGAACGACGACGGCTAGTTGCTTCATGGGTATGAGGTCAGCGGCAAACCGGCGGATGCTAGTCGAGAACCATGACAGAAAGAGTGAAACGGCCGCCCTAGCAGGGTGTGAAGAAAACGGCTCCTGCCCTTTTCTCCACCGAACGGTGCAAGCAGAGCTTGCCCACGTTCTCCGAGAATCAATCGCTTACGCGATCGACTCTCGAGCAATCCATCCTGGATCGCATTAGCAGGCTGTTTCTCGACAGCCTCCTAATGCCCGTCGAGGTAGCCCGGCCCTCCCAGTTGCCGCGCCTGCCGCTCGATCCAGGCGGCGCGGCGCTGTACATAGGCGCTGGGCTTGTCCACACGCAGGCGACGCGGATTGGGCAGCACCGCGGCGAGCAGCGCCGCTTCGCGCGCGGTCAGCGCGCCCGGCGTCTTGCGGAAAAAGACGTCGCCGGCGGCGGCCGCGCCGTAGATGCCGTCACCGAATTCCGCGACGTTGAGATAGACCTCGATGATGCGCTGCTTGGGCCAGCACAGCTCGATCAGCACCGTGAAATAGGCTTCGAGCCCCTTGCGCACGAAGCTGCGGCCGTTCCACAGGAACAGGTTCTTCGCGGTCTGCTGGCTGATGGTGCTCGCGCCGCGCAGGCGCTCGCCGTCTTCGGCATCCTCGATCGCTTCGCGTATCGCTTCGACGTCAAAGCCGTGATGCAGCGGAAACTTCTGGTCCTCGGCCGCGACCAGCGCGATCGGCAGTTCGCGCGATACCTCGCGCAGCGGCACCCAGCGCTGGCGCAGGCGGAAATCGCGTTCGCCGGCGAACCAGGCCGAGACTTGGCGTTCGAGCATGAAGCCTGAATAACCCACCGGCACGAAGCGAAAAAGCAGCACGAGCGCGACACTGCCCAGCACCCAGGCCAGCGCCAGGCGCCAAGTCCAGCGCCAGACGAAGCGCAGCACAGCGCGTTTTCGGGGACGTGCAGCCAACGCGCAAGCCTGACAGTAAGGGCCGCGCAGATTCGCAGAAACCCGCCGCGCGGGGCAAGGGCGCAGCGGCGCGGCCGGACTCTGCACGGGCGCCGCGCTCTGATCGATAATCCGCAGCACTGCCGGCGTTCGGCTTGCAAAATCGCCGTCCCGGCCGCACCTGGGCGGACCTGACGCTCAAGGATTGCTTTCGTGGACAAACCCAAGGACCGCCTGCATCGATTTCTGCTCGAACGCGCCGGCGTAAGCGGCGTGCTGGTACAGCTGGAGGAAGCCTGGCAGGCAGTGGCGAGCCGCAGCGATTACGAGCCCGCCGTGGCGAGCCTGCTGGGCCAGGCCTTGGCGGCCACAGCGGCGCTCAGTGGCACGATCAAGCTGAGCGGCAGTCTTTCTCTGCACATCCGCTCCAAGGGCGACCTGAGCCTGCTCTATACCGAATGCAATGACGAGGGCCGGCTGCGCGGACTGGCGCAGTGGCGCGGTGGCGCGGCCGAAGCGATCGATCTCGCCGAACTGGCCGAACCGCTGCTCGCGATCACCATCGAGAATACCGTCACCGGCCAGCGCCAGCAGGGCATGGTACCGGTCGAGCACGGCGCTCTCGCCCAGCTGATCGAGGGGTATTTCGAGCGCTCGGAGCAGCTACCCAGCCGCATTCATCTGGCCTGCGGCGACGGCCGAGCCGCGGCCCTGATCCTGCAGCCTCTGGCCCAGGGCGGCGGTATCGGCGAGACCGACCCGGACGGCTGGAATCGCGCGCGCCATCTGGCCGCGACGCTGAGCGATGAAGAACTGCTGCAGTTGCCGGCCGAGCAGGTGCTGCTGCGCCTGTTCCATGAGGAAAACGTGCAGCTCACCGGCGAGCGCGGCCTGTTCTTCGGCTGCCAATGCAGCCGCGAACGTGTGGCCACCGTGCTGCGCAACCTCGGCCGCGACGAAAGCGAAGCGGCACTGCAGCCCGACGGCCGCGTCGAAGTCACCTGCGAGTTCTGCAACACGCGTTATCACTTCGATCGCGTGGACCTGGAACAGGTATTGCGCGACCTGCCGGGAACGCCGGGGTCAGACAGCAAGCACTAGGCAGCAAGCGGTTGCGTGAGCGCAGACCGCTTCCGTTTCAGTCCTGCGCCAGACCCAGCCAGTGCTCCGCCGGCTGCGGGCGACCGAACAGGAAGCCCTGGCCGAACTCGCAGCCCAGCGCCTCCAACGCTTCCTGCTGCGACTCGGTTTCTATTCCCTCGGCGATGACCTGCATGCCGAGCGAGCCGGCCATGGCGAGGATCGCGCGTACGACCGCGCTGGAACTGCCGTCATCGTAAGGGCGCATCTCGGCCACGAAGGAGCGGTCGATCTTGAGCGCCTGCAGCGGATACTGATGCAGATAGCTCAGGCTGGAATAACCCGTGCCGAAATCGTCCAGCGCGACGCTGATGCCGCGCTTGCGCAAGCCGTCGAGGATCTGTTTTACCTGAGCCGGATTTTCCAGCAGCGCGCGTTCGGTCACCTCGATGCGAATCCGGCTGGGCATCACGCCATTGCGGTCGAGGATGGCGAACAGCTCGCGATCCAGGTCGCTGACGCGGAAATGCCGCGCCGTCAGATTGATGCTGATGAAGCCGCCCTGCGCGGTCAGCGCCGGCGCGATCGCGCAGACGCGCTCGAACATCTGCCAGTCGATCTGCTCGGCCGAGCCGCTTTCTTCCGCGACGGAGAGGAATTCGCCGGGCAGCAGGATGCCGCGTTCCGGATGACGCCAGCGCACCAGCGCCTCGTAGCCGACCAGGCTGCGATCGGAAAGACGCACGATCGGCTGGAAGTAGGGTTCGAGCTCACCGCGCGCGATCGCGCGGCGCAGGTCGTTCTCCACTTCGAGCAGGCGCAACGCTTCCTGGTGCAGCCGCTCGTCGAACAGGGCGTAGCGATGGCGTCCTTCCGCCTTGGCGCGGTACATCGCCACGTCGGCGTCGCGCAGCAGCTCCTCGGCCTTGGCGTATCGCGGCGTGCACAAGGCGATGCCGATCGAGGTCGAGGTGAACACTTCCTTCGGCCCCAGACGGATCGGCGCATTCAGCGACTCGATGATGCGCGCAGCGAAACTGATCGCACGATCGGCTTCGATCACGTCGTGCAGCAGGATCGCGAACTCGTCGCCGCCCAGGCGCGCGGCGACGTCACCCGGTTCCAGGCAGCCGGCGATGCGGCCGCCGACTTCGTAGAGCAGATCGTCGCCCACGAGATGGCCGACCGAATCGTTGATGACCTTGAAGCGGTCGAGATCGAGAAACAGCACGGCGAACGGCCGGCGCGGATCGCGCCGGTAGCGGTCCAGCGCCAGTTCGAGCCGCTCGAGGAACAAGGTCCGGTTGGGCAATCCGGTCAGCGAATCGTGCAGGGTTTCGTGCTTGAGCTGGCGTTCGATGCTTTCGCGATACGCCATCTGTTCGCGCAGGTCCCGGTTGGCGGCGGCCAGTTCGCCGGTGCGTTCGGCGACGCGCTGTTCGAGCTCGGCATAGGCCGACTTCAGCGATTCCGCATTGCGCTTGCGCTCAAGCGCATTGGCGATGTGGTACGAAACGAAGGTCAGCAGTTCCTGGTCGCGCGGCGTGTAGCCGTAGTCTTCCGAATAACTCTGCACCGCGAGCACGCCGACCGCCTTGTCGGCGCAGATCAGCGGCACGCCGAGCCAGCAGGTCGACTGCGTACCGATGCTGGCCACATCGCCGACGGCACTCAGGCGCGCGATGCCGAGACGATCCACCAGCAGTGCCGTGCCGTGATTGAGCACGTATTCGGTAAGGCCCAGACCAGGCCGGCGCGTGCGGCGCTCATGATCGAACTCGTCGACCGAATACGGGAAGCGCAGCTCGCTGCCGTCATCGGAAGCCAGCGCGATATAGAAATTGCGCGCATTCAGCAGACCGCCGACGACACGGTGCAGGGCCGCGTAGAATTCTTCCAGACTGTCCGTGGTATTGGCCAGCTCCGCAATGCGGAACAGCGCCGCCTGCAAGCGCTCGCCGCGCTGGCGTTCCAGCACCTGCTGCTGCAGGACGCGGTTGGCTTCGCGCAGCGCGTCGGTGCGTTCCGCTACGCGCTGCTCCAGTTCCTCGTGCGCGCGCCGACGCTCGAGCGCGGTTAAGATGTGCTGCGCGACGTAGGTGAGCAGGGCCTGATCCTGTTCGCTGAGCCGCTCGCTTTCGCGATAGCTCTGCACCACGATGCCGCCGACGACCTGATGACCGCGCAGCAGCGGCACCCCGAGCCAGTCGACGCTTTCCGGGCCGACTTCGACGATGCGGCCTTCGACCTGGGCGCCCAGCGCCTCGGGAGATCCCCGCAGCGCCTTGCCGCCGGTCAGCAGATGCCAGGTCATGCTGCCGTAGAGCTCATGCAGCGCGAATTCGCGCGTCGGATCCGGAAGGTTCGAATCGGCGACATCGACGAAATACGGGAATCGCACCGTGTGCCGCGAGGGCTCGTACAGCGCAATGTAGAAATTCTCCGCATACATCAGGCTGCCGACGATGCGATGCAGCGTGGCCATGACTTCGGCCATGTCGCGATCCGCGTTCGCCTGATCGGCGATCGCGAACAACGCGCGCTGCAGGCGCTCGGCGCGCTCCAGACGCTCAACCGCCTGCTGCAGGCTTTCCGCCGCGCGCACGCTGACCAGCTTGGCGTCGAGCAGCAGGAGCGCGCGCCCCCAGCTCTCCTGCCAGTCGGCACTGGACCATGCTTCGGCCGGAACGCGCGCGTCGAGCAGGCCGGTAGTCGCTTCGGGTATGCCCAGCGGCTGCAGCACGCGCACCTGTCGCGCACTCTGGTCGATCAGCACGATGGGCGGAACCAGCAAAGCCGACGATCGGCCTTCGGCGCGATGGCCCACATGGCGCGCCATCAGCACGGCGGCCGCGGCACTGTCCACGAGACGGAACTCGCCCGCCCCCAGCAGCGCCGAGCACAGTGCGACGCCGGCCTGCCCTACGTCGTCCCAGCCGACCGCGCGCAGCAATATCTGCAACGCGGCATCCGCCAGGTCACTGTCCGGACGCGGACGCTCGTAGGGATAGGTCTTGGAACTGGGCATGCGCGACGCAACCTCGGGAACGGCTCGGCTGGGCCGCAGCAGTGTAGCGATATTGCCGGGATGCGCGGAATTGGTTCGGATTGGTGACGCAAGGCAAGCATTTTGCGTTACTTTTTTGTAAACTCGGCCAGGAAACCCGTTGCGACACCGTGGAACTTGAAATCCCCCCGTTCAGTCCGATTGCAGCCCTGACCTACGCCTGATCTATGCGCAAGCTTCTCGCCACCGCCGCGTTGACTGTCCTGCTGCCTTTGGCGGCATCGGCACAGTACATCGTGCCGGAAGCTGACGAAGCCGGCCAGAAAGCCATGCTGGACAGTCTCTTGGCCAGCGGCCCCAATCCGGAAAGCACGCGCCTGGTGCCGATGTGGAGCACGCCCGACGGACGCCTGCTCGTCGCGGTCGCGCAGTCCAGCATGCCGCTGTCGCCGATCGCACCGGCCTCGCCGCAGGTCGGCAGCGCGCTGGACTGGCGCCTGATCGACGCAACCTCCCTGCTCGATGGCCGCGTCGGCGTACGCCTCGGCGATCAGACCAACCTGCACGGCGGCGTTTCGCTGGCTCCGCTGACCTTGTCTGAACCTTCGCTGGCACTGGATTGCCTGGCCGCCGGCAGCTACCTCAACGTCGCCACACCCGATTGCAGCCGCCAGCGCCAGACCGGCGGCCACTGGTACGGCGGCAATCTGGGGGCCAGTTGGGCTGGCACCGATTTCGGCATCGACCTCGGCGTGGCCCTTAGCTGGCTGGAACCGGCGCTGCCACGCAGCCTGGTACCGGCGCTGAGCTCGGCCCTGCCCGCCGTGGCCGTGCCCGGCAACAGCAATCTGCCGCGCCTCGTGATTCCCGCTCACAGTCTTGGACGCTTCAGCGATTCGGCCCAGTTTGGCGCGCGCGGCAGCTGGTATTTCGGCAGCAACCAGAGCCTCGATCTAGGCGCAAGCATAGGCCGCATTCGCCTCAGCCCCGATCTCGCCGGCAGCCGCCCGCTGTGGCAACAGAAAGCGGTGAGCCTCGGCCTTGGCAGTGAAACCGTCAGCGCCAGCATCACCGGACGCATCTACAACCCGTTGCGCAGCACGCTCAGCGCCGACGCGCAGCGTTGGACCGGCATTGATCTCGGCCTGACCTGGCATACGCCGTGGCAGGCTGAACTCAGCATCGGCGCGCAGAATCTTCTGACCAGCCCGCCGCTGACCGGCAGCGAAGCCAACAGCCAGGCTCGCACGCCCTACGTGCAGTACCAGCAGGATCTCTGAGCCGGCACACGGCCGCTTCGGCCTGTCCGCCCCTCCTTCGCCACACCCGATCGCGCGCCACCGGCCCGATCCGTCCCCGATAGCACGTAAGGGACAAAAACACCCCTTCCCGACGGACCAGCGTTAAGAAAACGCTTTCAAAAGCGTCGCCGCAGGCTCGGCTCGTGATAATCCTGTTAACCCCACTTTTAACGTTTGAGTCCGGACATTCAGCTTTCCGGCAACGCGCAGACGCAATTTCGGCACCCGCCGCGAGGGGGGAAAGTCGCTAAAAATGCTGCATTTTATCCTTTTTTTTCCATTTCAAATCATGCATATAACTACCCCCTGGGCGCCCCAGCCACAACCTTGTTGCAAATAAGCAACAGGGATTCCCACTCGTTGCGAATGTTGTTAGTATCGGCCGCTGCCGAGGCTTAGGCAGATAAAAACCTTGGCCTTTTCCAGGAAGGAAAGTACTAGTCCCGATCTGTGTCACAACTCTGACGTTGGAGAGTGTAATGAGACAAAACCGCAATGAGCTTCTGCGCGCCGTGCGCTACGCCCTGTACATGGGCACCGCGGCCGCTGTAGGCCTCACCGCCGCCCCGGCTTTCGCTCAAGACGAAGGTGGCGACAAGGGCGAAACGCTGGAGACGATCGTCGTCACCGGTTCGCGCATTCGCCGCGTCGATCTCGAAACCTCGAGCCCGGTCTTCGTCATTGACAAGTCCGCTATCGAAAAGACCGGCAAGCTCACCATTGGCGACCTGCTTCAGGAAGCCCCCTCGATCGCCGGTGCTGCAACCAACCCGGGCGTGAACAACGGCGGCGGCTCCGGTGCCTCCACTGTTTCGCTGCGTGGTCTCGGCTCGCAGCGCACGCTGCTGCTGATCAACGGCCAGCGGGTGTTCTACAACGACGTCAACTCGATCCCCATCAACATGGTCGAGCGCATCGAAATCCTGAAGGACGGCGCCTCTGCCGTTTACGGTTCGGATGCGATCGGCGGCGTGGTCAACTTCATCACGCGTCGTGACTTCCAGGGTATGGAAGCCAGCTTCGACTACGGCGTTTCCGACCGTGACGACGGCGAGCGCACCGGTGGTTCGCTGACGATCGGTCATTCCAGCGACCGTGGCAGCCTGGTTGTGGGCGTGACCTACAACCGTCAGGACGCCGTCAGTGCCGCTGATCGCGACTATTCGAGTCCGGCCCTGTACAACTATTTCGGCGCCATCTTCCCGCTCGGCTCGGGCTCCATCCCGACCGGCCGCTACGTGATTCCGCGTACCGTCGCCGCGAGCTTCGGCCTGGCTTGCCCCGGTACGGCCGCCAACGTTTCCGTGACCCGTATCAACGGCCGTCCAGGTACCGCGCGTACCGACTTCCGCTGCTACATCGGCTCCGGTCCGGGCAACGACACCTACGACTACTCGCCGTTCAACATCCTGCGCACCCCGCAGGAACGCGCCGGCCTGTTCGCTGCGGGCAACTACCGCATCTCGGACAACGTCGAAGCCTACATCGAAGCGTTCACGAACAAGACCCGCTCGAACTACGAGCTGGCTCCGCTGCCGCTGATCCTCGGTGCAGACTCGGGCGCGGTCATCTCGGCCAACAGCATCTACAACCCGTTCGGCGTGAACATCGCCTCCGGCGGCATCCGCATGTCGCTCGACGGCAACCGCGTCGGCTTCTTCCAGACCCAGTCGGAACAGTTCAACACCGGTCTGCGCGGCAGCTTCGGCGACACTTGGACCTGGGACGCCGGCATCAGCTGGGCGCGCCTGAGCCAGGACACGCAGAATACCGGCTATTACTTCAAGCCCGGTCTGCGCAATGCCGTCGGTCCGTCCTTCATCGACGCCAACGGTGTTGCCCGTTGCGGCACCGCAACCTCGATCATCGCGAACTGCACGCCGATCAACCTGCTCGGCCTGGAAATCCAGACCGCTGCCGGCCGCGCCAACATCGACGAACTGCGCAAGCTCTCGTTGACGCCGCAGAAGCACTTCTACAGCAACGAAAAGATCGCCCGCTTCAACCTGACCGGCGAAGTCGTCGAACTTCCGGCCGGCGCCCTCAGCGTCGCGTTCGGTGGCGAGTACCGCGCAGACTACCAGTTCTACCAGCCGGACTTCTCGTCCATCATCTCCGACCCGGCTGTCGGCACCTGCCAGACCTCGACCGACGCCTGCGCGTCGCCGAACAGCGGTAAACTGACGGTTCGCGAGTTCTACGCCGAACTGTTCATCCCGGTCCTGCGTGACGTGTTCCTGGCCAAGTCGCTGAATTTCACGCTGGGCTCGCGCTACTCCGACTACTCCGCGTTCGGCGATACGACGAACTCGAAGATCGGTGTGGAATGGCGTCCGATCGACGACGTGCTGCTGCGCGGCACGGTTGCCGAAGTGTTCCGTTCGCCGACGATCTCGGACCTGTACGGCGGCGTCACACCGTCGGCCGATACCTACCAGGATCCCTGCGACGGTACGGGCTTACAGGCCGGCAACCCGGCCTGCGCGGGCCTGAGCCCGGGCTTCCGGCAGACCACCGCACAGACCCAGGCACTGCAGGGTTCCAACGATCAGCTGCTGCCGGAACAGGGCAAGTCCTTCACGTACGGCGTCGTGTATGACCCGGCATGGCTCGAAGGATTCTCGACCTCCGTCGACGTGTGGCGCATCTACCTGACCGACACCATCGGTACGCTGGGTA
Organism: Lysobacterales bacterium; assembly: GCA_038207515.1. Classification (GTDB taxonomy): domain Bacteria; phylum Pseudomonadota; class Gammaproteobacteria; order Xanthomonadales; family Rhodanobacteraceae; genus Tahibacter. The sequence goes on along the minus strand of JBBQZR010000001.1, from coordinate 292,613 downwards.
CGCAGACGATCCTGAACCAGTGCTACAACTTCGGCACCTACTGCAACCTGTTCACGCGTGATCTCGCGGGTGTGGGCGACGTGAACTTCGTCAACAACCGCACCGCGAACGTCGGTCGCATCGATACCTCCGGTATCGATCTGAGCTTCAAGTACCGCCTGCCGGAAACCGCGTGGGGCAACTTCCGCTTCTCGCTGGATGCCACCTACGTTGCGAAGTACAACGCGCAAAAGGTGCAGGGCGACGTTTCGACCCAGTTCAACAACGCGGGTTCGTACGTTTCGGCTTCGCAGGGCGGCGACGGCAACTACGCTCGTGTCCGCGGCTACGCCGGCGTGGCATGGAACCTGGGCGCGTTCGATGCGTCCTGGCGTGCACGCTACATCGGTCCGACCCGCTTCGGTTCGCAGTCCGTGGCTGGCGACGGCTACACCGTCATCACCCCGGGCGGCGCGGCTGACCAGTCGTTCCGCGCAGGCGCCGTGACGTATCACAACCTGCAATTCGGCTACAACATCGAACCGCTGCACACCAATCTCGAAATCGGTGTGGACAACGTGTTCGACAAGCAGCCGAACCAGCTGTGGCAGTACGGCTTCGACAGCAATACCGACGCCCGTACCTACGACACCGTGGGTCGCTTCTACTGGGCTCGCGTCGGCGTGAAGTTCTAAGAACTTACGTTTGACGGTTGTACTTAAGGCCGCGCGGCGCAAGCCGCGCGGCCTTTTTCATTGCAGTCCTGCGCCCTTCCGCCTTGTCGACGCCGCAGGCCGCAGCCATACTGCAACGTTACCTACCGACGATCACACGCCATGCTCCAGAACGGTTTCCAGGCCCTGCAGACGGGCGACCTCGCCCGAGCCGAACAGATCAGCCGCCAGCTCGTGGCAAGAAATCCGCAGGACGAAGGCGCGCTGCTGCTGCTGGCCATGAGCCTCGATGCGCAGACCCGCCTCGACGAAGCCGCGACAGTCTTCGAACGGCTGACCACGCTTTTTCCCGAGCGCGCCGAACATTGGCTCAATCTCGGCTACCTCGAGCGTTCCCGCGACAACACCGCGGCCGCCCGGCACGCTCTCGAACAATCCATTGCCCTCGATCCGCAGCAAAGCGAGCCGCTGCGCGAACTCGGCCTCATCGAATCGGCGGCCGGACTGAACCACATCGCGGCGCTTCATCTGTCAGCCGCGCTCGCTCTGCAGCCCGATGACGCCACATTGCGCGCGCAGACCGCCCGCACCTGCCAGCGCGCCGGACGCACCGACGAGGCCACGGCACTGCTGCAGGGCTGGGCCGAGTGGACCCGCGGCAATCCGGACGCACTCGCCGACGTCGCGTGGACCCTGATGGAAAACGGTGACATGGAAACCGCCGGCCGCGCGCTGGAACTCGCCGAGCGCCAAGCGCCCGACAACGCGAGCATCCTGGCCAAACGCGCCGCGTTCCTCGAGCGCACCAACCGCGTCGACGAAGCAGGTGCCCTGCTCGCCCGCGTACCGCTGCGCAACGACAGCATCAAGGAAGAAATCGACGTCGTGCGCGCGCAGATCGCTGGCCGCAGCGGCAACGCCGACGAAGCGTATGCCATCTACGAGACCCTGGTCCGTGACGAGCGCATCGCACTGCGCCGGCCGGAATTGTTCTTCGCCCTCGCCCAGATCAGCGACAAGCGCCAGGACGCCGCGCAGGCCATGAACTGGCTGCAGCAAGGCCATGCCGTGCAGATGCAGCAGCTGCGTGCTTCGCTGGCGCCGAAGGCGGAACTCGACGCCATGCTCATGCCGCCGGTCGATGTGAGCGCGCAGGACTACGCCGACTGGGCTGACGTGAACTCGCCGTCGGCCGCCGAGTCGCCGATCTTCGTCGTCGGCTTCCCGCGCTCGGGCACGACCCTGCTCGAAACCATGCTCGACGCGCACCCACAGCTCACCTGCATGGACGAACGTCCGTTCGTCGACGAGCTCGTACAGCAGATGCGCGAGCGCGGTTACGAATATCCGCGCGACCTCGGCAAGCTCGACGCTGCGACCTGCAACACCCTGCGCGAGCACTACTGGAAGCAGGTGCGCGAGCGCAGCCCGGCCGAAGCCGGCAAACGCCTCGTCGACAAGAATCCGCTCAGCATGACCCGCCTGCCGCTGATCCACCGCCTGTTTCCGAACGCCAAGATCATCCTGGCGCTGCGCGATCCGCGCGACGTGGTGCTCAGCAACTATATGCAGATCTTCCGCGCGCCGCCCTACGCGCGCATGTGCGAGCGACTCGACTCGACCGCGCAAGGCTATGCCGTCGCGTTCACGGCCTGGAACGCGTTCGCCGGTGTGTTCAAGCTGGACTTGCTGCAGACCCGCCACGAAGACGTCGTTGACGACGTCGCCGGCTTTTCGCGCCGCCTGTGCGAATTCCTCGGGCTGGAATGGTCGGAAAACATGGTCGCGTTCCATGAACACGCGGCGAAGCGCGGCTATATCGGCACGCCCAGCTATCATCAGGTCGTCGAGCCGGTGAATCGCAAGGGCATAGGCCGCTGGCAGCGCTACGCGCAATGGCTGCAGCCGGCATCCTCTGCGCTGGCACCTTACGTCAGCCAGTTCGGCTATGCCGAAGCGACGGAGCGTACATCGGACGCCTCGCCGTGATCGCCACGCCAGCCAGGGGCGCGCGTCGCGCGCCGGCCGTTACCTTCTCCCGTTCCGCGTAGTCGCCATGAAACTCCAATACCCCTTCATCCAGTTGCCGCTGACCTTCGATGCCGGAGTCCTCGCCGCGGAGATCGATGCCCTGGGCGAGTCGGTCTGGCGGCCGCATCCGCAGGGATTCCCCGGCAATTCGGCGCTGCCTCTGATCGCCACCGACGGCGACCCGGACAACGACGACGTGCGTGGCCGCATGCGGCCGACGCCGCATCTGGAAAAACTGTCTTACCTGCGCGAGGTCCTTGGTTCCCTGCAGGCCGTGTTCGGCCGTTCGCGCCTGATGCGTCTGTCCGGCCAGGCCGAAGTCACGCCGCATGTGGATGTCGACTACTACTGGCGCGACCACATGCGCGTCCATGTCCCCATCGTGACCCAGCCCGAAGTGTCGTTCCATTGCGGCGGCCAGCGCATCCACATGGCGGCCGGCGAATGCTGGATCTTCGACACCTGGCGCAACCACAAGGTCATCAATTCGGCGGACCGCCCACGCATCCACCTCGTCGCCGATACGGTCGGCGGCAGCGGTTTCTGGGACATCATCGCGCGCAGCCGTGTGCCGGGCCATGCGGCGCCGTGGAAGGCGGCCCATGTCGCCCCCAGCGACATCGCGAGCCCCGAACTCCGCTTCGAGTCGACCAACCTGCCCACGGTGATGACTCCCTGGGAGCTGCGTGAGCAGATGACCTTCGTGCTCGACGAAGCCGTGCCGGATCCGCGCTTGGGCCAGATCCACCAGCTCGCCGGCCAGCTCGGCCGCGACTGGCGTGCGCTGTGGGCCTGGCACGGTGAAGACGAAGCTGGCTGGCCCGACTACCGCGCGCGCATGACCCGCTTCATGCGCGAAGCCGACGGCCTGTGCCAGGGCCTGCGCCTGCAGAACGGACTGCCGATGATGCGCGCGATCGCGTCGCTGGTCGGCCTGGTCGCCGTCGCCGACGATGTCGCCACCGGCAAGGCCGACGAGCGCTCCGGCGCAATGGCCTGAGGCCGGTCGATATCGCGGAAAGCCTGAACAACACGCCGAGTCGGCGGCAGTGGAGGATTATCCGCTGCCGCCCAATGCCTGCACCGTACGAGCCTAGTGCCCGCCGCCCGAGTCGATGGCCTTGAGTTCGGCGATCAGGCGGTTGGCCGCTTCCTGGCCGTCGGCATACAGCATCTTGCAGTTGTCGGCATAGAACAGCGCGTTCTCGATGCCGGCGAAGCCCGCGCCCTTGCCGCGCTTGATGACGATGACTTGGCGCGCGTTGATGACGTCGAGGATCGGCATGCCGTAGATCGGCGAGGACTTGTCGGTCTTGGCAACCGGATTCACCACGTCGTTCGCGCCGATCACGATAGCCACGTCGCAAGTGCCGAATTCCGGGTTGATGTCTTCCATGTCTGCGATGAGGTCATACGGCACGCCGGCTTCGGCGAGCAGCACGTTCATGTGCCCGGGCATGCGTCCGGCAACCGGGTGGATCGCGAACTTCACCGTCTTGTCGCGCTTGATCAGTTGCTGCGACAGTTCCCAGATCTTGTGCTGCGCCTGGGCTACGGCCATGCCGTAGCCCGGCACGATGATGACTTTCTCGGCCATGTAGAGCAGCGATGCTGCGTCGCCCGCCTCGATCGGCTTCATCGAACCGGCGATCTCGGTCGCCGGACCGCTGCTGCTGCCGAAATTGGAGAACAGCACGTTGCTGATCGAGCGATTCATCGCCTTGGCCATCAGACGCGTGAGCAGCGTGCCGGCCGCACCGACCACGGTACCGGCGATGATCAGCGCGACGTTGCCCTGCACGTAGCCTTCGAACGCGACCGCAAGACCGGTGAACGCGTTGTACAGCGAGATCACGACCGGCATGTCGGCACCGCCGATCGGCAGCGTCATCAGCACGCCGAACAGCAGCGAGACGGCGAAGAACGCAATGACGACCGTGGTGTCGAGCTGGAACACGAGCGCTGCGCCCAGGCCCACCGCGGACAGGAAGAACAGTCCGTTCACGGCCTGCTGGCCGCTGAAACGGAAGGTCTTGTCCATCCAGCCCTGCAACTTCGCGAACGCGATCAGCGAACCGGTGAACGAGATCGAGCCGATCAACGCGCCGATAACGGCCAGGGCGATCTGCGCCGTCGTCAGCGAGTGATGCTCGGGGTGCGTCGTCGCGCCGATCAACGCCGCTGCGCCGATCGCCGCGGCCGAGCCGCCGCCCATGCCGTTGTACAGCGCGACCATCTGCGGCATGTCGGTCATCGCGACCTTCTTGCCCGAGATCCACGCGAACGCCGAGCTGATGCCGATGCCGAGCACCATCAGCAGCAGGTTGGTCATCATGTGCTCGTTCTGCGTGAGCACCTTGCCGTGCAGGAACGTCGCGACCGTCGCGACCAGCATGCCGATGCCGGCCCACTGGATACCGCTGCGTGCAGTCACCGGCGAGGACATGCGCTTGATGCCGAGGATGAACAGCACCGCCGCAGCGAAATAGCTGGCCTGGACCGCGTAGTAGAGGAGCGTCGCCTTGTCCATTACTTCGCTCCTTCCTTCTTGCTGGACTTGAACATTTCCAGCATGCGCTCGGTCACGACGTAGCCGCCGGCGGCGTTGCCCGCGCCGAGGAATACGCCGATGAAGCCGATCACCTGCTGCGTGACCGTGGTCGCCTCGCCGAGCGCGATCATCGCGCCGACCAGCACGATGCCATGCACGAAATTGGAACCCGACATCAGCGGGGTATGCAGGATCACCGGCACGCGGCTGATGATCTCGTGGCCGGTGAACGCGGCCAGCATGAAAAGATAGAGGGCGATTTCACCGCTGATCATGTCGATTCCCCGGATACGCGTGGCTCATGGTCCCGGCCGGTGCCGGGAACGGTACTGCGGCGGCGGTCAGGCTCATGCGCCGTCCACCAGTTGCCGCGTCGGCTCGTGGCGGATCTCACCGGCATGGGTGAGGCAGGTCTTGGCAATCAGCTCATCGTCCCAGTCCAGCGTCAGCGCGCCGTCCTTGAGGCTGAGTTCGATGAAATTGTAGAGATTGCGCGAATACATCTCGCTGGCGTGGATCGGCGCGCTGGCGGCGAGGTTGACCGGGCCGATGATGGTCACGCCGTTGGCGGTGACCACGCTCTTGCCGGCTTCGGACAATTCGACATTGCCGCCCGTTTCCGCGGCGATGTCGACAATCACGGCGCCGGGCTTCATGCCTTCGACCATGGCCGCGGAGATGATGCGCGGGGCCTTGCGGCCGGGCACGGCGGCAGTCGTCACGATCACGTCGATGCCCTTGAGGTGTTCCGCGAGCGCCTTCTGCTGCTGCTCGCGCTCTTCCGCGGTCAGCTCGCGCGCGTAGCCGCCGCTGCCCGCGGCGCTGACGCCGAGGTCGAGGAACTTGGCACCGAGCGATTCGATCTGTTCCTTGGTTTCCGGCCGCACGTCGAAGCCTTCGACCTGGGCGCCGAGGCGGCGCGCCGTGGCAATCGCCTGCAGGCCGGCCACGCCGGCGCCGATGATCAATACCTTGGACGGGCGAATGGTGCCGGCCGCAGTGGTCAGCATCGGGAAGAACTTCGGCGAGGCCTCGGCCGCGATCAGCACGGCCTTGTAGCCAGCCACGCCGGCCTGGGACGACAGCACGTCCATAGCCTGGGCGCGCGTCGTGCGCGGCAACAGTTCCATCGCGAACGCTGTGATCTTGCGGTCACGCAGGGCGCGCGTGCGCTCCGGCGCCAGGTGCGGGGACAACAGACTCACGACGACGCTGCCTTCGCGCAGCTGGGCGATTTCCTCCAGCGTCGGCGGCTGTACCTTGAACAGCACGTCGGCGCGGGCCAGCGTCGCCGCCGCATCGCCGGCGACTTCGGCATCCTTGTAGCTCGCATCGGGAAAGCTGGCCGGATCGCCGGCGCCGCTCTGGATCAGTACCGTCGCACCCTTGCCCTTGAGCTTCTTTGCGACCTCAGGCGTCAGGGCGACCCGGCGCTCGTTGGAACTCGTCTCGCGAACTACCGCGACATTCACTGCCATGTGCCACTCCCCGATACCAAGCCCCGGCATCCTAGCCCATGAAGGTATCCGTGGTAAGCCGGCTTGTTAGACTCGGCTCTTCTTATGGCCAATCTCCCTATGACCGCACTGAAACTGCTCAACGAACGCCGCTCCATTCCCTCGCGCCAGCTCGGCGAACCCGGCCCGAATCCGGCCGAACTGCGCGCCCTGCTCGAAGCCGCCGTGCGTGCGCCGGATCACGGCAAGCTGGTTCCCTGGCGCTTCATCCTGATCCGCGGCGATGCGCGCCGGCGTCTCGGCGACCTGCTCGCGCAAACCACGCTGGCAAACAATCCGGATGCGGCACCGGCCGTCGTCGAGAAAGACCGCGACCGTTTCAATTTCGCGCCGCTGATCGTGACCGTGGTCGCGCGCATCGACGAGACGCAGTCCAAGGTACCCGCGCAGGAACAGCTCCTTGCTGCCGGCTGCGTCGCCTACAACCTGCTGATCGGCGCGCAGCAGCTCGGCTACGGCGCGCAATGGCTGACCGGCTGGGCAGCGTACGACGCGACCATCTGTGATGCGCTAGGCATCAAAGGCGGCGAACACGTGATCGGCTTCATCCATATCGGCACCGCGCGCGAGCCGGCGCCCGAGCGCCTGCGTCCGGACGTCGACGATCTGGTCAGCGAATGGCAGGGCTGAGGTGAGCACGCAGACCGTCCACCTCGTCGACGCGAGTCTCTACGTGTTCCGCGCCTGGCATTCGGTGCCGGCGGAGTTCTTCGACGTCGACGGCAAGCCGGTCAACGCCGTCTACGGCTTCACGCGTTTCCTGCTCGACCTGCTCGAACGCGCGCGGCCGTCGCACTGCGGCGTCGCCTTCGACGAATCGCTGACCAGTTCGTTCCGCAATGCGATCTATCCGGAATACAAGGCGAATCGCGAACTGCCGCCGGAAGAACTCAAGCTGCAGTTCGCCTATTGCCAGCGCGTTGCCGCGGCGCTGGGACTGCGCGTGCTGTCGGACCTGAGCTTCGAGGCCGATGACCTGATCGGCAGCGTCGTGTACGCGCTGCGTCCGCAACAGTTCCGCGCCGTCATCGTCTCGGCCGACAAGGACTTCGGCCAGCTCGTCGGCGAACACGACGAAATCTGGGATTTCTCCAAGAACCTGCGCTGGGACAGCGCCGGCGTGAAAGAGCGCCTCGGCGTGCACCCGCATCAGGTCGCCGACTATCTTGCGCTGACCGGCGATGCGGTCGACAACATCCCGGGAGTCGCCGGCATCGGCGCCAAGACTGCGGCGACCCTGCTCGCGCATTTCGGCAGTCTCGATGCGATCTATGCGCGTATCGAGGAAATTCCGTTCCTGCGTTTTCGCGGCGCGGCGGCGGCCTATGTCAAGCTCAAGGCCGGCTACGCGCACGCGCGCCTGAGCCGCAGCCTGACCGGCATCGCCTGCGACTGCCCGGTGCCGCTGGAGGCATCGAGCTTTGCCTGCGGCAAGCCGGACCTCGCCGCTATCGATGGCCTGATCGAGCAGTTGCGATTCGGGCCACTGACGCGCTCGCGCATGCGCGCGCTGGCCTGAAAGCAACCGGGCCGCTCGCGCGGCCCGATTTTTCGGCGGTCTACTTCTTGTCGTCGGTCTTGGGCTTTTCCACCGGCAGCTGCGCATTCTCGAAACGCAGCTTGGACTCGGCCGAAACGGGAATCGGTTTCATCGTCGCGGAAATGCCCGGCTGATCCCAGGCGAAGCGCAGATTGCTCTTGTATATCTTTACCGGCTGCAGCGCCTTCTCGTCGGTCAGCACGCCGTGGCTGTCGTAGAGGTCGCGCTGGCTGTTGGCGACGAAGTAGAAATCATTGCCTGCGACCGCACCGTTGCCGAGCAGACTGAATTCGGGCTTGGCCGCATCCAGCGGCATGGCCGCAGCCACGTTGCGGCCATCCTTGTCCAGCTTCAGGCGCATCACGCGCTGCGGCACCATGTTGTCCTGCACGATGATGAGGGTGCCGTCGTACCAGAACAGCGACGACACGCCACCGACGACGAGGCTGTCCGGCGAATGGCCGATGCCGAAGGGCGTAGTCGTCGACAGATCGACGCCGAACAGGCCGAGCGCCGGATCGGCAAAGTAGAGATTGCGACCGTCGGCCGAAACCGTGAGCCCGCTGATGCCGGTCAACGACGGATTGCTCGCGACCAGCACGAGCTTGTCGCCGTCGAGCTTGTAGATCTCGCGCCGCGCCGGATCGGCCACATAGGTGCGGCCGTCGCCGGCCACGGCGACGAAACCGAACAGGTGGCCCGTCTTGTCGCCGATCGAATATTTGCCGAGCAGCTTGCCGCTGGAAAGGCTGTACTTGAGGAGGTAGGACTGGTCAACGATGTCCGCCGTGTAGGCCTTGTAGACCGGTGCGCCGTAGCTGGCGACCCAGAGCGCATCGTTGGCCGCGTCGGCCTTCATGTCGAGCACGCTGTACAGGCCCGACGCGGCATCGGGTTTGATGAAGTCACTGAGCTTGCCGTCGCTGCCGACGCGATAGATCGCGCCTTCGCGCGCGCTGCCGACGAGCAGCTGCTTGCGGGTGGCGTCCCAGGCCATGGCTTCGAGCAGACGGTCGCCGGCCGGCAGCTGGTAGGCGACCTTGCCTTCGCCGAAGGGCTGCGCATTCGCGTCGAGATTCGCTACGGCGTATTCCCAGACCTTGGTGCCACGCACTTTTTCAAAGCGCGGGTCGTTGCCGACGGAATAGGCGAAACCGAGATTCTGCATCTTGAGCAGCGCATCGTAGGTGCTGCTCTTGTCGCCCTGCCCCGCGTAGACCGCGGCCAGCTGCAGGCGCAGCGCGCCGGAATTCGGATAGAGGTCGACCAACCGCTGCATCGCCCAGATGAAACGCTGCAGGTCGCGGCCGTTGTAGAACTGCGCCAGGCGCGACAGCGCATCGCGGTTGGTGGTGGACTTGATCTGGTGTTCGGTGAGTTTTTCCGCCGCGCGCATGCGAGCGGCGTCGGGTGTATCGGCGGCGGCGGCCTTGGGTACGGCCGGAGCTGCCTTGGCGGCTGCGGGTGCGGACGAAGCCGCCTTGGTCGCCGGCTCGGCAGCGCTGGCCGCCGACAGTCCGCAGACGGCCAGTACGGCATAGGCAAGGGCTTGAATTTTCATGCGGAAAGTCCGGAAGATCGAAAGGAGGCCGGCCACAGACCACCGCTTGCGGGATAGGTTCCGGTGGTCAATCGGCGGAGAACAGGGAACGATGGACGAAACCGAGGTTCTTTTCAACGGACGCTGGCTGCGCCTGTGCCGCCGCGGGCGCTGGGAATACGCCGAGCGCACCACGCCGGGAGGGGCCGTCATCGTCATCGCGCTCACGCCGGACGACAAGGTAGTGTTCGTCGAACAATGGCGCGAGGCGATCCGCGCCCGGGCAATCGAAATGCCCGCCGGACTCATCGGCGACGAACCCGGTAAAGAAAGCGAGCAACTGGTCGACGCCGCCCGGCGCGAGCTGCTGGAAGAAACCGGCTACGCCTGCGGCCGCATCGACTACTACATGACCGGGCCGAGTTCCTCGGGCATGAGCACCGAAACCATCGCGTTCGCGCGCGCCTGGGACCTGCGGCGCGAACACGGCGGCGGCGGCGTGTCGGGCGAGGACATCCAGATACACGAAGTACCTCGCGTCGAGGCGGCACGATGGCTGTGCCGCAAGCTCGCCGAAGGCTATTCGATCGATCCGAAAGTGTTTGCGGGCCTGTATTTCCTCGAGCACGGCTCCGCGCTTTTCAGCTGCGAGGCCGGCTGAGCCGGCCCCGCAGCCAGACGGATCAGCCGCCTGCGATCCACACCGACGTCGCGTCGATCTGCAGTTCCTGTGGCTGCGGCTTGCTGCCTTCGCTCGCGAGGTGTTCGATTTCCTTGGGATCGAGCTGCTTCACGCTGAGCGTGCCGTAGACGATCGCGTTGCTGCGCGATTCTTTTGGCACGCTGAAGCCGTGCCCGCTCATGAACACGCGGGCGAACGTGCCGTTGTCTTCCAGCACGAGCCAGCAGCCCTTGTTCTGGCAGACCTCGGTGATGCGGCCCTTGAACGCCTGCGGCGCGGCGGTATACGCCTCGGGTTTCTGCGCCGCCTGCGAGATCAGCAGCGGATCGGACTTGGGCATGGGCGCGCCGTAGTAGGCGCCGCCGTTGCCGGTCGCGATCGGCGTGGGACCGGCCGGTACCGCTTCGTGGCCGGCCATGGGCGCGTGTCCGCCGTGACCGCCTTCATGCGCCTGCGCCGCGGCGGCCAGCGCCATGGCCATTCCTGCAATGATCCACTTGTTCATCATTTCTCTCCGTCTTCAGGCGGCCAGAGCGATGAGTTCGCCCAGCTCGTTGGTGGTGCCGAACTTGCCTTTCTCGTCGCGCACGACCGTCGCCAGCGCGCACTGCGTGTCATGGGTAAAGAACAGGCGCACGCCGCGCGCGAGCTTGTCGTCGAGGAAACGTTTCTTCTCGTCGATGAGCATTTCCGGATAGCGGTCGTAACCCATCGTCACCGGCAGGTGGACCCAGGGGCGCCCCGGAATCAGGTCGGCGCAGAACACCACGCCGCCGTCGCCGCCGCCGATCTCCGCCAGCATCAGACCCGGCGTGTGGCCGGCGCTGTAGCTGAAGCGCACGGAGCGGCCCAGCGTCTGCGAATACTCGCCGTCGACGATTTCGAGCCGGCCGGACGCTTCCAGCAGCGGCTGCAGTTCGGCGATGAAGGACGCGCGGTCACGCGCATGCGGAGCCAGGGCACGCTCCCAGCATTCGCGGCTGACCAGATACGTGGCATTCGGGAACAGCAGGCGCGGCGGCTGGCCCGCCTCATACGCCGCGAGCAGGCCGCCGGCGTGATCGAAATGCAGGTGCGACAGCACGACTGCATCGATGTCCGCATCGCTGAAACCGGCTCGCGCCAGCGAATCGAGCAGCACATGCGCGCTTTCCACCACACCGAAGCGTTCCTTCAGCTTCGGCTCGAAGAACGCGCCGATGCCGGTTTCGAACAGCACGCGCCGACCGTCGAGATCGTCGACGAGCAGGCAGCGACAGGCCAGCGGGATGCGGTTGTCGCTGTCGGGAACTATCCACTTTTCCCACATCGGCCGCGGCACGTTGCCGAACATCGCGCCGCCGTCGAGCTTCTGCGAATTGCCCATCAGAGACCACAGCTTCATCGCCTGCTCCCCCGCTACTTGACCAGCGCCGTGCCCGACACGCCGCGCGGATCGCTGCCACCGCGCATCTCGCCGGACTTGCGGTTCCAGTCCACCGCATTCATGAAACCCCAGGGCCGTTCGCCTTCACTGAGCGTATGCCCCATCTCCTGCAGCGCTTTGCGCTGTTCGAGCGTGAATGCGTCCTTCTCGATCGAGATCACATCGGGCAGGAACTGATGATGGAAGCGCTTGTTGTCGACGACCTGCTGCGGCGCCTCGCCGTCGAACCAGGCGAGGATGCCTTCGAGCACCATCGTGATGATGCGGCTGCCGCCGGGCGTGCCGATCACGAGCGTCCGCTCGGGTCCAATCACGAACGTCGGCGTCATCGACGACAGCGGCCGGCGGCCGGGCTTGGGCGCGTTCGCGTCGCCGCCGACCAGGCCGTAGGCATTCGGCACGCCGGCCTTGAGGGCGAAATCGTCCATTTCGTTGTTGAGCAGGAACCCCGTGCCCGGCACGACGACGGCGGCGCCGTAAGGCAGGTTCACCGTCTGCGTCACCGCGGCGAGATTGCCGTCGGTGTCGATGATGGAAAAATGCGTGGTATCGATGCCCTGCACCGGCGCCATGAATCCCGGCAGGCTGTCGCTGTTCGTGGCTTTCTTCGGATGGATCGAGGCGCGCAGTCCGGCCGCGTACAGCGGGCTGGTCAGCTCGGCGACGGGCATCTTCACGAAATCCGGATCGCCCAGGTATTCAGCGCGATCACGGTAGGCGCGACGCATGGCCTCGACGACCAGATGCGTGCGCGCGACGCGATCGAGCTTGGTCAGGTCGTAGCCCTGCAGGATGTTGAGCATCTCCGCAAGCGCGATGCCGCCCGAGGATGGCGGCGGCGCAGTCACGATCTGATGGCCGCGGTACGGGAACACGATGGGCTCGCGCTCGCGCACCTGGTAGCCGGCAAGGTCTTCGAGACTCCAGTTGCCGCCCATCTTCGCGACGCCGGCAATCAGCTTTTTTGCAAACTCGCCTTTGTAGAAACCGTCATGGCCCTTGTCGGCGATGAGCTCCAGCGTGCGCGCGAGATCCGGATTCTTCAGGATCCAGCCCTGTTTGGGCATTTCGCCGCCCGGCAGGAACAGCGCAGAAGCGCCGGGGTCACGCGCGATCACATCCTTGCGTAGACCGAGGAACATCAGGCTGCGCGCATCCGGCGCGAAACCCTCGCGTGCCAGGCGGATGGCCGGCGCGAGCGATTTCTTCAGCGGCAGCTTGCCGTAGTGCTCGGCGACGAAGGCCATCGCCGCGGCCTCGCCGGGAATGCCGGCAGCTAGCGGGCCGTTGACCGACTTGTCGCGATCAAGTTCGCCCTTAGCATCGAGGTATTGCTTCGCATCGGTCGCGGCCGGCGCGGTTTCCCGCGCGTCCACCAGCACCTGCTTGCCGTCGCTGGCGCGATGCAACAGGAAGAACGCACCGCCGCCGATGCCCGAGCTCTGCGGTTCGACGACCGACAACGCGGCGCTGACCGCTACAGCCGCATCGAACGCATTGCCACCGGCAGCGAGCACCTCGAAACCGGCTTGCGTCGCGAGCTTGTGCGCGCTCGCTATCGCTGCCTTGCCGGGCTTGTCGGCGGCAACCGCAAGCACCGCCGGGAACAACGCCGCCATCAACAGCACCGCGCGCAACACGCCGCCTTTTCCTGGGATCACGCCGTCTTCTCCGGTGAGGAAGTTCTGAACAAGACTCTGGAGTCTGGAGTGCCGCTCTTATGATCTACACCAGATCTCCACAACCCCGCCAAACGCCTGCGTTGCAGGCGTTTGGCCGCCCCCTTGACTCAAGGGGGCTCCGAAAACAAAAGCTCGTTCCACCTTGTTCAGAGTTTCCCTGCTGTCAATTCCACGTACTTGCCGAGCAATTCATCGCGGCTTTCCGCGTGCTCCGGATCCACGAATATGCATTCGACCGGACAGACTTCAATGCACTGCGGCACGTCGTAGTGGCCGACGCATTCGGTGCAGCGCGCAGGCGCGATCTCGTAGATCTCCGGCCCCATCGAGATCGCCTTGTTCGGGCAGACCGGCTCGCAGACGTCGCAGTTGACGCAGAGTTCGGTGATTTTCAGGGCCATGGATTAGGCCGGCGCGCGACCATCGGCAAGTGCGGACGGTCGCGCGCCGCGGATATCACTTCATTTCGACGAAGCGGTAAGTCGCACCGGAAGCGGCAAGCACTTCCTGGACGCGCACCTGGTCGGCGGCGGCACCGACGAACAGCACGATCACGTCCTTGAAGGCGCCGGCCTTGGCTTCCTTGAACGCATCGACGATGAGGTCGCCGGTGAGCTTGGAGTCCGGACCACCAAACGCCAGCATGTTGCCCGGCAGCACGGTGCGCGCGACCACGGTGCGCACGTTCTCGAGCTGGTTGATGCGCTCGTCCTGCGCGGCCTGGTCTTCACCGGCCGGCACGAAGTACATGTACGGACGGCTCGAGGTCACACCGGCCATGTTGCGCTTGACCACATCGACCAGGTACGCCTTCCAGGCGGCCCGGTCGGCCGCGGTCGTCGGCATCTTCACTTCGACCGCAACCGGTGCGGCGACTTCTTCTTCCTTCTTGTCGCAGGCGGTCAGGACCAGGACGGAAAGGAGCCCGAGAAGGGCGGCTTGCATCAACTTGCGCATGAGGATCACCTGCGTGGGAAAGAAGGAACGATCAATTGCTGCGCCAGCGCTGGCGCAATGCCTGCTGCACGGCCGGATGCACGAAGCCTGAGACGTCGCCGCCGAGCCGCGCGATCTCGCGGACCAGCGAAGACGAAATGAAGCTGTACTGCTCCGCCGGTGTAAGGAACAAGGTTTCCGCCTCGGGTATGAGATGCCGATTCATGCTCGCAAGCTGAAATTCATACTCGAAATCCGATACCGCGCGGAGTCCGCGCAGGATCACGCCGGCGCCGATCTCGCGCACGAAATCGGCGAGCAGCACCGAGAATCCACGCACTTCGACGTTCGGCATGCCTGCGAGCGCCAAGCGCGCCAGACCGATGCGCTCGTCCAGGGTGAAGCACGGCCCCTTGCTGGTGCTGTCGGCCACGCCAACGATGACCCGCTCGAACAGCGGCGCCGCGCGGCTGACCAGATCGATATGACCGTTGGTGATGGGATCGAAAGTGCCGGGATAAACCGCAACGCGGGCCATCGCAAAGATACCGTCTGGGCTGGGATTTAACCGCCCAAGCTTAAGCCAAGCCCGCGGCGCGGCGATAGAGCGCGGCGCGTACGTCACCGGCGCGCGTTGACCTGTGCAATACCCAGTTCGACGGCAGCGCCGGCGCGGCGTCCAGCGGCGCTTCGACATAGACCAGGCCGGCCGCCGCCAGCAGACCGCGGCATTCCAGCAGTTCCGCTGCACTGCTCCACAATCCGGCCGCGAACGGCGGATCGAGAAAGACCAGATCGAAGCTCGGATCCTGCGCGCTGAGCGCGCTCAGCCCATCATCGGTGATCACCCGGCTGCGCCCGTCCTGCTTGAGCCGCAGCAGATTCGCGCGCAACGCCATCGCGAGTCCCGCGTCGCGTTCGCAGAACACGGCTTCGCGCGCGCCACGCGAAAGCGCTTCCAGACCGAGCGCGCCGGTGCCGGAGAACAGGTCCAGCACGCGTGCGCCGCCGACATGAGCCGCCAGCCAGTTGAACAGGGTTTCGCGTACGCGTTCCGGTGTCGGACGCAGGCCCGGCCGATCCGGCACATCGATGCGGGAATTGCGCAAGTGGCCGCCGATGATGCGGATCTTGCCGGGCGCTGCTGGCACGTTCGGGAATTCCGGTCGCCGCCGCGGCGGGAAGGGCCGCGGGTCGGTGGTAGCATGGCCGGATATTCTCGATGAATTCCCCTGCCTCATGTTCAAGTTCTGGAAGAAGACGCCCAAGCCGGCCGAAGCGCCGGTGCCGGCGGCGGCGGATGCAGTTGCCGACGCGAACGAAACCGACCAATTGCCGAGTTCTGCAAGAACCGACCCGGCTGAGACCACACCGGCCGCGGCCGAAGCCATCGACATCGGACCTGCGGTCGTCGAGCTTGCCTCGCCGACCTATGCGGCCGAATCGCTGCTCGCCGAGTCCATCGCCGAAGCCGCCGCGGTCGCTGCCGGCACCGGCACTTCGAAAAAGACCTGGCGCGAACGCCTGTCCGGCAGTTCCTTCGCACGCAACCTCGGCAGCCTGTTCTCGCGCAAGCCCAAGCTCGACGAAGCACTGCTCGAAGAACTCGAAACCGCGCTGATCACCGCCGACGTCGGCGTCGCCGCCAGTACCGAACTCGTCGAGAACCTGCGCAAGCGCCTGAACAAGCGCGAATTCGTCGATGCAGACCAGTTGCTCGCCGCACTGCGTCAGGCGCTGATCGACCTGGTCACGCCGATCGCGAAACCGCTCGTCATCGATACCGCACACAAGCCCTTCGTCGTGCTGACCGTCGGCGTCAACGGCGTCGGCAAGACCACGACCATCGGCAAGCTCGCCCGGCGCTACAAACAGCAGGGCCTGGACCTGATGCTCGCCGCCGGCGATACCTTCCGCGCCGCCGCGGTGGAACAGCTCAAGACCTGGGGCGAGCGCAACGGCGTGCCCGTGGTCGCGCAGGGTTCGGGCTCGGATGCGGCCAGCGTGATCTTCGATGCGCTGCAATCGGCGCGCTCGCGCGGACTGGACTTGCTGATCGCCGATACCGCCGGCCGCCTGCACACGCAGACCGGACTCATGGACGAACTCGGCAAGATCCGCCGCGTGCTCGCGAAGCTCGATCCGAACGCGCCGCACGAAGTGTTGCTCGTGATCGACGGCACCACGGGACAGAACGCGATCAACCAGTTGCGCCAGTTCCGCGCCGCGATCGGCGTGACCGGACTGGTCGTGACCAAGCTCGACGGCACCGCCAAGGGTGGCGTCATCTTCGCGCTGGCCAAGGAATTCGGACTGCCGGTGCGCTTCGTCGGTCTCGGCGAGAGCCTGGAAGACCTGCGCGAGTTCGACGCGGCCGCGTTCGTCGACGGCCTGCTGCCGCCGGCGCTGGGCGCCTGAGTGCAAAGGGATTCATACGAGGAAGGTGGACGTGGCGGCGATTGCTCGCCGCCACGTCCGCTCACGCTTTCCGCCAGGGGGGCCAGCTTGGGCGCGAGCAGTGCCGACGGACGCTCCATCCTGGTTTGTACCGGCGGCCGCGGCATTATGCCTGCGCCGTGAATATCCATCAATCCACTTTTTGGCATAGATGCGATTGCGCCGCCCGCTGAAGATTGCAGTCTTGTTGCTGCTGGCAGCGACAGTGCTGGCCGCGCTGGTGCTGCGCCACTACGCCCAGCCCGAGCGCGTGGCCACGCTGCTGGCTGAGCAGGCGCGCACGCGGCTGGGCCTCGAGCTGAAGTTCGAGCCGCCCGCGCGGTATTCGCTGTGGCCGCGCCTGCGCCTGCAACTTGAACAGCCGCGCTTCGCGCTGCCCGGCGAAAAAGTCACGCTATTAGCGCTCGAACGCCTGGACGTGAGCCTGCCGTGGAGCAGCCTGCGCGACTCGAGCCTCGTGATCGAAGAGTTGCAACTGGAAAAGCCGCAGCTGGAACTGACCGCGCTGCAGCGCTGGCTGGACGCGGGCGACGACAACGCCGCGCCGCCCGACCTGCGCGTGCACCTCGCCGTCAACGATGCGACCCTGCTGCGCGACGGCAAGGCCCTGGCGCGCGGCGTCGATTTCGCCGGTGATATCGATGCGCCGGATCTGCAACGCTGGTGGCAGGAACTCATCAAGGCCGCGCCGACCGCGAGCGCGTTGCCGCCACTGCCGGGCCAGGCGCAGATCGAGACCATCGAACTCGACGGCGTCACGATCGAGGGTGTGCGCATCGAATCGAGTCCGGCACGCACGCCATGAACGCGGTGGACATTGACAGCAGTGGCTTCGCAGCGGACCTGCTCGCGTGGTACGACCGCCACGGCCGCAAGAGCCTGCCGTGGCAATCGCCACGCACGCCGTATCGCGTCTGGCTGTCGGAAATCATGCTGCAGCAGACCCAGGTCGCGACCGTGATCAGCTATTTCCAGCGCTTCGTCGACGCGTTGCCCGACCTGCGCGCGCTGGCCGAGGCGCCCGTGGACCAGGTGCTCGGCCTGTGGTCGGGACTGGGTTACTACAGCCGCGCGCGCAATCTGCACAAAGCCGCAAAACTCTGCGTCGAACGGCATGGTGGCGAACTGCCGCAGGATTTCGACGCGTTGGCCGCGCTGCCAGGCATCGGCCGTTCCACCGCGGGCGCGATACTCGCGCAGGCCTGGGGCCTGCGCCACGCGATCCTCGATGGCAACGTCAAGCGCGTGCTGAGCCGCTACCACGGCGTCGAAGGCTGGCCCGGCAGCACCGCGACGGCGCGAACGCTGTGGCAGCACGCGCAGGAAAACACACCACACGCGCGCATCGCCGACTACACCCAGGCCATCATGGATCTCGGCGCGACACTGTGCGTGCGCAGCCGGCCGCGTTGCGGCGTCTGTCCGGTCGCGAGCGGCTGCGTGGCCTTGCGCGACAAGCTCACCGTTCAACTGCCGGCGCGCAAGCCCGCCAAGGCGAGCCCGACGCGCGCAACCTGCATGCTGATCCTGCGCGACCACAACGATCGCATCCTGCTGCAGCGACGCCCCTCCACCGGTGTGTGGGCCGAACTGTGGAGCCTGCCCGAGGCGGCCACGCCCGCAGACGCGGCCAAGGTCGCGCGCGCCGCCGGCGCGCAATTCGAGGCGGCCACGCCGCTGGCATCGTTCGTCCACGTTTTCAGCCACTATCGTCTCGACATCACACCGCTGCTAGCGCGAGCGAAAACCTTGCCGCAGGTGGCCGACCGCGATGATCTGCGCTGGTGCAACGCCGATGAATTCCTGCAGCTGGGTCTGCCCGCGCCGGTGCGCCGGCTGCTGCAGTCCCTGCCCGATATCGCCTGACTTTCAGATACGCGCACCGCGCGCCGGAGAACGCTATGACCCGCACCGTCCACTGCATCAAGCTCGGCCGCGACGCCGAAGGCCTCGCTTTCGCACCGTGGCCCGGCGAACTCGGCAAACGCGTCTTCGAATCCGTCTCCAAGGAAGCCTGGAGCCAGTGGCTCGCCCACCAGACCATGCTCATCAACGAGAATCGCCTGTCACCGCTGGATCCGAAGCACCGCGCCTTCCTGCAGGGCGAGATGGAGAAATACTTTTTTGGCGAAGGCTCGGCCGCGCCGGCGGGCTATGTCGCGCCGGATGCCTGAAGCGCACACGCGGCGAACGCGAATCAGCTGCGCAGCAAGGCGGTTTCGGTGATACCGACGAGTGCAGCGCAGCCTTGTGTAGAGAGCGGCAAACGCATCTCGTTCGATCGGCCGCGGTCACGACGTTCCGGCCGCCGACGCCACGCGCACGTGACGTTCGGGCAACGCCGCAACCGGCACGCGGCCGAACAGCCCGCACTTGACGCCGGCCAGCACCTTCAGCGTTTCGCCGCGCAGCAGCGGCAGGCGCGCAAACGGGCCGAAGCAGGCATCGCGCACGCGCCCGGCCCAATCGAGATCCGACTGGAACAGCGGCGTGAGCCAGCGGCTGATGAGCTGGTAGATCCAGACATGGCGGCGCCGCTCGCGGTCGTACTGCGCCAGCGCCGCCGAAAGATCATCGTGCGCAGCGAGTGCCTGCGCCAGCGCCGCCGCATCGAGCAGGGCCATGTTCGCGCCCTGTCCCAGCTGCGGGCTCATCGCATGCGCCGCATCACCGAGCCAGGCAACGCGGCCGTCGTGGAAACGCGTGAGGATGGCATCGCGATACTGCGCCGGCATGAGCTGGCGCACGTCGACGATGCTGTCGGCCAGCGGCCGCACGTCCGGCCAGAAGCGGCCAACCTCGTCGCGCCAGGAATCCACGCCACGCGCGAGCGCCGCATCGATTTCACGCGTGGGCAGGCTCCAGAAGAATCCGATCTGCCTCGCCTCGCGCGCCTGTCCCGGCAAGACGCCGACCGGCAGCAGTCCGGCCATGCGCCGCGGACCGTCGTAGCGCTGCAGCAGGCGGCCGCTGAAGCGATGCTGCGGATCGGCGCAGAGACACCACAACGCGCCCCAGGCGTAGGGCCGGTCGCGCTGCGTCAACGCGGCCGGTCGCAACGATGAAGCCGCGCCGCCGCCAACGAGAACCAGATCGTAGGGGCCGTGACGCTGGCCCGACTCGTCACGGAGCTCGCCACGCTGCGCGTCCACGCTCGCGATACCCGTGCCGCTGCGCAGATGGCGCTCCAGCGTCGAGTCGCGCAGGATCTCGAACAGTGCGCCGCGCTGTATGCCCAGGCCGGACCAGCCGGCGCCGAGCCCCGCGTAATCCATGTCGATGACGCGGCGCCCCTGCATCGTTTCGCCGAGCAGCTGATGTATCGGCTCGCCGCAATCCAGTGCCGCATCGAGCAGACCCAGCTCGGCGAGTACGCACAGACCGGTCGGCTGCAGCAGCAGTCCCGCGCCGACCGGCCGTGGCTGCGGCGCGCGCTCGAACACTTCCAGACGATGGCCCTGCCGCTGCAGCAGGCGCGCGGCCGCCTGTCCTGCCGTGCCATAGCCGACGATTGCCACATCCAGCGTCCTGCGCACCGAACATCCCGCCATCCCATCCCGCGGTTAGCCTAGCAAGCGTGCGCGCCGCCGCGCGCGCGGCGACAAAACGCCGCAGAACGCGCTACTTCGATGCCTCTTTCCCGGCACGGCGCGCCTCGCGCAACGCCTTGTAGTCGACGGCCTGGATCGAGGCGATATTGCACTGGTCCCTGCCCGCGACCACATGATCGAACTTGGCGCTGACGCGGTGATTGGTGGAACTCAGCCCCACCGCCTTGGCCCAGGGCAGATCGGTGCAAGGCGGCAGCACCTTGATGAGCCAGGCCTTGTTGACCGCGGTCCAGACTACGACCGCCTCGGTACCAAGGGATTCATAGCTCTGCAGGCGCCAGAACGGCATGTCGCCGACGGGCTCGCCGGCGAAACGCTCGAACTCGGCCAGACGCTCGCGTTCGCTATCGGTCATGGCCTGCACCGGAACGGCCACAGCCAGCGTCAGCAGCAACGCCGCGGCACTCAGGAAGCGGATCGACATGGGTTACTCCTTGAAAGGTACGTCTCGCAGATGGGGACGGACCACGGGGGCTCCAGGGTCGCAGGCAGTGTTGCAAAACTTGATGAAGAAAAGTTCAGGTTGGCGACACGACGGTTGCAGCGGCGCGGAAATGTGCGAAACACATTGCCCCTCCGTCGCCGGTGTGGCCGAGCAATAGGCTCGGCAATACGCGAGCGAAAAGCGACGGCTGCGGGATCCGGCCCCCACTTCGAGGCAATCAACGCGTTTTCTTCGTCATCGCGAAACGCTGTCGGCAACGCGGGGCTGGCTTCTCCCCCGCCCCCGATCCTCTCCGGCCTGTTGGGCGTTCGGGGCGCCAGAACCTACGGTTCTAAACGGCGCCCGCTCACCCCCCAGCGCGTTTACGCGCTGGGGGAGAGGGAGCTTTCAGCCGCGCACCACACCTGCAGCATTCTCCACTTGTTCGCGCTCGTGATCCGGCAGCCGGCCGGCGAGCTGCAGCAGCCGCTCGCGCACCGTCGCGTCGTCGGGCAGGCGCCGGGCGACTTCCACCAGCACCGTGCTGCACTCGAAATCCGAACCGATGCCCGATGCCGCATCCAGTACCGCGAGCGCGCCTTCACGCGTGAGCGTCCCCGCGCGCACCAGCGCGACCAGCGCTTCGCGCCGTTCGAAATCCGATCCCAGGCGCTTGGCCGCCGTCGCGTACGGCACGGCGATCGTGTTCGTGTCGCCGGCCTTGCGCGCGACATGGCTCAGCAGTTCGCGGAGCTCGAAATCCGAACCGATGCCGCCGCCTGCCTCCATGATCTGGATCAGCGCCGCGTCGTCGCGCGACTCATCGAGCAACGCGTCCAGGCTGCGGCGGCGTT
Organism: Lysobacterales bacterium; assembly: GCA_038207515.1. Taxonomy (GTDB): domain Bacteria; phylum Pseudomonadota; class Gammaproteobacteria; order Xanthomonadales; family Rhodanobacteraceae; genus Tahibacter. Next base: position 270,709 of record JBBQZR010000001.1, on the reverse strand, counting down.
CGAAATCCGAGCCAGTCTCGTTCGCGGCCTCGAGCCAGGCCGCACGCAGCTCGCCGTCATTGGCCACCCGACTGGCGCTGTCGACGAGCAATTGCGAGCGTTCGTAATCCGAACCGATATCCGCCACCGTCGCCATCACGGCCAGCCACTGCGTCCGGCCCACCTGCTGGCTCCCGAGCACCGCCGACAGCACCTGACGCTTCTCGTAGTCCGAGCCCATCTTCGAGACCTGCTGCAAGGCACGATCGAGTTCCGCCCCGTCGAGCTTCTGTGTGCGCAGCAACTCGGCCAGATAGCGGCCCTTGGCGTAATCCGAGCGGATCAGCGCGACCTCGGCCAGCACCGCATCGGTACCGCCGCGTGCGTGCAACCGCGCCACGCGACCCTCGACGTCGATCGCCGCCTCGCGCAACAGTTGCGGCACGATGCGCGCGATCCAGGCGTGGCCGTCGGCGTCGAGCGCCTGTTCGGTGCCGTTGTGCCAGTAGCGCGCCTGCAGCGCGGTACCTGTGCCCGTGTACTCGACCTTGCGCGTCTCGCGGCCGACGGTTTCTTCCCACGATACGCGCGCGCCGCTGCCGAGGGATTCCAGTGCTGTGTCCTGCGCGTTGAAACGCACTTGACCCGTGGACTCGAAGCGCAGGCGACGACCGGTTTCGCTGAGCGTGATCGTCATGTCGCCATTGTGGCTATGTATAGACGAACAGCTTCCGAACAGCACCTCGCAGTCGCCCTTGCCGGGTTTTGCCGGCACGCCCGGGGTGCCTGGAGTACCTGGAGTGCCTGGAGTACCTGGAGTACCTGGAGTGCCTGGAGTACCTGGAGTGCCTGGAGTGCCCGGAGTGCCCGGAGTGCCCGGAGTGCCTGGAGTGCCCGGTGTACCCGCCGTGCCCGCCGTACCCGGAGTACCTGGTTTGCCTGCCGTGCCTTGTGTACCGGGCGTACCCGGCGTGCCCGGTGCAGCGGACATGGCGGAACGCGCGACAGGCACGTCCTCGCGCCCGGCCGCGACCGATTCCTGCACGACGAACGCCGGTACCGCGAGCGCTGCGATCAGTACGGCGGCGAGCGGCGCAAGACGCGCGCGCAGCGAAAGCGAAACGGAAGACATGGGAACTCCTTCGAGCAGACGCTCGGCACGTTGCAACAGGGGCGATCGCGGCGCGGCCATGGCCGCGGCAAGCGCCAGGAAAGACGAATCGAGACGGCGTTCGAGGCACTGTGCGAGGCAGGCCGCGAGCGCGCGGCCGTCGCCGGTCGCGTGTGCCGCTGCCGCATCGCACTGCAGTTCCGCCAGCGCATCGAGGCGCCGCAGTGCGAGCGTCGCCAACGGCAAGGGACACAACACGCCACGCCACACGGCGAGCGCCACGCGCCATTGCGGATCGCGCCGCGCCAGATGCGACAGCTCGTGCGCCAGCAGCGCGCGACGCTGCGCGCGTGGCAGCGACAAGGCCCAATCGGGCACGACGATCACGCCGCCCGGCGTGGCAAGCGGACTCTCGATCCGCGCACTGCGGCGCAGCGCCGGCGCGCGCTTCAGTCCGAAATTCGCGGCGAGGTCGGCGTTGTCGTCCTGCCAATGCGTCGAGGCAACCGGCGACGATCCGCGCACCAGCTGGCCCAGCGCGCGCGCCGCACGCGCCACGCGCAATCCCGCAACGACGATAGCGATGAACCATGCGCCCAGAAGCCACGGCAGTGCGGCGAAGACGGCTGCGCGCAGCGTCGCCATGCGCTCTGCGGCGGCCGAGCGATCCGCGCCGGATGCGAGAGTCGTCATGCGTCCTGCAGCAGCTACGCGCTCGATGCCAGGCGTGCTCGTCGTCAGCGCATCCGGAACCCGCAGCGCATCGCCCGCCAAGGCGTTCAGCGAGGACCCTGCACCCGGCAATTCGGTGACATTCACCGAACCAGCCGACTGCCCTGCACGAATGCGCTCCAACGCATCGGCAGGAACACTTTCATTTGCGATATCGCGGCGATCGTCCACGCTAGCCAACGTGCTTCGGGCCGGATCGCCTTGCACGAGCGTCTCCGCGCCGCGTCCGTCGGTCGCCGACGACGCGCCAATACCCGCCGAATCCCTCGCCGACACGGCATCGCCTGCGCGCGTCATCGATGCCGGCAAAGCCGCGCCCGGGCCATCCATCGTCGCATTCGTCGTCACCGCCACGCGCAGCAGCGGCAGCGCCGCAGGGGCCAGCAGCAACTGCAACAGCGCGCTCGCGATACTGCCCAGCACCGCGCTGCGCCACAGATATTCCCGCGCTGCAACGCCGCGCACCCAGCCCAACCGCTCGACACTCCACGCCGCGCCCAGGAACACGCCCGCATGCAGCAACAGCGTCAACAGCATGATCGCCACGATCTCACTCATGTTCGCGTCCCCCTCGCGCCAGCTGCTTGCGCAGCTTCTCCAGATCCCCGGGCGCAATCTCCGCCTCGTCCACCAGATGCGACACCAGCGCCCGCGCGTCGCCGCCGAACAGGGTGCCCAGCAGCTCGGACACCATCGACCGCCGCACCTCCGGCTCGCTGACCCGTGCCTGGTAATACACCTGCCGCGCATCCCGCCGCAGCGACACCACACCGCGCTTCTCCAGCCGCGTCAGCATCGTCGCCACCGTGGTGTGCTTGATGCCGCGCTCGAGCGCCAGCACCTCGGCGACCTCCGCCGTACTGCTCTCCCCCCGAGCCCACAACACGCGCATCAGCGCAATCTGCAGGTCGCTGAGCACCACATCCTGAGGTTTCGTCGTCATGCCCTGGCCCGGATCTACAGTTGTCGTACTACAGTTGTAGTAGATGGTCGCGCGAGGCGCAACGGGCCGGAAGTCATGCCCGACGAGATCGGAGGTTCTGCCGGGGTGCGGCGGCTGTACTTCGCCGGCGCTATGGCATGCGCAGTCATCAGCACGCAGGGGTATTGCCGCCGACACAACCGCCCGCCAGGGCTGCGATGGGGCTCGCAACAGAAATGTCTGCGCCTGTCAGAGTCGAGCCGCTTCATAAGACGACCGAGACCGCATGCTCGCTGCTGCGCACCGGCAACAGCGCAGCGGCAAAAGCGCACCGGCAAAAGCGCACCGGCAACAGCGCAGGTGTACGTGACTGCTCGACTAGGTCAAGCATTCATTGCCGGCGAAGATATCTACCTGCGGAGTGCAGACGCACGGCACACCAGCCTGATCAGTTTTTACCCAACCGAAATCCGCGCTTGACTCTGCCTGCCCGCCCCGATTTAATACGCGGCCTTCCCGCTGCGACCGTTCTGGTCGCACACAGCAACACCGCAGGCCGGGTAGCTCAGTTGGTAGAGCAGGGGATTGAAAATCCCCGTGTCGGCGGTTCGATTCCGTCCCCGGCCACCATTTACATCAAGCGCTTGCAAGCAGCCACTTGATACGCGTGTGACCCCGTGGGACAAAAGCGGGACACAACAGCCAACTCAAGCCAATGGCAGCCATCGAGAAGCCCAATAGACAGCGTCGGCGTTCGGGTTCAAGGTTCTTTCGTGGCTCAATGGCTGGCCTATCGACTCCCCTGTCAACGCTTCGCCTGATGCCTCACGACATCCGACGCATGACTCGGAGACAACGTGGGATCGCTATTCCTTCGTTGTGAGGGACTCGCACCCTTTACGCTCCGCCGGTTTTGCCGGCGCACTTACTGAAAACCGTCACGAAAAATGCGGTCGGAGTCTTCACGAACTTCGACGACACCGTTTACCGCAACCGATGACTGGCGCACTACCCGGCCTGACGGATGGAACTGTACTTCCACGTCGACCGTTGTGCGCGAGCCGAGCCCGAAATGGCGTTCCGTTGCCGCTTTTCCGTAATAGCTGGGGGCTGCCTGGAAGCAATAGACGCCGACGGATTCGTACCCGACCAGCTGAGTCGTACCGGTCGCATATAGACGAATCCTCGCTCCGGTCGCCCCCCGATTGCCTGGATTGCCGACCGGTCGTACGCGCAGCCAGCTGCGGGACGGACTGACGTTGCGGTAGATTTTCATATAGTAGGGCTCGTTCACGTTCGCGTATGCCCCGATATCGAGATCGCCGTCGTTGTCGATGTCGCCAAATGCGAGTCCGCCGTCGATCGAACACGCACAGACGTTCGTGACGCCCCAGGCGCTGTTCATGTAAGCAAAGTTTCCACCGCCGGTGCCGCGAAGCAGCATCAGGTAGTACTTGCCGTTCATCAGGATGTCGGGCACACCGTCGTTGTCGAAGTCGGTAGTGACCGCCATACCCCATGCCGAATACGTCAGCGTTCCTGCGCTGACGCCGGAAACGGCGCTGGCGACGCGGGCGAATACGCCATTGCCATCGTTGCGATATATGACGGGCGGAAGGCGTTTGTTCTCGATCGCGATGAAATCCAGGTCGCCATCAAGATCGTAGTCGCCAATGCCCTTGGCGACGGTGCCGTCCGCAGGAATCCCCGCGCCCGCCGTCTGAACACTCCATTGCAGCGGGCCGTCCTTGCGGTAGTAGTGGGTCCTGCCCGGCGTGTCGTCATACCCGCCGCCGACCATTACCAGCAGATCCGTATCGCCGTCATTGTCGAAATCTCCCGGCAGCACATTCGCATTTTCGTTGAACGAAGTGCCCGCCACCGTCACCGAGGCGCTGTTCATCGTGAATCCGCCGCTTCCGTTGCCAAGATCGATGCGCAGGCCTGGCGGAGCCGAACGGATCCAGTCGGTGCGTCCGTCGTGATTGACATCGGCCAATAGCTGCGTTCGGGCCGAGTTGCCATCCGTCGTGATCGATGTCGCACGCAGATCCAGTGCGCTGGCATTGGAATAGTTGCGCCACCACTGTCCGCCGCCATCGAGATAAGTCATCGAAAGATCAAGCTTGCCGTCCTCGTCGATGTCGTGACTCAGATGCACTTCCGTCGACGGATAGCTGCCGGACGCCACGGAGAACTGCGCTTGCCCGTTGTTGACTGCTGCCAGCGCCGGGCCGCCACCATGGCTGCTCAGGAAAATATCCAGATCACCATCACTGTCGAGATCAAGATAATGTATTCCGCTCAACCACCAATCCGGAAACGCGGCGTAGCGGTTATTTATGATCGTGGCGATCCCGGAAGCGTTCGTGATGTCGGTGAACTGCGCATACGCTCCGTGCGAACAGCACGTGGCAAGCAGCAACGCAACCACGTTGCGGATAGGTTTTCGCATGACTGGCACTCGCAATAAAGTATCGGAGCATCTGCACATCGGAGAGCCGCCCCTGCTCGTCCGCTCGTCCGTCAACGAACGTCTAGCCCATCGGTGAAAATGAGGTCCACCTGACGATCACGCCACCGGGCCAGTAACTGACGCAGGGCCAGGGCCGTGTTCTGCGCGGCCGGCTGCGGAGGCGTGGCCTGGTTCTGCTGGTTGACGCCATGACAGCCGTCGCACGCGCGAATCTCTCCGGGCTGGAACGTGATCCAGTAGCGTTCGCGCACGACCGGCGTGCCGCTCGGGGACGTCGAATGCCAGGCCATCGCGCGCGATGCCGGAACAAACAGCGCGACGGAGCCGTCGCTCGCAATGGGAACGCTTCCGGGTGGGCCACCTACATTCGGCAGATTGGCAGCCATCGTCGGCGTGTCATGCATGGTCTGTGCAAGGACGCGTCGGCCGCTGGACGGGGAGTCCGCACCGCCGAGACCGCGAATCTGGTCGGCCTGGAAGAACTGCATGTGGCTGATGTCGTAGACCCGCCCGCCGCCCGCCGCGACGGTCTGCGTGCCGCCGGGCACTCGCAAGTTGTAGGGCTGCTGTTTGTCTGTCCGGTCTCGCGTCGTGACATTGCGCATGACGACGAGCGAGAGCCCGTTCTTGCGAAGGTAGGAACGGAATTCCTCGACATTCACACCTTCCTGCGTGAACGCGGCCTGTTCCGGTGCCTTCAGCGTGAATGCCGTAGCAGGTGGTACCGTGCGCGGCCTTACCTCCACCGGCGACAGTTCCCAGAACGCACCGTTGTATTCGATCAGGTCATCCGGCGACCAATAGCTCACGCTCTTCGTAATGCCCCCGCCCGGGGTGAGGTTCTCGACCGGCGCCAGATGATTGTTCGCACCGGCCGCGAGTCGCTTCAGCCGGAACTTGTAGCGCGGGTCGGGGCTCGTTGCGGACCCGTCGTTGCCGGCACTGCGCGGCTCGGCGGTGTGCGCGGCGATCATGCGCCCATCCGACAGCGGCAGCGGATCGCGATAGTGGCCGGTAAAATCGGCCGGCGGCTGACCGTCGTCATAGAATCCGCGATTGCTGCGCGCATTCAGATGCGTCACCTGGACCAAGGACGGATTCGTCGTCGGCGGGGCATCGAGCCTGACAATCTGGCCCGATGCGTGCGTATAGAACTCCGGCGCGTCGATACCGACATAGCGTCCGGGCGTGGTCGGGTCTTCCTGCATCTGCAATATGTTGGCGATTTCGTTGCGCGGCGGTGCGGTGAAATCGATCAGCGCGGAATCGTCGGTAAAACTGCGCTCGAAATAGCGATGCAGCTCGTGCCTGCCGATGTGGTTGATGGTTTCTTCATCGCTGCCGTCCTGGTTGACGACCCACGGGAAGAACTGATTGATGGTGAATCCCGTCACGCCCGGTGCGTTGCCGCGCGATTCTGGGAAGATTTCGGCATAGCTGGTGGTCGGGACGCCGTTTGATTTTTCGCTCGAGTAGTTGAAAGCACCCAGCGAATTTCCGGGATTGTCGGCCTGCTGGTCGCGCTGGAGATGATCCCAGCGCGTAAACAGCACACGGCCGAAACTGTCGACCAGCGGATCGAACGACCCCGATGGAGAATGCTGGAGCAGGGTCAGCTTGCCGATATCCGGCTGCAATCTCCACAGACCCGTCGGCGTCGGCGTGGACTCGTACTCGTCCAACTGCGGATACAGATGCGGCGCTCCGTTTCGCGTCCTGTCGCTGACGAACACGATGCTGTTGTCGCTCATGTAGGTCGGGCTTACGTTGTTGCGGTTCGTGGGCTGGTTCGGCACCTTGACGATGCTGGCCGTCTGCCCTTGCCCCAGCCCGGTCACTTCGTACAACTGGAAGTAGGACGTCACATAGACGTAGCGTTGGGTCGTGGCGCCGACCGTCATACTGAAGACTGCCTTGGTGCCGTCCCAGGAAACTGCGGGATCGCGCACCGAGATCGAGTTCGCCCCCTGGAAGCCGGTATTTCCAAAGCCGGCCTCTTGCGTAAGGTTTCGCAATGCGCCGCTGGGATACCGTATATAGAGATCGCCGCCTCGGCCGGCGTACTGCACGGAACCGCGATGGTTCGCGAACACGGATCCGATCGACGCGAAGTCACCCGGGACCGGAAACTGGGTAACGAACAGGATCGGATACGGCAGTTGCTGAGCCAGTGCCGAACCGCTGCCGATCGACAGCAGGGCGAGTGCCAAGCCACGCGACAGACACTTTGGCAGCGTCATCCTGTCCTGCGCCGTTCGACGGATCGCCGCGAAGCCACTGGGTTCAATTGAGATCTCGTCGACTCTTCCCATAATCAATCAGATCCTCTGTTCGCTCGCAATGAGCCGGCGTGCGACATCGCTCGCCGGACCGGAAGATCAGAGTTCTATGGCAATGTCCGCGAGCTCACTTGTCCGAATACGCCATCGGCAGATCAACGGTGCGAAGCAGTCTCCGAACGGACTGGACTACGCGCGCGTCACGCGTTCCCGCAGCCGCTTCCGTGATGACGGCATGTGCGCGGTTCGTCCAACATGTCCGCCGGGGTAACTGTACCTTTCGACATAAAGTTTTTTTCCATTCCTTGAAGCGTCAGGCACGCGCGAGGCGCTCCGGCTTTGTGAACCCGGACGAAGCCGAACAGGACGTGGCGCGGCCGCTGCGGTGACGCAGCCTATCGACCGGATTGGCCGCTGCGGTGGCGGCCGGCACCGGTCGGAATCCGGGTAGCTCTACCGCGTCGCACGACCGCGCATTGCCCGGCGGACCGGACCGGCAGCGCCGATCCGGCTGGCGCCGGCGTTCGCATTGGGTTGCATCGGCACGGAATGAGCGGATTCCGGCCCATTCTCGATTCGAACAGATACAGTCGCAGCCGGGTGACATGCCGGCGCGCCGGGCGGTCCGGTCTTGATCCAATCTGTGACTGTTGTCGCAGCAGAGCTAGTATTCGCGTTCTGAATAGACGATGCCTACACCGTCATTGACCAGCCAGATATCCCTGCGCATCCTGTTCGACAAAATGGTCGAACTCGCCCCCGATCTGCGCGAAGCGCAGATCAGTGCGTTGGACCTGCCTGAAGAAATCGTTATCCGGCTTCGCATGATGCTGATATTCGACGACCTGATCGCGCTGACGCCCGAACGGCGCGAAACACATTTGAGTTCGCTCGATGTTCCTGAAGAAGAACGCGCGCGCATGCGCACGATGCTGGTCAGTGATTCAACCGTTCCGGCCGTCATGCGCGCAACGGCGTCCGAAGCCGTGGACCGCTTGCCCGACGACGACGACGACATGCTCGGCCAGCCGTTGGTGGGCACGTGCATCGGCACGTTTCGCCTGCTGTCCGTGATTGGGCAAGGTGGATCCTCGGCCGTATTCCGTGCCGAGCGCGAGGCCGGCGACGGCGTGCAGTTCGTGGCACTGAAACTGCTGCGCACCGGGCTGTATACGGCAGAAGCCCAGCGCCGCTTCCGACGGGAACAGGCCATTCTGGCGCAACTGACGCATCCCCATATCGCGAGCCTGGTCGAAGGCGGGATCAGCGCGTCGGGTATTCCCTACATCGCCATGGAGCTGGTCGATGGCGTACCGATCACGCAGGCGGCCAACGCGCAGAAGGCAACCATTGCGCAGCGGCTGACCTGGTTTTCCACGCTGTGCCGCACCATCGAAGCGGCGCACGCCAGCCTGATCGTGCACCGCGACCTGAAGCCGTCCAACCTCCTGGTCACAGGCGACGGCGAGCTGAAAGTACTTGATTTCGGTATCGCCAAACTGGTCGACACGGACGAATTCGCAACACGCACGATATCGATCGCGCTGACGCCGGAATACGCCGCGCCCGAACAGTTCGGCACCGCACCATTGACCACGGCTGTCGATGTGTATGCCTTGGGCGTCGTGCTCGGAGAGCTGCTGACCGGCAAACGCCTGACCGGTACGGTACGCGCCAGCAGCGCAGTCGGCGCCGGCACCGACGCGGACGCGTCCCTGCCCAGCGGACTGCCGCCACGCAGCGTTCTCGTGCGCCAACTGCGCGGCGATCTCGATGCGATTCTGTCCAATGCGCTGGCCGACCTGCCGACATTGCGCTACCGCAGCGCCGGCGCGTTTGCCGACGATGTCGACCGGTATCTGGCCGGCCAGCCGGTACGCGCACATCCGCCGTCACGCTGGTATCGCGCGCGAAAATTCGTCGCCCGGCATCGCCGGGGCATTGCGGCAACCGTGATTCTGTTGTCTGGAATTCTCGGCAGCCTCGGCGTCGCCGTGTGGTTCGGGATCGAAGCGCGCCGCGCGGCACAACAAGCGCAAGCGCACGCGGCCCGTGCGGATTCGATGCGCGACTTCATGTTCGATGCCTTCGGCGAGGCCGAACCCTCCACACCGCGTGCCGGACCGGCAACGGTCGTCGAAGTCGTCGATCGGGCCATCGCTTCGGCAAGCAACGATCGTTCGATCGATCCGCGCGCACGCATCGAGTTGATGGCGCGTCTGGCGCAAGTCGTCGGCGCACAAGGCAATCTCGATCGCAGCGGCACGTTGCTGCAGCGCGCGCGCGAAGAAGCCGCGACCGTCCTGGGCAGCACCGACCCGCTCAGCTTCGAAGTGGCGCGGCTACTCGCGGTCAATCACTACGAGCGTGGCGAATACGCGACGGCCCGGCAGGAATTCGATGCCTTACTCGCGCAGGTGCCCGCGACGTCGCTGTCGCTGCGGGTGCGCCTGCTGCGCGACTCCGCGGGGCCTGCAATGCACATGCGCGACCAGCCCCCTGCCGTGGCCAACGTACGTCTCGCGGTGGATCTCAGCCGGCAAACCGGAGATGCCGAATTGCTGCGTGCCTCGCTCTCGGATCTTTGCTCGATATTGCTCAGCGCGGGCGAGGTTCGTGAAGCCGTCGCCGTATGCCAGAACGTGCTCGCCTTGAACCGGGCCCGCTTCGGCGAGGAAAGCATCCATGTCTCTTACATTTTTTCGGCGCTGTCGCGCGCGTTCCGGCGACTCGACGATCTCGACCAGGCCGAGAGCTACGCCCGCGCATCGTTGAGCATCGACCGGAAAATCTACCCGGGCGACCACCGGACGACAGCCAATCACCTCAATGCGCTCGGCATTACCTTGGTTGCCAGGCGGGCCTTTCGCGAAGCCAAGGATGTATTTCGTGAAGCGGAACACATGAATACGGCGACTCTCGGGCCGACCCATCCCAACACCACGATTGCCATGCAGTCGCTGGCATTCGTCGAAACCCAGCTGGAAGACTACGCGGACGCATTGCCCCGACTGCGCAACGCGCTGAACGCCAACACACTCAAGCTCGGAGCGCATGCGTTCCAGACGGCGATCGATCGCGCGGACTATGGCTACTTGCTCGCGCTGACGGGCCGGCGTCAGGCCGGCATAGCGGAACTGGAGCAGGCGATCGTCGATTTTCACGCGCTGACCAAAGCTGACCCGGATATCCTGGGTCGCACGCTGGAAAAGCGCATTCGTATCGCGCTGCTCAACGACGACGCGAGCGGGGCACAGCAGCGCATCGACGAACTGGAAAAGGCAGCCGCCGCCGTCGTCGAACAGGCCGCGTACTGGAAGGGACGTGTCGACTGTTTGCGCGGCGAAATCCTGCTTGCGCGTGCGAACGCAGCGCAAGCCCTGCCGCCGCTGCAGCGATGTGGCGCGGCACTGGATTCCGCACAGCATCCGGAAGCGGTTCTACGCGTCGAACAGCGTCTGCTGCAGTCGGCCGCAACGGCTGCCCTGGGTGACGTGTCGACCGCGAAAGCGCTCGCCGAACAGGCCCGCGAACGCCTGAGGCTGCTACCGTACCCGCCGAGCCGTCTGCGCAGGCTGGAAGCGACGCTGCCGCGCTGAGCAGAGCGGTGTCGTCATTGGCAAGGACAAGCGAGACTGTCGCAACGAAATTGGGCGATGCGAAACGTCCCGACACATTTCACAGACGACATAGCGCGACCGAGTCGTGTCCGCCCGGCCCGGACCTCGCATTTCGCGACGCGGTGATGTGGCAGAGGTGCCGAACTGTTCGGCAAAGTAATAGTGCTGAAAATTCCGGCGTTGCCCCTCAGGTCGTTGGCAGTCACCATGGCTACATGAAATTGCCAAGCGAACGTTTTGCAAGCACAGCTTGATACGGTGCAGTTCGTTGCAACGGTGAGCCGAGCGAAGGCGATGCGCGACGGCGGCACCTGCTGCTGTAGCCGTCGCATGTACTGTCGCGAGAAAAAAGCCGCGGAGAAAACTCCGCGGCTTTTCTATTTCACTGAAACAATTTCCGAATCGTAGGGCAAGCACGATCCGAAATATGACACTCCGGATACCACTGGCGTTTTCGCTACGTGCACCCGGAACTACGAACGCATGAACCGCAGCGCGTACCGGCTGATCCAAGAAACCGGCGACCGTCGCGACGGTGATGCGTGCACACGCAGCGCCCGTACGGCTCGCACTGACACTGCCTCGTATTTTTCAATCGATGATCCCCATGTACTCTTTTATGATGGCACGAATTCCAGCGGGGCCTTCCAGTTCGAGACCCTGTCTTGTTATTTCGCTGTGAATTTGTCCCTGAATGTCTCTTGGCACGTTGTAATGCCTGAACAGTTTTTTCAGGACTACGTCCTGGGCATTAGTTTTTGCGCCCCCTGCACTACGCGCAAAGCGTTGCGCGATAGCGGCCGTATCCCTGCTTTCACGGCAGCGCTGGCACTTTCCGCAGCGCTCACGGCGCGGGCGGCACGGACCGCCTTCGCTGCAGTGCCCACGGCCAGCCCCACTTTGGCGATCGGCACCGCCACCGTAGCGATATCCGCCCCCACCGAGAGCGCTTTCACGCCAGCGGGACGATCCGGATCGTCGTCTGTGAAGACACGATACATCGTGGTGATCGGGTCGATCCCAGTCAGTCTTCTATGTTCGTAGTCGGGCGCCAGATCGGGCACGTAGTCGCCCCACTGCTCGATCCAGCTGCCGTTGTCGACTTCCTGCACTTCAAATGCATCCATCGGCAGCTCGTCGACCGTCAGATCGCCAAACACGTACCAGTGCTCGGGGTGGTCGCGCCAGTCCCAGTGTCCGCCATCGATGTAGAACTGGGAGTCGGTGCAGCCCTCGCCGCTGGTGTAGCAAGACTCGCTGAGTCCCGCCTTCATCCATTCCGGTGTGCCGCCTTCGATATCGATAATGCCCTGGTCGCAGCCGTAGGCGTTCGCCTAGCACGATTCGCTGATTCCGTGATCATTGCCATTTTCGTCCCATTCCGGCCTGAGGCCGGTAGGATCGGACAGGTTTACCGGATCGTTGTTGGCGAACGCATACGGGTTGGTCGTAGCGGCGGTCCGTGGAATGATCAGGGGGTCGCGGCTCATGAAGCGACCGATGACCGGATCGTAGATGTGTGCGCCGAGTTGCGACACGCCCAGCGCGGCCAACGCGTCCCCGCCATTCCATTGTTCGCGCGTGTAGTTCGGCGTTCCCGGCACGGTTTCGTCATCGGCGCGCACCAGATCGCCGTCGTCGATCACGCGGGTGATTCGTCCCAAGTCATCGACCGCGTCGACCTCCGAACTGGTCTTCACGGTGCGGTCTGTCGTCAGCGGATCGCTCGTCCCGGTTGTGCCGCGCCACGCGATATCGCTCTTCTTGCACACGAACCCGCGCTGCGCGCACTGGTCGAACGAGTCGCTCGCGTGATTGAGTTTGTACTGATCCGACCTGTCGAAGTCGAACGGAAACACCATGTCGAGGCACGATTCATTGCCGCCAAGACCCGGAGCCAGCAGACGGGTGTCCCAGGTGTAGTGCGCGCCGCTGATCCGGCGAATTGACTGATCCCTCGAAGCCGGAGTCGGATGAACGTGCGGCGTAATGCGCGCCCATCGGCGCAAGCTGCGCCATCGCCGCCATCGGCACTACCGTCATGGCGAGAACTGCCGCAATAGCTGTTCTTAGCCGACGTATGTCGTCTTGCTGTTTCATAGAAATCCTGTCGTTTTGCAAGAAGCGCGGCGCAGCGGATGCAGCGCAGTGAACCCTAGCCGGTGAACACCACGCATCGGAAAACGAAGTCGCGGCAATGCATGCGACAAAATTCACTAGACAGATAGATAAACTTTCTGAAAGTACCAATTTTCAGCGCTGGCATAAAACGCATTCGCTGCGCCAACCGATCATCCGCGGCCATGTCGGTTCGTATCGGAATTTCGAACGGCAGTGACGCCACGGCAAAATCGGTTGCGCGGGTACATCGAAGTCCAGCGCCGATTTCAGAAAATGCCGGCCTTAGCTCCGGCGACCTGCGCGTCTCCGATTACGCGCAAACCCACGACCGACGCGGTTGGATCGCGCAGCAGCGGCAGCAGCGCCTGCGGGTCGATCGCCTGCAGGCAGAGCGGCCCCTTCCCATGAGCGCAGGTTTTGCGGTAACACGCCTGGCACGCCCCAGTGGACTGCACGGCGTGGACGTGCAAACCCATCGGCTTGACCCGGCGCGGATCGGTCGGCCCGCACAGCACCAGCATCGGTGTCGCCGCTGCTGCGGCGATATGCGCCGTACCGGTATCGTTCGCGACGATGCATCGGGCGGCCTTCGCTATCGTGGGAATCTGGACCAGCGGAAGGCGATCCAGGTGCACCGCCGTGCCCGGTCTGCGGGCGTGCACGCGCGCCACAATGTCGCGGCATTCGGCGACTTCTTCAGGGCCGCCGAGTACGGCAATGCGCTCTGCCTCGCCCGCATTGAGCAGCGCGAGCGCGAGTTCGGCATAGCGCCATGTACTCCAGCGCTTCAGGCAGCCGCCCGCCTGCGAGCCGGGCAGGAGCAGCGCAAAGCGGGCCGACGCGAGTCCCTCGCGCTGTAGCGCCGCTTCGGCTTCTGCGCGATCGCTGCTACCGGCATGCAGTACCGGTGACACCTGCGAGGTCATGATGCCGGCGGCTTGAAGCGCCGACTGCGCCTGCAACATTGCGTGCACGCCGCGGCTGCGCACATGTGGTTTCGCAGTGAACGGAAATCCGCCGCGCAGGCCGATGCGCATCGGAATGCGGTGACCCGACAGCCAAAGTGCCGCCAGCAGCAGGCGAGTATGGTCGCTGCCCTGCAGGTCGAACACGGCGTCGTAGCATCCGCGTCGCACCTCGCGCAACCATCTGAGGTGGTTCCGCCAGCGGTGTTTGCGGGCACGCACGTCAACGATCAGCAGACATTCGAAGCGTGGATCCTCGCGGAACAGGCGCGCCGCGCCAGGAAGCGTGTTCAGATGCAGCGTCGCGTGCGGAAACTCGCGATATACGTCCTCCATCGCGGCCGATGCGATCGCTGCGTCACCCAGGGCACTCCATTTGATTATCAGGATGCGCGCAATCGGTGCAGCGCGGCGCGCGCGGAAGAACGAGTACATGCAGAATCTCCAACGGCGTACGCACCGCAGCAGGCGCAACGCGGGGGCAGCACGAGTCCGTCGCCGGTGCGTGCCAGGCGCACGCGAGTAGTCGCGGCTACGCGTGTGAGTGAGTGGCAACCCTCTGTTTGCAGGCGAATGGCATTGCGCGTCGCCCGCACCGGGCTACCCTGTGGTGGCAGCGATGCGCTGCAACCGTGCACAGCCAGGTGAACCAGGGACAGCCCGAGCGCGTTCTTCCCGAACGTGCTCGGCCACGGAATCAGGCTGCCCGCTGGCTACTGGGTATTTTCGCGTCCCGGAGACATGATCGAAGGCTCGAACCAATGCGGAGTCGACCAAACCCAGGAACGAGTCTGCGGTCAGGTGGACTAAAAATTACGGACAGCACTTCTTGCCACCAACGTACTTTGCGCGGAGTTGACGTGCAGTCACGCTCTGCTTGCTTCTCCAGCTCTCTCGCCTCTTGACGCGCGTCCGGCATGTCGAAGTGGTCCCGCATACATTTCTGCGGAGGATCTACAGGCTTCGAAAGCCACAAATCTTCAAGTTCATGCCTTGCCGCCAGAATTTCCCCAGCGCATGGCTGGTGCTTACTTAAGCGCAGCATCCAGATTTTCGTAATTCCCGCGTAGGCGGGAATCCTGTGACTTCAGGCCCTTTCTGCCAAGCAAAGGCGCTGGATCCCCGCCTACGCGCGGATGACGGGGCTTACTAATACCTACACAAAAGATAAGTCACGAAGTGACCATAAGTCAGAAAACCACTGCATCGACAAACGAAATCTTGCCGTCACATGCGACACACAAGATTGCGACGGCGCCAAGACCGTCATCAGAATTTCGCGCGTCCGCCATGGACACCAGTGCGAAACCCCGAGGCCAGCTGGCATTTACAACAAATACATCTTCAAATTATTGCAGGTCAGCTCTGACCATGCAGTCGCGTTGTCGAAGCCCAACAAATCCATACAGGCGGGATGTGCCGCGAGAACCGCCCCGGCGCAGAAATTGGATATTCGCTCGGCCAACTTCAAGCAGCGCTGCGCATGTCCGCCAATCGTGTCGCTACGCACTACCCGGCCGGACGCGCCCAGTTCTCAATGGCCAGCTACGGGACCGAATGCAGGTCAGACCACATCATTTCAGCGCCGGCCAAAATGGGGCACGGCAAACTTCCGCGCGACGCGAACTTGTGCGGCAAGTTCGTCCGGCGTAAGTACACCATCGCGTGCACTACGCACGAACAGCTGGCTGAGCATTCCGCGTTCGGATGCGAGAGGCGCGAACTGCGCATTTGCATCACTGGCATCGGGTGCCTTCAATTCATTCGCGTCGACGCCGACGAGGGATGCCAACAGCATCGTCTGCTGCTGTGCATCGAGGCCAACAAGTCCATGACTGTGAACCGTCACGTTGCGTTTCGTGCTGCCTCCGAAGACATTCCGCAGAGTGAGCGTAACCCGTCGCGCAGATGGTATTGCGGAGGGACTGAAGGGTGCGGGATAGGCGAGGTCCGCCGTCTGGCCTTCGATATCTTCGCCGCCATCTCGCCAGGTGATTGCGGAAATCGCTTTGGATAGCGTCACAACCGCCGCGTTTTCACCGTTTAGCGCAGCCCGATTGAGCAAGCCGGCAACATCATAAATATCCTCACTCGACACACGGCCATTCTTCAACGCTGCGAACTGCGGCGTAGCCGTGACGTCCCAATGATCGAATTGCGCAAATGCAGCGGGCCGCTTTACCGACTTCGCACCCATCGAAGCGAGCAACGTGTTCCACGCTGTATCCAGCTCGGAGGCATTCGCAATTCGCGCATGGGGTCGTGCTTCCAGCTCTGCGGCGACGCCGAGACCCGGCAGCTGCCCATTGACGATTTCCCCGCTGTGGAACGTCGCCTGCAATTCGCTACCGCTGGAGAGATCGAGGTCGCGCAGTCGCACCAGATTCTTGTCGGCATGGCTGGCATCACGTTGAGTCGATACTTCAACGCTACGGCTCAGTTTGTCGCGAGCCTCCTTGAATTCGGCACCGGGTACCAGGGTCACGATGAGATCACCGATCAGACGCGTCCCCTTGGCGTCGGTAACCAGACGTAATGTGGCGAGGTCGGCGGTGCTGTCGACCACCGGCCGTTTGGGTTGCGGAACAGACAGCGGTCCGTCTCTCGTCACCTGAAGAGAGACGCCCCCATCAGTCGAAGAGTTCGAATGTCTCAGCAATATCTCCTGAAAACCTTCGCCTCCGTTGCTGTTCAAGCTGAACTGGGTTCTCAGCAGCGCGTATCCCTGCAGAGTGCCATCGGCTCGCCGACACACATCGTGCAATCCGGAACTCGACAAGTTGTCATCGAATGCCACGCTGAGATTTCTCTCGAGGACACCTGCTTGCTCGACAATCGTGAAGCGAGGCGTACCATTGAACCTGAGTGTGTGCCGTGTGCCGGTGGTTACATCGGCCTGTGCAGTGGTGACGTGACGGAAGCGGCTGGGATTCCACACGTGCAGAAACTGTTCCGAGCCACCAGACTGGGGCACGAGGAAGGCGTGGCGAACATGCGCAGTGCGCGGCGCCGCCGACCATGGCTTCAGATTTGTCGGCATATCCGGCGTGAAGTCGTCCACACGGTCGTCAAAGCGATTGGAATCGTCGTGCATCAAAAGCACGCGCGATTCGCCAAGCAGTCCCGCGGGGGTGGGAACGGTCGGCCACCAATGTGCTTCGGAGGGGTGGATTTCCGATTTCCCACCGTGTCCGTGATCGGCAATCCACGGGCCATAAACACACAAGGGCTTCCCGTCGAGGACAGATGGGCCACTGGCATGCGGGAACCAAGGATTGCCGTCATCCGCCTCGTCCGGTGTGATCTCTGCTTCCATGCAGCGCGCACCATGACAATCCAATACTGCGTCCGCGTCGGTGAAGCCCTGATTGACCGCATCGTCAATCAGGTGGCGGAACGGCGCACTCGGCACAATGTGCTTGTTCGAGTCCGCTTCCGCCCCGGCGTAGCCGTACCAGGGACCGACGAAGTAGGAGTAGCGATCCTGCACTCCGCACAACGCATGCTTGTACTGATCGACCGGTTCCCAATTTCTCCAAAGCTCTCCATCACCCTCCGAGGAACCAATGAAGGACCCATCTGGGTCGATCACGTCGATGGAGTGTTGGTCGTTACGCACCCTGTCGTTTCTGGCAATCTGTGCACTATTGCACAATGGTGTTGACGCCGTGGTATAGCCGGTGGTGTCGCTGGTGACGTTCACCTTCGCCAGAAACTTTGTCACTCCATTTCTTTTCGCTCGCAGGAACCACGATCTTGAGTTCGTATTCAACGACAGAACTTGTGATCCGCTGCTCGAAACCGGTCCGCCGACGGGAACATCATCATCTGTAAAAAGCGACTTGGTAACGCCATCACACCAGCCGGGGACGTGCACGGACCAGGTCAATGTCGTGCTAACACCCATTCCAACCGTCGCCGGACTCGCGACAAGGGTCCCGGTAACGTCTTCGTTCAAGCAATCATTCGGCTCGGGTTCAAAGGCGCTCGCTGATAGCGTCAGTGCGGACGATACGGCAAAAGTGCATGCCGCCAGAAAAGTCGAGAGCTGAGCTCTTCGGTTGAACGTTACGAACGATCCGACACAAGCGCGAGAACCATGCATTGCAACTACCTCTTTGATTCAATCGGAATGCCAAGCGCTGCGGCGGGAGCATCTTTACGATCACCCGGAGTGAAAGGCTGCTGACAGGCGAAACGGCGCTGAAAAGTTGCGCCGCACAACTCTTTTCTGGCGTTGGCGGTCAGCGCATCTCGTAGCGCGAATACGTCGGCGCGAACGACAGAGCATTGAAGGAAACAAGATGTTTGTCGAATTGAAGTGCAGGGAACGAGACAAACTGGTAGTGCAAAAATTCATCAGCACCGTCGTTGTTGAAGTCACCAATCTTGAACGAGCTCAATGCCGGCATCGAGTCTACGCCGGACTTCAGCAGAACCGGAGCGCTCTTTCCGCTGGCCGCGTAGTACCAGCCATTGCCAGATTTCCACGCAATGTCGGTGATCCCATCGCCGTTGAAATCTCCAGCTACCGTAGAATCCAAACGATTGAGGTGCTGCGGGCCGTGGTTTTGCCAAGGCGTCGATGCCCCACGAGAGATGCTCCAGCGGCCGTTGGTCACAGCCAACAAGTCGGTTTGGCCATCGCCGTCGAAATCCCCGAAGCGATATCCCGTCAAAGGAATGCCGGAGCTCTGGGTTTCGCGCCATGCTAGCGTGCTGCCGAACCAGATGTTCCATGCTCCCGAGGCTTCACGCCGAAAGATGTCGGTCTTGCCATCGTTGTCAAAATCCCCATAACGCAGGTCTGATGCCGCCACTGGTGAAGTCGTCAGAATCCTGGGGTGCAGCTTTCCGGTGCTGAAATAAATCAGATTGCCATTGTTCGCACGAGCCAGGACATCCGTTTTTCCGTCGTTGTCAATGTCCGCAAAACCCAATTTGTCCGCACGCAGACCTTCGGCGCCTGCTGGCGATTCGTTCAACATTTTCCACTCCGTTTGCCCGCCAAGCGACACCCACCAGCTAACGCCAGTGGCCTGGAAGACATCGGCACGGTTGTCTCCGTCGAAATCGCCAACCGCCAGATTGAAGCTCGTGTCGGTATCGAACGTATTGTCCTCCAGTGCGGTGACTACGCGAGGATTGCAGTTAGCATCATTTCCACAATCTGTTGAAAACGCAGCGTTGAGGTCTGCATGCTCAACGACGTTGTTCGAGAACGTGGCGGAAATCGACGGCGTCCCGCGCAACAGGAATGCCTTGCGCACGGGCAGTACCCGTGAATCCTGCGCGCCACGGATTGTGTTGTACCGGATGACGTACTTCTCACCGGCGCGCCCGCCAACGTGGTGTCCCAGTTGCTCGGGGGAATCGCCGGGCGCTCCCTGCCCGTGAACATCGAAGTGCTGTTGCCAGTGATCCACTAAGCCGCAGCAGCCATGCTGGGTGTACGGATCTGTCTCCGGCAAGACGAAATTCCAGTACGCGATGTAGCCGGTCTTATCGGCACCATCACTGGCGACCGCATGCCGGTGATGATTGAAGAGATTAGAGATGATTTTTGCATACGCTCCGGCACTGGACACGACTCCGTATCCCGCACCCCATATTTGATTGTGGTGAAAGAAGTTGCCGCTGATAATCGGCGCGTTCGATTCGGTGATCAGACCGTCGGGTGTGCTGCCACGATCATCTCTTACCTCGACGCCCGCAAGCGGAAAATTGAAGAATTCATTGTTGTCGATGGTGACACCCGGGGCCCTGACGACGATACCCGCGACCAACGCCATGTTCCCTGCTTGGACCGTGTCGCTGGGCCCCCGGAATCGGATACCTGTAACCCGGCTTCCGCGATTTTCGAGGTTGAAGAGAGGGCCGCCATCGCCTGGATGCGCCGACGACGTGTAGATCATTGGCCCTTCGATCAGTCCAGACCGCGAACCACGCAGCGTGACATTTTCTGCCAGGGGTAGATTCCGCAGCGTGTGCAGACCGCGACGCGCGTAAGTATCAAGATCGATATCGTTGGCAACGATGATCGTCCTGTTCGGGAAGGGTTTTGTCACTTCGCAGTACAACTGATAGACATCGTGGACCGTCACAACGGGCGTATTGGCGGTGTCTGGGCATTCGACCGGCGTCACCACGCAGCTGCCCTGCTGGTCCGGCTCGACTTGTCCTGGCGGGCCGAGAATCCCGCCGTCGCACGATCCGGCGGCTCCGCCAGGCAGCTGGCAGAATGTGCCCTGCGCAAGCGGCCAGAAAACCCAATCGCCATTTGTACACTTTGGCGTGTTGCACTTCGGCGCCAATGGCGTTGCGCCGCACGTGCCTGCCGAAGCGAATGTCCCCGACTGAAGCAGGCTGGGTGAATCAACTGCGCCCTTTGCTGACGATGGCGTAGTTAGTGACAGCGCAAGTGCAAGAAGTGCAGGAAAGCTGGACATTGATCCACTGTTGAAGGCAGACATTTTGATTTCCTCGGATGTGCTGTAGCGCTAGTCGCGCTGCCGGTTCCGAAATCGAGAAACGAATAGTGGGGCGCGCGTGCGACATTCGGGCGCAGATCTGCTACGGGTCGAACGATATCGTTCGATCGGTGCACTTGCTTCCAACATGAAGCGGCTGCTGCGCGCGTGATTGGCGACCCGCGTCCAGAAACTTCCTCAACATCTATCCGTGGACGTCGAGCGGCCGCTGCATTTCATCATTTCCAGGACTCTCTTCGTTAATTGTGCGGGCGCCTGGGAGACATGATGGAAGGGTCAAAATTCCAGTAGTCGTCTAAATGTATGTTCCAACGCCAACGCCCGGGATCGTAACGCTTATCCTTGGGTTTGTCGGGGATACGCCTGGCTTTTTCTTCGAAGTATTTTTTTACTCGTTCGATTGCAGCCGCATCTGCTGCACGTTCTTCATCGAGAGCACCAAACTCTGGCAATTCAGGACGCTCGCGATTCAGCTCAGGCATGTACGTACGAAGATCCATCGACTTTTCCAATCTGGCCAGTTCGCGCTCAACAACATAGACCTGGCCCGCCTCGGAGTGGTATTGATCCCTTAGCTCCTCACTGTCGTGGCCGGTCGCCGCCAGTTCCATTAGCCTTCTGTAGATCTCTCTGGCCTTGCGGTCGTGATCTGCTTTTTCGTCCTGGAGGGTCTGTTTCAGTTTTTCTGGATCTGTAGGCCTTCCAACGTACTTTTCTATGGAACATGTAACCGTCCCGGAAGAGCAAACTCCTTTCGCGCCACTTCGGCTCCTTCCCGAGGTGCTCTTGGCCGACCCGCTACTACCATTGCCATTGCCATTGCCGCTGCCGGGAGTGCCGTAGTTGCCGCCCATATCCCTGTATGTGGTCGGCGCACGCGTCGGTGTGGGAGGCGGGGGTGTCCAGTTACCGCCGTCGACGATAATGACCTCGCTTCCTTTGCAATTTTCACATTTCTTGGGCGGACCATCGCGCGGATCCAGGCCACTAGGATCAGACAGATTCACCGGATCGCTCATCGCAAACGCGTAAGGATTGGTAGTGGCCGCCGTGCGCGGAATGATCAGCGGGTCGCGGCTGAGGAAGCGGCCGATGACCGGGTCGTAGATGCGCGCACCCAGTTGCGTTACGCCCAGCGCGGCCAATGCATCGCCACCGTTCCATTGTTCGCGCGTGTAGTTCGGCGTGCCCGGCAACGCGCCACTGACGTCCTTGACTTCACCGTACGGCTGATAGTCGACGTCCTGTACGAATGCGCCGTTGTGGTCGGTAAAGAAGCGATTGCCACGCTGTTCGCCGAACGCAAACGTCCACCCGCCCGCCTTGCCGTGCCGCGTAGCCATCAAGCCCGGCGCCGGGATCTTGCGATCGAGCGTCGCCACATTGTTGATCTTGCGCAGCGACAACATGGCACCGAAGTGTTTGTCGCGACGCGTGTCGGCCGAGGTCGGGCTATTGACGTCGAGCTGCTGCACGTCGCCGAACGCATCGTACTTGTACGTTGCGTTGGTAGCGCCATTGACAATGGTTTTTGTCTGTCCGTTGGCGTAGTACGTGAACGTGCGCAGGCCACTGGATCGGGTGGGCATCTCAGTGATGTTGCCGACGCCGTCGTATTTGACGTTGCACGTGGCGGGCGGCGTGGTGGCCCCGTAGCCGATGCTGCAGATGCGATCGCGGTCCACATCCTGATAACTCATCGTCACTTGGGCCGATGGCGACAGACCGGAGGTGTCGGTCTGCGTCAACAGGTTGCCCAGCGGGTCGTAGGCGAATGCCCGGTTGCCGCTCATCACACCGGTGCTCACTTGCAGCTTGGACGAGGCCTCGAGTTGTCCGACGAGGTTGTAGGTGCTCATCGTCGCGAACGGCGACGCCACGCCGTCCCGTGATTCGCGGCGTACCCGCTCGCGGCCCAGCGGATCGAACGGCGTGGTGCGCGCGCTTGTGCCTGACAGCACCGGGAAGGCGATCTCCCGCGACGTCGTCATCGGGCCGGGCGAGGTAACTTTGATACTGCTCGGCAGGCGTCGACCGGTTTCGGCATAGTTGGCGGTATACAGCGCCTGACCGTATTTGGCGCTGCGGATGCGGCCAAACACGTCCAGATCGTCCGCACCTGGCGCCACGAACAGATCGCGGGTTGTGCCATCGTCGTACTTCACCGAGCGCGTGCGACCCGCCGAGTCGTAGCTGTAGTCGATCTTCTCGTCCTTGAACCCGTTGTCCGGCAACAGCAAATGCGACCGCAGCAGAGAACCGTCGGCGTGGAAGTCGTGCTTTTGCACATAGTTCTGGGTCGGTGTGATGCTGGTATCGGTGAAGGTTCGTGCGTTGATGCGGCCCAGGCCGTCGTAGCTGAAGGCCACCGTGCTGGTCGGTGCGATCGCCCTGGTCATCCGGCCGAGCACGTTTGTCGCGGTCACCGGCGGCGTGGTGATGTTGAAGGCCTGGTCGTACACGTAATCGTTCGTCGTCTCGACGTCGACCGAACCTTTGGTCTGGTCCTCGCTGTGTATCAGTCGCCCGAGCGCGTCGTACTTCATGACGGTTCGGCGATCTTTGTTGCCGTCGCCGGCGATGGTGGGATCGTCCCACTGCACCTGCGTCAGCTCGCCCCAACTGCTGTATGTCCGGTTCTGCGGCGCGTTGACCGGCGTCGCCAGGTTGCTGCCGGCTTCCTCCAGCCTGATCACCTGGCCCAGCGAATCATAGTGCCAGGTCGTCGCTACAGGATTACCCGCAGGGGTCTGAAAACGGGTCATCGATTTCATGTGTCCCAACCCGTCGTACGCGTACTCGGAAAATTCGAAACGCGATACCCCTGCGTTCGTCGTTGAACTCTCCAGCAGCCTGCCGATGGCACTGAACTTCGCCTCGCGCTCCATCTGGTTTACGCCAAGGTTCGTCAATGCATCGCGCGCGACCACGATTTCCTTGTTGCCGAAGAAGCTCCTGCCATAGCACGTCGGATAGCGTTCCTGCGTCTCGTTCGTGCCGCCGCCGAGGCCTTGCACTCCTCTGCCTCGGATCGTGCACGACGGTGTGCCGTCGCCATTGAAGTGCTGCGTCGTGCCGTAGGCCGTCGCAAAGCTGTCCGTCGACGAGAACGGATCGGCTTCGAACAGTACCCGGCCGAGTAGATCGTAGATGCGCTGACCGACGATGAGCTTCTTGTCCGCATAGTCCGCGCCCAGCGCCACTTCCGTGCTCTGCTCACGACCCAGGCTGTCGAGGAATACCGTGCTCGTGCGCCCCACCGTCGTGCCGACATTGGCCACCGTCACCGGGTCGGCAAACACCTTTTGCACGATGCGGCGACCACCGGTCTGGCCAAACTCGAAACCGGCGTAACTCACCATCGACATCACACCTTCGCTACCGCCCGCGGGCTTGACCTTGGACAACACCACCCGGCTGAAGCCATCGTAGGTGTTGCTGCTCACCGCCTCATTGGGATCGGTCGTGCTCAAGGTATTCAGAGTGATCGGATCTGACGTGATCGCCGATGTCAGCTGCGGCGGCTTCGTGCCATCGGGATTGGTCGCATCCACTGTCATGCTGATCGGCAGCAGCCCAAATGGATCGTAGACGGTCGTTACCGTCTGGCTCGCCCCGTCATCGCGCGTTTTGACCACACTGATCGGATTGCCATTGACATCGAAGATCGCATCGAACAGCCGGATGTCGCTGCTGCCATTCGCATCCACGATCGGTGCGCCCGTCGTCGTATTCCGGCGCGATACCGTCTGCGACGTGATGAAGCCCGCCGCGATACGCCCCGTCGGCAGCTTCACACCTGCCGCCGTCGTGTCGTATTCCCAGCTCTGCTGCGCCAGCGTCACTCGCGTCGCATCAGACTGGCCGCAGTTCGTCGTTGTCTGCGATGCCGGTGCATTGAGCAGGCGCTCGTTGCTGCCCATCGGTTCGGCGTAGGTCGTCTGCGTACACACATCGTCATCGGCGCGCGACAGGTCGCCGTCATCGACGACACGAGTGACCCGCCCGAAGTCGTCTACCGCTTCCACTTCCGAACTCGTCTTCACCGTGCGATTCGTTACGAACGGATCGTCCGCTCCCGGTCTGCCTCGCCACGAAAAACTGCTCTGCTGGAACACGAATCCATGCGCCGTGCACTGATCGTCGCCCAACCAAGCATCTCGGGACGCGGTGAACTCGTACGGGAACATCATGTCGACGCAGGATTCATTGCCTTCCGGCGCAGGCCCTGCCGGGAGCAGCCGCGCAGCCCAGTCGTAGTGGACGCCAGCAATGCGCTTGGTGTCGTTCGTGAGATTCTGGTTCAGCAGCGTCCACGGATCGGTACCCAGCGCGCCGCTGAGCGTCGTCACATCGCTGACAAGACCGACCTTGAGATAGCGCGCGAACCGCGCGGTGGCATCCATGCTCGTCACGAACGGGGCAAGGCCGTACGTGTCCGTGAACCTCGCGAGCGCCACGCCAGCCACCGCGTCGGTCGTGATCAGCGATACCGATCGGCCGTAGCCGCGAAACGTGAATATGTCCTGCGCGGCGTCGAAAATCATTGCCGCGCCGCCGTAGGCATAGCGCTGGGTCGCGGCGAGCAGGCCTCCGTCGGTCGCGGTGGTCGCTACCGCGGTCACGACGATTTCGGGATACGGCACCTGATGCGGTGTCGTGGGATCTTCCTTCGCCGACTGATAGCCGATGCGGGTGGCCGCGCCATAGCCATGGTCGATCCTGGTCAGACGGCCCGCTGCCGGAACGCTAGCTACGGTGCCCACGCCAATCTGCTGAACCGGCGGCCGGAGCTGGTAAACGTCCCAGTTTCCCGTATTGGTTGTCGTGACGATCTCAGGCTGTCCGTCGCCGTCCATGTCGTAGATACCGATCGGCGTGCTCGCCACGCCTGGCCGGCCATGCCGGAACCCCTGGACCAGTTCGCAGCTGTTTTTCTCGATCGACAGTTCCATGCCGACCGGGCTGTCGATGCCGCGCGCGGATGTGAAACCCGTGCCTGTACCCAGCGACACGGTCCAGCTGCCGTCGAAGGCGATGTAGTCGCTGATGCCATCGCCGTTGACATCGCGCAGGCCGCGCGTTCGGCGGCTTTCGTAAAACGTCTCCAGGTGCGCGGGACCGCAGGTCCTGGGCTTGAATCGTCCCGGCTGGTCGGTGTCGGTGATCGCGACCAAGTCGGCCACCGTGCGCGCCAACGGGCCCGGCAAGGTGATCGTCGCGCCATTGACGAAGGGATGGTCGATATCGCCAGTGCCGAGCGCCGCGCGAGTCACCAGCTGTCCGGCTTCGACGGCCGAGGTCACGCGATCGACGATGCCATCGCCGCTGACGTCTTCAAAGCCGCAGACTTCGTTCATGACGCCGCCGGAAGCGCTGCCGGAGTCCGGCTCCCAGCGCGCTATGCCGCACCCTTCGGCCCCAGCGATCTCCAGCAGATGCGGCGACGCGAAAAGCGCGGCGCCGTTGGCCAGATGCGCCCCGGCGACGTTCATGAGTACCTTGACGTGCCGTGGACCGATGAGATCGGCGCTGAGCTGGGTGATCTGCCGCTGACCCACCGTGGTTCCCGGCGCCGCAGGCCGCTGTACCGGGTCGCGCTCGCGCACGAACGAGGCGTTGTAGACAAAGTCCGGATAGCCGTCGCCGTTGATGTCGCGCAATTCGAACTCGGTAATCGTTTTCTGGCGCCGGTCGATCGGCGCCAGATCCAGGCATTCGGTCTGCGGGCGCTCGACCCAATCCTGCCGGCCTGCCAGCTGTTTCCATTCCCAGCAATGGGTATATCCGGAATGCGCCACAGTGGTCCGTCGGGCCAGGGTAATCGTGTTTGGAGCCCGTCCCGTGGTCTGCAGCGCGGTCCGTATGCCGTCCGTCGGAATGGTGAAGGGAACAAAGATGCGGTTGTTGAGGTTCGCCGGATCGGGCGTATTCAGGTTCACGATCCAGTGATCGCCGTCCTGCGCTACCTCGATGAAATCGAGGCGTCCATCGCCATTCATGTCGATGCGCTGACGCAGCGTTTCGTTGACCGAAACGGCGTCGTAGCGCGAATCGATTCGGCCTCTGTCCGGTTGAATCGAGGTCGACCGTATTGTGTCGACATGCGTCACGGAGCCGTTGGACCCGCCCATGGGCGTCGTCCCGAAGACGACCGTGCCATTCGGTCCCGGCAGATTGCGGAAGTCGCCGCTGCCGGTGCGCGAGAACTCGGGCCGGCCATCGCCATCGAAATCCAGGAGGACCTGTGCGGTATACAGCTCGAGGACGCTTCCGTCCCGGCTGTCGGTCTCACCCCCGAAGGTATAGCCCGGGCCGATCGCGAAGTCTGCCGCTTCCACTAGCACAGACGGGCGCGGCACGCTGTAGGTCTTCTGGTAGGTGATCCGACTCGTCGCGGCATCGACGATCCCGCCGTAGGAATAGGTCGCGACCGGCAACACGACCGTGCGCTCGGGCGTGCCCTGCTGGCCGACCATCTTCACGTTCTGCAGCTGCGGACGCTGCGTATCCACGTCGCTCTGATAGGTGAGCGTGTACTTGCGCAACGATATGCTGGCGGCGGCACAGGTTGCCTTGCTGGTCACATCGATGCTGATCAGTTTCTGCACGCGTGCCAGCACAGCGTGGTTGAGCAGCGACATCGTCAGCGGCGTGGTGCCGGCCGCAGGGTTGTCGTAGTTCAGCAGGATCCGATGTTTGAAACACGACCGGTCCGGGTGTTCGTTATAGCTCACGCTTTCCAGGTTGATCGTCTGTCCGCTGGCGCCGCCCGGCAGCGCGAGCGTGTCGAAACCGTATTCCAGATGCATCCGGGTACCACCGGGGCCAGTGATATCGCGCAGCAGATAAAAGTCGCCATTGTCCAGGACACTGCTCGACGCGCCGCCGCGCGACGTGAACGCATAGGTGAGCCCGTTGCCGTCGTACATCACGAGCTTGCCATTGCCGTCGCTGCGCACTTCCACCTGGGTGTTGCCGCGCCGGCCCACCCACGCCGTGTCAGCGCCATTGCGTACGAGATCGGTGTGTTCTCCCATCAGCGACAGGGAAAGACGTTCCGGCGCGATCAGCGGAATATCGACATCGACCCAGGGGATCAGCTGTGGCGCCGGACGGCGCCGCGCGGTCGTGGTGTTGCGCTCGATGAACGAGAGCGGCACGTCCCACCCCATTCCGGCTGCGCCGACCTGAGTGCCGCCGTAGACGACGCTCAGCGGTTTCGGCAGCCCTCCGCGCGCCGCAGGCAGATCGAGAGGAATCGAAGCACCGTAACCGCCCTGCGAATTGACGGCACTTTCGAAGCCCGTATCCGTCGGCCGCGCGGCGTAGTGCGAGCCTACGACCGGTGCCAGCTGTGCCGATGCAGATGACGACAACAGCAGGCCCACTGCAAGGCCGAAGAATCCAATTCGCTGCGTAATTGGCAATATATTCATTTCGCGCTTTCGTCCGTAATTTGAACGGCACCAACGCCGGTGCGGTTCAATACGTAATTCGAACAAAGGTGTTGAATTGCGACATCGCGGCAGCGCTGGCCGAGGAATTTTTAGTGCGCCGGCAGCAACGACCCATGCCGATCGACGTCAGACCTGCGACGACGTGGCAACGCGGCTACCACAAGGGGACTGGCCAGCCATTCTCAGAAGGGTGTCTGTAGCGTGCGATTGCATCGCGGTGAATGATGGCGTGGCCAGTTTTACGGCGAGCCTGAGGTGTTGTCGGCGGACGCGAGTCTCCTGATCGTCGCTGTAGCCGCGAGATCCGGCGCCATCTCCACGAATGTCCGGGCGATGTTCGATGAGCCGAGCAGCTGCCGATTGCGGCAACCCGGCAGTCTCCGTTGCGATGGTCGGCCGGACATTGACGCGGGCCCCTAGCCGCTGAGACGTCGTTGACCCAGCAGTTGCCCGCGCATGGCGTAGCAGGCACAAGCTCATGAGCGGCTGAATAATTCTTCCGTATCGCGACGCGGGCAGCTAGCTGCTTGCGCCGAGCGAACGGTAACGCGACGACGGGCTGATCCAACATGCCCGGGCTTCGCGCTCACGACCACACCGGATAACCCGCATCGAACAACGTTCGACGCGGGTTATCCGAGACTCCGAAAATAGATCAGTAGCCAGCCAACGCAGCTTCCGGAAAATCACTGCCAATGGCGTGATTTTCAAACGTCTTTCACGGCCTGTGCGTCAGGATGTGTCCGATATCTTTAAGGAAAGTCGGGTTGTCGTATATGAACAGACCGGCGGCCAACGCTTCTAGTCCGAGGAGGTCGGCCTTCAGGATATCTATCTGCTGCGCGTAGTCGGCTTCGATTGCCTTCTCTGCGTTAGCTATCGCCCGTACCGCTACCGCCTCCTCGCTTATGCCTCTCTTGAAAGGTGTTCTCTTGAAGAAATTGTCGAAGTGATCGAAACGGTCGGCTTTGCTCTCAAGGGATTCGTAGTTGTCTTCATGCTCAAGCCGCTTTTCTTCCAAAGCGTCAATCCGGCGCCGCAATGTCGCTACCAGATCCACAGCGCCCAACTTTGGATCAAAGTCGCTGCGCTGGACATTGATTCGCTTCGCGACTCCTATCAGGTACTGTTCGGTCGCAGCTTTGATCACGGCGTCGTATGCCGCCTTCTCTTTGCTGACATTCTTTATGGGTCCACTGTTGGCAGGCTGCTGCCCGAACAGCGTCCGGTCGGA
Source organism: Lysobacterales bacterium (assembly GCA_038207515.1). Classification (GTDB taxonomy): domain Bacteria; phylum Pseudomonadota; class Gammaproteobacteria; order Xanthomonadales; family Rhodanobacteraceae; genus Tahibacter. The sequence goes on along the minus strand of JBBQZR010000001.1, from coordinate 241,319 downwards.
ACGATTTCCGCCGCCGTCATAGCCCTGGCCCGGACCACCGTAGCTTCCGCCCCTGTCGGTATAGCTGTTCGGAAAATTGCCGGGATCGTCGCCTGTACCCGGTGCGGGTGGAGGCAAGGGCACATCGTCGGGACGACCCGGTGAAGGCAGCGGTGTGTACGTCGGCATTTGCCCCGGAGTAAGCGGATTGCCCGACGATCCATCCTCGTTCTCCGTCGGCTTGCAGCCGTGGCAGATCGTGGTGGACAGGCCGGTCGGATCGGCCTTGTTGATCGGGTCGTTGTCCGCAAACGCATACGGATTTGTCAGCGACGCCGTGCGCGGAATGATCAGCGGATCGCGGCTGAGGAAACGGCCGATGACCGGATCGTAGATGCGCGCGCCTAGCTGCGATACGCCCAGCGCGGCCAGCGCATCGCCGCCGTTCCACTGTTCGCGCGTGTAGTTCGGTGTACCAGGCATGCTGCCTGACAGCGCCGCCGTGACCGGCTTCGTCTCGCCGTAGGGCTTGTAGTCGACATCCTGCACGAACGCGCCGGTGTGGTCGGTGAAGAAGCGGTTGCCGCGCGACTCGCCGAACGCGAACGTCCAGCCGCCCGCGTTGCCGTGCCGCGTTGCGATCATGCCCGGAGCTGGAATCTTGCGATCCAGCGTCGAGGTATTGTTGGTCTTGCGCAGCGACAGCATCGCGCCGAAATGTCTGTCTCGACGCGTATCCGTCGACGTTGGGCTGTTCACGTCGAGCTGCTGCACCGCGCCGAACGCATCGTACTTGTACGCCGCGTTCGTGGCGCCGTTGACGATGGTGCGGGTGCGTCCGCCCGGCAGATAGGTAACCGTGCGCAGGCCGCTGGATCGCGTGGGCATCTCGACGATGTTGCCGATGCCGTCGTACTTGACGTTGCAGGCGTCCGTCGACCCGGCACTGTAGAGGATGCTGCAGATGCGATCGCGATCCACGCTCTGATACGTCATCATCACCCGGCTCGACGGCGCTTCGCCGGAGGCATCGGTCTGGCCGAGCAGGTTTCCGAGTGGGTCGTACTGGAATGTACGTTCGGCGCTGACCGCTCCGGTGTTCGTCTGCACGTTCGACGAGGCAGATAGCTTTCCGAGCGTCGTATACATGTTCAGGCTCACGAACGGCGAGACCACACCGTCCCGGGTTTCGCGGCGCACACGCTCGCGTCCCATCGGATCGAACGGCGTGACGCTCGCGGACGTACCCGCCACCACCGGGAAACTGATCTCGCGCGATGCCGACATCGGCGCCGGGGAACTCACGCTGACGCGGGTCAACAGGCGCCGGCCGGCGTCCGCGTAGTCCGCAGCAAACAGCGCCGCACCGTACTTCGCGTTGCGGATACGTCCAAACACATCCAGATCGCTGGCACCGGTGGTCGAGAACAGATCGCGGTTCGTACCGTCGTTGTATTTGACGGACCGCGCACGTCCGGCCGAGTCGTAGCTGTAGTCGATCCGCTCGTCCTTGAACGCGTTGTCCGGCAACAGCAGGTGCGAACGCAGCAGAGACCCGTTGGCGTGGAACTCGTGTTTCTCGACGTAATTCTGCACCGGCGTCATGCTGGTGTCGGTAAAGGTTCTCGCATTGAGCCGGCCCAGGCCGTCGTAGCTGAAGGTCACGCTGCTGGTCGGCGCGATCGCCTTGGTCATGCGGCCAAGCACGTTCGTCGCAGTCACCGGCGGCGCCGCAGTAGTGAAGCCCTGGTCATAGACATAGTCATTGATCGTCTCGGCATCGACGACGCCTTTGGACTGCTCCTCCCGGTGCGTCAGCCGTCCGAGCGCGTCATAGCGCATCAGCGTGCTGCGGTTGACGGTGCCCGGAGCGGCGCACGAGGAGACAGATGCGTCGCACAACGCCGTCACTGTCATCTCACCCCAGGAACTGTAGGAACGGGTCTGACTGGCGACGCCGTCTTCCTCCAGGCTGAGCACCTGGCCGAGCGAGTCGTAACGCCAGGTGGTCAGTACCGGCTTTTTGTTCGACGCCGACGGATCGGGATCGCCGTAGCGCGTCATGCTCGCAAGATGGCCCAGCGTGTCGTAGGTGAACGTACTGCGCTCCAGCCAGTTCGTAAGGCCGGCGTTGGTCGTCTCGGACTTGATCAGCCGGCCGGTCGCGGTATAGAAATCGCTGCGTTCCACGCCCCGCTGCGGCAGGGAACTCAGCGCCGCGGCCGGATCCTTGGTGGTGATCCGGGCCACGTCGGTGCCAAAGGCATACGAATAGCAGGTGGGATAGCTTTCGGTCGCTTCGTTCGTGACCGTGGTGCCGGTCTGCACGGCATAGCCGCGCGTCACGCACGACGGCCGGCCATCGACGCGGTAGGTGTAGGTCGTGCCGTACTGGTCGGCAATGTCCTGATCGGTCGTATACGGATCGGCCTTGAACAGCACGCGCCCGAGCGCGTCGTACAGGACATGGTTCACGTACAGCTTCTGGTTGGCGTAGTCCGCACCGAGCGAGAGTTCCGTGCGGAAATCCCGTCCCAGCGAATCGAGGAAGACCGTTCCCGTGCGTCCTTCGGCGGAGCCGACGCTGCCGGGCGCCACCGGGTCCGTAAATGTTTTTTGCACAATGCGGCGTCCGCCCGTCTCATCCTTGGCGAACCCGGTATAGGTCAAAGACGACAGCGCACCCTCGGTGCCGCCCACGGGCTTTACCTTGGTCAGCAGGACACGCCCGAAACCATCATACGTATGACTGCCTATTTCGCCGTTGACATCGGCTACCGACAGGCGGTTCAGCGTGACGGGGTCGTAGCTGAACACCGACGTCATCGTCGGCAGTGACGCGCCATTCGACTCGACCGCCGTGGTCGTCGTACTCGTCGTGACGAGTCCGAACGCATCGTAGAGCGTACTCATGGTCTGGCGGGCGCCGTCGTCGCGGACCTTGGTGACGGAAGTCGGATTGCCGTTGCCGTCGACGATCGCATCGAACACGCGGATGTCGCTGCTGCCCTGCGCATCGGCGATCAGCGCGCCGGTCGTGGCATTGCGGCGCGTCACGACATGTGCCGTGACGAATCCGGCCGAGACCTTTCCGGCCGGCAATTTGGCACCGGCCGCGGAGGTGTCGTATTCCCAGCGTTCCTGCGCGAGCGTAACCGGCGATCCGGCACAGTTCGTCGTGGTCTCCGACACGCGCGCGTTCAGCACGCGCTCCTGCGTGCCCATCGGCGAGGCGTACACGGTCGTGGTGCACAGGTCATCGTTGGCCACCGCCAGATCGCCGTCGTCGATCGTGCCGGTGGTCCGGCCGAACTCATCGACGGATACGACTTCCGAGCTGGTCTTGACCGTGTTGCGCGTGGTGAATGCGTCGGCGCTACCCGGCGCGCCGCGCCAGGAGAACACGCTTTTTCGGAACATGAAGCCGCGCACCGTGCACTGGTCGTCGCCGAGCTGGAACGACCGCGACGAGGCAACGTCATATGGGTACATCATGTCCACGCAAACCTGGTCGCCGGCCGGCGTCGGCCCGGCCTGAAGAAGCCGCGCATCCCAGTCGTAGTGGACGCCCGCGACGCGGCGCGTGCTGTTCGTGATGTTCGTGGTGAGCAGCGCCCAGGGATCGGTGCCCAGCGCGCCGGCGATCTCGGTGATGTCGCTGATGCGGCCGGTCTTGCGATAGCGCCTGAAGCGCTCGGCCGCGGTCATGCTCGTGACGAACGGCGCCAGACCGTAGGTATCCGTGATCGTCGCCGCGCCGTCGCTTCCGCCGATCGTCGTGTTAACCAGCGACAGCGTGCGTCCGTAGCCCGGGAACATGAACGTGTCATAGGCCGGATCGAATACCAGTTCGGCCTTGCCATAGGCGTACCGCGTCGTGGAGACGAGCGGGCTGCCGCCGGACGTCGGCGTGGTCGCTACCGCGGCCACGACGATTTCGGGATACGGTACGAGATGGCTCGTGGCGGTGTCTTCTTTGGCCGAGCGGTAGCCGATCCGCGTCGATGCCCCATAGCCATTGTCGATCCGCACGAGGCGGCCGGATGCCGGCACGCCGGCGACCGTGCCGACGTCCAGCTGCGACACCGGCGCGACGAGCTGGTAGGTATCCCACATCCCGGTGGCCAGATTGTTGACCAGCTGTTCGGGCTGGCCGTCGCCGTCGAGGTCGTAGAGCGCGGTGGGCGTCGAGGCAATGACCGAGGACGAACCCTGTGCCAGATCCACGAAGGGATCGCAGCGATTGCGTTCGATCGACAACGGCAGGCCGAAGGCGTTGTTGACGCTCAGCGCCGGCGCAAAACCCGCGCCAGTTCCCAGCGACACGCTCCAGCGCCCGGCGGAGAGATCGCCCGCGACATAGTCGGCAAAACCGTCGCCGTTGATATCGCGCAAGCCGCGGGTACGGAACGTATCGAAGCTCGACACGACGCCGGTCACGCAGGTGGCGGGTTTGAACCGGCCTGCCCGCTCGCTGTCCGCCGACATGGTCGTTTCGGTACGTGCGACAGGCCCCGGCAGGCTGATCGTCGTATCACTCAGGTAGGGCCGGCTGGCATTGCCGGTGCCCAGCGCGGCGCGCGTCACGAGCGCGCCGTCCTGCACCGTGGAGGTCACGCGGTCGGCGATGCCGTCGCCGTTCACGTCTTCGAAGGTGCAGACCTGATTCGTGGAACCGCCCGAGGCGCTGCCCGCATCCGGATGCCAGCGGTCGACGCCGCAGCCGTTGGTGCCGCCGACCTCGAGCGTCAGCGGCGAGGCGAACAGTTCGGCACCGTCGGCCAGATGCGCGCCGGCGACGTTGATCAGCACTTTCACGTCGCGCGAACCGACCATGTCCGCCGCTACGGTGGTCGAGCGGAATTGTTCCGGCGTCGTGCCCGGCTCGGGCCTCGGCGACGGATCGGTATTCCGCACAAACGAAGCATTGTAGATAAAGTCCGGATAACCGTCGCCGTTAACGTCCTTGAGTTCGAACTCGGTAATGGTCTTCTGGGCGCCGTTGTTGGGCGGCAGGTCCGTGCACAGTTCGGATGCGGCGGCGATCCAGCGGAACGCTTCGCCCGCATTGAACCGGGTCCATTTCCAGCAATGCAGATAATTCGCCGCGGGCACGGTCGTTCTTCTGGCCAGCGGCACGCGCCCGAACGTCAGGCCCGTCGTGTTGAGCGCACTGCGCAGACGCCCGACCGGAACGGAATATTTGACGAAGTTGGAACTGTTCGGATCGGCCGGATCGGGCACATTCACGTGTACGGTCCAGTGGTCGTTGTCCGCGCCCATCTCGACCGTGTCCAGCCGTCCATCGCCGTTCATGTCGATGTGCTGGCGCAGGGTGTCGTTGACGGTCGATGCGTCGAACCGGCTTGCCAGGTTGTTCGGATCGTTGACAATGGCCGACCGGATGATTTCGTTGTGCACGCCGGTCGGGTCGCCAGCGTTGGACTCGGACACGAACGTCGTCGTCGCGTTGCTGGCCGGACGATTGCGAAACACGCCGGTCGGTCCGGTGAAATCCAGCCGGCCGTCGCCGTTGAGATCCAGGACCGTCTGATCGGTGCGCATTTCCAGCACTACGTCACGGGCATCGTGCGGTTCGGAGGAGTTCTGCGCGCTCGTATAGCCCATGCCGAACTCGCCGCCGGTCGTTGCCGGCCGCGGTATCGACTGGGACTTCTGGTACGTGATCGCACCCGCGCTGGAGATCGCGCCGTACCCGTATTCGGCCACCGGCAGGATGACGCTGCGCTCGGGCGTGCCTTGCTGGCCGATCATCGTGACTTTCTGCAACTGTGGGCGCTGCGTGTCGGGATCGGCCTGGTATACCAGTGAATATTTGCGCATCGAGGTATCGGCGGTCTCGCAGGTCGCTTTGCCGATCACATCGACGCTGATCAGCTTGCTGGTCCGCGCCAGCACGCCTGTATTGAGCGTCGACACCGCCAGCGGCGCCGCACTGGCGCCGGGATTATCGTAGTTCAGCAGCAACTTGTGCTTGAAGCAGCCGCCTTGCGGAAGTTCGTTGTAGCTGACGCTCGTAAGGTTGATCGAGTGTCCTCGGCCGCCGCCCGGCAACGACGGTGCGCCGATGTCGTAGTCCAGATGCACGCGGGTTGCGCCCGGACCGGTGATATTGCGCAACAGATACAAGTTGCCTTCGTCCAGCGTACTGCCGCTCGTGGCACCCTGCGCGTTGAAGCTGTAGGTCATGCCGTTGCCGTCGTACATCACCAGCTTGCCCGATCCGTCGCTGCGCACTTCCACCTGCGTGCTGCCGCGCCGGCCCACCCAGGCGGTATTGGCCGCATTGCGCACGAGATCCGTGCGTTCGCCGCCGAGAGACATCGACAGGCGTTCGGGCGCGACCGGTGCGGCGGGATCGCTGACGGAGAAGTTCGACGGCGGTGCCGGCCGGCGGCGTGCCATCGTCGTGCTGCGCGAAATGAATGACAGCGGCACGTCCCAACCCATGCCCGCGGCACCAACCTGATTGCCGCCGTAAACGATCTGCACCGGCACCGGCAGATTCCCGCGCGCACGCGGCAGATCCAGCGGAACCGTTGCCGCGTAGGCGCCCTGGGTGTTGACCGCGCCCTGGAAGCCCGTGTCGGACATACGTCCGCCGTAGTGGTTGCCGGCGACTGGCGCAAGCTGCGCCCACGCGACAGACGACAAAAGCGCCAGACCCGCCGTGAATGCCGGCAGACGGACTCTCTGCCAGATTTCTGTATTGCGCATCTCATATCCTCAAGTTGAAGCCGCGCGCCAATCGTCTCGGCATCGTTGCGTGTAACGAAAAGCACCGCGTACTTATGACACCTGTTGCGGGATGTCGTGAAAATTTCCAATTTTCCAGAGCGCACGAACGTTGTCGAAAAATCCGGCGTTCTGACCTCGGCGTGAGATTTGCGGATGCAGGTAAGTCGAAGGGCATCCACCGACGTGCTTCCGGCTGTCGGCTCGAAGAACGGGCAAGCGGAAATGGCCGCCGGTCGCGCGCTCGAAAAGCGCACGGTTTTCTTCAGACTTGCTACGGACAGAATCTCTTTGGATATCCCGGAAAACCCGGACGTCCATCGCGCCATAGGCTGCGCGGTGCACATCCGATGCGCTGTTTCTGTAGCGCGAGCCGAGCCTGAACTTGGGCTTGGCTGTGCGCGGAACTCGTGCCAGGATGCCCTCTGCCGACCCGGCCTAGTTTCGGACGCCGGGATTTTCGAACCAGATCACGCCAAGGTTCTCGACCTGTTCGGTATTGATCACGTCGAGATCGCCGTCGCCGTCGACGTCGTCCAGAACCGCATTGTCATGTTTGGTCCCTAGCGGACCTGAAAGCTCCCTGGCTTCCCAGCGGCCGTCGCCGAGATTGCGCTCCCAGTACACGCCGCTCAGCGGCGATGCCGGCAACTTGTCGGCTTCCCAGGTACTGATGACAAGATCGAGCAGGTGATCGCCGTCGATATCGCCCACGGCGACGCCCTGGTAGTGGCCGACGTTGGTCCGGGTCGGAAGCAGATCGTTGCTCCATGTAGACGGCGGACCCCACGCCGCGAGATTGCGATGCACCACGACACGATTGGGCCAGTTGCCGGAACTCGTACCGTCAATCAGATCGAGCACGCCATCGCCGTCCATGTCGTGCAGCGCGACGAACATCGCGTCACCGGGTGTGCACATCGCGCAGCTGCCCGCGATTTCGATCGCGTGATTCACGAATGTCGGTGCGGCATTTCCGCGACGCACGGTCTCGATCCAGCGGGCGCCGTAATTTTCCCAGGACACGACATTGTTGGGCTGCCGGAACGAGCCGCGATCGCTGACGATCGTGTCCGGATCGCCGTCGCCATCGACGTCAGTCGAGATCACGCTCATGGTCCATCCGGCCTTGGTCATCTCGTGGTAGGTCCACGCCGTTCCGTCGCGTGCCAGGTTCGGTCCGGGATTTCTGAACCATGCGATGACGGCGGGATTGACGGCGGTACCCGCACGCGATCCGGCGACGATATCCATATTTCCGTCCCCGTCGATGTCGGCAGCCGCTGCCTGCATCCAGCGGTTGTGGCCGAGGCTCGACGCGATCGTGACGGTTGACCAGGGCGAGCCTGCGAAGTGCGCGGAAATACGCTGGCCGCCGTCGTTCGCGCTGATCACGTCGACCTGACCGTCGCCATCGAGATTGGCGAACTTGGCGTCCTCGACGCCGTGCATGCCGGTTGCGACCACGCTCGTAGGCCACGCCAGTCGCGGGTCGGATCCGGCCGGCGGATGCAGCGAAACGGTGACTATGCCGCCCTCCTCCCAGGCCGTGGTTACGTCGCGCAGGCCGTCCCCGTTCACGTCGCGCACATCGACACCATCGGCGCCCACCGACAGGGCGGTGATGACATGGCGCACCCATGGTGTTCCAGTCGGTGAGGTGGGCAGCGATGCCGAAGGCGCCGCCATGGCCGGCAGACTGAACACGATGGCCGCGGCCAACGGGATAATTTTTGTATTGCGCATTGCGTGTCCTTTGAATCCGTTTCTAAGAATGATCACCGGTTTAGACTGAGTGCGGGAGAACCACGCGTGGGTTGCCGTCGACGAATGTCGCCGCACCAGGGAAGTTCTGAATAGGTCCAGGCACTGCCGCTCTTGTACTCAGCACCAGATCTCCACAACCCCGCCAAACGCCTGCTGCACAGATATTTGGCCGATCCGGCCCCTTGGGCGTTCAGAGTGATCAGAACCTGCGGTTCTAAGCGATCACTCTTCACCCCCTTGACTCAAGGGAGATCCTGAATCAAAAAGCAAATATCGACTTGTTCAGAGGTTCACTGGACCCTGCAGGAAAATTTTCTGGCCGAATGCCGCCATGCGAAGAACGAAGACAGACGACGCAATGCGACGCAGCGTCGGCGGTGCCTCCGCAACGAATCGGTGCCGGACTCGCGCCGTAGCGTCGGAAACTGCTGGCGCGCATCCGGTATCGCGCTGATTTCGCGCAAGAGCGCGTACGGCGTGGACACGCAATCAAGGGCTTTCGGATCCGCCCTCGCGAATTTTATTGCCGAATTTCGTTACAAATATTTACCAAAAAGTTTCGCGATTCGATGAAGAAATAGAAGACCCACGGGTAATCCGTGGGCCTTTTAATTTGCTTTGTCGACAGGCTATCCGGCAATCGAGGCGGTGAAATTTCGCGCTAGCGCCCGCACGCCGACTTGGCCTTACGGCACACGACCGTCACTCAAACCCATCGGCGTAGATCACATCCGGCAACACGCCGACACGCATCGTCACCGGGATAACGGCCGGCTGCGCCGGCGAACTGCCGGGACTGACGCACAGCGAGCCTTTGTATTCGCCATCGACTCGCCCGGCCGCCGAGAACAGTGCGCTCAGCGTCGTCGACGCATCGGCGTTGAGGAAGCCACCGGACCGCGAAACGTCGAGCCAGCCGACCGGCGCCGTCTGCTCGGAGCACGGCTGGATGGCCTGCGTGTCGATCTCCAGGATGAGATTCATGAGAATGTCCTGCGAGGCAAACGTCGCCGGTTCGGAGAGGCCGCAATTCGGAGCGACCCAATAGCCGGGCGCGCTCTCGCCCCCCGTGTTGCCGCCGGGGAAAAACCGGCCTGTGCTGCGCTGGTCGACCTGCAGATCGGCGACGAGGACGGTGTCGCCGCGCACGGTCAATGGAGTATCGAACGTGACGCTGACCCGTTGCAGCGACGGGTCGGTGACAACCAGGTTTTTCTCCCGTAGCAGCTGAAGGCCGTCGAGGCGCAGGTCTCCATCGAGCGAATGCAGGCGAACCGTGACCGGGAAGCCGGGTGTCGTCGACGCATCGATTGCGAAGGTGATGCCCGAGACGACCACGTTCCGATTCGCCGGCCCGTTTTCCTCCAGCGGAAACACGCGCAGGTACCGATTTTCGAAAACGCCCGTGTCGGATCCAGGGGGCACGCAGCCGACGGAAACGTTCGGCTGCGGCAACGGGCTGACGGTCTGTGCAATCGCGAGCGGCGTCAGTGCCGTCGGATCGCCGCCGGCACGCATCGTCCACTGGGCCCCGATCGTACCGATGTTCAGCAGATCGAATTCGCTCTGCGCCTTCTGGCCCGAAGGCAGCGTGACGCTGGGCACCGCGGGATCGGCGACCAGACACGATTGCATCGTACGCAGCCCGAGGGCGCCGTCGGATTGCGCGCCCGCAACGACCGGGACTTGCCGTGACGCGGGCAGGTGGCCGACGGCCGTTGTCGTAACGGTGAACGGCCCCTGCTGCGCATTGACCCAATACCGATAGCTGCCATCCGCGGCGGTCCGTATCGTTATCGGCTGCCCGTTCGCCGGCGTGATGGTTACGGGCAGGTCCGCCAGCGGACGAGGATTGATGTCGCAATAGCCGAGGCTTGTGACAGAACCGCCGATCGATCCGAAGCTGGCCGGCGCGAAGACGGTCATGCGTGCTTCGACCTCGCCGTACGGCCATTCGTAAGGCGTGTCTTCCGCCACGCGGATCGGCACGGCGTAGACGCCCGGCTGGGAAAGCTGCCGCGCATCGAACTCGACGTTGATACTTCGGCTGGCGCCCGCGGCCAGCGTGGCCCGTTCAGGATTGACGTTCAGCAGCGGGTGCTCGCTGACACCGTCGAACACGTGCACCTGATCAACGATCACCCAGCTGATCAGACCCGCCGTCGCGCGCTCGCGTAACCGGACGCGGACATCGCTCGGACCGACGAACGGCGTCAGATTCGCTTCGATCAGCGTACCCGGCCCGAGTGCGCTGGTCGAGGTGGACTGCGTCAGGACCGTGGTCCAGCTCGCGCCGCCATCGACCGACGCGTCGATATCCAGGCGTTGCGGAGTAAAAGCCTGCGACATCGACAGAACGAATGCGAGCGTAGCGGTCTGGCTGCGGCTGAGGTCCAGCGGCGGCAATACCAGCGACGTATCCGTCTGCACGCCGGGCAGGCACGTACCTAAGTTGATTGCGGCAGCGAGGGTGTCGCCGCCGGCGAAATTGCCCAGGTTGTCGGGGTTGAGCACGTTCCAATCGCAGTTCATGCCGGACTGCTGCACCGTCCAGCCGGCAGGCGGGAAGCGTTTATCGTCGAAATGTTCTTCGAGGGCAGTCTGTTCCATAGCGAACGTTACTGCCTGGGTGCCGCTGTTCGTGGCTGTCAGGATCTTGCTGAGCGTAGTGCCCATCTCCACGGTGGCCGTCAGCGGCTGCAGGCGCAGCCGGCCGGCCGGCAGCGCAAAATTCTGCAGGACCGTCGTTCCGGCCGCCACTGCCGGAGATGCCGAATGCGTGCCATAGCCGTTGCCGGGCTGCGCATGCCGCGCGACGAGCGGCGGCGCGCCGGCCGGTACGTGAATCGCATAGAAGCCTTCGCCGACGCCCGGATCGGCGCTCGTGAATGTCGTCACCGGATCCGCGCCGTCGAAACCGACGCGCGCATCACTCATGACGGCGCCGGTGTTCGCATCGCGGACATGACCGACCGCGAGACCTCCGCCGGCCGGCGCGGTGCACTGCGCAGCGACAACCACATCGTCGATCGCCCAGAACGCGCCAGCGCTGGGCAGCACGTCGGTCGTGCGGTCGTCCGCATGAAAGCGGATACGCGCGCCCGACACGGCGATCGGAGCCAGACTGATCGTTTCCTCGGTCCATTCCAGACTTGTGAAGTCGATCGGGCGCGGGACACCGAGCGCAATCCAGGTCGCACCGCCGTCGCGGCTGCCCTCGACCGTGGCGCGCGTGCCGGATCCTGGCCCTGGCCAAAAGCTGTTGAAGCGCAGTACCGGATTGACAGCACCGCCTAGATTCAGCACAGGCGTCCGCAGCAGATCGTTGCGGCCATCGTTGCCGATCCCTCCGTCGGCACCGAGCTGGTCGTTGGCGGCGGCGAAGCGGCCGTGAGTGCGGATCGGGAAACTCGGATACGACAGTGTATCGGTCGTTCCGAACAGCCAGCCCAGGCCCGCACTCGTTGCGGTCCAGCCCGCCGGCGGCGCGCCGACAACGCTTTCGAACGTTTCGTCGATTCGCTTAATGGCGTAGCGATATCCCGGTGCGCTGCACGCGAGCGCATCGGCGTTCAACGAAAAATTCTGGTTGGCGCCACCACTGAGCGACGCAAGCTGCCGGGACGTGGGAACGTATCCGGCGATGTCCGTCGTCACGTCAAAGCGGAACGGGCGGCCTTCGGGAAGCCTGACCGAGTAGGTGCCGGTCACCGGATCCGTCCAGATCGGCGCACCGGTATAGCCGTCGATCTGGACACGCGCATGCAGCGGCCAGCCTGTCGCACCGTCGGTCACCGTGCCACTGATCTTGTAGGTCGGCGCCACGGGCAGCTGCACATCGTGCGACGTGGTGACCCCGTTGCTCACGAGCACGCCGGACTCCGATGCCGGCAGATAACCCCACGCGCTCACGCGTACCGTATAGCCGCCGGCCAGCAGCTCGGGCAGGCGGCGAATGAAACGGCCGTCAGCCTCGGTAGTCACCGTGTAGACGCGTGCGGCCGGACCGGCAAAGATTTCCACGGTCGCCGCACCGACCGGTTCGCCGGACGGTGTCGTGATACGACCCGAGACGAACCCCTGCGGTCCGCACGCGTTGGCCGCCATTTCGACCGCGGCTTCGGCGTCTACCTCGCCCCAGCCGGTCGCATAGTTCGGCACATTGCCGGGCCCGGGCGGCGGCTGGCCGCCGGTTTCGTAGGGGACCGGGCGCGCCGTCTGCATGAGCAGCGTGCCGAGCGTTGCGTAGTTGCCGCGCAGGCACTCTCCGGCATCGAGCATCAGCGCGACGACGCCGGAGATGTGCGGTGCCGACATCGACGTTCCCGTCGACAACTGGTATTCGTCCACCGAATCGGCGTCCGGCCGGCCCAGCGCCGACCGGATCTCCACGCCCGGCGCAACGACCTGCGGCTTGAGCTGCGGAAAACCGCGCGGATCGGGATAGTTCGGCAGCCCCTGGCTGATGTCCTCCGTCGGTCCCCACAGCGAATGAGTCGCGTACAGTCCGTCGTGATTGCCGGTGGAACCGACCGCGAACGCAGTGCCCAGCGACGCGGGGCTGGATACGGTCGAGAGGCCGGGCGGTTCCTGCAGGCCGCACGCACCGGTGTTGCCCGCAGCGAACACCGGAAACATGCCTGCAGCGACCCAGGCATCGACCATGTCCGCGAAATACGCGGTAGCCGAACCGTTGCAGGTTGCTTCCGACCAGGAATTGTTGATGACCTGGGGACGCTTGTCGGGGTCGGGCAGCGTGCCGTCGGTACGCGTCGGTGCGAGCAGGAATTCGCCGCACCGCATCACCGGGTCGGCTTCAAAAAAAATCAGCTGGTCCGGAAGACCCAGGCAGGCAATCCAGTCAGCACCCGGCGCCACGCCAATGCGGTTGCGCAATTGGCTGTCGGCGTTGAGGTCATCGCCCGTAATCGTGCCGGTCACATGCGTGCCATGCGATTTATGCACTACCGGTTCCGGGAAGTGAAATTCAGGGGCATACCAGTTGTAGTCGTGTTCGAAGACGCCGCCGCGATTTCCGCGGTAGCTGTTTCGTAGCGCCTCATGCCGGAAGTTCACGCCGGTGTCCAGGACACCGACCGTAACGCCGCTGCCTGTCGCTCCGCGCGCCCAGGCCTGCGGTGCGCGGATCTGCTGGATGTTCTCGCCGATGCCACCGACGCGTGTCGCTCGCGCCCCGCTCGCCGGATAGTCCGGCTCGATCGTCTGGACATCGGGCAGTTCGCGGATTCGCAGCACGCCGTCGAACGCGCCGGCTGCGCGCAGCGCGCCGATGTCGCCCTGGCGCACGACGATGACGTTCTTGATCCAATACGGCTCGAAACGAAGCCCGCGCGCCGTCAGCATGCGGCGCACGCCGGCCTGGCTGCGCTCGGCGGTGCTGCGCAGGCGCTCATGCACGTATCGGCCGCGCTCGCTCCACGCCATCCCGAACGCTGCAGACAAATCCGCGCGCTCACGAAACTCGATCGCAAAATCACTTTTTGCGCCGCTGGAGCTGAATCGACGGACGAGCGTGTCTGACATCTTCGCGTCGACGACGTCCGATCGCACATTCACGGCGTTCGGTTGCGCCGTTGCGCCGGGGGTCTTCACGACGCCCGGCGCGGCAGACAGCGAGCCGACGGCAAGAACCAACGCACCCGCGATGATCGTCTTGTTCAGGAAAACGTGTTGTTTGACAACAGACATGTGCATACCTCGATCACGTGCACTACCGGTTTCGAACACAGCAGGACATCGCCGACGCGACAGTTCGCGGCGATGCCGGCCATACAGGGTCGATGCAACGGCGCAGCCACGGACGCGAATCTGCTGGCTTGCCGCTATTGCAATGACGCAGCGTCGCACCGGTCGGTCCGCAACCGTGGCTCGTGGCTGTCGGACTTTCAGATGTGCGCGCTACGCGTAACGAAGGTGCGGCATCAAGTACGACATGCGCTGCGGTGAACGAATATTTCGACAGGATCGCTGCCGCATCGACGGCACTTGATTGCAGTGACAGCATCGACGGCACGTTTCGTAGTTTGATGATCTCGAACGTCGTCAGCCGATATGCGTGCGCGTGAAGTTCCACAGAGTCGCATAACGAAGTCCAACTTCGTTATGCGCAACCACGTCGTGCTGATAGTCGCACTCAGGCACGACCGCCCTCTTCGGGCGACACCGATCCGACCGGTGCCGCGGCGGTTCTTCCCGCGCGGCTACGGGCACCTGCACGGCATGCCGATGCCGGATCCGGCGCCAAACCGTGCTTCCCCTTCGTAGTCACGCGTCGACAGGAACACCATGCGTAACCCATTGACCACAGCAATTCTCGCCGCGCTGATCGGCGTGACCGGCGTTGTGCCGGCTGCCCATTCAGCCGGCGCAAACACCGAACCGCTTGCGAACTTCGAAAAAACCGCGCTCGCGCCGAAAGACGCGTTCGCCCATCGACAGGCCGGCGTAAGGCTGATCGAGGATTACGGCAGTTTCGCGCTTTACCGGATCGACACCCGGATCGTCGCGCTGTCGCCGGACATGCAGATCCAGCACGATGCCGATGTGCTGGAGTTCGCGGCCTACCCGTTCGACACGCAGCGCGGCAATCTGCGCGTACCCGCCCCGTTCTCTGCGCAGGCAGCGGGGGCGGGATTGCAAGTCGTGCAATTCGTCGGTCCGGTCAAGCAGGCCTGGCTGGATGCGTTGACGGCGCGCGGCATCAGGCCGGTCCAATACGTCGCGAACAACGGCTACATCGTATGGACCGACGGTGCTGCGCAGGCGGGCCTGGACACGCTGCGCCGCGATGCCTCCTGGCTGCAGTTCTCGGCGCCGCTGCACGATTTCCTCAAAGTCGATCCGCAGCTGGCCGAACTCGTCGTCGGTCCCAAGGCGGGTACCGAGGTCGACGTCGTCGTGCAGATCTACCGTCACCCGGGCGACGCCGGAACGCGCGCGTTCGTCGAAAGCAAAGGCCTGCCCGCCGTCAATCAGCTCGGCCCCTCGGGTATCGCTGCGCCGACCCCGACCTGGGCACCGATCCTTGCATTCGCCAACCGGCGTCTGCGTGTGCGTGCGTCCGACATACCTGCCCTCGCCGCTCGCCCTGACGTGATGTTCGTCGGTGCCTATCAGACGCCCACGATGCTCGATGAAAAGCAGGGCATCATCCTGTCCGGGAATTTCGCTCCCGTCCCGGCCACGCCGAGCTATCTGCAATTTCTGCTCGACCGTGGGTTCAGCCAGAATCCCGCCGAATATCCCATCGTCGACGTCACCGACAGCACCATCAACGAAGGCGGCACGGGCGGCGTCAACGGCACGGTGGTGAATACCGCCGACCGCATGCTGCACGTACAGGGCAACATCATCAAGCCGTCGCGTGTCGCGTATTTCAAGAACTGCTCGGCGGCACCGAGTGAATTCGTCGGCGACATCGATGGCCATGGCACGCTCAACGGCGGCATCATCGCCGACTACGACCAGCGCAGCGGCTATCCGTTCCAGGACGGCGACGGCCACCGTCTGGGCCTCGGCATCAATCCGTTCGGCCGCATCGGATCGACGGCGATCTTCATCCCCTTTTTCAATATCGATCGCTGCGCCGGCAACGATCAGGGCGTGATTCTTTCCAACTGGCAGAGCGGCGCGCGAATCAGCAGCAATTCGTGGGGCACCAACAGCGGCAGCGTCTACACGGCGTCGGCACAGATCTACGATGCCGGCGTACGCGACGCCGACCCGGGCAACAGCGGCAATCAGGAACTAATATACTTATTCGCGGCCGGAAACGCGGGGCCCGGCGCGTCCACGATCGGAGCGCCGGGCTCGGCGAAAAATGTCATCACCGTCGGCGCCTCCGAGAACCTGCGACCGTTCGTGGAACCGCCGACGAGCCAGTGCGGCCCGACCGCGGCGAGCAACCCGCAGAACGTCGTCGATTTTTCCAGCCGCGGGCCCGCACAAGGCAATCGCAGCAAACCGGAGGTGCTTGCTCCCGGCACGCACATACAGGCTGGCGCGAGCAATTTTGTCGACTATGACGGGTCTGCCGTCTGCACGCCGTTCTTCCCGGAATCGCCGCCGCAGCAGATCTTCACGTATTCCAGCGGCACCAGCCATTCGACGCCGGCCGTCGCCGGCGTCGCGTCGCTCGCCTACTGGTGGATCCAGCATGGCGGCGCCGGTTCGGCGGCAGGCAGCGTGTCGCAGGTCGGCGGCAACCGCGCCCCGAGCCCGGCGATGATGAAGGCGTGGCTGATCGCCCATCCGAGCTATCTGCAGGGCACCGGTGCGAACGACAACCTGCCGAGCTTCGCACAAGGCTACGGCATGCCGAATACGCAGGAGATGTTCAACGAAACCCCCAAGTTTCTGGTTGATCAGACCGAGGTTTTCGGCAACTCGGGAGAAACGCGTTCGTACACCCTGGGCATCAGCGACATCAGCAAACCGGTGCGCATCACGATGGCCTATACCGATGCGCCGGGCGCGCTCGCTTCCGGCTCGCTGGTCAACGACCTGGATCTCACGGTCGAGGCGAACGGAACGACCTACCGCGGCAATTCCTTCAACCGCCAGTGGAGCGCCGTTGGCGGCACTGCGGACAGGAAGAACAACTACGAAGCCGTGTTCCTGCCCAGCGGCACGACAGGCGACCTGACGATCACGCTGAGCGCGATCAACGTTGCCGGCGACGGCCTGCCGAACAGCGGCGATTTAACCGACCAGGACTTCGCGCTGGTCTGCAGCAACTGCGTGCTCACACCGACCTATACGCTGGTGACACCTCAGCGTTCCGCGAACGTGTGCATAGGCGATGACTATCGCGCCGACGTCACGATTGGTTCCATCGCGAACTTCGCGACGCCGGTCGACCTGATCCTGTCCGGCGCGCCCGGCGGCACCCTTCAGGCGGTTACGCCGCCGCGCGTCACTCCACCGGGGGCGACGACCGTTTCCATCCGCAGTTCGAGCCATGTTGCTGCAGGCCGCTATCCGCTCGTCCTGACCGGTACGTCACCTCCTCTTACCAAGCATCTCGAACTGGATCTGACCTACGCAGCGAGCGCGCCCCCGGCACCGGTGCTCACGACACCGGGCAACGGTGCCACGAACGTCGGATTGCAGCCGGTGCTGAGCTGGGAGGCCGCGCGAGAAGCGGGCTCGTATCTCGTCGAAGTGTCGAGCGACCGGGGTTTCAGCAACATCGTCGCAGCAGCGGAGGTCATCGATACAGTATGGACAGTGCCGGCAAGCCTGAACTCCAGCACGCGGTATTACTGGCGCGTAACGGCGAAGAACGGCTGCGGCGACAGTCCGGATTCGCTTTTTTCAGACAGTTTCGAAGGCGGCACCGCGAGCCCGCCGATGTCGGTTTTCGCGTTCTCCACCGAAGCGCTGCCGGGAGACTGCCCGCTTGGTAGCACGCCGCAGGTGCTGTTCAACGACGATATCGAATCCGGCGCACCGGGCTGGCTGCGTGGCGGTGACGCCAACGGCCTGCGCTGGCGCATCGGCAGCCCGGCGCACAGCGGGATGCAGGCATTGCGGGCCGACAACGCCGAGTTCATCGCGTTCACCCAGGCACTCGTTTCGCCTCCGGTCACGCTGCCGGCTGGTCTTTCGCCGATCACCCTCTCGTTCTGGAACCAGCAGTCACTGCAATTCGTCAACTCGCTGGTCTGCTTCGACGGGGGCGTGCTCGATATCTCGACCGATGGCGGTGTCCAGTGGACGCAGATCACGACGGGGCTGCTGACCGACCCTTACGACGGCGTCGTCAGCTCCACGTATAGCAACCAACTGGCCGGCAGGCCGGCCTGGTGCGGCAATCCGCAGGCCTACCTGAATTCGATCGTCGATCTGACGCCCTACGCTGGAAACACCGTGCGGTTCCGCTTCTTCATGGCCAACGGTACGCGCAACGACATCACCGGTCCGCCGCCCCCGAATCCGGGTTGGGCGATCGACGATGTGAAGGTGCTGGGCTGCAGCGCAAACTGAAGCTTCGTCGCGGTACTGCGCAACTGCAGTGCCGCGACCGCTGCCGAATGCAAATCGGAAAACCGTCCGTACCTGCACGCTCGGCGCAACACGACGGAGAAGCGTACGTCCGTCAAAAAACACCGATGCGGCAGCGGACGAGTCGGAACGCACCATCGTCGCTCCAGGTGCAGCGAATCATCCCGTCCACGAACGCATTGACGCAACGACAGTTCGCCGGACCGATCAACGAATGCAATGCTCGTCCGGCGTCAGGACTCTGCCAGTCCAGCCAGAAACGCGCGGGCGTACCGCCAGTCCCGATCTATCGTTCGCCGGGTGACGCTCAACAGGTCGGCAACCTGCCCCAGATCGAGTCCCGCGAAAAAATGCAGTTCAACGACCTGTGCCGCACGTGGATCATCGCGCTCGAGCGCAATCAGCGCATCGTGAATCTGCATGGCGAGCTCGGGGTCGACGTGCACGGACTCGACCGCGGGATCCGTCAAATCGAGACGGATCTGGTCTCCGCCGCGCTTGGGTTGTACGCGCCGCCGTGCCGCGTCGGTCAGGATGTGCCGCATCGCTCGCGCGGCATACGTAAAAAATTGTGCCGACTGTTCGTAGCGGTTTTCGGATTCGCCCATGCGCAGATAAGTCTCGTGCACAAGCTCGGTCGTACACAGCGTTTTTGGCGCTCCGCCACGCACGCGTTGCCGGCTCGCCATGGCCTTGAGCCGCTGATACACGTCGGCAAATAGCGGATCTGCAGTGCAAACGACCTGCGGCGCGACTGGCTGATTCCGAACCATGCTTCGACTCCGTCGTACGAGGTCCTGGCGTGCCGGTGTACGCCGGCAGCAAGACGCTAGCTCGACAAGCATATTACTCGACCTCGTCGGTTGCGTGCGGTCCGTGCAGGTCGGATATGCCTCGCAAGGAGCGCATGCGTCGGGAGCGCATTCGCCCAGCCGTTCCGTCGGTTTGCTGTCGACATCGTCATGGCGCGTCACGCCGCCCGGCGGCATAGGCCGGTGGCCAGCGCCAGAACAGTCGCACGTCAAATTACTTCGCGAACGGTTCCGATAGGGTGACCGTGCGCTGCGAAGGATTCCGGCGGCGCAGCATCGATTGCTGCTCCGCCGGATCGGTTCACGGCGAAACAAAGTTCCCCGTCAGCGGTCCGCGGCGGGCAGATTGCTTTGGACGGTGAACGCAAGCAGCAGATCGTCGGCTACCGGCCTGCCGTTGCTGATGCCCGGCGTATACCGTCCTTCCATGGCTGCAGCGATGGCGGACGCGGCGAAGTCGATGTCCAGTTCCGGCGGCTGCATCGAATCGACCACAGCCGAACGCGCAATACCGGTCTCGTCGACACGGATCTTGACGATGACCTTTGCGATATCGCCGGGATTCTGACCGTCCTGAGGGAAATCCGGAAAATCGACATACGCGACTTTCGGCGACGACCGGGATGACGCATCCATCGGTGCCGACGGCGAGTCGTGGGCAACGATAACGCCGTCCCAGGCATCCGCGGGCAGTGGCGGCATCGGCGTGTCGTCTTGGCCGTCGATGCGAAAGCGGACCGGCACCACGATGGAACTCGCTATCGGCCGGCCGCCAGAAATCGGGGGATCGAAAGTCCAGGATTGAATCGATGCGACTGCCGCCCCTTCCAGCACCCGCACGGTTTCGGGATGCGAGAAAACGATCGACGTACCGGTGACGTTTCCCTGCGAGTCGATATACGCCCGCACGCCAATCACGCCCTCGATACCGCTGTCGACCATCGACTGCGGGTATTCGGGCGCATGCTTCCGACGAATGCGCGGCAGTGCGTCGGCCAGCGGGCTCGACGCTGATGCCGCGATCGCGTCGATGCGTACCGCCGGCTGTGCCGCCCAGGCGGTATAGCTGCCTGTCGCGACGAAGCCTATCGCAATCGCAGCGCCCAGCGTCGCGCGCACGCGGCCCGGTAGAGGTTTCTTCAACATGAGGATTCTCTCTTTCAAAGGGTGATTGGACTGCGACAACGGCAGAGATTGCCAATGGCAGCCGATCGGCAATCCGAATTCGACCAGCTGCGTTTTCAGCATCGCGTCGGCGTACGAACGGCGCGAACGAGGAAAGCGTGAGATGACGGCGGCGTCGCACGCCAGTTCCTGATCGAAACGGAACCGGGACGCGGCAATATGAATAAAAGGATTGAACCAGAACACACAACGCAGCGCGGCAGCCAGCAAATTGAACTGCGCATCGCCGCGAAGGCGATGGCTACGCTCGTGCGCGAGAATCAGCTCACGCTCGCTCGGGCTGTAGCGATGCTCGAAATCTATCGGTACCACGATCCGCGGCCGCCATGCACCAATCAGCGCCGGACAACCGGACGCGGTCTGCGCGCGCACGATATCCCGGCCGACAACCGACAATCGTCCAAGACTGCGGATGAAACGTCGCTGCTGGTAGACGAACACGGCGACGGCGGCCAGAAAGCCGACAGCCCAGACCATGCTGAGCCACGGTCCCAGATCGGCATGCGCCAAAAATGACGACGTATGAGGGTTGGCCTGGAACATCGGCACCGGGGCGCCGATCGCGGCCGGCGTCAGCGGTGCAGGCGCAACGCGCAGCGTCGGCGGAACCAGTGCGACCGCAGCGGCTATCGGCACCAGCATCCAGATTGCGTAGGCTGCGGCAGCGCCCAGAATCCTGCAACACGGCCGGCGCAGCATCAGCACGAGCACGATCGCCGCACTCGACGCCAGCGTCGCACAGAGCAGCGTGCGCAGCGCGCCGCCGGAGAACAGCGTGAGTGCAAAAAAATCAGTCGTCATGATCCAGTCCTTCGATCAGCCGCTTGAGTTCCATTATGTCGCGCTTGCTCAATTTACGATGTTCTGAAAAGTGAACAACCAGAGGCGCGATGCGACCACCGAAAAGACGGTCGATCAGCCCTTTGCTTTCGTGATGCACGTAGTCGGCACGCTTGAGCACGGGGCGATAGAGATAGCGCCGGCCGTCGCGCTCGGCCACGATGGCCTGCTTCCTGAGCAGTCGGTTGAGCAAGGTTTTGATCGTCGACTCCTGCCAGTCCATGCGCTTCTTCAACGCCTCGATCACCTCGTCTGCTGTGAGCGGGTGCTTCGTCCAAAGCACATCCATGACTACACTTTCGGCTTCGCTGATTGACATGACCGCATCCGTTTACATCTGTAGTTGATCGCCAGATTACATGCGTAATCGTTAATGTCAAGCGACGTGTTCCTCGGCGGCCCGAAGCCGGCCGTGTCGCGCTGTTGGGGCGCCCGCTTCGGATCAGCAGGCGGATATTGACGCGCCAGGCAGCGTCGATCACGTCCACGAAGCCGTATAGGTAAACGACCGTCTCGCCCGGCGCTACCCGCATGCCATCGCTGGCAGACGAACGCGAGGGTCATCGGCCGCCACGGTCAGCCGCTCCCGCCGATTCACGGCGACACGCCTTCGAAACTGTTGGAAAACAGGACCGAGCGTTCAAGCACGACGTGGTCGAATACCAGAACGTCACCGGCTCCTGCGCTCAGCAAAACGAGAACGCTTCCGGAAGTCGGTGGCAGCGCCTGATTCGTCACCGACTCTTCTCGCCATTCCGAACCACAGCAGGCGAAGCCCGGCACGATTGCCGACATTACTGTGGGAAAGAAGCCCAAACTCTCGCCTTCGCAGTTGTTGCCAGCAAACGCGAAGAAGCCGAAGCGGCCGGTATTCGCGCCGGGAAGCGAGGTATTCGATGACCAGCGCACCGAAAAGTCGATTGCAGTCGGAGCCGCGAGAGTGACGCACTGTGTGACAACTGATCTTGTCGCGGTCACCGGCAGACAATTCAATCCCAGCGAACCCCGCTGTGGAGAACCGAGAACCTCGTCGAAAAATGGCTGGCACGACCCGGAAACAGTCCAGTTTGCGAGGTCCACGTCGAAATCGCCGTTGACCGGAAAACCGGCCGACGCCGCGTTGGTCACGCAGAGAACAGTCGCCAGCAGATGCGAGATCCTGAGATCCATACGAACTCCACGTCGCGGCAGGAATAAATCAGTGATGGAACGCGCGCATTTGTCGGCCGCCGCGTCGAATTCGCATGCGCGTGCCAATACGATCCTCGACGCACGCGTTGTAGCAACGCATCGCTGCGCGCCCTCGGCGGCCGCTACCACGACATGTCTGCGCCTCTCGCCTTGCTCATGTCAGGGACGAATGACGAACTAGCACGTCATGACGAGCTTGCCCTGAACGCTTCCGCTTTCCAGCAGGCCATGAGCGCGCTTCACGACCTCGGCAGAAAGCGTGCCGAGCACAGTTATCGGCGGTGGCGTCAGCGCATAGATGTCGAACGACTGCGACAGACGGTCCAGCAGGTCCCGATATTTGCGCCATACCGTGCGATCGGCCGCCAACGAGTAGGCGTTCGCGCCAACCGAATGGAACGTGGCGTTCTTCTGGAACAGGATCTCGAAATCATCGCGGGAGGGCGCGTCGGTAACCGACGCCAGGTGGCCGTCGACCGCAAGCAGCTCACAGCAAGCCGTCAGCATGCTTCCGCCAACCAGGTCCAAGGCCAGGTCGAACGCGCCGCCATTTTTCAGGAGGGCCTGTTTGACGAACGCGGCGTCGTTGTAGTCGACGACCTGATCGTCGGCCAATAGACATCGTCCCGTGAGGTAGGCACGGCTTTGCGCGCTGCCCGCCGTCGTGACCAGGTTCCGCAGGCCAATCTCGTCGGCCAGCGCAATAAAGAGCGTGCCGACGCCACCTGCGCCGCCGGCGACGAATACCGAGCGTGGGCGGCGCGCCCATGCCCTGTCCAGAGCCAGGCTCGCCGTGATGCCGGCCACCGGGACCGCAGCCGCCTGCTCGTGCGTAAGCGACTGCGGCTTTCTAGCTACAATCTGAGCCGGCACGCAGACGTACTCCGCATACGTACCGCTGCTCGCAAGTTCGCAGACGTAGGCGAACACTTCATCGCCGTGGCGGAATTCGGTGACGCTCTCATGCACGGCATCAATGCTGCCTGACAGGTCGCGCCCGAGGATCATCGATCGAAGCCGGCGGCTTTCTGAAAGTCCTTTGCGGATCTGGTAGTCGACGGGATTGAACGAAACGGCTTTGACACGAATCCTGACCTCGCCTTCGCCGGGTTCCGGCATCGGCAGATCCTCTTCCACGAAGTTGTCGGCGCTGCCAAATGCGCTGAGTACGATGGCTTTCATGCTGTACCTGGTTCAAATGTAGACAGAAGGACGTCGTGTCGCGGTAACGAAGCAGGCGTCTGCGCTGACCAGACTCGAGCGGTACTCGGAGCGGCGGCGCCCTGTCGGTGATCTCCGGCCGCATGACGCGAGATGTGATGAAACGTCGCCGTCGCAGCGAAGCAGGCGGTTTGACGTTGCCGCCCAAACTTCAGTCCGACGAGAAACACGTCGGGTTCTGCGACGCGCCGAGCCCAATGGTTCAGGGTTGCTCGAAACCGTTGCCGAAGATGCGGCCGCTAGTTTCGTAGGCACCCAGGTCCACCGCGCTCGCGTCGATGCGCGGCGCGCCGTCCAAATCCACCGCGGCCAGGCCACCGGGCGGATTGATCACACCTGCGTTGATCAGCGCCGAGTCCGGCGACAGACGGAAATTCGTTTCGCTGATGAAGCCCGGCGCTACAGAGAGAGCGCCGGTCGATGCGAACGGTGTTCCGGCCCATGCCTGGATGTCGTTGTTGACCAGCGTGGCACGCCGGGTCTGGCCGCTGAAGTTCAGGTCGAATGCGCCAGCGCCAACGGCATTCCCCCAGAAGATGTTGTTGCTCAGCGCCAGATTCGTCAGCGTGAAGTAGTCCATCACCACGCGTTGCGGCGCCGTCGTATCGGTAGCCTGGTTTCCGGTGAACGTGTTGTTGCTGACGTTGACCTGATTGTTGGAAAACACATAGGCGGCGGCGATGACTGGCGCACGATTGCCCACGAACAGATTGTTGCGCACGATCAACGACTGGCCATCCGTCGCGGCAAGCAAGCCACCGGCAGCTCGCGATCCTTCGGCATTGGTGGCGACGTTGTCGCGGAAGATGTTCCCTTCGACCAGGATGCTCCCGTTGCTGATCGGACCGGGGTCGCTGATCTTGAGCCCGCCAGTGGCGAACTCGAATTCTGCGCTGCCATTGCCGTTCTGGAACGTCAGCCCGCTGACTTCGATGGTCGCGGTGTGCGAGAAGAACGCGTTGATTTTCAGCACGCCGGCAGCGTTGCCGCCATCCAGCACCGTCAGTGCCGCATCCTGGGTACGTGCCAGGCAATTCACATCCGTGTAGCCGCCGCGGATGGAAAGATCGTGACTTCCGGACGCCGTACCCACCCATCCCGCGATGGGCGCGATGTAGGTGCCAGTGCGAATGCGTATGTCGTCGTTGTCGCTATTGCCGGGTGCGGTCGACAAGTTGGCGAGGGCCGCTGACAACTCGGCCGAGCTTCCGACACAGACAGTCCTCGCGGCGCCGAGCGCCGGCGTAGCGGCCAGGAAGCCGGAAATGAGCAGGAAATGGATGGTTCGCATATCTACCTCTGATTGCGTGTATGTGGAGCGATTGACCCGGGGACGGGCGAACTGATGTGTGCCGCTACAGGCGGCATCGAACGAACCTGCGAAGTCCCCGAGTTTCCGCCGTGCCAGGAAGCCCATGTGGCAGGGCAGATAGATTTGTGCGGAACGGCGAACACCATCGCGCCGCTATACGCAGCGTTTTCCGTGCCTGCTCCACGATGAGTGCGCGTTACGGAGCGCCGGGTTGCGATGGCGTGCCGACACGCCTGAGCGCATCGGAGCCGGCAAAGACGGCAGCCGAACGCACGACCTGTCGCGGTCTCGTATAACGAACTTTCGCGCGCTGGAACGACAGCGAAGCGGCCTTCCTTGCAAACCAGCAACGCGGACAGTCCGCGCTCGACGTGGAATCACCGCTCCATAGTTGCGCAGGCCGGAAGTGCGGCGGGATTCGGAAGTGCTCGCCCGGATCGCATGCGAATCCGTTGGCTGGCCGCTGCAGAGACCAAGAACCGCGCATGCGGCCAGTCCACGACGAAATTCCCGGATGGCCAAGGTAGCGCCAAGTGTTGTGGACTTCGCGCAATACCACCGTTCGGCGCGGAGGCGATCAAGTGAGCGTAGTCAATAAATTCTTTGGCAGGAATGCGTGGTTCATCGACGAAGCACCGCTTCCTTGCCGCATTGACAGTACGTCACGTTGAGCAAACGCACGATCTGGCGGGGTGACAGCCCGGTCCATCGTCGAATGGCGCGACAGAAGCTCGCCTCCTCAGCAAATGCCATTTGCTGCGCGATATCGATGACGCGGCTGCCATCGCAGTCGAGACGGAATGCCGCGATGCTCATGCGCAGCAGGTCGCGCAACTGCCTGAAACTGAACCCGGTCGTCGACAAGCGCCGCTGCAATGTTCGCGTGGTCAAGCCAAGCGCTTCAGCTGTTTGCATCTCAGACGCGTGGCTGTCGCGAAAACCTTCCAGGATGACCGAGGCTACACGGCGCAGGAATGATGAGTGTGGGGCACGGAGGACTCGAACGCAGCCTTCCGTGCAATCCGACAAATTTGCGTGAAACGTCGCATCTGAGCGACGCAATCGATGGCCGAGAAGCTCCGACGAAAGGACGACTGCATCGTATTTCGCACGCATTCTGACAGGACAGTTGAGCGTCGATTCGGCTACCCAGCGCCGGTCAACGCAATCATCGGAAAGCTCAAGCACAGGCACCGCAGGCGCATCGTCGGACAACGAACGCATGATCGAGATCCAGCCGGCCAATGCCTCGTCGGCAACGGCACGCGGTACGGACCGGAACGGTATCCACTGCAGGCGCAAGCCATCCTCCACCTGGGTTATGACGGCTTCGCCCAAGGCGTTCGCGAACGCTCCCCACCGACACAGTGCGACCAGTGAATCCCCAAGCGTGGACGCTGTCGCCATTAGTGTGCCCAATAGTCCGAGTTTTCGTCGGCTCTGCCCGGCACCTAAACGAAGTCCGAAATTCCTGTCCCCTGAGCGGCGTGCTGCGGCATCGATAGCATTGCAGAACCCTTTACCGTCGACCCGCTGGATAAACGCCAACGCATCATCTGCGTCGACCCGGAGGAAAGCGCCGCCGATTTCGTCTGAATGTCGGCCGGCTAGCTGCGAGAACGAGAGCGCATACTGAAGTGAAACATCGTTCGGCTGCATCGTGCCGGACCATCAAGACTGTCGGACTAACGAAAAACGTAAAATGGCGCACGAGTGCGTCAGCCTTGTCGACATCTGTTAACGCATTGCTGTTGAAGGAAAAACTTTCTGCGTGCGGGCAGCGGCGTATTCACGCACCGGACAACTCAGAAGTGTGACTTCTCCCCGGTGGCACCTGATCAGCTTGGCGCGATCAGCGTCAAAGTGACCAGCCAGCATGGGTTGCTAGCTACGTCGAGCCAGCCATCGCGGTTTTACACTTTTATAAACTCATGACCGTGCGGCGCCGCTGACGGCTGCGGTTTCGAATCGATTGCGAGGGGCTACCGGCCGAACGACAGGTGCGAAATGGCTGGCAAGAACAAGCCTGCGGTGAGCAATCGCATCTGGTTTTCGCTTTCCATTGCCACGAAAAGCTCTGTCGCGTTGATAAGGCCAATGGAATCGCCCGTGAATCGGGTCAACTCACGCACCAGCGATCGCGGCGCAGACAAACCGTGCGCCCAGGATCATCCCGCGGTACGATCGAAGGCGTCCTGATTGGTGCCGAGCATGCCAACCATCATCGCGCCTCAGTCTCGATCCGCTCTGCGTGCGGCATTTGCTGCCGGCGGTACACGAGCGGCATTGAGTTATCTCAACAGCGGCACCGGGTTCCGATTCACGTCGGTCTATCGCTTCCATGCAGACATGCTCCGCGCTGTGTGCGTGTTCGATCGGGAAAATCCCGACGAATCGATTCTGCCTCCTGACGTGCCGTTGTCAGCGACCTATTGCCTGTTTCAGAAGGTTGGCGGGCGCTTCATCCGCATCGACGATGCGCTTGAAGATCCCGCTCTGGCCACGCATCCAGCGCGATCCGAGGTACGCTCCTACATCGGCGTGCCGTTGCGAACCATCGGCGGCCAGGTGATCGGCTCTGCCTGTCACTTCAGCCTCGCACCGCATCGCGAAGACGCCGACATCGAGCTTCTCGAAACATTGTCGGACCTGCTGGCATTTCCGCTGGATCGATAGGGCGCTCGAGTCCGCGGACGCGTCCGTTGGTACTCGATGTCACCGGTCCGATCAAGGAGATCCGGGCTGATGCGCAGGGTGCGTAGAGGTGCATGCGACGTCTGCGCGAAGAGCGTTTGGTCTGGCCGCGAAACAGCTATCGCACGTGCCAGATCGATGCGCTGGCGTTAGCGTGGCTGTGTACCGGTACCGACTGGCATCGTCTGTGTGCGGGATCTTTGGTCGGCGAAGTGGTGTGACTCTACGATCGCCGTTGGAAGATGGGAGGGCCGCACGGTTACATCTCTATACCTCTTCGGGAGCAGGCTGCCGAGCTGACGAGCGCAGGCAGCGTGTTCGACTTGTGAAAAAACTGCTCCGATCCGAAACGAAGGCACAGTTCCAATGGCGGTCTCCCGCCGATAGAGTTCGAAAACCGGCTGCCATCGAACGAGCTATGATCCTCTCCGGAAATCCGGCCGCTCCCGTACAGGTGTGGAGATGGCCGCGAGGTCTGCATTTGTCAGATTTCCCCGAATACCGCCGCGACAGGGGAAAGCGCGGCTCCCGACAACCATCGATTTCCGTCACTGCCGAGGAGCTTCCATGTCCCGCACGCGCCATCTGACCCTAGCCATCGCCGTCGCTCTGGCGGCGCTGCCCGCCGCAGCCCAGGTTCCCGCCGAAAGCCCCGATTCGCTCGAAACCGTCATCGTGACCGGCACTCGCGTCACGGACCGTACCGTGGCCGAATCGACGGCGCCTATCGATATCGTTACCCCCGAAGCACTGGAGGCGACCGGCACGGTGGAACTCGCGACGGCCTTGTCGCGCGTGCTGCCGTCGCTGAATTTTCCCCGGCCGGCCATTTCCGACGGCACCGACGCGGTCAAGCCCGCGCAACTGCGCGGTCTTGCTCCGGACCAGGTACTGGTGCTCGTGAACGGCAAGCGCCGGCACACGACGGCGCTGATCAACCTCAACGACAGCCAGGGGCGCGGCTCTTCGCCGGTC
Organism: Lysobacterales bacterium; assembly: GCA_038207515.1. Lineage (GTDB taxonomy): Bacteria > Pseudomonadota > Gammaproteobacteria > Xanthomonadales > Rhodanobacteraceae > Tahibacter. The sequence goes on along the minus strand of JBBQZR010000001.1, from coordinate 212,561 downwards.
GACCTCAATGCCATTCCGATCGCGTCGATCGCGCGCGTGGAGGTACTGCGTGACGGTGCGTCCGCGCAGTACGGATCGGATGCCATCGCCGGCGTGATCAACATCGTGCTCAAGGGCAGCGGCAGTGGCGGCGGTCTCACCGCGCGCTACGGCCAGTACACCGCCGGCGACGGCGAGCAGCAGCAGTTGTCAGGCGATGCGGGCATCGATTTCGGCGAGCGAGGTTTTCTGCATCTGGCCGGGCAAGCCGGACACGACGACCAGACCGACCGCGCCCGCCCGTATACCGGCGCGCCGGGACCCGCGGCGCCGCCTTACGACCGCGTGGTGCAGCGCTACGGCGATCCGGAGATCGAGCAGGGCGCGGTGTCGTACAACGGCGAGTTCGGTGTCGGCGAGCGCGCCACGCTCTACTCGTTCGGCGCGGCTAGCAATCGCGACGTGGTGTCCAACGGCTTCTTCCGCCCCGCCGGCGACCCGCGCAACATTCCGGCGATTTATCCGAACGGATTTCTGCCGAATATCCACAACGTGGCAAAGGACCGTTCCACGGTCGCGGGTCTGCGCGGCGAGCTGGGCAGCGACTGGAAATACGACCTAAGCTACAACTACGGCTACAACAAGCTCGGTTTCGACATCCAGAACACGCTCAACCGCAGCCTGGGGCCGACCTCGCCGCGGCAGTTCTACGCCGGCAGCCTGGAAGTGACGCAGAACGTGGCCAATCTCGACATCTCCCGGCCGCTCGAGGCCGGCTGGCTCAAGTACCCGATCACTTTCGCGTTCGGCGCGGAATGGCGCGAGGAAAAGTTCAACCAGAGCCCGGGCGAACTCGGCTCGTACGTCGACGGCGACGGTCCCGTCAACACGCCGCCGGGCGCACAGGTGTTCCCGGGCTTCAAGCCCGAGGACGCAGGACATCACGACCGCCACAGCGGTTCGTTCTACGCCGACCTCGAAGCCGACATCACCGACTCGTTTTCGGCCGGGGTTGCCGCGCGCTACGAGGACTACAGCGATTTCGGCACGACCACGTCGGGCAAGGTATCGGCACGCTACGCGTTCAGCGACGCCGTCGCGCTGCGCGGCACTGCGTCCAGCGGCTTCCGTGCCCCGTCGCTGCAGCAACAGTTTTTCCAGTCCACGGCGACAAACTTCATCGGCGGCGTGCCGTTCGACGTGCGTACCTTCTCCGTCGACAATCCGACCGCGATCGCGCTGGGCGCCGAACCGCTCAAGGCCGAGGAGTCGACGAACTACGGCCTGGGTCTCGTGCTGTCGCCGCTCGACGGACTGTACGTGACGGTGGATGCCTACCGCATCGACATCGACGATCGCATCATCCTGTCGGAAAACCTGATCGGTGCGCCCGTGACCGCCTTTCTCGAAACGCGCGGCATTTTCGGCGTCACCGGCGGCCGTTATTTCACCAATGCGGTCGATACCAAAACGACTGGCGTAGACATCGTCGGCACGTACAAATGGGTGCTGCCTTCGGGCGAGGTCGACTGGACCGTCGGCTACAACTATTCCAAGACGACGATAGAGAAGATCGCACCGAATCCGCCGGAACTCACCGCAGGCGGCCTCAATCTGCAGCGCATCGGCCGCGTGGAACAGGGACGAATCACCGTCGGCGCACCCCGCGACAAGACCCTGCTGGGCGCGGTATGGAAGACCGGGGACTGGAGTTTCTCCGGCACGGCAACGCGCTATGGCGAGTTCAGCGCGCTCAATGCGAACGCTGCATTGGACCAGACCTTCGGCGCGAAATGGACGGTCGATCTGGCAGCGGCGTATCAGCTCGACGCATGGAACTTTGCTCTCGGCGCCGACAACATCTTCGACGCGTATCCGGACGAGTTCTACTTCGCCACGTCCAACGGCGGCCAGCTGGTGTATCCGCGCAATGCGCCGTTCGGTTTCAACGGCGCTTTCGCCTACGCCAAGGTCGGCTATCGCTGGGACTGAGCAACGCCCGCGTGTTGCTGAGAAAGGGGAAAAACCCCTTTCTCAGTCGAACGCTGCAAGCGGAGCTTGCCCATGGGAGCACCCTTTCCGGGGTCCGGCGCCGGGCGTGCGTGAATTTTCGATCGTTGGAGACGCTGGACTCGTCGTCGGCCAACGTTTAGGCAAACGGCCGCAGCACCCGCGCGACGACAAGCATTCGCCTTATGTCGGCGATATCCTGGTAGCGACAGCATCGCAGTAACGCTATCCGCCTCAATTCCAACGGCGCTACGCCGTCGCAATATCGAAGTTGCCCAACAGCGCCGGATGCTTCATGTGCAGCGCGACGGACGTCGCCTGATCGCGCAGGCACATGCTCGATGCGATGTCCTCCGCACTGGTCAGCAGACCTGCGATCTCACCGAGTTCGTCGTTCGCGACGGCATCGAGACTCCGGCCGGCGAACTGCAGATCGGCCAGGGCCACCAGGGTGGACAGACCCAGGCCTGTTCCGCGCCGGGCCGCGTGGACTCGCGCGGCTGCCGCTATCCGTCCGGTCTCGCGGCGACATTTCGCCGTCGCGTCGCGGATCGCCGAGACCACTGTCGTGCGATCAGTCCGGCTTGTCTGGACCAGTGAGCGCAGCGCGTCACGCAGGTCGTCACCGATTCGGTAGATGGCCGCGCAGGCCTCGATGTCGAACCGCATGTGGTCGTACATGAGGGTGGCGCTCGGGTCGCGCGGCAACGGGCGCGGCGCTTCCGGGGCCGCATTCAGCTGTCGCCTCGTGCTGAAGTCCATGTGCGTTGCCGTGTCCATGACTACCTCGGTCAGCTTGCCAGGATGCTCCGGACTCGCCTGCGGCGAGCCGTCATGCTGCGCACCATCGATATCTCGTGCCTTCTATTTTCCTGCGCGTCTGACGGGACGTTGCTTGGCCGTGATCGGCACCTTGCTCGGTGTCCGGCCTTCCACATTGCCCCCGAACAACTGCGACAGGCGCTGAAGCAGGCGTTGCCATATCGGTGTGCGCGTCGACCGCTGCGAGCGTCGTTTCGTCGCGTCGGAACCAGGAGTCCGTTTTCCGCTTTTGTTGGGATGACTATTCATGACAGGAGCCTTTGGAGCCTACGCGGAGTATCGGAATTCGATGGATGAAGCGAACCGCCTCGATCGACGTCGCCGGCACGCGAATCAGCGCTTCGCGCCGCGCTTATCGTTGATGCGGAATTTGACAACCGAGGGAGCGGCGTTGATCTTGTCGCCGGAGCCGTTGATCTTGTCACCAGCGTCGTTGTCGATCTTCGGGTCCGTCGGAGCGTCGACCGCCGCTTCGGTGGCTGCCTTGTCAGGGACTACGACGGTGATGTCGCGCAAGGACGTGTCGCCCGGCGCGGTGATGTTCGAACTGTTCATGGAAGTACTCCTGCGAAACCGTCCGTGGCTTTGTTTGCGGGGGAGAGCGCGCAACCGGCGTGGCACATCGCGCGAGACGTGCGGTCGCCCCCGACACAGAATCGGGTGACCTTGCTGACGCAATCGACAGTGGCGAGCCAAACGATGGGACGACGCTGTGTCGTCGATGAACGCTGCGAGAGAGGCAGGGTTCGGAGGGATCGTCCTCACTATGCGCTCGAAGCTGTTAGTGCCGCGTTACGACTTTGCGTACACAAGCGGCGCCGGGACGGCCGTTCGATGATGTTTTCGTTACCCACTTTGCGGCAAGGTATCGATCGAAAGATCCGGATAGCTGCGTAGAGCAGCCTGGCTCGAACTATCGACTTCACTGCATGCTGCGCATGCGTTCCTTCCCTCCACGGACAGCGCAGCTCATATGCCATCGCCATCGCCATCGAACCCGATGATCGTCGAGCACCTGATGCTCAAGCGGCAGCCAGGGCTTGCCCTGGAGCAGCGCACCGCGCTGCAGCTCGATCCCGTGGCGGGCATCGAAGGCGCGCAGCGCGCCGCTCCGCTGCGTCATCTGCTGCTCGTCGAACGCGAGAGCCTTCGGCGCCTCGGTCTGCGGCCCGGTGACTTGCGCGAGAACGCGGTGTTCGGCGGCGACGGCTTCTACGATTTGCCGTCGGGCACGATGCTGCGCGTGGGAACGGCCGAGCTGCGCCTTACCTTTCACTGTGAACCGTGTGCGCGCGTCACCACTCTTGCCTCGGCCAAGGCGCTGCTGCATCAGCGCGGCTATCTGGCGAGTGTCACCGCGGCCGGCACGGTACGCATCGGCGACGAGGTTCAGGTCATGGATTCACGGCAGGCGCAGATCCCTTATGCGCCGCGCGACCGGATTGCGTGGTATCTGCAGGATCGCGATGCACCGATCGATGCCGCGGAACTGCTCTGGGAGGTCGGCCTGCCGCGTGCCTATGCGCGTGCCCTGCCCGCCCTGCTCCGGCGGATCGGCGGCAGCGCGGCCGGCAAGGTCAGGTTTCGGAGCCGGTAGACGCGGCAGCGGCAACGCGATGACCAAGCTCGTCAGTCGTCGCACCGAGAAAAAACCGCAGCAGTATCGCCGATGCGTCCGGTCCGAGCGGATCGGAGTACGCGCCGACGGCGCCGCCGGGCCAGGCGTGTCCCGCGCTGCCAATTTTCCACTGTTCCACTACGACGCGTCCTTCGGCTGTCCGATGCCGGATGCGCGTGAACGCCCGGCCGCTGGAAATACCGGACTCGCTGTTGGCCGCTGTCGCGCCGAACGGCTGCAGAGCCTGGGCGACCAGTGCGTCGGCGTTGCGTGGCACGACGATGCGGTCACGCTCGCCGTGGATCACCACGGTGCGCACGGGCCGCGCGGCCGCGCCGGTCGCATCGTCGGTCTCGTGCGCCGGCCGGTGGCGTCCGCGCATCGCGAGCACCGCAGTCGTCGCGGTACGTGCGGAGGCATACGGCATGCCGGCGCAGGCGCCGACACCGCGGAACAGGTCCGGATAGGTGCGGCCCAGCACCACGGCCAGCGCGCCACCGGCGGAAAGACCGGCGACGAAGATTTGACCGGCATCCAGCCCGTGGATGCGGATCAACTTCTTGACCAGGCCGGCGAGTATGGCCGGCTCGCCGGCGCCGCGCTGCTGGTGCGCGGGATCGAACCAGTTCCAGCAGCGATGACGGTTCGCGCTGACGGACTGCTCGGGATACAGCACCCAGCAGCCGTAGGCTTCCGCTTCCGCAGGCATGTGCGTCGTCGCCGCGAAGCGCTCGGCGTCCTGCGTGCAGCCGTGCAGCATCACTATCAGCGGTGGCCGCGTTCCTGCTGGCGGCGGCGTACCCGGTCGGTAGAGGCGATAGGCACGCGTGCCCGACGCGTTGCGGAAGCGGCCCGTCTCCATCGCGCCGACAAGCAGCGTGTCGGCAACCGCAGGTAGCATCTGCGCGGATGCCGGCGATTCGGTGACGGTCCGTTTGCGCGATGTGCCGATCGACTTTGCGCCGCGAGTAGCAGTACTGCTCTTCGCCGTGCCGCTCTTTGCCACGCTGCGTTTCGTCGCACTGCGCTTGCCTGTCTTTTCCGCGACCTTCTTCGCAGCGGGTTTGGCCTTTGTCGGCGTCGTTCCGATCGCTGTGGCAAGGCGCCGGTTCGCCGCCGATACGGTTCCGGCGAGCCGCAACGCGGCACGCATCGCGGACGTCCAGGATTTCAGTGCGCGGGCACCGGTGCGGCGACGGGGCATGCAGCGTCCATCAGGGGATGGCCGTGTTGCCACCGTTGCGCACAGCATGACGGCCGAAAGGGACACTGGCGTGAATCGGATGCGACGCGCCGCGGACTGCGATCTCTAACGCCGCGAACCGCCGCGTTTCCCTGCAAGGCCAGACATGACCCGCAGATTCGGCAAACGCGCGGATGCGGGGGTCGATACCGCTACTCCGCGCGACTTTCGACGCGCGCGCTGCGGGTGCGCCGCGCGCGCATCGTCGCGCGCCGCCGATTCGCGGCAGCCACGACGCACGCGCGACGCCGGCCACCGCGCGCCGTGGCTGCTCCATACCGTTCAGCGCCCGGCGATCGGCTCGCGCAACGGCAGCGTGCCGGGCCATCCGCCGGCGAGCGCCTTGTACACGCCGATCGCGCCGACGATGCTGCGCGTGCGCGCGTCGACGAACGCGTCCTGGGCCTGCAGGCGCGTGCGCTCGGCATCGAGCACTTCGAGCAGGTCGGCCGCGCCGGAATCGAAACGCAGCCGCGCCAGGCGTGCGGCCTCGGCGCTGTCGATGGCGGCGCGGTCGAGATGCGCGTCCTCGCGCCGCGCGTGGGCGTAGCGCACGAGCGCGTTCTCCGTGTCTTCCAGTGCGAGCAGCACGCTCTTGCGATAGTTCGCGAGCTCGCCTTCCGCCTGCGCATCAGCCGCGGCGATGCGCGCATTGACGCGGCCGAGGTCGAGGAAGGACCAGTCGATGCCGAGTGCGACGAGGTGCGTCGCGCTGCCGCCTTCGAACAGTGCGCTGCTGTCGATCGCCTGGGTACCCAGCAGTCCGCCCAGCGTGAAGCGCGGGAACAGGTCGGCCGTAGCGACGCCGATGCGCGCGGTGGCCGCATGCAGACGATATTCGGCGGCAATGACGTCGGGGCGGCGGCGCAGCACGTCGCCCGGCGTGCCCGGATCGAGCAGGGCCGGCAAAGATGGCAACGGGCCTTGCGGCGTGAAGTCCGCGATCAGCGCCGCCGGCGGCCGGCCCGTGAGCACGGCCAGCCTGTGCATCGCGACCGCGACCGCGCCTTCGAGCGCAGGCACGCGTGCCTGCGTCGCTTCGAGCTGCGCCCGCACGCGGGCAGTGTCGAACCCGGTGCCGCGCCCCGCATTCACGCGCGTGTCGACGAGACCCAAGGTTTCGCGCTGGGTGCCCGCGTTTTCCTGCGCGACGCGCAGGCGCTCCTGCAGGCCGCGCAATTCGACGTAGGTGCGTGCCACTTCGCCGACAACGGCGACCTGCAGTGCCTGCAGGTCCGCCGCGCTGGCTGCGGCATCCGCGCGGCTCGCCTCGACGCCGCGGCGGATGCGGCCGAACAGGTCGAGTTCCCAGCTCGCGGCGATGCCCGCGCTGTAGCGTTCGCCGTCGCGCTGCGCCCGCGTCAGGCCCGGAGCCTGGTCGGCCGAGGACAACGCATGTGCCGCTTCGGCGGCGGCCGTCACGGTCGGGAACTGGTCGAACTTCGCGCCGCGCAGCAGCGCATTGGCCTGGTCGTAGCGCGCGAGCGCTATCTTCAGATCGTGGTTTTCCGCGAGCGCGGTTTCGACCAGCGCGGTCAGCTGCGCATCCTCGAAGCCGCGCCAGAATTCGAGCAGGTCGACGGGCGCCGTTTCGGCGCTCGCCGGCGTGTCGGCGCGGGCGAACGCCGCTGAGGTGTCCGTCGTCGGCCGCACGAACTCCGGACCGACGGCGCAGGCGCTCAATGCGAGCGCGAGCAGCGAAAGCGCCGGCAGACGAAGGCGTGAATAAGTGAACTTATGCATGAACCATCTCCAGCGACGGGCTTTCGTGGCTGCCGAGCTTCGTGCCTGCGAGCTTGCGCAGCGCGACGTAGAACACCGGCGTCAGGAACAGGCCGAACAGGGTGACGCCGAGCATGCCGGCGAACACAGTGATGCCCGTGGCCTGGCGCACTTCGGCACCGGCGCCGTGAGCGAACAGCAGCGGCACGGTGCCGGCGATGAACGCGATCGAGGTCATCACGATCGGGCGCAGACGCAGGCGGCAGGATTCCAGCGCGGCTTCGACGATGCTGCGGCCCTGCATCTCGAGTTCGCGCGCGAATTCGACGATGAGGATCGCGTTCTTGCACGCCAGTCCCATCAGCACGACCAGGCCGACCTGCACGAACACGTTGTTGTCGCCGGTCATCCAGACGCCGATCAGCGCGGACAGCATGCACATCGGCACGATCAGGATCACCGCGAGCGGCAGCGTCCAGCTTTCGTACAGCGCGGCCAGCACGAGGAAGGCGAGCAGCACCGCGAGCGGGAACACGATCAGCGCCGCGTTGCCCTGCGAGGCCTGCTGGTAGCTCAGGTCGGTCCACTCGATCGCCATGCCGTTGGGCAGCACCTGCTTGGCGAGTTCCTCGAGTTTTTCCATCGCCTGGGCGGAGGACAGCAGCGTCGGATCGGCTTCGCCCATGAGGTCGGCGGCCGGATAACCGTTGTAGCGGATGACCGGATCGGGACCGAAGGTCTGCTGCACTTTGACCATGCTGCCGATCGGCACCATCTCGCCGTTGACGTTGCGCGTGCGCAGGTTGGCGATGTCCTCGACGCTGTCGCGGAACGGTCCGTCGGCCTGCGCGATGACCTGCCAGGTGCGGCCGAACAGGTTGAAGTCGTTGACGTAAGCCGAACCCAGATAGGTCTGCAGCGTGTCGAACAACTCGTTCAGCGGCACGCCCTGCGCCTTGGCCTTGACGCGGTCGACCTCGGCGTCGAGCTGCGGCACGTTGGCCTGGTAGCTGCTGTTGACGAAGCCGAGACCCGGCGTCTGCATCGCCGCGCCCTGGAACGCCTGCACCGTGCTTTGCAGCGCGCCGTAACCGAGGTTGGTGCGGTCTTCGACATAGAGCGAATAGCCCGAGCCGTTGCCGAGTCCCTGGATCGGCGGCGGCAGCAGCGAGAACGCGAGGCCTTCCTGGATGGCGGCGATCTTCATGCTGAGTTCGGCGTTGATCTCCGCCGCGCTGCGGCTGCGTTCACTGAACGGCTTCAAGTTGAAGAACGTCACGCCGATGTTCGGCGTATTGCTGAACTGCAACGGGTTCAAGCCGGGAAACGCGACTTCGTTGGCGACGCCTTCGATGCGCATCGCCACGTCGGCGATCTTCTTCAGCGCCGCGTCGGTACGCTCGATCGACGAGCCTTCCGGCATCTTCACGCCGGCGATGATGTAGGACTTGTCCTGCACCGGAATGAAGCCGCGCGGCACGATCTGGAACATCAGCCCGGTGGACAGCAGCAGCACCGCATAGACGGCGAACACCACGCCGCGCCGGCCGAGCACGCGCGAGACGCCTTTTTCATAGCGCGCCGAACTCGTGTTGAAGAACCGGTTGAACGGACGGAACAGCCAGCCGAACGCACGGTCGATCAGCCGCGTCGGCGCATCCTTCGGCGCGCCGTGCGGCTTGAGCAAGCGCGCGGCCAGGGCCGGCGACAGGGTCAGCGAGTTGATCGCCGAGATCACCGTGGAGATCGCGATCGTCACCGCGAACTGTTTGTAGAACTGGCCCGTGACGCCGCTCAGGAACGCCATCGGCACGAACACCGCGCACAGCACCAGCGCGATCGCGATGATCGGGCCGGAGACCTCGCGCATCGCCAGGTGCGCCGCGTGCAGCGGCGACGCTCCCTTTTCGATGTGCCGCTCGACGTTCTCCACGACCACGATCGCGTCGTCGACGACGATGCCGATCGCGAGCACGAGGCCGAACAAGGTCAGCGTGTTGATGGAAAAGCCGAGCAGGTAGAGTGCGGCGAACGTACCGACCACCGACACCGGCACGGCCAGCAGCGGAATGATCGAAGCGCGCCAGGTCTGCAGGAACAGGATCACGACGAGCACGACGAGCAGTGTCGCCTCGAACAGCGTCGTTACGACCGACTTGATCGAGTCGCGCACGAACATCGTGGTGTCGTAGATCGACTTGTACTCGATACCCGGCGGGAAGCGCTTGGACAACTCGTCCATGCGCCGGATCACTTCGTCGCGGATCTGCAATGCGTTGGCGCCGGGCGCCTGGAACACGCCGATCGCCGCGGCATTCATGCCGTCGAGGCGCGCACGCATGGAGTAGTCGCCGGCGGCCAGCTCGATGCGCGCGACGTCGGCCAGACGCACGATCTCGCCGCCTTCGCCGCTCTTGAGCACGATGTTGCCGAACTCCTCGGTCGAGCTCAGGCGGCCCTTGGCATTGATCAGGGTCAGGAACTCGCTGCCGTTGGGCATGGGCTCGGCGCCGAGCTGGCCGGCGGAGACCTGGATGTTCTGCTCGCGCACCGCGCGGACCACGTCGCCGGCGGTCAGGCCACGCGAAGCGACCTTGTCCGGATCCAGCCACAGGCGCATGGCGTAGTCGCCGCCGCCGAACGGCTGCGCCTCACCGACGCCGGGGATGCTCGCGATCTGGTCCTTCACGTTCATGCGCATGTAGTTGCGCAGATACAGCGTGTCGTACTTGCCGGTCGGCGACACGAGGTGCACGACCATGAGGAAGACCGGCGACTGCTTCTGCGTGGTCACGCCCTGGCGCCGCACGTCCTCGGGCAGACGCGCGAGCGCCTGATTGACGCGGTTCTGCACGCGCACGGTCGCCTCGTCCGCGTCGACCTCGGCGCGAAAGGTGACGGTGATCTGCAATACGCCGTCGGAACTGGCGACCGACTTCACGTACATCAGACCTTCGACGCCGCGGATCGATTCCTCCAGCGGCGTAGCGACGGTCTCGGCGATGACTTTGGGGTTCGCGCCCGGATACACGGTGCGCACGACGACGGACGGCGGCACGACCTCGGGATACTCGCCGATCGGAAGCAGCGGGATCGCGATCAGGCCAGCGGCGAAGATGACGATGGACAGCACGGCCGCGAAGATCGGCCGGTCGATGAAAAAGCGGGAGAAATCCATGAGTGGAATCCTTGCAATACGGGGCCTTCACGGCGCTGGCGGCGACGCGTCGGCGAAATGATCACGGCGGCGGCGACACGCCGCTTCCTCAGGCCACTACGAAGCGTATGAACGAAGCAGAAGTAGCCGGTGCTTTTGGAGCCCCCTTGAGTCAAGGGGGGTGAAGAGTGATTGATCAGAACCGCAGGTTCTGATCACTCTGAACGCCCAACGGGCCGGGCGGCCAAATGCCTGCAAAGCAGGCGTTTGGCGGGGTTGTGGAGATCTGGTGTAGATCACAAAAGCGGCACTCCAAAAGCGTGTTCAGAACTTCCCTACTGTGCGGCGACCTGCTGCGGCTGCGGCGCCGCGGCGCCCATCTCGATCAGCGTCGGCGTGACCGGCATGCCCGGGAAGAAGACCTTCTGCACACCGTGCACGATGACTTTTTCCTGCGCCTGCAGGCCCGACTGCACGACGCGCAGGCCCTCGACGGTGCGGCCGAGCACGACATCCTTGCGCATGGCCCTGTTCTGCGCGTCGAGCACGTAGACGTACTTGCGGTCCTGATCGGTCAGCACGGCCTTTTCGTCGATCAGCAGCGCCTGGAACTCGGCGCTGCCTTCGAGCTGCACGCGTGCGAACAGGCCGGGCGTGAAGACGCGGTCCGGATTGCGCAGGATGGCGCGCGCGCGGATCGTGCCGGTGGCCGCGTCGACCTGGTTGTCGACGAAGTCGACGGTGCCTTCGTGCGGATAACCGGTTTCGTTGGCCAGGCCGACGCGCACCGGGTTGTGGCTGCCGCTGCGTTCGCCCTTGCGCGCCAGTTCGAGGTAGCGCAGGTAAGCCTGTTCGTCGCTTTCGAAGTTGACGTAAACCGGATCCTGCGACACGACCGTGGTCAGCGGGGTCGCGTCGGCCTGGGCGAGATTGCCTTGCGTGATGGCGGCGCGTCCGGCGCGCCCGTCGATCGGCGAGCGCACTTCGGTGAAGGTCAGGTCCAGCTGCGCCGCGGCAACCGCGGCTTCGGCGGCGCGTACACCAGCGCCGCCCTGCGCTGTGGCGGCCTTGCGGGTCTCGAATTCTTCGCGCGAGATCGCCTTGGCTTCGATCAGCGATTGCGCACGCGCGTCCTGCGCCTGCGCCAGACGCGATTCGGCACGCGCGCGATCGAGTTCGGCCTGCGCGCGATCGAGCACGGCGCGATACGGTCGCGGGTCGATCACGAAGAGCAGGTCGCCTTTCTTGACCTCCTGGCCTTCCTGGTAGGCGACGCGCTGCACATAGCCGCTGACGCGGGCGCGCAGTTCGACCATTTCGACCGCCGCGATGCGGCCGGTGAAGTCGTCCCACTGACGCACGGGTTTTTCGATCACGGCCGCGACGCTGACATCGGGCGGCGGCGGCGCGGCCGGTGCGGCCGTGCTGGAACAGCCGGACAGGCCGACGCTCATCGCCGCGACCAGCGCGAGCGCGACCAGCGACAGGCGCGTGGCGACGCGCGACAGGTGTTTCGGGTTGGAAGGGGTATGCGCAGTCATGGCGAAACCTCGTGATGTGACGTGTTCGAAACGGTGTCGGGCAGCGCGCGCGCGTCGCGCCGGTCGCTGCCCGGAGGAAAGATGTCGTGGCGAACGGCGACCGCTCGCTTCGCGCTGATCTCGACGATCGCGTCGGTCGGCGCGCCGGGGCCGAACAGATCGAGCGCATGCCGGCCGATATCGAGCGCACTCGGCCAGTCCGCCCGCGGCAGGCCCGCGTGCACGCCCCAGGCGGGCGTATCGAGCGAGAGCAGTTGCACGCGCACGCCGAGCGCACGCGCCTCGCAATGGAGCACGCGCGCCAGCATGCGCAGCGCCGCCTCCGTGACCGACGGATGGCCGTAGCCGGCCCAGGGATGCACGCCGCCGGGACCGCCGATCAGCACATAGCCGGCGCCGCGGTCGCCGTCGGCGAGCAGAGGCAGCAGATGACGCGCCGCGGCGAGCTGCGGCGCCAGTGCGGCCTCGAAGCGGCGGCAGCTTGCATCCACCGGCAGATCGAGCAGGCGCCCGCGCAGCAGTCCGCCGTCGACGGCGGCGATGACGCCGCCCAGCGGCAGGTCGAGCGACCGCAGCGCAGCAGAAAGTTCGGTCGCGGACGCCTCATCGCGTGCGCTGCCCTGCAGCAAGGTCAGCGCGGCCTGCGGATAGGCCGCGGCCAATGCGCGCAGCGCGGCCGGATCGGATTCGACCGCGACCAGCGGCCAATGCGCCGCAACCGCCGCAGCGACGACACCGCCACCGATGGGACCAGCCGCGTCGAGCACGACCAGCGGCGAAAGCATTGTCCCGGTCATGGGATTTTTTCTCCCGTAAACGGGACGATGGCGTAGGGCCGGCGGCGCCGCGGTGCACGGCGGGCATCGTCCGTGGAGGCGGACAATACGGTCAGGCCGAGCAGTCCAAAGAACAGCGCAAAACGAGCTGCAGCCTCGGGAATCGCGGCCAAACGGGGAGCTGACGAGCGCAGCCACCAGCCCGCCAGCACAATGGCGGCGGCGACGGCGAACAGCAGGCGGCGGAACGTGGCGAAGGGCATTGCAGGTCTCGCTGACTACGATGCGACACAAGGTAGTCCTCAACACGGCGCTTGATTAGCCGCCAATTCGGGGAATAATTGTCCCCGCAGTGGGCCAATGGCCCACCCCCCTTCGATCGGAGGTTCCGCCATGTCACGCGATCTCAACGACACCCTGATCTTTGTCAAAGTGGTGGAGCAAGGCAGCTTCATCGCCGCCGCCAAGACCTTGCGCCTGCCCAAGACCACCGTCAGCCGCAAGGTGCAGGAACTCGAAACGCGCCTCGGCGCGCAATTACTGCACCGCACCACCCGCAAGCTCGGCCTCACCGAAGCCGGCAACATCTACTTCGAACACTGCCAGCGCATCGCGCGCGAACTCGCCGAGGCGGAAAGCGCCGTCGGCCAGTTGCAGGGCGGACCGCGCGGCTGGCTGCGCATCACCGCGCCCTACTCCTTCGGCATCGAGCGCATCGCGCCGCTGCTCGGCGAATTCCACGCGCGCTATCCCGAAGTCCGCGTGGAAATGCTGCTCACGAACGAGCCGCTGGACATCATCGACCGGGAAATCGATATCGCGCTGCGCGTCGGCCAGATGCCCGATTCCAACCTCGTCGCACGCAAGCTGGCCACCCTGCGCACGCAGATCTTTGCCAGTGTGGATTATTTGAAAAAGCACGGCGAGCCGCTGCATCCGGACGACCTGCAGCACCATCGCACGCTGGCCATGAGCAAGCAGCGCCGCAACGGCAGCTTCTACTGGCCGCTGAATGACGGCAGCGGACTGGTCGAACACCGGGTCGATCCGGTGTTCGTCGCCAACGATCCGGCCGGCCTGCGTGGCGCGCTGGTCTGTGGCGAAGGCCTGATGCTGGCCAACGACGTGATGGTGAAACCCTATGTCGAAGCCGGCTACCTGCGCCGCGTGCTGCCGGCCTGGACCGGGGCGGAGTACGAACTCAATGCGGTATTCCCGCGCGGCCGCGTGCAGTCGCCGAAGGTGCGCGCGTTCGTCGACTTCCTGGTCGAACGCTTCGACTACGACGCCGACTACATGCAGATGCTCTGCCCCGACAAGCGGCGCGAATGCGAGCAGGCCCGGCAGGCGCGCGAGACAGCGAACACCACGCTGGCCGGCATCACCAAGGCGGTCAACGCGGCACCGACTCCGCCCGACGGAATCGACGTGGGACGCGAGCCCGAACTCGTCTGAAGACCGCCCCTCGTCCATGCGCGGCGCGCCGACGGCGACCGCGCCTTGACGCAGTCCTCGCGAGTATCGGTGCACGCTTTGCCTCGTCCGTAGCAGCGGTCCAGTGCCGCTGTGCGCTGGCGGGGCGCCACAAACCCGGCGGTTTTCCACCTTTCGCGCCGCCAGGCCGCCGTTTACGCTTGCCGCGGTCGATTTCGATATCTGCCTCCCGTCACATCCGCTCCCTGCCAACGATCTGATTCCCGGAGAATCCCCATGCCGTCCGCACGCGCTCGCCGCACGCTTGTCACGCATCGCCTGGCCACACTGTTTTTCGCCCCTGCCGTCCTTGCGGCCGTCGCCTTCCCCGTGTTCGCCGCGGCGCCGGCGGTCAAGACGCAGCCGGGCTACTACCGCGTTTCGGTCGGCACGTTCGAAGTGACCGCGCTGTCGGACGGCTGGCTCAACCTCGAACCGACCAAGCTGCTGCAGGGCCGCAGCAGCGAGCAGATCACGCAGGACCTCGCCGCCGCGCACATCCATGAGCCGGTGACCACGTCGATGAATGCATTCCTCGTCAACACCGGCACGAAACTCGTGCTGATCGACACGGGCGGCGGCGGCAGCATGGGCACGGACGGCGGCAAGCTGATGCAGAGCCTCAAGAACGCAGGCTATACGCCGGCCCAGGTCGACGAGATCTACATCACCCACCTGCACGGCGATCACGTCGGCAACCTGTCGACCGGCGGCAAGCCGAATTTCCCAAACGCGATCGTGCGCGCCGACAAGGCCGACGCCGGCTTCTGGCTCGACGAAGCCACCATGGCCGCCGCGGCGGAAGGCAGCAAGCCGTTCTTCAAGATGGCGCAGGACGCGGTCAACCCGTACGTGAAGGCCGGCAAGTTCAAGCCGTTCGATGGCAATACCGAACTGACGCCGGGCATCCGCAGCGTCGCCCAGCACGGGCATACGCCGGGCCACAACAGCTATCTGATCGAAAGCGGTCAACAGAAGCTCGAAGTGATCGGCGACATGATCCACGTCGGCGCCGTGCAGTTCCCGCATCCGGAAGTCGTGATCAGCTTCGACAGCGACAGCAAGACCGCCGCCGCCGACCGCCGCAAGGCGTTCGACGACGCCGCGAAAGACGGCCGCCTGGTCGCCGCGGCGCATCTGTCGTTCCCGGGCATCGGCTACATCAATGCCGAGGGAACCGGCTACCGCTGGGTGCCGGTGAACTACGCGCCAGCGCGCTGAGCCGCAAACCGGGACGGCGCGCGCCGCCGTCCCGGCCTTTGCGTGTGAAGGCAGCGCCTGCGTGTCAGGCTGCTCCGCGTTCGACCGGCAGGCCGGCGTCCAGCCAGCCTCGCAGGCCTGCCGCCATCACGCGCACGTCGGCATAGCCCATGCGCTGGGCTCGTCGCGCCGCGTTCGGTGCCTTGCGGCAGAGAGGACCGGAACAATAGAACACGAGCATGGCGTCGGTCGCGGCGCCAAGATCGGCGGCCGCATAGGTTTCCGGGTCGAGGTGTCGCGCGCCGGGCACGCGTGCCTCGCGCCAGCTCGGCGCGCTGTTGACGTCGTAGACATGTACTGCGCCGCGCGGGAGCAGCGCGTGCAGGGCCTGCGGCGCGACGGTGGTGAGGCCCATCAGAAAGGCGATCACGTCTGGTCTGCACGCGCCGCCGCAGCCTTCGCGACGGACTGCGCCAGCAGCTTCGAACGACGCCAGGCGAGCGCGATGATCGCTGCGGAAAAACCGGCGCCGCTGGCGAGGATCGCCTCGCGCGACCAGCCTGCGCGCGACGCGTAGCCGAGCAGCACCACATAGGTCGCCATCAGCGCCGCATAGACGAAACCGTTGCGGCGCATGTCCCGACGGTCGCGCGCGTCGGCAAGGCGACGCAGATGACCGCGCATCTCCCAGTACACGGCCGTGACCACGAGCCCGACCGCCAGAACCAGCCCACCCACCGCGCCCAGCAGCCATTTCCAGCCCAAGGTCAGACTGCCCGGTGCCGCGACTCCCGCGCTTGCAGCCGCACCCGCCGCTGCGGTCGGGCCGGATGGCGCGGTCAGCGCCGCGCCGACGAGCAGCGTGAACGCCGCTCCCGGAGCGCTACGATCCGCAGCCAGGCTCAGCTGCCGCAGTGTTTCCGTGCGCAGGCCTTCGCGCGCGCGCTGCAGCCGCTTGCGCACCGCCGCTTCGCTGACGCCCAGCAGCGCCGCGACCCGCCGTCCGCTCTCGCCTTCGCGGTAATACAACAGCAGCACTTCGCGGCTGTCGGCCGGTATCTCGTCCATCGCGCGTGACAGCACGGCCGCGTCATCGCGTGCGATCAGCGTTTCGGGGATTCCGGCGTCTTCGCTGGCCACTCCGGCCACGAGTTCGTCCCACTGCGGCTGCGTACGCTCGCGGTAGCGCGTCGCACGGATCTCGTCGATGGCGCGATGGCGCGCGACCTGACGCAACCACGGCAGAAAACTGGCCGGACCTTTCATCTGGCGCAGGCGCTGCCAGGCGAGCAGAAATACTTCCTGGGCGATGTCTTCGCTCTGTTGCACGTCGGCGCTGACGGCCAGCGCGACGCTGGCGACCATGCGCTGCGTGGCGGCGACGAGGCGCGCAAACGCCGCAGGGTCGCCTTGCTGCGCGGCTAAAAAATCGTGGTCCAATGCGGCAAAAGCAGGAGTTGTCATGGAACGCTCCACGGAAGGTCCTTGCTACAGACGAACGTGCGCGCACTCTGTGACGGCGCCCCTCGGACGCGCACCACTCGGCGGATGCGCAGCTGCGGTGACGGCAGACGACCGCGCTAAAGTAGCAGGCGACGGATCGGCCGCGTCACGCCTCGTCGACGCTTTGCTGGCTACAACCAGACTCATCCGTTTTGGGCACCCCCCACTCCGGCAAGGCCGCGGCCGTAAAATCTCTGCGGGCTGCGCACCTTGCCACGGCGGTGACGGGTCCCTATCACCTGGCTATACGAAGTGATCAATCATGAGTGAAGACCGCGTCGGGATAGCGGAAGACGAGGCGTCCGCCTCGTGGAGTATCGCCGTGCTGGGCGCCTCCGCCGGCGGCATGGAGGCGCTGAAATGTACGCTGGCCGGCCTGCCGGAATGTCCGGGGTTCGTTACGGTGGTGATCTCCCACCTCGATCCGACACACGAAAGCGTACTGACGGAAATCCTGCAGAAAGCGACGCCGCTGCCGCTGCGCGCGCTCGTTCACGGCGAACGGCTCGAGGACGCGAACGTCTACGTGCTGAGCCCCGGCGAGGTGGCCGGCGTGCACGAGCGCCGCGTGCAGATCACCGCCCGGCCAGCCGGCGCCAACCATGCCATCGACCGGTTCCTGGAATCCGCCGCGGCACAGGACGACGTCTGCGTCGCGGCCGTGGTGCTGTCGGGCATCGGCAGCGACGGCGTGGCCGGCGCCGCAGCGGTCAAGCGCGACGGCGGCCTGGTCATCGCCCAGGCGCCGCAGAGCGCCGAACACGATGGCATGCCGCAGGCGCTGATCGACGAAGGACTGGCCGACGAAATCCTCGCGCCCGAGGAGATCGGCACAGTGCTGGAACGTTTTTTCGGGCCCGGCGCCGTCAAGGTGCCGCCGCAGGACGAGGCCGGGCTCATCGCCGAAGCGCTCGCGCTGGTGCACAAGCAGTTCGGCCTGGATCTGCGCTACTACAAGGACATCAACGTGCGCCGGCGCCTGCTGCGCCGCGCCTTCCTGCAATCGCGCGGCGACCTGCCGGGCTATATCGGCGTGCTGCGCGAGAACACCGCCGAGCTGGCCACGTTCCGCGACGACCTGCTGATCGGCGTCACCGCGTTCTTCCGCGACCAGGAATTCGTCGTCGCGCTGGAGCAGCACGTATTCCCGGACCTGCTGGACCGCACGGCGGAGGCGATCCGCATCTGGGTGCCGGCCTGCTCCACCGGCGAGGAGGCGTATTCGATCGCGATCCTGCTGCACCACACGCTGCAGATCGCCGGCATTTCGCGCAAAGTGCAGATTTTCGGCAGCGACATCAACGAACGCGCGATCCAGCACGCGCGGGCCGGCTGCTACGACGCGACGGCGCTGGCGTCGGTGCCGGAATACCTGCGGTCGCGCTATTTCGTGCGCGACGACAAGGGCTGGCGCATCGTCAAACCGGTGCGTGAGATGTGCGTGTTCGCCGCGCACAACGTGTTCACGAACGCGCCGTTCTCCAACGTCGATCTGGTCTCGGCGCGCAATTTCCTGATCTACCTGCGCAAGTCGGCCAAGCGCCAGGCGTTCGAGGTCTTTTTCTATGCGCTGCGCCGCGGCGGACACCTGCTGCTGGGGCCGTCCGAAACCGCCGATGCGGAATTGTTCGAAGACCGTCAGCCGGCGCTGAGCCTGTACCGGCGCCGCCAGATCACGCGTCCGCCGATCCGCGGCTTCTCGTTCACCGAACTGCCGGCCACCGCGGTGGCCGCGCAGGTCGACGGCACGCAGACCTCGCTCGAAAGCCTCGTCGACCGGCTCGCGCTCGCGCGCTATGCGCCGCCGGGATTCGTGGTCGACGCGAACGGCCGCGTCGTGCAGTTCCGCGGCGATACCGCGCATCTGCTGCAGCCGACCAGCGGCGACGCCGCGCTGTCGCTCGCGCGGCTGGTGCGCGCGGAACTGCAGGTCGACGTGCGCGCGGCGCTGATGGAAGCGGTACGCAGCAAGCTGCCGGTGCGGCGCGAACGCGTGCGTCTCGGCGACCAGCACTGCATGCTGGAAGTCGTGCCGATCCCCGCCGGCGGTACCGAACGCTATTTCCTGGTGTCGGTGCAGGATTGCGCCACGCGCGACGCGGAACCACAGCCGACGTCGAACTCGGACGCGCGCAACGAGGACCTGGAACGCTATGTCCGCGTGCTCGGCGACGAACTGGAACAGACCCGCGCGCAACTGCACAGCCTGGTCGCGGAATACGATGCGGCCAGCGAGGAGCTGCGTACCGCGAACGAGGAAATCCTCTCGGCCAACGAGGAACTGCAGAGCGCCAACGAGGAACTCAAGGAAGCCAAGCGCGACCTGGAACAGGCCAATACCCACCTGACGTCGCTCAACGAAGAGCTCAAACAGGGCAACGAACGGCTCGTCGCGCTCAACGACGATCTCAGCAATCTGATCCGCGGCATTCCGGTGCCGGTGCTGATGCTCGACCGCGAACAGAACGTGCGCCATTTCTCCCCGGCCGCGGCCGAGCTGTTCGAGCTGACCGAGGCGAGCGCCGGCAAGCATCTGGCCGCCCGCGCGTTCCCCGGCGCGGTACTCGACTCCGCGTTCAACGAGGCGCTGCAGGAACTGCGGCCGGTCGAGCGCGAAGTGCAGGATGCTAGCGGCAACTGGTTCATCCTCTGGGCGCGCGCGTATCAGACCAGCGAAAGCCGCATCGAGGGCGCAGTGCTCGCGTTCCAGGACATCCATCACCTGAAGATCGCACTCGATGTGGCCAACCGCGCGCGCGCCGAATCCGAGCGCGCCAACGCGGCGAAGAACGATTTCCTCGCCCTCGTCAGCCATGAACTGCGCGCGCCGCTCAACGTCATCGCGAACTGGCTGCAGGTGCTGCGCGTCATCGGCGTGACGAACGCGGATCCGAAGGTCGCGCTCGGCGTGGATGCGATCGACCGCAGCTGCAAGACCCAGGCGCAGCTGATCAACGACCTGCTCGACATCTCGCGCATCACCAGCGGCAGTCTCGTGCTGGATCTGCGTCCGACCGATATCGCCGCCGTGGTACGGGCGCTGACCGACACGCTCGCCCCCCGCGCGGCCGAAGCCGGCAAGACGGTCGCCTCGTCGGGTCTTTCCCTGCCGATCATGGTCACCGGCGATATCCGACGGCTGCAGCAGATCGTCGGCAACCTGCTCGAGAACGCGGTCAAGTTCACGCCCGCGGGCGGCCATGTCGACGTGACCCTGGCCCGCGTCGGCAACTATGCGGAGCTCAGCGTCACCGACACCGGCATGGGCATAGCCGAAGACGAACTGCCGCGCATCTTCGACCGCTTCAGCCAGCGCGACATCAGCAAGACGCGCGAATTCGGCGGCCTGGGCCTCGGCCTTTCCATCGTGCGCAACCTGACCGACGCGCACGGCGGCAGCGTGATCGCCAGCAGCGCGGGACTTGGACGCGGCGCGCGCTTCGTCGTGCGCCTGCCGCTGACGCCGCTCACGCTTGAGGAAAGCCGCGGCGGCAGTCAGTCTTCGTCGCCGCCGGCCTCGTCGCTGACGGACGTGCGCATACTCGTGGTCGACGATGAAGCTTCCGGACGCGATGCGCTCGGCATGCTGTTCACCGCGCTGCAAGCCACGGTGACGACCGCCAGCGACGCCTTCGAGGCGCTGGAACAGCTGCAGCGCGGCACATTCGACGTCATGGTCGCCGACATCGCCATGCCGCGCATGGACGGCTACCAGCTCGTGCGCGAGCTGCGCCAGCGCGAAGCGCTGACGGACGCGCCGCGCCTGTATGTCGTGGCTTTGACCGGGTTCTCCTCGCTCGGCGAACGCGACGAAGCCCTGTCCGCCGGCTTCGACGCGCATTTCGGCAAGCCCGCCAACATCGACGAGATCGTGCAGAACATCGAATCGGGTCTGCGCAAGCGCGCCGCCGTGAAAGGACGCGGCGAGGCCACGAGTCGAACGACGGATTCGGGCGAAGGGCAACGGTAGAGCGCGGAGCCGCGTTGAGGAATCACGGCGCAGGCCGCGTCGCGAACCTTGCGGTACTCGACCGCTCTGCGTGGCAAACGCCACGGCACGGCAGAACCCAACTGATACGGTGAAACAGACGCGTAACTGGCGCTGTTCGGTCTCGACTGATCCGGTCACGATAGCGGCATGAAACTTTGCCGCTATCTGTTGCCGCTGCTGCTGTCGCTGGGCTCCGTGTCGCACGCCGCGCCGCCGGAATCCGCCGCCCTGACCGAGCGCCTTGCCGCCTGCAACGCCTGCCACGGCGCGAAAGGCGAAGGCATGACCGGTTCGGTCTACTACCCGCATCTGGCCGGCAAGCCCGCGCAGTACCTGTTCCGCCAGCTGCGCTCGTTTCGCGACGGCGGGCGCAACTATCCGCAGATGGGCTGGCTCATGCGCAACATGGACGATGCGTACCTGCAGGCGATCGCGCAGCATTTCGCGGCGATGCCGCCACGCACGCGCGCCCCCGGCGCAGCGGCGGGAACCGTGGATGCGGCGCTCGCGCAGCGCGCGCGCCAGTTGATCGAACACGGCGATGCGACGCGGGGAATACCCGCCTGCAGCGCCTGCCACGGCACGGATCTGGCCGGCCTCGAACCGGCCATCCCGGGCCTGGTCGGACTGCCCGAGGAATACGTGGTCGCGCAGTTCGGCGGCTGGCGCACGGGCGTGCGCACGGCGCAGGCGCCGGACTGCATGGCGGGAATCGCGCGTGCGCTCGATCCGGGCGAGATCCGCGCGATCGCGGCGTGGCTGTCGGTGCAGGCGCATGACGAACCGCAGCGGCCCGCCGCGGCAGGCAGTTTCGTGCCGCCGCTGGCCTGTGCCGACCTGACGCATGCGCCGGTGCAGCCATGACACTGCACCGTCGCCTGCTGTTCTCCGCGATCGTGTTGCTGCCGCTGCTGCTGCTCGCCGCGGGCTGGATCGGCCTGATGTTCCTGCAGCAAGGCGGCATGGCCCCCTTCCGCGTGCCCACCGGCATCGCCCGCGTCGTCTCCGCCGATGCGGCGTCGATCGAACGCGGCCGCCGGCTCGCGCAGATCGGCAATTGCGGCGGCTGCCACACGGCGCACGGTGGCGTCCCGTACGCGGGCGGGCGCGCATTCGCCACGCCCTACGGCACGATCCACAGCAGCAATCTCACGCCGGACGCGCAGCACGGCATCGGCGCCTGGTCGCTTGCCGAATTCCGCCACGCGATGCGCCACGGCGTGAGCCGCAACGGCGTGCAGGCGCCGGTATTCCCTTATGCTAACTTTGCACTATTGGACGATGCGGAGCTGGACGCGCTGTTCGCTTTCCTTGCGACGCTGTCCCCGGCGGCACAGACGCCAAGCGCGGACCGGTTGGAATTCCCGGCCAGCCTGCCGGGCGCGATGACCGCATGGCGGCTGATGTATTACCGCCCCACCCCGCCACGCGCTGCAACTACGGTCGCGCTGCAGCGCGGCGCGGCGCTCGTCAATGGCATCGGCCATTGCGCGGTCTGCCACGGCACGCGCGGCACGTTCTCGTCGCTCGCCGCGGGTGCGCGTCTCGACGGCGGACGTGTATCGGGCTGGTACGCCCCCGCGCTGAACACGCAGACGCTGGCGCGCTATGCGCCGGGCACGCTCGCGCAGTACCTGCGCGGCGCCTCCATCGACGGCCACGCGGCCTACGGCAAGATGGCCGACGTGATTGCGCAGAACCTGCAGCACCTCGACGCTGTCGATGCGGACGCGATGGAAGCCTATCTGCGCACGCTGGCTCCAGCGCCGCCGGCGCGGCGCGAAACCGCGATGTGGGAAATGCCGGCGGAGCAGCGCGCGCTCGGCGACCGGCTCTACGCCGTGCACTGCGCCGACTGCCACGGCAAGGACGGCCGCGGCGAGACGGGCAAATATCCGTCGCTGCAGACGTCTTCGGCGATCACCGGCCCGGACCCGATCAACGCGATCAAGCTGACCCTGTTCGGCGCGGTAGCACCGGCGACGCCGCAGAACCCGCAGCCCCATACCATGCCGCCGTTCGCGCAGACGCTGTCGGCTTCCGATGTCGCCGCTCTCGTCGGCGCGCTGCGTGCACGCTGGGGCCAGAACGCCCGCCCCGTCAGCGCCGGCGACGTCGACGCCTGGGGCGGCATCGACGAGCGCTGAGCCATGAAACTCTACGACCAGTACGCCGACGAAATTGCCGCGCTGATCCGCGACGGCCAGCTCGCGCCGGGCGAACGCCTGCCGTCCGTGCGCGAAACACGCGCGCGCCGCGGCGTCAGCGCATCGACCGTGTTCCAGGCCTATCAGCGCCTCGAACGCGAGGGATTGATCCATGCGCGGCCGCAGTCGGGCTTCTACGTATCCGCGCCGATGACGACCGCCGCGAGCGAACTGGCGGTCACCGCGCCGGGCCGCGAGGCGAACGAGGTCGCGGTCAGCGAACTCGTGTTCGAAGTGCTGCGCGCGGCGCGCTCCAGCGGTATCGCGCCACTCGGGTCGGCCTTTCCCGGGCCGGAGCTGTTTCCGCTCGCGCAGCTGGCGAAGGCGATGGCCAAGGGCCTGCGCCGGCTCGACCCGGGCAGCATTGTGGAAAACCTCTCACCGGGCAATCCGCGCCTGCGCGAACAGATCGCGCTGCGCTACCGCATCGACGGCATCCGCCTGCAGCCCGACGAGATCGTCATCACGAGCGGCGCGCTGGAAGGGCTCAACGCGGCGCTGCAGGCGGTGACCCGGCCCGGCGATACCGTCGTCATCGAATCGCCCGCGTTCTACGCGGCGCTGCAGGCGATCGAGCGGCTCGAGCTCAAGGCGCTGGAGATCCGCACTGATCCGGAACACGGCATCGACATCGACGCGCTGGCCGAGGCCCTGTCGCGGCAGCGCGTCGCCGCGTGCTGGCTGATGCCGACGTTCCAGAACCCGCTCGGCGCACTCATGCCCGAGGCGCGCAAGCGCGCGCTGGTCGCACTGCTGGCACGGCACGAGGTGCCGCTGATCGAAGACGACGTCTATGCGGAACTGTATTTCGGCGCACAGCGGCCACGACCGGCCAAGGCCTACGACGAGGCCGGACTGGTGCTGCACTGCTCGTCATTCTCCAAGTGCCTGGCACCGGGCTATCGCGTCGGCTGGATCGCCGCGGGCCGGCAGGCGCAGCGCATCCAGCGCCTGATCCTGATGACGACCATGGCGGCCTCGGTGCCCGCGCAGACCGCGCTGCTGCACTATCTCGAGGAAGGCGGCTACGACCGCCACCTGCGCCGCCTGCGCACGGCACTGATGGCGCGCATGAGTGCGGCAACCCAGGCGATCGAGGCGGCGTTCCCGGCCGGTACGCGACTGACCCGGCCGCGCGGCGGCTACTTCCTCTGGCTCGCGCTGCCGGCCGGTCTCGACGCAATGGCACTGCACCAGTCCGCGCTGCGCCACGGCATCGGCGTCGCGCCGGGGCATATTTTTTCTCCCGACCATCGCTTCAGCGACTGCCTGCGCATCAACTGCGGGCATGCGGCGGCCGATGTCCTGCCCGCGCTGCGGCAACTCGGCGCACTGGCCCACGCACTGCAACGGAACACCGCATGAAAACCCTGATCGCGCTCGGCTTCCTCGCCGTCATCGTCTACAACCTCGGCGCCGGCCTGTATTTCATGATGACCGACAAGGGCGGCAGCGGCCGCATGGTCACGGCGCTGACGCGGCGCATCGCGCTGTCAGTCGTACTGATCCTGCTCGTGCTCGCCGGCATCGCGAGCGGCTTCATCCGGCCGCACGGCGTGCTCGGATAACGCCATGAGCCCGGTGATCGCGCTGAACCTTTCGCTGATCCTGTTGCTGCCGTGGTATCTCGTGCTCGGCGTCGTCTACTGGCGCACGCGGCGCAAGCCGGCGTCGGCGATGCAGCGCCTGTTCGACGCGGCGAGCCTGCTGTGCGCGCTGGCCGCCGCCGCAGCGAGCGGCTGGTGGAGCATGCACCACGCCGATCCGGCCGCGGGTGCGATCTGGAAGCAGGTGCTCGCGAGCCTGATCGGCTATGGCGCGTTCCTGCTGGTGCTCGCCGCCACGTTCGCGCTGCGACGCGTGCGCGGCTAACGCGGTTGCGTCGAGAGCCGACCAATATCGCTGGCTTAGTGGTATTTCAGCCGATTCCAGCGGCCAGCCTTGCGCAGCAACACGAAGGTGCTGCCCGCACTGCAATGCCTCGTGCGCCGCAGCAGGATGCCGGTTCAGCCGACCGCAATGCCCGGCTCGAACAGCTGCTCGAACGCGATGTCGCCGTTGCGGTCGTAGGCGAGCAGGTCAGCAACCCAGCCGTTGCAGCGCAGTCCGCCGCAGTAGCGCTTGCAGCCGCAGATCGCGTCTTCCCGGGTCGGGAAACGGTCGACCAGCTCGACCGACTGGTCGGCGCCGATCTTTCGCAGTTCCCACAGCTGCGCCGGCACATCGAAAACCACGAGGTATTTACGCAGGATCATGACGTCCACCGATGGCCTTGCCTCACGCCTTCATACTGACGCGTATTCCTGGCTGCACAACCGGGGTTTTGCCTCAGGCGGAGCCGGGGCTACCAGTCACATTTCGCGAAAAAAAGCAGCAAGTTCTCAAAGTCTCATTGGCTAGAACGAAACCAGCACACGAATCCGCTGCCGGCCGCGACCGGCTCGACCGTACGCAAGTCCTCGCCAGCCGTCGCAGCGGCCGGCGACAGCCCTGCGCTCGCGGTCGCGGACAATGCTTCGGGATTGCCGAAGCAATTCCGCTACCTACAATGCGGTGCATGCCCGACGCCGACCACACCGCCGAACAGGTTGCCGACCTCTACCCGGCAGTCTACGAACTGCTGCATGCGCGCTGGCATCTCGACGAGAAGCGGCCATCGCCGGAATCGCTCGCGGTACTGCAGCATCTTGCGCGCAGCGGACCGCTGACGGTCAGCGAGGCCGCACGGCACTTCGGGCGCGCACTGTCGGCAATCAGCGAACTGATGGTCCGGATCGAGGCCAGCGGCTGGATCGCGCGCAGCCCCGACGGACGCGACCGCCGCCGCACCTTGCTCTGGCTCACCGAGGCGGGCACCGACGTGCTCGATCGCTCGCGCCAGGTGCTGTCGCCCGATGCACTCGCCGCCGCGACGGCGCGCATGAGCGCGGACGAGCGTGCGCAACTGGTTGCCGGCCTGCGCGCCCTGGTCGAGGCGGCCCGGCTTTCTTCCACCACACGGAGCACCCCATGACCCACGCACATTCCTGCCAGAGCTGCGGCATGCCGATCGAAAGCGGCGCGTACTGCAGCTATTGCATCGACGAACACGGCGAACTGCAGCCGTTCCAGGAACGCTTCGAACGCATGGTGCAGTGGCTGCTCGGACGCGAGCCCGAACTCGCGCGTGACGCGGCCGAGGCGCGAACCCGCGACTACATGCGCCGGATGCCGGCGTGGAAGGACCATCCGGCGTTACAGACCTAGCCATCCTGCTATCGCGCTTTTGCCCCGTCGTCATCGGCGCTTCCGCGCACCAACTGGCCGCCGCGGAACGAACCGCACGATCCGAACGACGAACGCCCGGCAGTAGGCTTGCCACCACGCACCGGCTCCACCAGCTAACGTGCGGGCATGCAACGCACCGCGTCGACACGGCTGCTGGCATCTGCATGACCGAAAGCATCGACCACGTCGCGGCACAGGCGAACTATGTGGAATTGTATGCGGGCGGCCGCAGTTTCTTCGTGCGCAAGACGCTGACCGCGCTGCAGGCCGAACTGGACCCGCAGCGATTCGCGCGCATTCATCGGTCGCTGCTCGTGCGCGTCGGCGCCGTGGTCGAGATCGAACCCCTCGATTCGGCACCCTATCGCCTGCGACTGGCCTCGGGCCGGACCCTGGTTTCAGGCCGCAGCTACCGCGCCCAGGTGCGCGAATGCTTTGGAGTGCGCGGCAGTTGAATCAGCCCAGCGACGGCGAAGCAGCGGTGCGGCTCAAAAAACACTGCCAACCGCGCGACGTTTCTCCCCGGAGCGTGCGCCAGGCGTGTACAGGCTCACACGCCGGCGCGCGCGCGCCGCGGCGGAGTCGCCATGAAACGTTCGACGCGGTCGACGTCGAGCGGCTTGGTCCAATGTTCGTCGAACCCGGCTTCGCGCGTGCTCTGGATGTCCTCGGGACGGCCGAAGCCGGTGATCGCGATGAGGTGGGCGTTGCAGCCGCTGGCACGCAGCGTGGCGGCGATTTCGCGGCCATCTATGCCGCCGGCCAGGCTGATGTCGACGAAGGCGATGTCCGGCGCGCGCGCGAGAATGCCGTCGGCCATGTCGCGCACGGTCGTGATCGGCAGGATTTCGGAGTCATGCCCGATCAGGCGCAGGAATTCGGCCAGCATCGCGGCGGCGGCGGCGTTGTCGTCGACGACGATCGTACGGCCGCCGGTCCACGGCAGAGAGACCACCATAGGAAGCATCCTCTCGGAGAATTTCAGTACCGCCCCCGGTGCCGCGGTCCCTCGCCCGGCCGCCGATACCCACCCAGACCCAACGACTGCCTTTGCCAGCCCGCTGCGAAGGAATATCGCGAAGCGGAGACTCTGTCGCCCGTCGAGTGCCTTGCCTACGATGCGTCAACGTTCGTGATCGGACCGTCAAGATCGCGCACCACACGCACGTCACCGGCTGCCGGCGCAGCACCGGTCCCGCGCAGCTCACCCCGCCGCGCTCTGTTCACTTC
The DNA here is from genome assembly GCA_038207515.1 of Lysobacterales bacterium. GTDB lineage: Bacteria > Pseudomonadota > Gammaproteobacteria > Xanthomonadales > Rhodanobacteraceae > Tahibacter. Next base: position 184,822 of record JBBQZR010000001.1, on the reverse strand, counting down.
CGAAAAAATCCACAGATACCTGAGCTCAATCCCTTGCCCGGCGTGGTGGTAAATCCGTGCAGACAGGCATGCATATGTTGATAGATTGACCATCACTTCATCGCTCTTGCGGAAAAGGGTCATGAGCTTCAACTGGACCAGCATACGTTCCGTCGCGATCAACCAGGAACCCGAGATCGCGCGCGAGACCCTGCTCAACATCCTGTTCGATGCCATGCCCCAGGGCCGCTATCGCATACGCCAGATCCAGACGCGTCGCGACGAGTGGCCCACCTTCGAGATCGAGATCGATGCGGAGCTCTACCACGGCGACCTGGACCCGACCACGGCCTGGCGCCACGTAGCCGATGCCTTGCATGAGGACCAGCTTTGCGGCCTGCAGTGCCGCATCATCTGACCGGATTGGCCGCGCCGGAAACAGGCGTTGCGGAGCGATCTGCGGCCACGCCAGGAAGAAGAGCAGCTTCCTGACGTTTCGACGACCCGGATGAGATCGCGGTGCAGTGCACGGACGCTCGCCACCTCCCGCGATCTCATCCGGGGTTTTTTATTGCGCCGCCTGCGGGTCGGCCACGCACTGATGGCCACGCGCGCGGGTCGCCTCCCGCAGGCAGGACTGACTTGGGCAGGTCTGGTCTAGACAGGTGTGATCAGGCCGATGTGAGCCACGCCGTCGGTGTCGCATTCTGGTCCATGTGTTCGAGCAGACGCGCGAGCGTCACCACGTCCTGGCGGTTGTGTTCCAGCACGCGCATCAGGTCGGTACTGCGGCCGTCGCGCAGGAACGCGCGCCACGCGGCCGGGGCTTCCGAGCCCGGCAGGTCGTCTTCGCGCACGATGCGCAGCACGTTGCGCTCGATCGTCGCGAGGCGGCAGTTCTCCCAACGTCCGCGATAGACCCGGCGCACCGGATGCAGCAAATCCACATGCGCACAATCGCGCAACGGATTGGGCAGGCGCTGCAGGCGATAGCGCACCGCGAGCAGCGGCGCGTCGTAGCTGCGGCCGTTGTAGCTGACCAGCACAGTATCGGGCCGCAGCCAGCGCGCGAACGCCGCCAGCATCGCGCCTTCGCCCGACATGGCCGTGAGATACAGCTGGCGCACGCGCAGCTCGTGGCCGATCCAGTCGGCCGCGCCGATCATGAAGGCGCGCGTACCGCTGCCGCCGGCCAGCCCGGTGGTCTCCGTGTCGAAACAGAGGAACCGCGCACGCGCCAGCGGCGCGCAATCGGGCCAGCGCGGCGGCAGCAGCGGCGCCACAGCCTCGGCGCCGTAGCGCTGCTCGACCGAATACAGTCCCGGCTCGATTTCCTCCCCGCGCAACGGCAGCGGCGCACGCGCCGACGGGCGTGGCGAGGGCTTGCCGGTGGGTCGCAGGTCGAGCAGGCGGCGCAGGCGCTGTCGTTCGTCGCCGATGCGTGCCAGCGCGTCGCTGACCGGTACGGGCATCGCCGCCGCCGGCACCGCGGCCTGCACACCGGCCTGGTTGCGCAGGCGCCGCAGTTTCTCGACCAGGCTGCTCATGCGGTGTGCAACAGCGCGAGGACGCGCTCAGCATGGCTCTTCGGGGTTGCTGCGGCATCTTCGTCGACGGCGAGCACCGGACCGACGCAGGCCGGGCAGCCGCCGCGGCATGCGCACCCGGCGATGAGTTCGCGCGCTTCGCGCATGAGTTCGTCCTGCACGCGGAACAGCGGATCGCTCAGGCCCACGCCGCCGGGGTAGTTGTCGTACAGGTAGACCGTCGGCGTGAAGCGCTCCGCATCGGCGGCCGCGGCGTCGTCAGCGGCGCGCCACTGGCCGCGGCCGCGCTGGTCGCGCTCGACGAAGGCGCTCGCATCGCCGCTGCCGACCGATTTCATGAGGTCGCGCGATTCGGCCATGACGCGCACGCTCGCGACCGTGTGCAGCGCCGTCGCGGCGCCGAGGAAACCGTCGAGCGCGTCCTGGCGCGAGGCGAACGCCTCGTCCAGCGCCTCCTGCGGCAGCTGCCACCACAGCGCGGTCGTGTGCAGCTCCTGGTCCGGCAGCGCGACCGGTCCATAGCCGATGTTCTCGTGCGTGTAGTAGCGGATCTTCTTGTAGCCGGCGACGCGGCGCACGACGTGCACCTCGCCGAGATAGGCATTGCCCTGCCCGGCGCGAACGCCGTCGAAGCGCTCCAGCACCTTGAGCCGCGTGTAGTCGATCGCGTCGGTGTAATAGTCCACATGTGTGCGTGTGACGTAGGCCTTGCGCCCTTCCCAGTCGAGCTTTTCGACTTGGTAGGGAACCGACTGCACCATGTGGATCGCGCCTTCGTACAGGGTCAGCGCGGCGCTGGAAAAATCCACTTCGGCAATGATGGCCTGGCGCCCTTCGCTGCGATCGACGACGACGAAATTGCCGTCGGCGACCGAACGCAGGTTGACCGCGTTGGCCGGGTAGGCATCGGCAATCCACTCCCAGCGCGAACCTTCGCGATGCACGACGTCGGATTCGGCCAGTACCTGCAGGTAGGCTTCGGGCGGCACCGGGCCGAAGTGGTCACCGTCGACGAAGGGCAGCTCGAACGCCGCGCAGCGGATGTGATCGAGCAGGATCAGCGGCTGGTCCGGGGCGATGCGCGCCTGTTCCGGCGGCGCGGCGCGGAAGAATTCCGGGTGGCGCACGATGTACTGGTCCAACGGCTGGCTCGACGCGACGAGCACGCCGATCGAACCCTGCTGGCGCCGGCCGGCGCGGCCGAAGCGCTGCCAGGTCGCCGCGATCGAGCCCGGATAGCCCTGCAGCAGCACGATATCGAGCGCGCCGATATCGACGCCGAGCTCCAGTGCGGACGTGCTGACCAGCCCGTCGATCTGGCCGGCGCGCATGAGCTGCTCGGTGCGGCGGCGTTCCGTCGGCAGATAGCCGCCGCGATACGCATGGATGCGCGCGGGCTTGCGCGGGTCGTTGTCGAACACGTCCTTGAGGTACTTGGTCAGCACCTCGACCATCAGCCGCGACGGCGCGAACACCAGAGCCTTGAGTTTCGCGCGGATCGCCGCGCGCGCGATGCGCGTGACCTGCGAGCGCGCCGACGCGCGCAGCCCCAGGTCCGGATTGATCACCGGCGGATTCCACAGCAGCACATGCTTTTCGCCGCAGGGCGCGCCGCTGTCGGTGATGGCGTGCACGGGCTGGCCGATCAGGTTCTCGGCGTGCTCCTGCGGATTGCCGATCGTGGCCGAGCAGAGGATGAAGGTCGGCTCGACTCCGTAGAACGCGCAGATGCGCGCGAGCCGGCGCAGCACGTTGGCCAGGTGCGAGCCGAACACGCCGCGGTAGCTGTGGATCTCGTCGATGACGACGTAGCGCAGGTTCTCGAAGAACTGCGCCCACTTGGTGTGATGCGGCAGCATGCCCTGGTGCAGCATGTCGGGATTGCTGACGACGATGTCGCCGTGCAGGCGGATCGCCTGGCGCGCGTCGCCGGGCGTGTCGCCGTCGAAGGTGTAGGCGCGCACGCCGAGATTACCGGCGCGGTTGAGTTCGAGCAGTTCGGCGACCTGGTCCTGCGCGAGCGCCTTGGTCGGGAACAGATACAGCGCCTTGGCGCGCGAACGGATCGCCGCATCGACGACGGGCAAGGTGTAGCACAGGGACTTGCCCGAGGCGGTCGGCGTGACGACGACCGTGTGCCGGCCGCGCTGCACCGCGTCCCAGGCCTCGGCCTGGTGACTGTAGAGCCGCGAGATGCCGCGCAGCCGCAACGCCTCGCGCAATTGCGGCGACAGCTCCGCCGGCAGCTCCGCATAGCGGCCGGGCCGCGCCGGCACGGTGAACTGGCCGGTGATGCGGTCGGCGTAGCGCTGGGCCAGCCGCGCGAGCAGGCGCACCGGATCCGGCGGCGCCGGCAGCTTGTCGGCGATGAGGCGGGCGAGATCGGTGGACATCGGGATTCCGGGCCGTGGCTGGGCTCGGGGCTATACGTCCGGGGCGTCTCAGAAGCTGCGACACGCCATCGAACCACCCCGCGGCCGCGCTACCGTCGGCGCGGAGCGCGGATTTCCTGTCAGCCGCCTTTGCGACTGCGTCGCCGCGACGGATTCCGCTTGCGCTCAAACGTGCCTTCACGACGTTCATGGCGGTGTGCTGTTCTGCTGGGCCACCTAAGGCCTGACGAATTTCCTGTATTTCTGCGACGTGGCGATGTTCTTCACGCTCGTGGCGATATGGGCCGAATCGCCGCTGCTCGCGTCCATGCCCGCGGTCAGACTGATCGCGCCGCAGCCAGACGGGTGCATGGATTCCTGTTCAGCTGGCGCAGCATGCCGCTGCTGGGAATGACGGCGTACATCTTCGATCCAGGCATCCCGCTGTTCGCGCGCGGGCTGTCCTCGTTTCACGCCTGGCTGCCGTTCGTCCTGGTGTTCCTCATGACGCGGCTGGGCTACGACCGGCGCGCTCCCGCGCTCACTCTCTTCTCGCCATCTCCCTCCTGCTCGCTGTCAGCAGGCGGACATCGCGCATAGCGCGGTGCCAAGGACCGAGATGGTGCGAAAATTGCGCGAGCCACGCAGTACATGACTCCTCTGCAACACAACAACGGTGATACGCATCGAAGTCCGTCTGCAAGGTGAAGAACCTGCTGCACTCACTGTCCAAGGAGTACACGCCATGACGTTGCGCACCGCCCTGTGCCTGCTGCCGATCGCTCTCGCCCTCCCGACCTTCACCTCGGCCGCGGAGCCGAATCCGGTGCCGGCCGCGGCGACGTCGGTCACGCTGCCGCCCGCGCTCGACCGCGTTCTGCGGGACTACGAGAAAGCCTGGATCGCCGGCGATGTCGACGCGCTGTCCACGCTGTTCGCGACAGAAGGCTACGCGCTGCCCAACGGCCAGCCGCCAGCTGCAGGTGGCGAGGCGATCCGCAAGGCTTACCGCCAGAACGCCGGTTCCGCACTGGCGCTGCGCGCACTGCACTATGCCGAATCCGGCGACATGGCCTACATAATCGGCGGCTTCGGCTGGGAAGCCGGCAAGGCGGACTTCGGCAAATTCGTGCTCGTCCTGCGGCGCGGCAAGGACGGCACTTGGCGCATCGCCGCGGACATCGACAATGCGAATGCTCCACCGCGGGCTGCGGCCACGCCGTAGACGCCCGATACCGGTGCAGGGACGCGCCGCTCGCGTGGACTACGCCGCCGGGTCCGCCGTCAGCACCGCCAGAAACGCCTCACCATATTTTTCCAGCTTGGTCGTGCCCACACCGCTGACCTGCGCCAGCTCGCGCAGCGACACCGGGTGCTCGCGCAGCATGTCGAGCAGGGTCGCGTCGTGGAAGATCACGTAGGCCGGCACGTTCTGTTCCTTGGCCAGCCGCGCGCGCACGGCACGCAGCGCATCCCATAGCGGCCGTTCGTCGTCGCCGATCTGCAAGGTATTGCTCGCGCGGCCGGCCTTGGCGCCGGACTTGCCGGATTTGCGCGCGGCGCGGCGCTCGGCCTGGGCGGCCTCGAAGCGCATCAGCACGCGGGTTTCGCCTTTGAGCACGCCGCGGCTGGATTCGGTCAGGTGCAAGGTGCCGTAGCCTTCGTGATCGGCGGCCAGATGGCCGGCCGCGACGAGATGGCGGAACACGCCGCTCCACTGGCGCGCGTCCAGATCCCTGCCGACGCCGTATACGCTGAGCGTGTGGTGGTTCCAGCTGCGCAGCTTCTCGCTGTCCTCGCCGCGCAGCACGCTGACGAGATGACCGACACCGAAACGCTGGCCGGTGCGATAGACCGCCGACAGCGCCTTCTGCGCGACCTCGCTCGCGTCCCAGCTGCGCGGCGGCTCGATGCAGTTGTCGCAATTACCACAATTACCCAACGCTGCTTCACCGAAATAGCCCAGCAGCAAACGTCGCCGGCAACCGGTCGACTCCGCATAGCCGAGCAGCGCCTCGAGCTTGGCCCGCTCCACGCGCTTGCGCTCCTGGCCGGATTCGGACTGCGCGATCATCTGGCTCATCGTGACCACGTCGCCGAGGCCGTAGCACAGCCACGCCTCGGCCGGCAGGCCATCGCGGCCGGCGCGACCGGTTTCCTGGTAATAGCCTTCCATGCTCTTGGGCAGGTCCAGGTGCGCGACATAACGCACATCGGGCTTGTCGATACCCATGCCGAACGCGATCGTCGCGACCATGACGACGCCTTCGTCGCGCAGGAAGCGCTGCTGATTGGACGCGCGCGTCGCCTGTTCCATGCCGGCGTGATAGGCCATCGCGTCGAAGCCGTCCTCGACCAGCGCCGCCGCAGTCTCGTCGACCTTCTTTCGCGACAGGCAATAGACGATGCCGGACTCGTCGCGATGCGCCTCGAGGAACGCCTTGAGCTGGCGCCGCGCATTGTCCTTCTGCACGACCTGGTAGCGGATGTTGGGCCGGTCGAAACTCGCGACGAACTGCCGCGCGCCGTCGAGTCCCAGGCGTTCGACGATCTCGGTGCGCGTCGGCGCATCGGCCGTCGCGGTCAGCGCGATGCGCGGGATCCGCGGGAAGCGCTCGTGCAGCAGGTTCAGGCCGCGGTATTCGGGACGGAAATCGTGGCCCCACTGCGAGACGCAGTGCGCTTCGTCGATCGCGAACAGCGACACGGGAACGCGCTCCAGCAATTCCAGCGTGCGCTCGCCGAGCAGGCGCTCCGGCGCGACATACAGCAGCTTCAGTTCGCGTCGCAGCAGACGCTGCTCGACCTCGCGCTGCGCCTGCGGCGACAGCGAGGAATTCAGGAAGGCCGCCGCCACGCCGAGTTGGGTCAGCGCATCGACCTGGTCCTGCATCAGCGCGATCAGCGGCGACACCACGATCGCCGTGCCGTCGCGCAGCAGCGCGGGAACCTGATAGCACAGCGACTTGCCGCCGCCGGTCGGCATCAGCACCAGGCAGTCGTTGCCGTTTTCGAGATGTTCGACGATGGCGGCCTGCTCGCCGCGGAAACTCGCGTAGCCGAATACGCGATGCAGGACTTCAAGAGCTTCGGGTTTCATCCGCGCATGCTAACGGATGGGGCAAGGGCCTGGCATGGGCGGTGACCGCTGCGGTGGCTATGAATCTTCCGGCGCGCCCTTGTCAACGCGGCGGCGGCAGCGCGGAACGGCACCTCGATCCACGCTATCGGCTCACAACCGCCGCCACACGACGGCCGCCGCTACGGACACCGCTGCAAGCAGTCCGGACCACGCGCCGGCGGCACGCTGCCGCCGCGCACAGGCATCGCGCTTGGCGTCTTCACGAGAACCGGGTCGGGCAGTCCCGTCAGCCTTCCCGCCCTGTTTTTTCCGGTGTCACATCGTCCAGCTCGCTCAATCGCCGCGCGTCGTAGACTGGATGCGCGGCGCGACAATCGCGCCGCAGGGAGACTCGTTTGAGCGGAAAAACGATCTATGACGTGTTTTTGTCGTATAGCTCGCGCGATTCGCTTGCCGTCGCACGTCTCCATCGGTTGATAGAGGACTATCGGCCGCCTCGAGGACTCGATATCGCGCGCCGGCGGCTCCACGTATTTCGCTATCAGGAGGACCAGATAGCGTCTGCGTCGCTGAGCGACGATCTGCGACGACGCATAGGCGAGGCCGATACGTTGATCTTCGCCGCCTCGCGATCCGCCGCCGCGTCGGAGAAAGTCGCCTTCGAGTTGTCCACGTTTGCCGCCGTGCGGGGAACGACGAAGCTCCTTATCGTCGTCGTTGCCGATGCATACGACGAGGGCGTGCCCGAGAACGTGTTGCCGCTGTTGCGTGATCCGATCTGGATCGATGGCCGTGCGGCCGCTGAACCCTGGTTCGCCTGGATGACAACGGGTCGCCGACAAACCCGGCGCGCACTGCTTCCGCTCATCGCAGCGCTCGTCGGTGCCGAACCCGACCAACTGATCGCGCGCGACCGCAAACGTCGCATTTTTCGCCGATACGTTGTTGCTGCAGTTCTCCTGGCGACTACGGCGGGATTCGCGGCGATCGTTCTGCGCACGCCGGACCAGGCATGGATGTCGACTGACGCAGACCGCATCGGACGTCCACTCACGTCAGCGTCCGTGGTCCAGAATGCAGGAGCGCATTCTGTCCGGGTTGCGACGCAATGGACGGAGAAGCTGAGCGACGACGCCCTCGGCCGCGAAATCGTCATGGCGCTGGACTTCCAAGGCCGCCAGACCGGCGTTGTCGGCGTCGCTTTCCAGGCGGAAAGCGCCTGGATCGAGACAAAGCACACGAACGCCCTGGGTTCGCATGGCACGTTGGCGGCCGATCTGGATGGAATGACGGCAGGAACGCCGAAATACCGCACCTTCAGCGTACCCGACTACATCGAAAGACTATTGAGGACGCCGCCGGCACCATCCGGCTTGCCTGAAAACCTGCTTGGCAGGTTGCGGCCTGATCTCGCGTCGCGCGGGCTCGGCGATCCGTCGACGCCATTTACGCACTGCTTTTCCGTCCCGAATCAGGCATCCGTCTGTTTCCTCGACTTTGTCGACGCAGATACGGTTCTGCCGATCCGCCATGACGCCAGTGGGCTCTACGAAATCGGGACCCCGCTTCGCGGCATGAGCGCGCCCGAGACCGAGCACTTCGCTTTTGATTCCTTTTCATACTATGTGGCGATGTCGATTGGCGACGAAGAATCGGGCTATGTGAATACTCTTCTGCGCTCGCGCGATGCGTTGAATTGGGAACGAACGGGTTTTCGCCCAGACGATCGAAAACTGAAATTCACCGGCATGGTTGCTACTTCCGGAGCGCAGCGGACGCTCGCCATCGGCATGTCGTCGGTAGAGTTCGGCCCGTCGCCGTCCACCCAAGCACATGTCTTCCTGTCGACTGACGAGGGGGCTACCTGGCGTGAACTGAATGCCGGCATTCCTCGCGAAGCCCGATCGACCTTGGTCGGAATGAGCAGCGACGGCCGCTTGGCCGCCCTCTTCGGCAAGGCGAATGAACCCGGCGGAACACTGTGCATCTGGCGTCCGTTGACGACCATGGAGCGGATCATCGGCATCTATGGCGCTAGGAAATGAAGTCCGTGAGCGGCTGACGCCGATCGCTGGCAGATCTGCGCAACCTTTTACGGTTCCGGCAGTCATACCGCAGCGCAGCGTGGTCATGCCGCTAAACGGCTGCGTGATCACGCACGAACTCGCGATTTTCCGACCCCGATAGCGCGGCAACCGTCCGCGCCGTGGTCAGCTGCGGCGCACCGGCATTACCTGCCACTCTCAAAGGACTGACATGCGCCTCAAAGCCATCATTTTCGGCGCGCTGCTGTGCTGCAGCGCCACTGCAACTCCACTGTCGGCACATACCTTCGCCTGGCGCCCGATCAACGCCGACGCCGACTACTCGATTGAGAGCAACGGCGATCCGCTGGCCGACGAGGATGCGCATATCCGCGTATGGACGCAGCGCGAGGTGGGCGAGAAATCCGGTGGTGCGCTCGGCTATGTCGACGCAGCCGCGTTCCGCAACGGGCGCGTCGTGCTCTCAGCCCAGCTCGAGGCCGATTTCGGTACGCGCGACGCCGCGATCTGGCTGCGCGTGGACAGTGCTTCCGAACGACTGCTCTTCGCCAACTCGGCCACGGACCCCGTCGTCGGCGGACAACCGCCGGCACGGCGGGAGTTGCGCCTGGATGTACCGGCGCAGGCCCAGCGCATCGTTTATGGCGTGACGTTCAAGGGCGGCGGAGCGATGCGCGCAAGCGCGATCCACCTACGTGCAGCACCTGCAGCCGCCGAAGGCTCCGAAACTGGCCAGAGTGGAGCCGGACATGTCACCGCGCGCGAGATGCTCGACGCCGCAATCACGATCGTACAGACCCATGCACTCAAGGCCGATGTGATCGACTGGGACCACGTGCCGGCGCGCCTGCGCAAATCGATATCCGAAACCGACGACAGGACGAAGGCGCATACGGCGGTGCGTGAATTGCTCGCCCTGCTCGGCGACAACCACAGCTTCGTCATGCCCGCGGCCGGCGCACCGCATGGCGCATCGCACCGCACGCCGGCCACGGCACCCGTCGTGAAGCAATTACCGGACGGAATCGGCTATGTACAGATACCGGCCTTCGCCGATCTCGACGCAGACGCCGCACGCCGATTCTCTGCCACGGTCGTCTCCGACATGGAACGCATCGCCGGTTCGGTCAGACATGGCTGGATCGTCGACCTGCGCCGCAACAGCGGCGGCAATATGTGGCCGATGCTCGCCGCACTAGAACCGCTGCTCGGCTCTGGCGAACTGGGAAGCTTTCAGGACAGGCGTGGACGTATGACTCCCTGGAAGCAGACCGGCACGAAGTCCATCGCGCCAACCACGCCGGACCTTCGGCAGGCACGCGTTGCGGTACTGATTGGCGCACGCACCAGCAGCTCGGGTGAAATCGTAGCCGTCGCATTCCGCGGCCGACCCGATACGCGTTCGTTCGGGCAGACCACCTCCGGCCAGACCTCGTCGAACCGCTTGTTCCTGCTTCCCGACGGTAGCCGGATCGCTTTGACCACGTCGCGCATCGTGGACCGGCAAGGCAAGGTCATTCCCGATCACCTGCAGCCCGATGAAACCATGCCGGCCGAAGATGGCAGCGGAGCGGATCCGACGCTGGCTGCCGCGACGGCGTGGCTGTCGCACAGGTAGAACCCTCCAGTGCGTGAATCAGAATGCTGTCGACGCCCTGCCTGTCGCGCGGCGTGGCAGTGACCGCAACGTGCGCAACGCCTGTCGAAGCGATGGCCTGCCTATTGCGAACCATCGTCTACGCGCAAACCATCGACATCCCCCCATCACAACACCCTGCCGAGCAGCATGAGGTTTCCGTCAACCACACGAAGCCCAGCAGCAGCCTTGCTGTCGCTGTCACCGCCGACGCAAGCACAATGCGCCGCGCCGCCAGGGAAAGATCACGCGAGCTCCGCGAAGGCAAGCCTGAACGACTTTTTCCACCGCAACGTACGGAATCGTCGTGGCGCGATTCCGTTCCCGGGCGATGGACGCCCATGGCCGGCAGCGTGTCGTCCGGAGGCGGAGCGCGTTTCTTTACGCGTATCCAACCGGGGGAAATCGTCATGGTCAATCGCTCATCGATCTGGGCACGCCGCACGGCACGCGCAATCGTCGCGCCGACCGCAACAAGACCCACGCCCGGCCCCGCGGAGCCTTGCGGCAATCATTTGCAGGGCCGCTCGTTGATTGCCGACAACAAGCAAGCTCCCCGGACCGACCTTAGCAGTCCCATGTCGGACTAGATGGGTGGCGCGGCCAGGCTATGGTCGCATTGCGATAATAGGCTGGCCATTTCGGCCAAACTACACCCCCTGGCGGCATCGCCCTTTGCTCCAGCCACCAGCCCCACGCTAACATTCAAACAATCGTTTGAGGCCGCCCATGAAGTCGTCGTTCCTGGTTCGCATCGCGCTCGTTCTCGCCGCCCTTTCCCTGCTCGCCGCCTGTGGCGGCGGCAAGCCGGTCCGTCGCATCAATCCGCCGACGCTGAGCATCCAGCAACTGGCCGTGCAGGCCGACGGGCGCTGGCTGCTCGAGTTGCGCATCCACAATTTCAGCACCGTGCCGATGCGCTTCGACACCTTCGAGATGGGCCTGGAGATCGAGGGCAGCAATGCCGGCGCGCTGTTCCTGCGGCCGAACCTGGAAATCCCCGGCGAATCGGCCGACGTGATCGAAGCGACCCTCGCGCCGAGCCGCGACGCCGCCGACCGCCTGGCCGAGGCGGCCCGCAGCGGCAGCGTCGGCTATCTGCTGCGCGGCGGTGTCCAGACCAGCGAACCGTCGAAGAAATTTCCCCTGAGCCAGTCCAGCCGGCTGTCGCCGGTGCCGGGACGGCCCAATACCTACCGTTGATATCAAAGGCTTAACCATGAGCAAGTACGCCGCCCCGCTGACCGATATGCGCTTTGCCCTGTTCGACGTGCTCGGGGCCGAAGCCCTGTTCGCCCGCCTGCCGGGCGGCGACGCAGCGACGCGGGACGTCTGCGACGCCGTGCTCGACGAGGCGGCGCGCTTCACCGAACAGGTGCTGGCGCCGCTGAACCAGAGCGGCGATCAGGAAGGCTGCCACTTCGCCGGCGGCGTCGTGACCACGCCGAAGGGATTCAAGGAAGCCTATGCGCAGTTCTGCGACGCCGGCTGGGCCGCGCTGAACGCGCCGGAACAATACGGTGGCCAGCACATGCCCGAGGCGATAGGCGCGGTCGTGAAGGAAATGATCGACTCGGCCAACCTGTCCTGGGGCAACTACCCGCTGCTGTCGCACGGCGCCTCCGAGGCGCTCAAGCATCACGGCGAGGAATGGCAGCGCGAGGTCTTCCTCAAGCCCATCGTCTCGGGCCGGTGGACCGGCACCATGTGCCTGACCGAACCGCATTGCGGCACCGATCTCGGCCTGCTCAAGACCAAGGCTGAACCCGTCGCCGACGGCACCTACCGGGTCAGCGGCACGAAGATCTTCATCACCGCCGGGGAACACGATTTCACCGACAACATCGTGCATCTGGTGCTGGCCCGCCTGCCCGACGCACCGCCGGGAACCAAAGGCATCTCGCTGTTCATCGTGCCCAAGTTCAAGGTCGCGCGCGACGGCACGGTCGGCGAGCGCAACGCGCTGGCCTGCGGCTCCATCGAGCACAAGATGGGTATCAAGGCCTCGTCGACTTGCGTCATGAATTTCGACGGCGCCGAGGGCTATCTGATCGGCCAGGCCAACAAGGGCTTGAACGCGATGTTCACCATGATGAACACCGCGCGCATTGCGGTTGGCTACCAGGGCCTGGCCCTGACCGAGCGCGCTTACCAGAACTCGCTGGCGTACGCGCGCGACCGCCTGCAGATGCGCTCGCTGAGCGGGCCGAAGCGCCCGGACAAGCCGGCCGATCCGCTGATCGTGCATCCGGACATCCGCCGCATGCTGCTCACCCAGAAGGCGTTCGCCGAAGGCGGCCGCGTGCTCGGCTACTACGCGGCGATGCTGGTCGACATCATCGAGCGCACGGAAGACGCGGCCGAGCGCCAGCGCGCCGACGAACTGCTCGGCTTCGTCACGCCGATCGTCAAGGCGCTGCTGACCGAAACCGCGCAGGAAAGCACCTACTGCGCGATGCAGATCTTCGGCGGCCACGGCTACATCGCCGAATGGGGCATGGAGCAGTTCATGCGCGACGCGCGCATCACGACGATCTACGAAGGCACGACGCAGATCCAGGCGCTCGACTTGCTCGGCCGCAAGATCATGCAACTGCAGGGCGCCGGGCTGCGCCATTTCGTCGAGGAGATCAGCACGTTCTGCCATGCGCAGCAAGCCAACGCGGAACTGATCGAGTTCATCAAGCCACTGGCCGAGCTGACCCAGGAGTGGATAGGGCTGACCCAGGAAATCGGCAAGAAGGCCATGAGCGATGCGGAGGAGCTGGGCTCGGCCGCGGTCGATTACCTGTTCTATGCCGGCTACATCGCGCTGGCCTATTTCTGGGCGCGCAGCGTCGCCGCGGCGGACGCCTCGACCGGCCACGGCGCCGAATTCAAGCAGGCCAAGCGCCTGACCGCGCGCTTCTACTATTCGCGCGTGCTGCCGCGCACGCGCGGCCATATCGCCGCGATCCGCGCCGGCGCGGAAAGCCTGATGGCCATGCCGGACGCGCTATTCGGCTGAGGCCCGTCGCGCCGACGCTAGCAATCACGGCCGGGGCTGGCGCAAAGCCCCGGCCTTCCGCTACTTTGCGATCGTCGCGGTCGTGCCGCGGCAACCATCAAACCGGCCCCTCACTCTCTACGACAACGCGACCATGGACCAAGAATCGGGCATCCACATTCGTCTGGCCGATGCGGGAGACGATGACTTCATCCTGGGACTGGTCGAGCGTTTCGTGGATTTCGAACTGCCGCGCTGGCGTCGCCGCGGCGAGACGGCCGAGGGCATACGCCGCGACATTGCGCGCCACCTGCGCGAGCAGCCAGCCGGTTCGCACCTGTTCGTGGCCGAGGACGACGACGGCGCGCTGGTCGGGTTCCTGCACCTGCAGCTGATGACCGACTTCTTCACCGGCGCGCAGAACTGTCATATCTCCGACCTCGTCACCGCGCCAAACCACGAAGGCAAGGGCGTCGGCAGCGCCCTGCTCGCCTACAGCGAGCGCTTCGCCCACGACCACCATTGCCGCCACGTCACCCTGGCCGTGTTCGAGGGCAATGGCCGCGCGCGTTCCCTCTATGAGAGCAAGGGCTACGGCGTCGAAATCCTGCGCATGGTCAAGCCGGTCAAATAGGCCGTCAGACTGCGCAATTCCCTCATGCCCGGGGCCTGTGCGGAGGAATACACTCAGCGCCGGAACCGGACGGGGGCGCCCGGTCCGCTCGCCGAAGGTCGCCTGCAATAGTTTTGGCGGCCTTTGTGCGCTTTGCGCTTAGGAAGGGTCCGCGCGCGTCGCGGTGTAGTCATTGCACCATCCACGGGGGTAAACCCATGAAGTCCATTTCTCTGATCCGCCACATCGTCGCGGTCGTACTGCTGTATACGCTGTTCGCCGCCAGTGCCCACGCGCAGGCCACGCGCACCTGGGTTTCGGGCGTTGGCGACGACGCCAATCCGTGCAGCCGCACGGCACCTTGCAAGACCTTCGCCGGCGCGATCTCCAAGACCGCGGCTCAGGGCGTGATCAATGCGCTCGATCCGGGCGGCTACGGCGCCGTGACCATCACCAAGTCGATCACGATCGACGGCACCGGCACCAATGCCTCCATCCTCTCCGCCGGCACCAACGGCATCATCATCAACGCGGCGGCGACCGATACCGTCATCGTCCGCAACGTCAGCATCGACGGCGTGAACACGGGCCTCAACGGTATCCGCATCCTGCAGGCCGGCAGCGTCAAGGTCGACAACGTCCATATCGCCCGCGTCACGCAGAAAGGCATCGACGCGTCGCCGGCGACGACGACGTTGAAGCTCGCCGTCAACGAAAGCCGCATATTCGGAGCAGCCGGCGGCGGCATCGTCCTGACGCCGGGCGCGACCGGCGCCGTCACCGCGACCATCGACGACGTCGACCTCAACGGCAATTCGATCGGCCTCCAGGTCAACGCCCGCGCCAAGGCCACCGCCAACAATTCCACCGCGTCCAACAATACCGGCGCAGGTTTCAGTGCGAACGGCGGCAGCGGCGCCCAGCTCACGGCCGACAACTGCACTGGGAGCAACAACGGCGGCGCTGGCTTCGCCGCGGTCAACTCAGGTTCGCTGGTCATCGTGTCGCGCTCGAGCACGTTCAACAATTCGATCGGATTCCAGACGCTGATCAGTGGCGTGATCCAGTCCTTCGGCGACAACCGCAACTTCGGCAACGGCTCCCCGGGCGGCGTGCCGCCGACGATTCCGCTGCAGTAACCCGTTTTGGTGCCGGCACCGCATGCCTGCCGCATGCGGTGCCCCATCCTCCGTGAATTCCGTTATGCTCCCCGCGCAATCAGGGAGTTACGACGGCAGGAACGCCCGTTTCGCAGTTGGCGCAAACGGAGGACTGAATGCTCGGGGCTATCCGTACACGGAATGACATCCATTCGACGCGCGTGCTGTCGTTGGATTCGACCGGTCGCATCCTGGACTGGATGAGCTGGCAGGACGCCGTTTGCCTCTACGTACGTGGCGCGGTCGCCTGGACCCTCGGCGATCCCTGCCTGACCATCCACGGCGGCATGAATCGCGACTCCGGCCTGCAGAGCCAACTCGACCTGCATCCCATCGTCGCCAGCCGCGGGCACGCCCGGCCCGGCAGCTATGAACCGGCGCCCGCGCTGACCAATACCGCACTGTTCTCGCGCGACCGCCACCTGTGCCTGTATTGCGGCCAGCATTTCCACAAGACCCAACTGACCCGCGACCATGTGCTGCCGCTGTCCAAGCGCGGCCAGGACGAGTGGGAAAACGTGGTCAGCGCCTGCCTGCATTGCAATGTCCGCAAGGGCAGCCGCACGCCGCAGCAGGCCGGCATGCCGCTGCTGGCGGTGCCGTACCGCCCGAGCTGGGTGGAGCACCTGATCCTGTCGAACCGCAATATCCTAGTCGACCAGATGCAATTCCTGGTCGGGCACCTGCCCAAGCACCGTCGCGCGAGCTGACCTCCCGCACGCGTCGATTCGTTCGGTCCTTGACGATTGCCACAGCGTTGCCGATGCCGCGCTGGATCGGTCGCCGACCTGCACCGTATGCGCCGCGTGAAATGCGCGATCGAGACTGCCGCTTGCGGCACCGTGCCGCAGGGTTTGCCCGTGTTTTGCAAGTTTGTTTCCTTGCCCCGGCAACAACCCTCGCCGAAAATAGCGACCTGCCGTCCGGATTTACCTGCAAATGATCGATTCTGAGCGCTACCCGCTCCTTGCCAAGCTCGACACTCCCGCCGCATTGCGCCAGCTCGGCGATGCGGATCTGCCTGCCGTGTCGCAGGAGCTGCGGGCCTATCTCGTCGAATCCGTGGCAAGTTCGGGCGGTCATTTCGGCGCCGGCCTGGGCGTCATCGAACTTACCATCGCGCTGCACTACCTCTTCGATACGCCGTATGACCGGCTGGTCTGGGACGTCGGCCATCAATGCTATCCGCACAAGATCCTGACCGGCCGGCGTGACCGGATCACGACAGTCAAGAAGAAAGACGGCCTCGCGCCGTTTCCGCGCCGCGAGGAAAGCGAGTACGACACCTTCGGCGTCGGCCATTCCTCCACCTCAATCTCCGCCGCGCTGGGCATGGCCGTCGCGGCGCAGCGCAAGGGCGAGGCGCGCAAGGTGGTCGCGGTGATCGGCGACGGCGCGGCCACTGCGGGCATGGCCTTCGAGGCACTCAACCACGGCGGCGACGTGGAGCCGGACATGCTGGTGGTGCTCAACGACAACGGCATGTCGATCAGCGAAAACGTCGGCGCGATGAGCAAGATGCTCGCCCGGCTGCTGTCGAGCCGGCGCCTGAACCAGCTGCGTGACCGGGCCAAGGCGGCGATGCCGCGCGGCTCGTTCATCTGGCGCTTTTTCCGCCGCTGGGAAGAACATGCCAAGGGCATGTTCGTGCCGTCGACGCTGTTCGAGGAGCTGGGCTTCCACTACAC
This sequence comes from Lysobacterales bacterium, assembly GCA_038207515.1. GTDB lineage: Bacteria > Pseudomonadota > Gammaproteobacteria > Xanthomonadales > Rhodanobacteraceae > Tahibacter. The sequence goes on along the minus strand of JBBQZR010000001.1, from coordinate 167,714 downwards.
CGGCCCGATCGACGGACACGATTTGCCGGCCCTGTTGCACGCGCTGCGCACGGTCAAGGAGCTCAAGGGCCCGCAGCTGCTGCACGTCGTCACGACCAAGGGCAAGGGGTACGCGCGGGCCGAGTCGGAGCAGATCGAATACCACGCTGTAGGCCCGTTCGACCCGGTCAAGGGTCTGATCAAGAAAGCGCCCGGCAAACCGACCTATACCGACGTGTTCAGCGACTGGCTCTGCGACATGGCCGCCGCCGACGATCGCCTCTACGGCATCACGCCGGCGATGCGCGAAGGTTCGGGCCTCGTGCGCTTCTCGCAGGAATATCCGCAACGCTATTTCGACGTCGCGATCGCGGAACAGCATGCGGTCACGCTGGCCGCGGGCATGGCCTGCGAAGGCGCCAAGCCCGTCGTTGCGATCTATTCGACCTTCCTGCAACGCGCCTACGACCAGCTGATCCACGATGTCGCGATCCAGAATCTCGATGTGACCTTCGCGATCGACCGCGCCGGCGTGGTCGGTCCCGACGGCGCGACGCATGCGGGCAGTTTCGACCTGTCCTATCTGCGCTGCATTCCGAACATGGTCGTGATGACGCCGGCCGACGAGAACGAATGCCGCCAGATGCTGACGACCGGCTTCCGTCATGCGGGTCCCGCGGCCGTGCGTTATCCGCGCGGCACCGGTCCCGGCCGCGCGCTCGACACCGAACTCACCGAACTCCCGATCGGCAAGGCCGAGCTGCGCCGCGAAGGCCGTGGCCTGGCAGTGCTCGCGTTCGGCAGCACGCTCGCCGCGGCCGAAACCGTCGCCCGCGAGATCAACGCGACCCTGGTCAACATGCGCTTCGTCAAGCCACTGGATCAGGAACTGCTGCGCCAGCTCGCTGGCACGCACGACGCCTTCGTCACCGTCGAGGACAACGCCGTTCAAGGCGGCGCCGGCTCCGCCGTGGCGGAATTCTTCGCCGCCGAAGGAGTGGTCAAGCCGCTGCTGCACCTGGGCCTGCCGGATACCTTCCTCGATCACGCCAGCCGCGAAGACCTGCTCGCCCAGAGCGGCATCGATGCCGACGGCATCCGCCGCGCGATAGGCCAGCGATTCGCCGCGCTGCTGCCGGTACAGCCGGCACCGCTGCGCAGCGCCGGCTGAGCATTTCGCCGGCCCGACACTTCGCGTCTCCCGATAGGCCTGCGCGAAAGGGTGATTCGTCCGGATGGCGGACTGGGGACGGGCTGCGCACCACGGCCGAAAAAAAACCCCCGCGCGAGGCGGGGGCGGTTGAGCACGTTCCATTGGCGGCGACCGAGGTCGGCCTGCCGAAGGTCCCGCCGCGGCTGCCTCACGACAGTCGCTGTGCACTGGAGCCGGAAATCGCTCCGCGGCGGGGGCCACACCAGCCATGTGGCCTGGAGCGTATGTTCCGGATTGCCCAGGGCCGTGTCCGTGAGGTGTGATCCAGTTGGCAGTTGAAGTAATCGACACAGGAACTGCCAACTCCATCACACTTCAGGCGTTCCAGCGCCCGCCGCTGACCCGGTCGAGGCCGCACAGATCCTGCCAGGTGGCTACGTTCGCAAAGCCCGCGGCCTCGAGCAGCGCGCGCACCGCGCCGCCCTGATCGAAGCCGTGCTCCAGCAGCAGCCAGGCGCCATCCTGCAGATGCGAACCGGCAGCCGCGACGATGAGGCGAATATCGTCGAGGCCATCAGCACCGGCGGCCAGCGCCGAATGCGGCTCGAAGCGCAGGTCGCCCTGCTGCAGATGCGCATCGTCAGCCGCGATATACGGCGGGTTGGACACGATCAGGTCGAAGCGCTGCTGCGCCGCGGCCGTGAGCCAGCTGCCTTCCGCGAATTCCACATTAGATATTTTGTTTAATTCTGCATTCTGCCGCGCGACGGCGAGCGCCGCGGCGCTGGCGTCCGTCGCGACCACCCGGACCTGCGGCCGTTCCGACGCGAGCGCGAGCGCGATCGCGCCGCTGCCGGTACCGAGATCGGCTACGCGCAACGGCGTGGCGGGCGGCAATCGTTCCAGCGCGAGTTCGACCAGGCGCTCGGTGTCGGCGCGCGGGATCAGGGTCGCAGCGGTCACGCGCAAGGCCAGCGACCAGAACTCGCGCGTGCCGGTCAGGTAGGCCACGGGCTCGCCGGCGCGGCGGCGCTGGACGAGCCGTTCGAACCCTTCGTGCTGCGGCGACGGCAGTTCGTCGTCCGCATGGGCGTAGAGCCAGGCGCGCGGCTGGCCGAGCACATGCAGCAGCAGCACTTCCGCCTCGAGCCTCGCCTCGTCGCCGGCCAGCGCCTGCGCGGCGGCGGCGAGGCCATCGCGCACGCGTATCACCACGACGGCGCGAGACCCGTCGGACCGGTCCGAAACCGGTCGGTCATGCGGAAGGCGGCGTCTGCGGCGGTGGCGGCGGCTCGGGCAGCTTGACCCGCTCGCGCACGTCGCGACGCCAGTAGCCGCCGCGCGTCCAGGCCTCGAACGCCCAGCGCAGCCAGCCGACCAGGGCCGACGCCAGCCACAGCGCCCAGGCCAGCATGGCCACCTTGTGCAACCAGATCGGCAAAGTCAGCGCGCCGGCCTGCGGCAGCAGCGCCGGGCTCTGGTCGGCAAACCAGCGCAGATTGCGCGCGGTCGACCAGTTGCCGGTCACGCTCATGTCCGGATCGCCGAGCAGGCCCGCATAGACCGCGCCGATGAAGCAGAGCATCACCGGCACGCTGAGCAGCACGATGCCGATCTGCACGAGGTTGAACCACACGGTCGACGTCGTGTTCCAGCGCTCACGCCAGTCGAGCGCAAACAGCCAAGCCACGACGAGCAGCAGCGCGAACCACGACGCGGTGGAGAAGCCGAACCCGAGCAGCAGCCAGTGCCACAGCTTCAGCGGCGTCCGGCGCAGGCGGCTCAGCGCCCAGGCCAGCAGGATCATCACGATCAGTTCGCCCCAGTACAGCACCGCCGGGCCGACCGCGGGACCGTGCGTGAACAGCACCCAGCGGTTCGCCGGCAGATTGAGATTCAGCTGCAGGTTCGCCGACGGCAGCCCGAGGTCGAAGGCCGGCGTCTTCGCGCTGACGCCGAGCTCCTGCGCCTGGCGCACGGTGATGCGATAGCGCTTGCTGCCCGGCGTGACCGGCAGGCTGAGCTTGTTGTCGCGCGGGCGCAGGTTGATAGCCACACCGTTCTGCTCGACCGACAGCACTTCCGCGCCGGCCGGCAAGGTGATGGTGTGCTCGCCGCCCTGGGTGCTGCGCAGCGAGATGTCGAGCGTCGTGTCGAGCGCGCGCTTGCTCGCCGCCGTGGTCACCTGCACGTCGTCGATCGCGATGCTCTTGCCTGCCACCGCCTCGGGCCTCGACAGCGCGATGCGCAGCTTTTCCTCGGGCAGCGGATGGAATTCGTGTACCCACTGCTGTTCCTGAGGGCGCTGGCGCGCTTCGGGCACGCCGCTGAAATCCGCATGCCAGGTCGGACTCAGCACGACGCTCCAGACTTCGGCGCGCTGGTCCAGCGCCGGCGCGACGAGTTCCACCGCCTCGCGCCGCGCGAGCGTGCTGTCCCAGCTGACCTCGTTCTCGTCGGCACCGAATGACACGAGCACCTGGCCGCCCTCGATCTTCGTGTCGGAGCTCATGACCTGCTCGCCCTCGAGCAACGGCACGCGCACCGAGAACCCACCTTCGGCCGGCGCGAGGCGCCGCACCGTGGTCAGCACGCGCCATTCCAGATCGAAGGCCAGGCTGCGCTCGACCTGCACGTACGGTGGGAACTGTTGCGCGCCGCCGCGCGCCGGCGCCGAGGCCGCCGTGCGTTCGCGCGACAAGGTGACGGTATCGCCGAGCAGGCGGTTGTCGCTGACACCGACCGCCTGCCAGCCGCTGAGGCTCAGGCGCATCTCGGCCGGCGCGAGCACGAACTTCAGCGCCACATGATCGGAATCGACGATGCGGTAGTTCAGCGCGATGCGGTGCACGCCGCGCGGCACGGCGAGCCAGTCCTGGTCGTCGTGCCGCACGACGGTTTCGGCGATGACGCCGTCGACGCGCACTTCGCCCAGCGCGACGCTGCCGTCGACGACCGGCAGCGGCACCGCGACCCGCTCGCCCGCATGCACGTCAAGCGCCGCCTGCAGCGTATCGCCGATAACGGTCAGTTCGGTGCGCGCCAGCCGCGCGCAGTCCGGTGCGCAGGGCGGCGCTTCGACGAGGCGCTGGCGCAGTTCGGCAAGCAGTGCCGCGTCGGGCAGGCTGCCACGCGCGGCACCCGCCGGTTCCTGCGCGCGCACGCCGGCCGCCGGCAGTGCGAGCATGACCGCCAGCAGCCAACCGGCTACACCGGCCGCCGCAGAGGGAGCCGCCCGGTCATCGCGGCCGGCCAACCGCAGCCGCCGCGCCAGCGCGGCCAGCGTCACGACGAGCAGGCCGAGCATGAGCACGCGCAGCAATCGCGTCAGCCACGGCGGCGAGATCACCAGGCGCACGTCCTGGTCGGCCAGCACCGGACCGCTCCACGAAAGTTGGTAGAGGCGGCCGTAGTTCCATGAGGGTTCGCCGCGGCCGGCCTGAATCACCGTGTTCTGCGCGTAGCGCTGCACGGCGTTGTTCTGGTCCTGGCGCGCGCGCGACTTGCTACTCCCTCCGCCTACGTACTGCTGGGCGTTACTGTAAATACTGGGGGCGGTGCTCAAATCCTTGCGCATCTCCTGTGGCGGAGGCGGCGGCGGCGCAGCCGGCGCCGGTGCGTTCATCGCGGCTTCGGCCTGGACCATGGGCGGGGCTTCCTGGGCGACCACGATGCCGTCCGCCGGCGCATAGCTCTGTACCTGATGCGCGGCCGTGTCTTCGAGCTGCGGATACAGCGCATAGCGCACCTGTGCGGCCACGAACGGCAGCGACAGCAGCGCGAGCAGCAGGCCGACGCCCAGCGCCGCGAAACCCACGCCGCTGCGCAGACGACCCAGCGGCAGCGCCTTGTGGATCAGGCCGAGCGCGACCACGACCAGCAGCGTCCACAGCGGCGAGCCCGCTTCGTGGTAGCCCAGCACGAGATAGCCGAGCGCGAGCGCGCCGGTCAGCCAGCCGAGCAGGCGCGCCGCGAGCAGTGCGGTGATCGCGACGAGGAATACGTCGAGCAGGGTCCAGCGCGAAATCCAGCTGCCGTCGGAACGATCCGCGCCGGGCGCGGCGAGGAGCCGGTAGCCGTGCGGCAGATGCAGGCTCCAGGCGATGCTGTCGAAGGACTGGCGCCAGCCCGCGATCGGCAGCGCGCCGCCGCGGGCGACACGCACGCCGGCGGCGAGATTGACCACGGCCTCGCGCAGCTCCACGCCCGTTGCGCCGTCCGCGGCCTTGGTCACGAGCAAGCCTTCGCCACGGCTGTCGGCGCGTTCGAGCACATAGGGCGCGGCCATGTCCAGGCGCCAGTCGCGATGCATGGTGCCGCCGATGCGGTCCTTCGCGTACAGGGCGCTGCCGTCGAACTGCAGCCAGACCTCGCGCTGCAGGGTCAGCCGGTTCGCGTCTTCGCCGGACAGGCCGCGCGACCGCTCGTCGATGCTCAGCACGCCCCCGGCAGCGAGTGCGAAGGCCGGCAGTCCACGCCAGTCCTCGGGCACGCCGGCCTGCGCCGGATCGATCGGCTGCTCGCCGCTCGCGCCACTGACGCGCAGCCAGCTCTGTGCTTCGAAACTCCAGATTTCCTGTTCGGGCCAGGGCGCATCGATCGCCGGTGCCGCGACTTTGGCCAGCGGCGCCGTCGCGCGCGCATGCAGCTGCAGATCCCAGTCGCCCGGCTGCACCTGGATGTGCAGGCGGCCGTCGTTGCCCAGGCGCGCGGTCAGGCCGCCGCTCAGCGCCAGCGGCACGAAGCCTTGCGGCAGCACCGGACCGACGCTTTCCTCGCGTGCCTGACCGGAGACATGCAGGCGCAGGCGCGTTTCCAGCCGTGCCGGCACGTCGTCGGTGAGCTTGCGGAACGCCTCGATCACGATCGCGTCGGCCTCCGGTTCGACCGCTTCGCCGCGGCCGAGGGTCAGCTGTTCGCCGCTGCGCTCCAGCGGCAGCACGCCCTTGCCGTCGACGCGCAGGTCGACCAGGGCGACGTTCGGCGGCACGCGCAATTGCTGCGGCCTGCGCACCCAGGGGATGCGCCCTTCGATGCGGTAGCTGCCGGGCCCCAGGCGCAGCTGCGGTTCGCCGTTGCGGTTCAGTACCGGTGCGGCCTGGCCGTTCACGGTCACGTCCTGCGGCCAGTCCTCGGCATCACCGGGCAGACTGATCCAGCTCGGCGCGTCGACGCGCCACGGCTGTACGAAACGTGCGCCGTTCGCATCGGCATCCAGCGCGAGGCGGCCCGGCCAGGCGCAGACGAAATCGTCCGGACCGTCGGCCGCGGCGCCCGCGATCAGCGGGCAGGCGCGGTATTCGAGATCCTTGAGCACCCAGCCGCGCCAATCGCGCAGCACGGACGGAACCGGATCGGTCGCGGTAACCGGGATCTGCGCCTGGGCCAAGGGGAAAACAGCCAGGGACAGCAGCAAGAACAGACGAAGAACTCGACGCATGACCGGCTCCATGATCGCGACGAAGGGACTGCTGCAACGACAGCGGCGAGTCTACGGGGTTCGTCGCGGTGCGCGCACCGACGTGGTACGAACTCGATCCCGGGCTTGCGACGGTATCGAGCTAATCCTTCGCCTTGGGCGCCGGCGTCAGACGCATGCGCGACCCGACCCAGGCCGACGCGATGCCGGCCGCCACCGTTATCAGCGCCAGTCCGGACGTCGCGACGCTGAGGCCGCGCAGCACGTTGATGCCGCCGGTCACGACCAGATCGCCGAAACGCCAGACCGCCGTATCGATGAAGTTCTTGGCCTTGTAGCGCGTCTCCGCGTCGACCTCGGTGTACAGCGAGTCCGCCGCCGGCTTGAAGATGCCGTAGGCGCTGGCCCGCGTCACGATCGCGACGGCGATGATCCAGCCGCCGCCGAACACCACGAAGCCGAGCAGCATCACCGCCTTGACTACGCCATCGAGGACCAGCGCCGCGGTCGGGCCGAGCCGGGTCAGGATTTCGCGCGTGAGGAACAACTGGAAAAGTATCTGCAGGACGTTGGTCGCGAGATCGAGACTGGAGGAAAAGCCGATCCGGGCCTCCTGCGTCGCGAACATCGTGCCGTTGTAATCGGACAGGAAGGCATAGACGAACGTGCCCACGCAGTCGCCCAGCAGCATCAGCAGGGCAATGCGGCGCAGGAACGGCGAACGCAGCGTCTCTATCGCGCCGGCGATGATGCTGCCGCCGATGACACGCTGGTCGCGGTCCGGCTCGCCCGCGACCGGATGCCGCCGCGCCCAGCCGAGCAGCCAGTAGATGCAGACGATGCACAGGCCCAGCAGCAGCGCCGAGACGACGAGCAGCCCCTGCACGCCGACGAGGAACACCAGCGCCTTGGTCATGGCCGGCCCGGCGATGGCACCGAGCGCGCCGCCGATGCCGATCAGCGGAAACAGCCGCCGTGCCTGGACGCGGTCGAAGATGTCCGACATGAAGCTCCAGAACAGCGCGACGACGAGCAGATTGAACACGCTGACCCAGACGAAGAAGATCGTGCCGAGCACTTTCGCGCCGATCTGCTGTTGCAGGTTGAACAGCGGAATGAACCCGATCGCGCAGAGCAGGAAGAACGCGTAGACCGCCGGGATGAATACGCCGCGCCGCAGCCGCGAGGCGAGCGCGCCGAATACCGGCGTCAGCACGAGCGTGGTCAGGAACACCGCTAGATAAAAGACCCACAGCTGGGTCGAGCCCACGGCCGCAGAGAACTGTTCGCGCACCGGCCGGATGATGTAGTACGCAGCGAGCAGGACGAAGAAATAACCCGCGGCGACGAACAGGGCCGGCCTTTCGTGGGGCTTGACGGTCTCGCGCAGATAAGTTTTCAGCGTATCGAGCAAACGCGCGTTCCGTTGCCGGCGGTCGGGCGGCGCAAGCCTAGCATGCGTGCGCGACGCCATCGCGCGCGGAGGGACGCGCGACATAGAATCGACCGCATGAATCCGACGCTCGCCGCAATCTACGTCTATCCGGTCAAATCCTGTGCGGCACTGTCGCCAACCTCGGCGCGTGTCGAAGCGCGCGGTCTCGCCGACGACCGCCGCTGGCTCGTCGTCGACACGACCGGCAAGTTCGTCACGGGCCGTCTTTACGCACGCATGCCGCTGATCCGTGCCACGCCGCTCGCGCAGGGCCTGCGCCTCGAAGCGCCGGGCATGCCCGCGATCGAGATCGCCGTGCCCGCGGCTGACGCACCGCGGCGGCGCGTGCAGATCTGGCGCTCGCAGGTTGACGCGGCGCAGGCCGATGACGCCACCGGCCAGTGGATCAGCCGCTTTCTTGGCGCCGAACTGCATCTCGTCCACATGGACGACGCCGCACATCGCGGCGTCAATCCCGAATTCGGCCGCCCGGACGACGAAGTCAGCTTCGCCGATGGTTATCCGCAACTGCTGATCTCCAGCGCCGCGCTCGACGCGCTCAACCAGCGCCTGAGCGAACCGGTGTCGATGCTGCGCTTCCGCCCGAACCTCGTCGTCGACGGCACGCTGCCGCACGCCGAAGACGGCTGGAAGCGCATCCGCATCGGCGCGGTCGAGTTCGATCTGATCAAGCCCTGCACGCGCTGCATCTTCACGACGGTCGATCCCGAACGCGGCGAACGCAATGCCGACGGCGAGCCGCTGAAGACGCTGACGACCTACCGCCGCTCGCCGGCCGGCGTCACGTTCGGCCAGAACCTGATCCCGCGTGGCAGCGGGACGATCCGGGTCGGTGATGCGATCGAAGTGCTCGACTGACGCGTGCACGTCCCTGCCAGGTCCGGTTCGCGTCACCGATGACGATAACATCGCGGAATTCGCCTGAAGACGGCGCAGGTCCGGCAACCGCCATGCTGCACTGCGATGGAGCATCTGCTCTACCCCCGCCACCTAACGTCGCCCGGTCCTCCCCGGGCTGCAGGAAATGACCTACGACTTCATCATCGTCGGCGCCGGATCGGCCGGCTGCGTGCTGGCCAACCGGCTCAGCGCCAATCCGAACCATCGCGTGCTGCTGCTCGAAGCCGGCGGCAGCGACTGGCATCCGTTCATCCACATGCCCGCGGGACTGGCCAAGCTGGTCGGTAAAAAAGGCGTCAATTGGGATTATTCCACCGAACCCGAGCCGCAGCTCGACGACCGGCGCCTTTGGTGGCCACGCGGCAAGGTGCTCGGCGGCTCGAGTTCGATCAACGCGATGTGCTACATCCGCGGCGATGCGCGCGACTACGACGAATGGGCGCGGCTCGCAGGCGATCTAAACTGGAATTGGGACGCGGTACTGCCCTACTTCCGCCGCAGCGAAGGCAACGAACGCGGCTCCGACAACCTGCACGGCGGCGACGGTCCGCTTTCCGTAGCGAACCTGCGCCATCACAACCCCCTGTCGCAGGCCGCGATCGATGCCGCCGCATCGGCCGGTCATCCGCTGAGCAGTGATTTCAACGGTCCGAGCCAGGGCGGCTTCGGCTACTACCAGGTCACGCAGAAGAACGGCGCCCGCTGCTCCACCGCGCAGGGCTATCTGCGCCCGGCGCGCGCGCGCGCCAACCTCACGGTGATCACGCGCGCGACGACGCAACGCGTACTGCTCAGCAATGGCCGCGCGGTCGGCGTGGAATACCGTCGCCACGGCCGCGTGCAGCGCGCCGAGGGCGGCCAGGTGATCCTCAGCGGCGGCGCGCTGAATTCGCCGCAACTGCTCATGCTGTCGGGAGTCGGTCCGGCCGGGCAACTGCGCCGGCACGGCATCCGCGTGGAAGCGGACAACGCGCAGGTCGGCGCGAACCTGCAGGACCATCTCGACATCTGCACGCTGACGCGCTGCACGCAGCCGATCACCTACGACAAGACCAACGACGTCGCCATCGCGCTGGAATTCCTGCTGCGCCGGCGCGGCATCGGCACCTCCAACATCGCCGAGGCCGGCGGCTTCGTGCGTTCGCGCCTGGCGCCGGACGAGCGCTGCGACCTGCAGTTCCACTTCGTGCCGGCGCTGCTCGATGATCACGGCCGCAAACGGCTGCCCGGCTTCGGCTATACCTTGCACGCCTGCGCGCTGCGGCCAAAGAGTCGCGGTCATCTGGCGCTGCGCTCGGCCGACCCGTCGGAGAAGGTCGCGATCCACGCCAACTACCTGAGCGATGCCGACGGCTTCGACCTGCGCATGCTGATCGAAGCCGCGCGCCTGTCGCGCGAGATCCTGCGGCAGCCGGCGTTCGACGCCTACCGCGGCGAGGAGATCTTCCCGGGCGCGGCCACGGTCAGTGATGTGGATTTCGCCGCCTTCATCCGGCGCAAGGCCGAATCCATCTACCACCCGGTCGGCACCTGCCGCATGGGCAACGACACGGATGCCGTCGTCGACAGCGAGCTGCGTGTGCGCGGCGTCGAAGCGCTGCGCGTCGTCGATGCCTCGGTGATGCCGGTGCTGCCCGGCGGCAATACCAACGCCCCGACCGTCATGATCGCCGAGCGCGCAAGCGACCTGCTGCTGGGCGCGCGAGCGACCGTCCCGCGCGCGGCGTGAGCCGGCCCGCGGTGACGGCCACAGCGGCGCGAAATGCCGCGGCCGGGATGTCGCGCACGTCCAGTGTTCTGCCTACCTCACCCGCTCATCGCAGTCGGTGAGATAGCCTCGCGGCATACTTCCTGACGTCGTCCCGCCGGCTCTGCAGCCGCAGCGACCGCGACGATACCGGACACCACGCCTTCAAACCGTCCCGCTCCCTGGCGGGACGCGGTCGCGTGCGCGTTCCAGTCACTATCCTCTTCAAGCTCGCGAGACCATACCCATGTCGAATCACTTCCTTCCTTTGTTTACTTTCAGCAGTCTCATCATTCCACCGACCGAACCCAGGCCACGCCTGGCCGCGACCAGTGCAAGTCGCCGCTTGCGGCGCCTGCTCGCCGCCGCGAGCGCCAACGACGTGCCGGACGCCGCGGAGCGCGCACTGGTCCTCGACCTGCACGCGCATCTGCGGCGGCTCTCGCAGGCCAAGTGAGAACGACGCGGCGCAGGATCCGGATAGCGGCCTGAAACCGGTCCGCGCATCCTGCGCCGCATCGTTCCTGCCGGAGATCGCTCCATGTCGTTCCGCGTGCGCGGCCTGTCGCCCGAACCCTTCCGCCACCTGTTCGGCCTGTCCGACACGGCGTTGCGCGCCCACGGCGCGCAGCGTTGTGTCGCGGACCGCACTCCGGGCTTTCCCGATCGCATCGAGCTACGCGATGCGCAGCCCGGCGAAAGTCTGCTGCTGCTCAATCACGTGCATCAGCCGGCCGACACCCCGTACCGGGCGAGTCATGCGATCTTCGTGCGCGAGGGTGCGCTGTCGGCGTACGACGCGATCGACGAGATTCCCGAGGCGCTGCATCGACGCGTGCTGTCGCTGCGCGCCTTCGATGCGCAGCACCTGATGCAGGCGGCGGAACTCGCCAGTGGCGACGCCATCGCCATGGCGGTACGCCAGCTGCTCGCCGATCCGGCGACGGCGTATATCCAGGCTCACTACGCGACGCGCGGCTGCTACGCCGCGCATATCGAACGCGCGGGCTGAGCGCGGCTACCAGCCGTTGCAGCGCGGCCAGCGCTGCGGCGCCGCGCCCTCGGCTACGCGAGAGGAATCGACGTAGTACGCGTCGTACGCCGCCGCGGTCATGCAGGCGTGATTCGGCAAAACGCGCACGCGGCTGCCGATTGGCAGCGCGGCGAACATGGCGGCGGACGCTGAGGTGTCGCGCGGTGCGATCAGGCCATGTTCCTGGTTCACGTCGACGACGCGCAGGTCCACCAGCGGCTGTCCGTCGATATCGCAGACCTGGCCATAGCCATAGTCGATGGCCTGGCTGGCCGTGCCATGGTCCTTCGACAAGGCCAGGCCGCCCGCATCGATGATGACGCGGCCGGTGTCGCGCTTGTGGCTGATCACCGTGGCCAGTACCGACAGCGCGATGTCGTCCAGCGTGCAGACGCCGAGGTTGCTCTGCACGAGATCGTTGAACACATAGACGCCGACGCGCGCCTCGCTAACGCCGCTCAAGTTCTCGGCAAAGCTCACGCTCGGCGTGGAGCCGACGCTGACGCGCGCGCAGTCGAGGCCTGCAGCGCGCAACAGCGCCGCGGCCTGCACCACCGCCGCGCGTTCGAGTTCCGCATGCCGGCGCAGCGCCTCCGCGCCGACGCAGCCGTACGACGCGCCCGCGTGGGTCATGACGCCGACTAAGCGCAGGTGCGATGCAGCCTCGAGGCCACGCGCGATCTCGACGATGCGCGCATCCATCGGGCGCAGGCCGGCGCGATGGCCATCCGCGTCGATCTCGATCAGCACGTCGAATGTCACGTCTTCGTGCTGCGCCGCGGCGGCGATGGCGGCCGCGGTCGCGACGTCGTCGACGATGAGCTGCAGGTTTGCGCCGGCCCTCGCGAGCGCCGCGGCACGGGCGAGCTTCGACGGCACGATGCTCACCGCGTAGAGCAGATCGCGAAAACCGTCGGCGACGAAATACTCGGCCTCGCGCAGCGTCGATACGGTGATCGGGCCGGTGCCGCCGCCGAAAATGCGCCGCGCGATCTGTGTGCACTTGGCGGTCTTTACATGCGGCCGCAGGTCCACCCCCAGGCGCGCGGCAATGGCATTCATGCGTGCGATGTTGCGGTCAAGGCGCGCAAGGTCGACGAGGAGACTCGGGGTATCGACGTCGAAGCGGTCCGGAGCGGGTGGCGCGGTCGCGGGCATGGGAACGATCCAGCAGGCACAGGAAAGGCAATTGTCGCCGACCTCGTACGCGACCGCAGCCGCGACCACGGAAGCTGCGCTGGCGTGCGCCGGCATGCACGGGACTGCGGCATGGTGTCGCAGCCGCCGCACGGCGGTTGACGCCATTGCGACCGCCGGCTATTAGTTAACTAACTAATTAACTGCTGAACTACCCATGGAAAAGGTGTTCGAGGCACTCGCATCGACGGCGCGGCGCAAGATCCTCGCCTATCTCAACCAGGGCGAACTCAGCGCCGGCGAAATCGCCGAACGCTTCGACTTCAGCAAGCCGGCGCTATCCGGCCATCTGCGCATACTCGAACAGGCCGGCCTCATCGCGCGCGAAAAGCGCGGCCAGTTCGTCTACTTCAAGCTCGTCCCCGACCGCCTCGCCAACACCGTGTTCGCCTGGGCGGCCGAACTGTGTCCCGTGGCCGGCCCGCTCAAGCGCGAAAGCCGCGCGCGCGCGAACCGGCGCAGCTGATCCGAAGCAAGCCCGCAACAGACCAGGAGCGTGGCCATGCTGGCCTTGACCGAAGTGGTGCAGACTTTCCCGAGCGTGCGCCTGCCGGGCGCCGGCGACGGCCCGCCCGTGGAGGTGTCCCTGATCGCGCAGCTGGGCATCGGCGCGGGCGACCAGCTCTATGCCGGCGCGACCGCACGGCAACGCGCCCATGCGCAGTTCGTCGACGAACTCGATGAGCCCTCGACGCGGCTGGCCGGCATGGACCTCGCGCACGGCGACGCGACCTCGCTGTATTCCTTCGCCGTCGGCCCGCGCGGCCACCCGTTCCATCGCCACGCTGGCCATCGCGTGTTCACCGCCGTGTCCGGCAGCGGCGGCGCGCAGTTGCGCTTTTCCAGTGCGAGCAGCACCGACATCGCGCGCGATCCGCGCAGCTTCCTGCGTCAGCTGCGCTTCGTCGATATTCCTCCCGACAGCCTGTTCACCGTGCGCTTCGCCGGCGAAACCTGGCACCAGTTCGCGCCGCGCGACGCAGGCGCGGCGCATCCGGCGCTGTTTGCGTTGTCCTGCCATACCAACGAACTCGGCGGCAATCTGCCCGACGAACTGCGCGCCCGCGTCGAAGCCGGCGCCGCGACGATTCCGGCACTGACCGAACTGCTGCCCGCGGCAGTGAACACCCTGCTCGCGAGCGACGAACACGATCCTGCGCGCGTGCCGACCGTCGCCCTGTCGCTCTACGCACCGGCCGCCTCGGCGCAGGGCGCGGTCTGCCGCGGACTGCGCAGCCTGTTCGGCCGCGTGCGTGGACGCCTGCGCCGCTGGCATGCGTCGCCGGGCTTTCTGTCCGACAACGGCAGCGGCCACGCGGTCGCGGTGCAGCCGCTGCCGGCCGGCTCGCTGCTCGCGGGCACGCTCGCGGAGCGCTGCCACCACGAGGATTCGTTCGTACTGGAAACCGCGGCCGGCGAACTGCGCGCCGACTCGGCCAGCGCCTGGCTGTCGGCACTGCTGCAGGGGTTTCTCGACAACCGTCCGCGCGGCGTGTCGCGCCTGATGGCGCTGCGCAACGTGCTCGTACGTCCGTTGGGACTGCGTACGAGCCCGCTCGGCTGTCCGGTATCGTCACTGCTCTGCGCGCAGCCGGAACGGCGCTTCGATGCTCGCTTCCCGGTGCTCGACCAGGCCATCGCTGCCGACGACCGCAGCGCCGAAGTCCTGCTCGGCGCGGACGACAAGCACCTGCGCTTCCGCTCCTGCGTGCGCGTCGATCTCGGTACCGACGGCCGCATCCGCTTCAGCCTGAGCACGCGCGTGCAATGCAAGAACCTGTTCGGCCGCTTCTACATGGCGAGCATCGACCGCGTGCACCGCGGCTACATCGCGCCGGCGATGCTGCAACTCGCGACGGCGTGGGCGATCCGGGAGCGTGGGTGAACCCGCACGCGAATCTGCTACGCGAGAAACACACCATCCCCACCCAACCTCCGGCCCGCTGGGCGTCAAAGCCGGTGAGAACCTTCGGTTCTAGCCACCGGCCCTGACCCCTCTTGAAGGGGAGGGCTAGTCCCCGCAACAACTCATGAACCGCAGCACCTCTCCGAAGGTTCCGATTCTTCGCGCGTTGGTCGAGGTCTAAAAACCCTCCCCTTCAAGGGGGAGGGCTGGGTGGGGATGGTGTTTGCTTCGATGTCCCGGAGCCACGCGTTATCGCTAAAACTTCACGCTGAACCGCGCCCAGTAATAGCGCCCGACCGTATCGAACGTGACCGGATCGGTATTGCCGTTGACCACGTTGTTCTGGAACAGGATCGGTGGCTGCTTGTCGAACGCGTTGTCCACGCCGAGTTCCACGCGCGCGTTGATCGGTTCGATACGATAGCCGACCTGCAGGTTGTGGTAGGTCGAGGCACCATAGCCGACGACGACATTGGCGAAGGTGCCGTCGGCGGAATCGCCGCCGGGCCGCAGGGTTCCCAGATCGAAGCCGTGCACGTAACGCGTCGTCCAGCTCGCGTCCACGTTGCCCAGTTCCCAGTTCAAGGTGCCCAGGCCGCGCCAGCGCGCATAGTTGCCGAGCTGACGGTTGAACTGGCCTGCCGCGAAGATCGAGCCAGTGGCAGTGCCGGTGTTGTCGCGGATCAACTGGTTGAACTGCGCCGTATACGTCGCATCGAGACCGACGCGGAAGGTACCGATCGGCGTCTCCGGCAGGCGGTACTTGATACTGAAATCCGCGCCCTTCGCATCGAGGCGGCCGAGGTTCAAAGTCGGCTGGTCGATGTAGAACACCTGGCCGTCGGCCGCGAAACGATGGATGAAATCGCAGAGGTTGCCGGCGGTGAAGCACTGCAGCGCGACCGTGTTGACGTCGAGCGCGCTGATGTTGTCGTTCAGCGCGAAGCGCCACACGTCAATGCTCGTGGAAAGCCCTTCGATCCAGCTCGGATCGTAGACAACACCCCAGGTGAAGGCCTTGCCCTGCTCCGGCCTGAGGTTCGGATTGCCGGTGATGAGGCCGGTCGTCTGGCCGTTCGGAGCACCGGCGAAGCTGCCGTCGCGCGGCACGTTCTCGCAGGCGCGGTCGATGTTCGCGTTCGCGCCCACCGGCGAGGTGACGCCGATGCACGGATCGCGGAACGTGGGTGCACTCGCCGCCGGGGCCGCGAACAGGTTCGAGATCGTCGGCGCGCGGAACACTTCGGCGATCGTGCCACGCAGCAACACGTCGTCGAGCGGACGCCACTCGACGCCGAACTTGGAGCTGGTCGAGTCGCCGAAGGTCGAATACTTCGAGTAGCGCGAGCCGAGCGTGATGTTGAGGGTCTTGGCAAACGCCACGTCGCGCAGCACGGGAATGAAGGCTTCGCCGTAGAGTTCCTTGACGTTGTAGCCGCCGATCACGGCCGAGGTGCAGGTTTCCTGCGCGAGCAGGCAATTGGTGTAGTCCGGCGGCAGCGCGGTCACCAGGAAATCCGGACTGACGCTCTGGTATTCCTTGCGGTACGAGGCGCCAAGCGCAAGGCTGACGACGCCGGCCGGCAGCTCGAACAGCTCGCCGTTGGCATTGATCTCGCCTTCGCGCTGGACGTACAGCGTGCTGGTGCGGTATGGCGCTTCCAGCAGCGCGAAGCCTTCCGGCGTCTCCGACGGATTGAACGGATTGACCGGGACGCAGCCCGCGATCGGCGCACTCGGCGTGCCGCAGGTCGCCACGCCAGCGGCGTTAATGAAGGACGGCCCGAGCGCATTGATGAGGTTGGGCTGGAAGATGTAGCCGCCGAACTGGCGGCTCTGCGAGAAATGGCCGTAGGTAAAGTTCGCGTCCCACTGCCAGCTGGTGTTGCCGAAGCCCCCACGCAGGCCGAGGTTGATCTGGTCGGTGGAGACCGCAGTCGACGCACGGCGGTTGCCGATCGCTTCCAGGCGCAGGAAGAACGCGTTGCCCGAATCGTTGTCACCGCTGCGACCGAAGTCGATCCCGAACGGGTTGTAGACGTTGTCGGCCGAGATCAGCACGTTGTCGTTGCGCGCGTCGAACGGCAGCGGCGCGATTGCGAAGGCCGCCCGCGTCTTGTTGTGGAAGGCCTCGACGTAAGCCTCGACATTGTCGCTGATACGGTAGTTGCCGATGACGAACAGGCTCCCACGCTCCTGAGGCGTCAGTTCGAGGTTGCCGACCGCCTGGAAGTTGAACGCGTCCGACGCCGGGTCGTAGCACTTGTAGTCGCTGAGCGAGCCGCCGCCAGCGCCCGGAATGCGCGTGACCGAACCGGCGGAATTGGCCGGACAATTGAACTGCGCGATGAGGTCGCCGGGCAGGAAAATGCGTCCGCGCGGCGTGCGGCTGGAGCCGCCGGCGACGATGCTCCCCGATGACAGATACAACGCATCCTTGGAGAAGTCGCGATCGGCGGCGGATACCGCGTCCTGCTTGTGGTAGTTCACGCCGACCATGAGGCTGCCCTTGTCGCTGGTATGCCCCAGCGTCATGGTGACACCCTTGCGCTGGCCGTCGTCGGCATCGGCGATGCCGTAGTCGGCGCCGAATTCGATGCCCTGATAGTCCTTGCGCAGGATGAAGTTGACCACGCCGCCGATCGCGTCGGAACCGTAGATCGCCGAGGCGCCGTCCTTGAGCACTTCGACGCGCTCGATCAGATTGATCGGGATCGCGTTGACGTCGGGCGCCGGACCGGCCAGACGACGCCCGTTGACGAGGATCAGCGTACGCGCCGTGCCGAGGCCGCGCAGATCGATGGTTGCCGCGCCGGTGCCGCC
This sequence comes from Lysobacterales bacterium, assembly GCA_038207515.1. GTDB lineage: Bacteria > Pseudomonadota > Gammaproteobacteria > Xanthomonadales > Rhodanobacteraceae > Tahibacter. The sequence continues at coordinate 150,101 of JBBQZR010000001.1, read as the reverse complement.
GCCGTTGTTGACCGCGCCGTTGGTCGCGGTCGCGCCGCCGGCGATGACCGGCGTGCTTTGCAGCAGGTCGCCGACGGTGAGCTTGCCGGTTTTCTCGATCTGTCCCTTGTCGATGACGAAGACCGGGCTGGCGGTTTCGAGGTCGACGCGGCGGATGCGCGAACCGGTGACGACGATCGTTTCGAGTTTGTCGGCTTCGGAAGCCGGCTCGGGCTGCTGTGCCGCCGCGGGCAGCGCGACGAAGCCCAGCAGGATGGCACCCGCGCCGGCACTGGGGCCGACAAGCGCTGACCGTACGGCTCGGGGGAGCGAAGGTTTGTACATGTGTTTCTCCTGAAATTATTCACAAATCGACCGCAGCGCCGCCGGCCGGTGATCGAGGCAATGGCGGCATCGGCGCGATCGGTGAGCGCGCAGGCAGGGCCGGCAAACCCGGGAAGAACCCGGTACGGCAACGTTAAAAATCTGTGGGTGCGCTGAGTTGTCGCGAGTTGGCAAACGGCGTTGCGGAAACTGCGCGGCGCAGTAATTCGCTACTGTCGCAACGCCGCTTGCGCGAATTGCGCACGCCTATGCCGTGCTCGCGACGCAGCGCCGCAGCGCTGATGCCGAAGCGCTGCCTGAACAGCCGCGAGAATGCGCAGCGGTTCTCGAAACCGCTGGCGCCGGCGATCTCGCTGATCGCGAGCGGCGAGCAGCGCACGAGCCGGCGTGCGCGTTCGAGACGCCGGTCGACGAGATACGCATGCGGCGTCTCGCCATAGACCGAGCGGAACGCGCGGATGAAATGCCACGGCGAATAGCTCGCGACACGCGCCAACTCGGGAATGTCGAGTTCCTGCTCGCAGCGGGTCGCCATGAGATTGCGTACGCGCTGCAGGCGCAGGAACACGTTCTGGCGCTGCGCCAGCGTACGGCCGGGACAGCGTTCGATCATCGAAGCGAACCCGGACTGCAGATCGACCACGCTGCCGAGCAGATCGTCGGCTGCGCTCTGCAGCGCGTATTCGCCACCGTTTTCCAGTGTCGCGCGCACGAGGCGCATGGCGAGCCGCCGCAGCGTCGGTGCCGCCGCATGCCAGGCCGGCACGAGACTGGGCTCGTGCGCGAGCGCGCCGCCGGCGCGGATCAGTGCGCGGCGCCAGGCGCTGCGCTGTGCCAGCAGTGCGATCCACAACGACGTTCCGCGACCCGTCGCCTGCAGGCGCTGATCGGCTTCGCTGATCAACAGTTGTCCCGGCTCCAGCGTGAAGCCGCTGTCGCCGTTGGCCAGGCGCAGCTTCCCGCGCAACGGCAGCCAGATGCAGCCGCCGTCGCCTGCCGTCGCGAGGGTTGCGCCGCGACCGCCGCCGACGATCGCGAGCAGGTTGTCGCCGCAGCGCTGTCGCAATGCGTCCGCGCCGCCGAGCTCCAGTCTCGCGCCATGACGCAGGGTTTCACCGATGACTCTCATGTCGTCTCCTTCGCCCGAATCTGGCGGCAAGGAATACGACTGAGTCCCGGCGCCAGTCCCGAAATCGAGTGAGCCGGCGACGAGATTGTGCTTAGAAAGCGGTGAAATTTCGGCGGGACTTTGCATCGCTGCGCACCGGCCGGTGATTCAGCGCTGGCCACGCAAGAACCGCAACAGACCGATATCGGTGTCGTTGCGCGTGATGCGGATAAGGACGAGGCGGCGCGCGTCGGCGGAAACGTCGAAGCTGCGATGATCGATCGCGTCACGCGTGCGCCAGATGATTTCCTCGGTACCGTCGGCGAGCGCGCGACGGCGCAGCAGGATCTCGTCGGGGTTCTCGTCGACGCTGTCGAAGTACCACACGGCGCCATTGCGCACGTGCCACGCGAAGCGGTTGCCGACCACGGCGAGAATCGGTTCCTCCGCCTCGTCTTCGCCGAGTACGCGCACGCCGGCGCCGTCGGCGCGGCTGTAGTAGATGCGCCCGCTCGCGGCATCGGCCTCGACCGCGGCGACGCGCTCGCGCAGCAGGCGCGCGGTTGCGCGCGGTTCCGCAACATGCAGCAGGCGCGGCGTGCGCGTGTCCCGGTCGATCAGCAGATAGCCGGCGCGCGGCGCGTAGGTACCGAAGCGCACGTCGATCGCCGGGCCCGACACGACCTGCTGGGCCTGGCTGTCGAGATCGATTTCGACTAGCTGGCCGTGGCCGTCGCGCCGCCGTGTGACCACCACGCGGCGTCCGTCCGCGCTCCACTGTGGATAAAGGAACAGCGCGCCGTCGTCGCGCGTCAGGGCATAGCTTTGCCGCGTGGCCGCCTCGTGCAGCCATAGCTGCGGGCGGCCGCCGCGATCGGAGACGAAGACGATTCGGCTGCCGTCCGGCGACAGCGCGGCGTAGCTGTCGCTGCCGGTCGACGGTGCCAGCTCGCTAGCGTCGCGGTCCTGCGTGTCGAGCATCAGCCCCTGCATGATCGAACGCGTGCGCGGCACCTCATAAGCGAGCGCGTCGCCGCGCGCGGCGATATCGGGCATCTGCGCCGGCGCCACGCCGAGGGGACTGACGCGGCCGTCGGTAAGATCGACGCGGTATAGCGCCTGACTGCCCGCGTGAGTGGACGCGAACACGAGGCCGCTGCCGTCGGGCAGCCAGTCGAAGCCGCGGATCAGCGCGGCGAGATGGGTCAGCCGGCGCACCTCGCCGCCGGTCGCGGCAACGACGTATAGGTCGCAGTACGGCGACAGGCCGCGGCGAAAGGCGATGCGGCTGCCGTCCGGCGAATAATGCGGCGCGAGATCGTGCTCGGCCGTGTCGAAGGCATAATCGAACGGCTGCGCCTCGCCACCTTCGACGGCGCGCAACGCGAGGCGCGCGGTACCGGGTCCGTCGAAGCTCGCGACCGCGAAACTGCGGCCGTCCGGCGACCAGTCGAAACTTTCGAACATGCCGGGTGCGCAACGGCCGCGCACGCGTTCGACGCCGCCCAGCGCGTCGACCGTGACGATGCTGCAGTGCCGTCCCTCGTGGCGCACGAACGCGAGCTGCGCGCCGTCGGCCGACCATACCGGCCAGGATTCCTCGCCGATGCCTTCGCTCGGAAGCAGCGTGGTCGACGCGTTGACGCCGCGCACCTGCACACGCTGGCGTCCGCTATCCGGATCGAGCGCGACGTAGGCCAGGCGCGAACCGTCGGGCGTCAGGCGCGGCGTGGATTCGGCGCCGGGCTCGGCCGTCAGCATCAGCGGCGCTCCGGTCACGGCGGCCGTCGCCATGTCGTCGCCGCGCCGGAGGCGCGCGGTGGCGAGAAGTGCGACCAGCGCCAGTGCGGCACAGGCTGCGATGAGCCAGTAGCGGGTGCGTGGTGTGCGTCGCGGTGCGGCGGCAGCCTGCGGTGGTGTTTCTTCCGGCGCATCGCTTTCCGCGCTTGCGGCCAGCAGCAGGCTGTCGTCCCATTCCACGCCGGCGAGCAGGCGATAGCCCAGCCGCGGCACCGTCTCGATGAAGCGCGGCGTGGTGAGGTCATCACCGAAGACGCGACGCAGCTCCTTCACCGCCTGGGTCAGCACGTCGCCGTCTCCGGCGCGCCCCGCCCACACGCGCTGCAACAGTTCTTCGCGCATGCGTGTGACGCCGGGCTCACGCGCGAGCTCGAGCAGAACGCCGATCGCCTTGGGAGTGATGCGCTGCGATTCGCCATCGCCGTGAACGCGCAGGGCACCCACGTCGACGCGCCGCCCGGCGATGCACAGGACTCGGCGCAAACTCGGATCGGCTATCGCTTCGGGTCGCATCAGTCGAATAACGAAGACTTTCGTAGGTTGAACCGAGCATGCCACAAACTCGTGGCTTCGGCACAACTGACGCGCAAGGCATGCAACAGCCGTGATGTAAGACAGGGCGGCGGGCAACCCGCCCGCCCAAGAACGCGCACAAAGAAGAACGCGCACAAAAAAGCGCCACTGCAGCAAGGCAGCGGCGCGCAAAGGCAACCCGATTGCCGCGCGGGTGAGCGCACGACGGTCCCAGTGTCGCGCACCCCCCGTCCGCGCAGGTTGCTTTTGCTGCGGGCTTTGCGCAGCCATGGCCGTGGTGCACGGAACGCACGGGCAACTGCGCATGCCGCTGCCTGTCACCGCAGCGGACGCGCGATGCTGTTGCCTAGCTCGCGGGCCGGTTGCGCTTTAACTCTTTTCTTACCTGTAAACCCGCATGTTGCGGGCATGCTGCGCCGTTGTGACGCACGCGCAACTGCACGACAATGCCCCCGGCACGACCAGCACCCGACCAGCCCATGCTTTCGAGTTCGACGTTTTACGTATCGCCGTCACGCGCGTTCTGCCGCGCGGACGGATGCTTGACTCCCGACTTCGGCGCAGCCGCATGACGCGGCTGGCTATCTTGTCCGTGTTCGCGGTCCTGACCTTGAGCCTGGGATTCGCTGGTATCCCCGACGCCCGCGCGGCGACCCAGCGCAGCGGCACGCGCGCTACGGTCACCGCGAAGAAGCCGGTCCGGAAAGCACCGGTCCGGAAAAAAACTCCGGCGAGGAAGGCCATCGCGCCGATCAGGCGCGCACCCGCGGTCGCGGCGATCATGCCGGTGGTCAGCGGCACGATCTCGCCCAAGGCAGGGCTGAGCGTCGCGGCCGACATGAACCTGTGGCTCGATTCGATCGAATCCTCGGGTCAGGTCGCGGGTCTCGCCGTCGCCGTGGTGCAAGGCGATCAGGTGCTGCTGCAGCGCGGCGTCGGCTTCGCCGATGCGAACAACGGCACGCCGGTGACGCCGGATACGGTGTTCCGTCTCGCGTCACTGTCGAAATCGTTCGCGACCACGCTGGCCGGCATGCTCGTCGACGACGGCTACATCGCCTGGGACAGCCGCATCGGCGGCATCCTGCCGACCTTCGCGCTGAAGGACGCCAGCGCGGCGGAAAAGCTCAGCGTGCGCGACATCCTGAGTCATCGCGTCGGCCTGCCGCACAATTCCTACGACCATCTGCTGGAACAGGACGAGCCGTATCCGCTGCTGGTCGACCGCCTGCGCGAAATCGATCCGATCTGCGGCGTCGGCGACTGCTACAGCTACCAGAACGTCGCCTTCAGCCTGCTCGGCGACGTGACCTATGCGGTGACCGGCGATTTCTTCTACCACCAGGTCGAGAAGCGAATTTTCCATCCGCTGGGCATGACCACAGCGACCTACGGCCGCGACGCGCTCGAATCCAGCCGCGAATGGGCAAAGCCGCATTCCCGCAACGGACGCCGCTGGCTGCCGTTCCAGCCGCGCGAAAACTACTATCACGTCGCACCGGCCGCCGGCGTCAATGCCAGCATCAAGGACATGAGCCAGTACCTGATCGCGCACATGGGCGGACGCCCCGACGTGCTGCCGACGGACCTGCTCGATACGCTGCACCGCCCGCTCGTCGCGACGCCGACCGAGATGACCTCGGCGCCCTGGCGCCGCGGCCGTCTGCGCGACGCGCACTACGCCCTGGGCTGGCGTGTGTTCGATTATGCCGGCGAGACCCTGGTCTTCCACGCGGGTGCGGTGCAGGGCTACCGCGGCGTCATCGCCTTCCTGCCGCAGCGCCGCTTCGGTCTGGTCATGCTGTGGAACTGCGAGACTGCGCTGCCGACCGGCCTGCTGCCGATGGCGGTGGACCGTTACCTCGGGCTGCCGGAGGTCGATTGGGCCGGCGTCGAATTGCTCGAGCGCAGCCGCATGGCGGCCGGCGGCGCGGCACGCTGAGGCGATAGCCGGCCCAGCCATTTCTCGCCATGCTGGTTCTCGCCATGCTTCGTACAGTACGAACAGGGACTTGCGGTGTTGATCGCTGAACATTTCGTGCTGTTGGCGCTGGACCCGGTGTCGGGCCGCATCGCGCTGGCGCACCGCGATACGCGGGTCGACATCGTCTGCGCCGCCGGGTTGCTGATCGACCTGTTCGTGCAGCAGCGCCTCGTGGCCTGCGCGCCGGGACGGATGCGGGTCGATGCCAGCCTGCCGTCCAGCCATGCCTTGCTCAACGCCGCAGCTGCCGTCCTGGCAGCGAAGCCCGACGCCAACGCCGCAACGGCCCTACGCCAGGTCGCGCGCCGTCTCGCGCCGCTCGCCGACGATCTGCTCGAAGGGCTGTACCGGCGCGACTTCCTCCACCGCGTGCGCGACTGGCGCTTCTGGCGCAGCGACGCGCTGCGCTATCCGCTGCGTTCGCTGCAGGCGCGCAACGACGCGAGCGCCCTGCTGCAGCAGGCCTGCGACGGCGCCGGCGGCGCAGCCGGCCTGGGTCTGCTCGTGCTCGCCGACGTCGCCGGCGTCATGACCATGCACCTCGACGCGCGGCAGCACGAGCGCGCGAACCGCCTGCTGCTGAGCCTCAACGGCGTGGCCTTCGACGAGGAACTCGGCGGCATCGCGCTGATACGCGACGCCCTGCTGGCCTGATCCGGCGGCCATCGCTGCGCAGGCGGCAATGGCTATGATTCCACAAAAGAAAAAAGCCGACAGGGCCGGCTTTTTTCCTGATGACGTGAAGAGTCGACTACATCTTGAATTCGATGCGGCGGCGGATCGTCGCCTCGACCGCGGCGCCGTTGCGCATCGCCGGGTTGAAGTTCCAGCGCTGCACGGCGTCGAGCGCGGCGCGATCGAACGTGCGCGGCGGATCGGCATCGAGCACGCGCGCATTGGCGACGCTGCCGCTGCTGGTCACGGTGAACTCGACCTGCACCCAGCCTTCCTGGCGACGGCGCAGAGCCGCGTTCGGATACTGCGGCGGCACGGACTTCACGAGCACGGCATCGCGCGACTCGCCGGCCGGCGCGGCAGCGACCGGTGCGGCGGCAGCGGGCGCGGGTGTGGCTTCAGGCGTAGTCGGCGTGGCCGGACGCGATGCCGCGCCGCTGGTCGCCGCGGGCGTGGTGCCGGCGGTGTCCGGTGTCGCGGTCGAGCCTGCGCCAGTGGCCGGAGCCGCGGCGGTCGCGGCCGGTTCGGCGGCGCGGCGGCGCGCGGCTTCCTCGGCGGCGGCGGCCTGCGCGGTCTCGCGGTCGACGATCTTGCGCTGCGCATCGAGCTTGGAACGCAGGATCGTCAGGGTGTAGTTATTCGGATCGGCCTTGGTCAGCAGTTCGATGACGCGGTTGGCGTTGTCGATGTTGCGCGCGTTGATGTCCTGCTCGGCCGCGCTCGCGGCGAAGGTGAACAGTTCGCGCAACGCATCCTGGGCACCGCTGTTGGTCGGTTCCTTCTCGAGGATCTTGAGATAGAACTCCAGCGCGTTGTTGCCCGGCGGCGAGACCAGGCGCTGCTCGTTGAGCGCCGTGCGCGCTTCCTTGAACAGCTGGTCGACGGTGAGCGTGTTGAGCTTGTCGAGCGTCGCCGGATCCGGCGTCACGATGACGGGTCCGGCGCCGGGTGTCGCCTGGCCGGCTTCGGTCGGCGGCGGCGCGACCTCGGGGATTACGATGCTCGGCGTGCGCAGGAAGAAGTACCAGGCGCCAGCGCCGAGCGCAGCCAATATGACGACTGCCGCGAGGATCTTGGGAGCGGCATTGCCGCGGGCGTGACTCAGGGAACGCAGATCGATTCGAGCAGCCATGGTTTCTCGTCGCAACAGAGGTTTACCGGGAATCCGCGCTCCCTCGATGTCATTCCTCTGCGCAGCCATGCGGCTTTCGCCGTGCTATCCCCCATGGCCGCGTCGCGCGGATGACTCCGAATGTAGCGCATTTTGCGACGAGTGTCGCAAGCGGCATGCCAACGGCGTCGCAGTCCACCGCATGCAGCCCTGCTAGCCGGAGGAAGTGACGATGACGGTCAGATTACGTCACTGACGGGCCAAATCCATCGCCTGCGCAATCGATGTCCGGGCAGCCGGCTTCTTCGTGGCCGGCTGCTACAGCAGTTCGAACGCATCGGCGAACAGACGGTCGCTGCCCGCCGGATCGGGCAGCACGACGAGCGTCGCCGAGCGCGCCGGAATCGCGGCGAGGCTCAGCGTGGTTCCGCTGATGCTGCCACTGCCGGCCGCGGCGATATGGTGCGAGCCATCGAAGCGCCAGGCATTCCAGCTGCCGCTCATCGCCGCGGACACGCTGACGTTGACGTTCTGCGGCGACGTCGATTTGTTGAACAGCAGCAGGTAGAGCCGCTGGCCGCTGCGATGGATCGCGTACGCGGACAGCGCGTCGGCGTCGCTCGCGCTCGTGCGCACGGAATCGCCCTCGACGCGACTGAAGCTGCCGTCGTAATTCAGATACAGCTTGAATGCGTCCTCGGCATAGCTGCCGGCCGTCGGCGCCACCCAGCGCATGGCGGCGTCGACACCTTCGCGCGCGAAGATCGCGAGCGCTTCGGCCTGCGCCAACGCACCGGTCGCGCCCTGATCGGGACCCCAGTTGTATTCGCTGATCGACAGCTTGGTACCGGGACAGGCCTGCGCGATCCACGTCTTCGCGCGCGGGATCAGGCCTGGCTTGCTGTAGTGGTAGCCGTCGCTGTCGCCGAGATCGGCGATCCAGGATTCCGACACATAGTTCGCGTCGTAGAGTTCGCGCAGCGAACGCAGGCGCTTGGCCGCGACGGCGGGACTCTCCGAGTAGCCGAGGTTCGCGCTGTTGAAATCGACGATACCATCGCCCTGGGGGTAGTAGTGCAGGTCGAGATAGTCGACCAGACGCACGCCGCTGCTGGCCTGGTAGGCGCAGATCTGTTCCAGATACCACTGCACGAACGGCTTGCCGCCGTGTGCGGCGCGGTCCGGCCCGGACAGGCAGTTGCAGTCCTGCGCATCGGCGGCTGAGGTGAACAGGTCCGGATAGCCCCAGGTGACCGGGCCGAAAATGCGCGCACCGCTTTCCTGCTGTTTGATGCGGATCGCGAGATCACGGCCGCGCGTCCACACCTCGTCGAACGTCGGCGCCTGCGGATGCACGTCGCGATGCGTGGAATTCCACAGCATGGGTTCGTTGTCGAGCGCGTACAGGCGCACGCCACCGGACGCCGCCGTGCCGTAGCGCGATTGCAGATGCGCGATCCACGGTGCCCAGAATGCCGGTGTCACGTCGAACGAGGTATCGCTGCGCGCGTTGTTGACGATGCGATGGCGCGGCTGTCCGTTGACCGTGGCGTAATACTGGCAGTAGCGATTGCCCTGCGGATCCAGGCGCGTATTCTGCGCCGGATCGCACTCGCCGTTGCCGGCGTCGGCCGTGCACCAGCCCGCCGAACCGGGCTCGTCGCATTCGTCGCGCAGCTGCGGCCCGTATTTCGCCTGCGAATATCCCCAGCGTTTGTTGCTGCGGTCGTCCAGCGGCGCCACGCCGATGCTCGGTATCGACAGCAGCGCTTCGCCGCCGTGCGTACGCGTGAGATCGATGAACGCATCGGCCGAATTGCCGCCCGGCGGATTGCCGCTGCCACCGGGGCTGTCGGGAATGTTCTGCCAGTACCAGTCGCCGGCGGTGCTGTGCACGTCGGCCTGCCAGTTGTAGCGCGTGGTCGAATTGCCGCCCCAGCGACGCAATGGATAGCGCACGCTCGCCAGCGTCGCGCTGTCGCCGTAGCTCACGCCGAAGATCAGCGGACTCACGGCGCGGCGATCCTGCGACAGATCGATGCTGACGTTCTGCGTGCCGGACGGCGGCGGTGTCGTGCGTGCGTTGAAGCGCACCGTGTCCAGATAGAGCTGCGCCTGCGTCGCCCCGCTGAAGTCCATGAGCTGCACGCGGTCGAAGCTGCCGGACGTGAGCCCCGTCGCCGCCGTGAATGGCAGCGTGACCTGATGCCAGGTCGCCGCGACGATGCCGCCGGCCGCATACGTGGCGACGTCCACTTCCGCCAGCGCCGTCGTGCCGTTGAGCAGGCTCAGACGCAAGCTCTGCCCGCCGCTGCTGCCGCCGTGGACCCAGAACGTCAGCGATGCGTAGTTCGCGGCGTCGTAGCTGCTGGTGGTCGCGGCGAACTGCAAGCCGCCCCAGTTGCGCGGCAGGAAGCGGATCGAACTGCCACCGCCCTGCACCGGCGTCGCATTGGCGAGCGAATAGTCGGCGGCCGCGGCCCAGCTCCAGTCCTGGAACGCCGGGTTCAATGCATCGACATACAGATCCAGCGCGGTCTGCGCGCGCGCGTCCGCCGCGGTCACCAACAGCAGCAGCAGACCGACGCGTGCAGACATGATCACCTCCGATGGATAGCGGCCAGCTTAGCGTCCCGCTCAACCGCGTACGTGGCCGCGGTCACATCCCCGCGGGAATTCGCGCACTCACGGCTCGGAGGCTGCCCGCAGCGGAATCGCTATCCGCACGCCGCCTTGCAGCACGTTGGCGCCGTCGGCGTATTCCTCGATCAGCAGATCGTCGGCCCGCAGCCCCTTGACCTGCATCCAGGCGAGCAACTGCTCGACGCGCTTGCGCCGCTCCGCGGCACTGCCGCTGTGTTCGAGAATCGCCGCGCGTGTCGCCGCGAGTTCATGGCCGCGCACGTCGGTATCGTCGGGCATCACGTCGTAGTGCGCAGGCAACGCCAGTTCCGCAAGCCCGTCGTCCGCTTCGCGCAGACGCGTCACCGTCAGCGGCCGGCCGCGGATGTTCAGGCCGTGCTGCATGGCAAACCGCGTGAGCAGCGCAAGCCCGGTTTCCCAGCTGCGCCGCGTGGCGGCATCGTCGATTTCTTCGCCGAGGTCGGTGTAGATGAGCTTGCGTGCCGGCAGGTCGGCGAGCTGTGGCGCTATGCCGGCAATGTCGACGTTGGGAAATCCGTCGACGATCTGCTTCAGATTGGACAGGCCCTGCTCGAAGTCGGCGCCGACGAGGCGATCCATGAACAGGCCCATATAGCGGCCGACCGCATTCCAGCCGAAGCGCTGGTCGAGGTGCAGCGGCAACTCGCTGTCGAGATTCCAGGTCACACGCGTCTCGCCGCTTTCGGTGCGCAGATCGAAGCGGGCGACGGACTTGCCGCGAACGCCGAAATCGAGATCCAGCGTCACCGATTCGTCCGGCACGACTGCGACGATGGTCTGACTGCCGGTGCCGACGTCGTGTTGCTGGCTGACCCAGGCCAGCTTCGCGCCGACGCCGCTGTCGGGACCGCTGAACGTATAGCTCGCCGCCGGATCGCGCGCGAACCACGGCGACCATTCGTTGAAGCGGCGCAGACTGGTCAGCAACAGGTGGACCTGGGACTTGGGCCGCGCGATCGTGATCGAACGCTCGACATGGACGCGGTCAGGCAACACGAAGGCGATGCCGGCCAACAGCAGCACGAGCACCAGCAGCAAACCCACCAAGCGCGTGAAGAGGCGCATGAAAGACTCCGAAAACTGCGGCGATGGCAGATGCTAGCCCCATCTGCCGCCGGTTGTCGCCTGGGCGTCGGCGACTGCGCCAGCGACGTCAAAAACGAAAAACGCCGCTTGCGCGGCGTCCTCGTTCGTTGGGGATAAGTCCACCCCCTGCGCTGGGCACCGCAGGGAGGGCAAATCCGAAACGTCTTGCTGGTTGTACTTCTTGTAACGGTACAGCGTGAAGCAGATTACTTCGCGGCGGGCTTGGCAGCCTTGGTCGCACGGGCGGCCTTGGCAGGTGCCGCCTTCTTGGCAGCGGCCTTCTTGGCCGGAGCCTTCTTGGCCGTCGCCTTCTTGGCGACCTTCTTCGCCGCTACCTTCTTCGTTGCCGCCTTCTTGGCGACCTTCTTGGCGGCCGGTGCAGCCTTGGCCTTTGCGACCTTCTTGGCCGGGGCCTTCTTGGCAGTGACTTTCTTAGCCGCTTTCTTCGCGGCAGGTTTCTTCGCGGTTGCTTTCTTCATGGCCATACGTCTTAGCTCCTCGTCAGTTGGCAGTGGTTGCCCAGTAAAAGCGTGCAGAAACGCCTCGCACAGCAGATCGCTGTTGGTAGCGTGGCGGAGGTTGGCGACCTGCCGCCGCGTACGTTCGTCAGAGAGCAGTCGGAGTATGTGCATCGGGATGGAAACGGTGATCTTTCGGACCGCTTCCGACTTGCTCCCGTGTTCGACATACGGGTCGATGTACTTGCCTTCCGACATATCTCCATTACGCGCGCGTTTCAACGGCGCGAAAATTATTCCTGTCGTCCGGCACTGTCAACAACTTTTCGATACGCGACAACCACATGCACGAAGGCACGACGGTTTCTCGCGTGCGTCGAATGCGCATGCGGCGCGCACCACGCCGTTGCGGCGCGTGCGCGCGGAGACGTCCAGCCGCCTAAATGGATAAGGTGCCGCCGCGCGTCCACGTGCCGGCAGCTGCAGCAGCCGCGAAAGAAAACCCCGTCATTAGCGTGGCCATCCTTGAATCCATAATTTTATTTATCAAAATTAATGCAAATGCGATGCCGCACGGAGCCGCAGACGGCAGCGTGTACCCGCGGCGCACACGCTGCGCTCTTCGGAGCGGCGGCGACCTCGCGAAATCGGTTCGACGACGACGCGCATACATTCAGCTCGCGGACTGCTTGCCGGCTCGGCGCGGACCGATTTGCGCGAAACTGCGCAGCATTGCGCGGCGTATGAGCGCTCATCGACGGAGCGATTCCGACGCCTCGTGCGATACCGCGAACGATGAAAAGCATCGACGAGCGAAGTGCGCGTGCGAACGCGTGCCGATGATCTCGACGATGTCGCCGTGGTGGTACGACATGACGCGTCGCGATACGGATCGCGACGCGAAACGCGACGCTCGCGTGAATGCGTCGGCGAATTCGCGAGTCCGTCACGACGATGCCCGCTGCGTTCGGCTCCCGGGTCACGACCACACGTCGCGAACGAAGCGCACCCTTCGGCACATCACGCGCCGAGCACACGACAGACACATCCGGCTCTCATCCGCTCCTCAACCGAAGGCGACGTGCCTGTTCGGCACGCGACACATCCGCAAACGAAACAGGCGCACTCCCAGCGGCGTGCCGCATCGGCAAACGACAGGAGCGCGTCCTCGGCGCGTGACGCACGCCGCAAACGAATGGGCGCTCCTCTGAGCGCGCGGCGCATCCCGCAAACCAAGGGGGCGCGCCTCTCGGCCCGCGACGCATCCGCAAACGACAGGAGCGCATCCTCGGCGCGCGACGCATCCCGCACAATGAAAGGGGCGCGCCTCTCGGCGCGCGACGCATCCCGCAAATGAAAGGGGCGCGCCTCTCGGCGCGCCCCAGGAAGACCGCTGACCGGAGCGATGCCGGTCATTCGTCCTCGTTGTCGAGCTGTTCGCCATAAGCGTCCGGCGCGAGCAGGTTCTCCATGTCTTCCTGCAGGTTCGTCGGACGCACGACGACGATCCAGCCTTCGCCATAAGCGTCTTCGTTGATGGTCTCGGGCTTGTCCGACAGCGCCGAGTTCACCTTGATGACCTCGCCGGCGACGGGTGCATACACGTCGGAGGCGGCCTTGACCGACTCGACCACGGCGCAACCGGCACCGACTTCGAGGGTATCGCCGACGTTGGGCAGCTCGACATAGACCAGATCGCCGAGCAGGCCCTGGGCGTGGTCGGAGATGCCGATCGTGACGGTACCGTCGTCTTCGACGCGCGCCCATTCGTGGGATTTCATGAATTTCAGGTCGCCGGGAATTTCGTTCATGGTCATGTCCTGTCAGGTAGGCACCGCCGCGCGATTCTACACGTCGGCGGCGGGAAGCAATCAGTGGGAAATCGAACCGAACTCAGACGCCTTCGCAGGCCTTGCCATCGCGCACGAACGGAAACTTGACCACGCGCACGGGCACCAGCTTGCCGCGGATATCGACCTGCACCGCACCGGGCTCGCCGGCCGGAATGCGCGCGAACGCGATCGCCTTGCCGAGCGTGGGCGAGAAGGTGCCGGAGAGAATTTCGCCGTCGCCGTTGGCCGTCACGACGCGCTGGCCGTGGCGCAGCACGCCCTTGTCGTCCATGACCAGACCGACCATCGCGCGCGGCGCGCCGTCGGCCTTCTGCTTTTCCAGCACGGCGCGGCCGGTGAAGTCACGGCCCTCGTCGAGCGCGACGGTCCAGGCCAGCGCGGCTTCGTACGGACTGACGCTGTCGTCCATGTCCTGGCCATAGAGATTCATACCGGCTTCCAGGCGCAGCGTGTCGCGCGCGCCGAGACCGGCCGGCGCGACGCCGGCCGCGTGCAGCAGGTTCCACAGATCGACTGCCTGATCCTGCGGCACGATGATCTCGTAGCCGTCCTCGCCGGTGTAGCCGGTGCGCGCGATGAACAGGCCGTCGCCTTCGCACGCGACGAACTTGCCGATCTTCGCCGCCTTGGCCGCCGTCTCCGGCGACAGCAGGCTCTGCACCTTGGCGCGCGCGTTCGGCCCCTGCACCGCAATCATCGCGAGCTCGGGACGCTCGGTCACACGCACGTCGAACGCTTTTGCCTGCTGTTCGATCCAGGCGAGATCTTTATCGCGCGTCGCCGCGTTGACGACGAGACGGAACCACTCGTCGCCCTGGAAGTAGATGATGAGGTCGTCGATGACACCGCCATCGGCATTGAGCATGCAGGTATACAGCGCCTTGCCCGGCGCCTTGAGCTTGTCGACGCTGTTGGCGACGAGGCTGCGCAGGAATTCGCGCACGCGGACGCCGTGCAGGTCGACCACGGTCATGTGCGAAACGTCGAACATGCCGGCGTCGCGGCGCACGGCGTGATGCTCTTCGATCTGCGAACCGTAGCTGATGGGCATGTCCCAACCGCCGAAGTCGACCATCTTGGCACCGAGCGCGCGGTGGGTGGCGTTGAGTACGGTCTGCTTGCTCATGGAAGGGTCCGGCCTGGGGAGGCGCGCATTATCACGACGCGGCTGCGCCAATCCAAGCGCATTACGCATGCGCTCGCGTGCCGATTACACCGGCGGACATCCGCACGCCGCAGACGGTCCCTGCGTTCGCCGGCGCCGCTACGGGATGGCCGCGTCGTACTTTCGTGCGCGAAACTTTGCGGCGGACTCAGCGCGGCGCTGACACGCCACGCCGTTCGGCGGCGATACCTTACTTATAGCGTCCCGTTCGCCCGCGCGATCGCGTCGGCTTTTCCGCTCTTCAGCAGCACTAGTCCGCCGCCCGCACGTTCAAGGTGGCGCCGTCGACGCTGACCACGGCCACGCGCGCGCCGACCGGGAGATCCGGCCCCGCGACCAGCCACAGCGAATCGCCGACACGCGCCTTGCCGCGGCCGTTTTCGATCGCGGTGTCCAGCACATAGCGTTGGCCGATCAGCTGCTCCGCACGGCGATTCAGGGTGGACGCGGGATCGGGACGCAGCGAACCGCGCGCGAGGCGCCAATAGCCGAGGCACGCGGCGAACGCTAGCACGACGAAGATCACGACCTGGGTCAGCAGATTCATGCCGGGGGCAAGCAACAGCAGGCTGCCGACGCCGGCCGCGGCAAGCCCTATCCACAACAGGAAAAATCCCGGCAGCACGATCTCTGCCGTGATCAGCAGCAGCGCCGCGATCCACCAGACATAGACGTAATTCATGCGCGCTCCCGCTCAGTCCTGCGGTTTGACCGGCGGCCGCTTGCCGTCGACCGCGGCGCCGGTCGTACCGGCCGAACGGGCGAGTTCGGCGATGCCGGCCAGCGAACTGAGAATGCCGGTCGCTTCGATCGGCATCATGAAGATTTTCTGGTTCGGCGCCGTCGCCACCGCCTTGAACGCTTCGACGTATTTGCTCGCGACGAAGTAGTTCAGCGCGGCGATGTCGCCCTTGGCGATCGCCTCGGACACCATGATGGTGGCCTTGGCTTCGGCTTCGGCCAGGCGCTCGCGGCCTTCGGCCTCGCGGTAGGCCGCTTCGCGGCGACCTTCGGCCTGGAGTATCGCCGCCTGCTTCTCGCCTTCGGCACGCAGCACTTCCGACTGGCGCGCGCCTTCGGCTTCGAGCACGGCCGCGCGCTTGTCGCGCTCGGCCTTCATCTGCCGCGCCATCGACTCGACCAGGTCACGCGGCGGCTGGATGTCCTTCAGTTCGATGCGGTTGACCTTGATGCCCCAGGGATGCGTGGCATCGTCGACGACGCGCAGCAGCTTGGCGTTGATCTCGTCGCGCTTGGACAGCGATTCGTCCAGGTCCATCGAACCGATCGCGGTGCGGATGTTGGTCATGACCAGCGCGATCGTGGCCTGCTCGAGATTGGATACCTCGTAGGCAGCCTTCGATGCATCGAGTACCTGGAAGAACACCACGCCGTCGACACGCACGACCGCGTTGTCCTTGGTGATCACGTCCTGGGACGGGATCTCCAGTACCTGCTCCATCATGTTTATCTTGCGGCCGACGGCCTGGACGACAGGAATCAGGATGTGGAAACCCGGCGACAGCGTGCGCGTATAGCGGCCGAACTGCTCGACCGTCCACTCGAAACCTTGCGGTACCGTGCGCATGGTCTTGAACAGGAAGATGACCGCGACGACCAGCAGGACCACCGCAACCGATGCGCTACCCATGACGTCTTTTCCCCTGTTTCTGCGTTATGGCTGGAGAAGTATAGGAAACCTCTGAACAAGTCGATATCCCGCTTTTGATTCTGGAGCCTCCTTGAGTCAAGGGGGTGAAGGGTGGTCGCTCAGAACCGCAGGTTCTGACCACGTTTAACGCCCATCGGGCCGGAACGGCCAAATGCCTGCACAGCAGGCACCAGCGGGGTTGTGGAGATCTGGTGCTGAGAACAAGAGCGGTAGTGCTAAGACTTGTTCAGAACTTCCATAGGTCAGGACACCGCGTCCGCTGGCTCACAGTGGCCATAACTCGGTGTTAACATCCGCCGCGTACGCCGTCGCCGGAGGCGACCGCTGCGCTCTATTCCTTTTGGGGAGATGACAACCATGAAGCGTGTTCTTTGCATGGCCGTGAGTGCCGCCCTGCTGGGCTGCGCGGGCAGCGCGTTCGCGATCACCGATTCGGAGACGAACGCCAGCATTCCGTTCAGCTTTTCCAGCCCCGGCGCCCGCAGCCTCGGCATGGCCGGTGCCTTTCTCGGCCTCGCCGATGACGCGACCGCCGCTTATACGAATCCCGCCGGCCTGACCCAGCTGGTGCAGACCGAGATCTCGCTGGAAGCGCGGCATACGTCCTACAGCACGCCTTTCATCGACGGCGGTGAAGCCCCGATCGCCGGGTTCAACGCAAACGGCCTCAACATCAACGAGGCCGACAGCTCCAACACCAATCTGTCCTATCTGTCCGTCGTCATTCCGCACGACCGCTGGGCGTTCGCGTTCTACCGACACGAACTTGCCCGCTTCGAGACCGACTTCAGCTCGCTCAATGGCGCGATCGTCGACGAATTCCGCCTGTTCCCGTTCCGCTCGATCGCCGACCTGAAGATCGTCAGCTTCGGCGCGGCTGCAGCGTTCAAGGCCAGTGACCGCTTATCGCTCGGCTTCGGCCTGTCGCGCTACGACTTCCGTTTCGACACCGCGACCGTCCGCATCGACGACGTGGATCAGGGCTCGCTCAGCATCGCCTCGCGCCAGTTCCAGAACGGCGACGACAACGCCTACGGCTTCAATCTCGGCGCACGCTTCAAGCTCAGCGACTCGCTGAGCCTGGGCGCGACCTATCGCAAGGCGCCGCGTTTCGACTATCGCGCGGTCAACGTGCTCTACAGCGACGTCGACGGCAATCCGCTGCCCTCGCCGCAGGT
This sequence comes from Lysobacterales bacterium, assembly GCA_038207515.1. GTDB lineage: Bacteria > Pseudomonadota > Gammaproteobacteria > Xanthomonadales > Rhodanobacteraceae > Tahibacter. The sequence continues at coordinate 132,489 of JBBQZR010000001.1, read as the reverse complement.
GATCGCTTCGTTCGACAAGGTGCGCTTCGACATTCCGGACATCTTCGGCATCGGCCTTTCGTGGCGCCCGACCGATGCGCTGGTCGTCAACTTCGATGTGGACCGCGTGCTGTATTCGCAGCTGACCGACGACGTGAACACGCTGTTCGACATCCAGGACGCGGCCAACCAGCTGCAGCTGAAAGACGGTACCGAAGTTCACCTTGGCGCAGAATATACTTTTTCCAACATGTCGGCCCCGTTCAGCCTGCGCGCAGGCATGTGGCACGACCCGCGCCATTCGGTAGGCTTCCGCGGCGCGGTCTCCGACGCCCCGGATGCTGTGCTCGCCACCCTGTTCGCCGGCGGCCGCGGCTCGGAAAATCACTTCACCTTCGGCGGCGGCTGGGCGTTCAAGAGCTTCCAGCTCGATTTCGGCGCGGACATGTCGGACGGCCTGGACACCTACTCGATGTCGGGTGTGTACCGCTTCTGATCCATTCGACCTGGTTTAAAAAACGGCGCCCGAGGGCGCCGTTTTTGTTTTCGACCAGGCCGATCGGCATCGCTGGCAGTCACGAACAACGCTCGGGAAAGGGGCACGTGCCCCTTTCCCGACAGACCGTCAGTTCACGCAGGCCCGACCGGCGAGTTCGGTCAGCCGCACGAGCGAGGCGCTGCCGGCGGCATAGCCGCTGACGACCGGCTGGTAGCTGACCTCGAGCGTGTTGTTCGAGGTGAAGCGCAGCGTCGCGCTGCCCCAGAGCGTCTGCGTGACCGCATCGGCGACGAAATTGAACGGGAACTGCGCACCGCTGCCGCCGCCCTGGTACAGGTCCACGCGCACTACGCCATCGGCGGCACGGCCGACGCCGCTGAGCCACAGCGGGCTGCCGTCGGGACGATAGGTATACCAGTAGGTCACGAGACCGCGGCTGTTGCCCTGCTCGATGACCTCGAGATTGAAGCCATAGCCCGAACGCGCCGGTTCGAACCAGACGCCGCTGTAGCAGGCTTTTATGGTTTGCAGGGACACGTCGGACTGCACCAGCGCGGGCGCGGTCAGACGCCGCAGAGTCATGCTGCCGGGCGCGAACCCGAACGCCGTCGGTGTCCACTGCACCGAGGCCGAGTCATTGCCGGTGAACGCCATGCGCAGGCGGCCCCAGTCGCTGTTGGTGCCGCCGCCCGGACCAACCGGGAACGCGGTCGAGCGCGTGTTGTAGACCGGGATGTCGAGCACATTGCCGCTGGCCGCGCCGACACCCTGCAGGAACAGCGGCTGGCCGTTCACGTACAGGTACCAGGTCAGGTAATAGCGGCCGTCGGGCAGTGCCTCGACCAGGAAGCCATGGCCGCTCTGTCCCGGATTGAACCAGTTGCCGCTGAAGGATGCGTCGAGCGACGTCGGCGTGCCGCCGGCGACATTGCGCGGATCGTCCTGCGCGTAGATGTCGTTGTTGGCGTTCGGATCGTTCGGATCGATGTTGTTCGCGCCCGACTGGAACACCAGCGACGTGCCTTCGCAATTGAGCGCCGGACTCGTCGACGGACCGTTCGGATCGCTGCCGCTGCCGGTGGCCAGCGCGCGCCGCGTCTCGCCGCTCTGCGCGTCGACGAGGAATACATCCTTGTTGCCGCCGATGTCGCCGGACATCAGGTCGCTCGCGCTGGAGCCGAACGCGACCACGCTGCCGTTGCAGGAAATGTTCGGATCGTCCGCGTCGCCGTTGGGTTCGCCGCCGCCGCGGTTGCGCACGCCGAACAGGCCGTTGCCGATGTCCTTGGGCTGCCCCGCATCCAGACCTATCGCCGCACCGCCCGGCGCGTAGTAGATGTATACATTGCTCGCACCGCTCAGCAGTCCGGCGACGAGGTTGCGCGCGCGCGATGCAAACGTGACGCGCTGCCCGTTGAACGAAACCGACGGCCGGCCCGCGTCGGCGTTGGCCGCGCTGCCGTCGCTGCCCTGGCTCAGGCGCTCGAGCTGACCGGTCGTGAGATCCTTGCGCACGAGCTGCCAGTTCGCGGTGCCACCGAGATTGGCCGCGCGCGTGCGGAACACGACGTACTTGCCGTTGCCCGAGATCGCCGCATCGCAACTGGCGCCGTTGCCCTGCACGCCGGCCGAATTGGTCGATACCAGCGTCACGCCACGCGTACTCATGTTCATGACGAACACGTCCTTGGCGCCGTTGCCGTCGCCGCCGACCCAATTCTCGGCCGAGGAACAGAACGCCATCAGCGTGCCGTCCGCCGACATGCTCGGGCCTTCGGCCGGGCCGGACAGCGCCTGTCCGTTCGGCGCGGTGGTCGTGCAGATCGGCCGGAACAGGCCATTCGGCGGCGCGCTGCAGATCTGGCCGGTTTCTCCGGCCTTCGGCATTTCACCGTCGCGGCCGGCCGCCGGCTCGTAGATGAAGGCGATGGCGCGGCCGTTCGCGGATATCGTCGGCGAGGAACTGTTGCCGCGCAATGCAGTGCCGCCACCGATGCCGCCGACGCTGACGACGCGGGCGGAACCGTCACGGCGGTCCTTGAGCACGATGTCGTTGCCGGCCGTATTGCCGTCGTTGATGGTGAGGCCGCGCTGGCGCGTCGAAAACAGGACGAGCGAACCATCGCCGCTGATCACCGGCGTGACCGAATCCAGGGTCGTCGGCGCGCCGCTGCGGGTCAGGGTCAGCGGACGCGAACGCCGCACGGTGCCGATCAGTTCGCTCGTCGTCAGCACGAAATTCGACGACAGGATCGAGAACGTCGTGCGCGCTGTCGTCAGCACCGATTCGCCGGGCGGAATCGTGCCGAGCCGTACCGTAATCTGGCAGACAGCGCTCTCGCCGCCGCCCAGGCCGTTAGGCAATGCCCAGGTCACCGTACCGCCACTGGCGCTGGCGCAGCTGCTCCGGACGAAGGACAGCTCCGATGGCAGCGTCAGCGTGGTGGTCGGGGCGGTCAGGTTGAAACCACCGTTGTTTTTGAGCACAGCGGTGTAGTTGAACGGTAGGCCGGGCAGCGCCGGTCCGGGTGTACTCGCCGACAGGCTGAGCGCGACGCGGTCGGCGGTCGGCACTTCGACCACAATCACGTCGGCGGAGGACGTCACCGCCGGCCCGCCGGTGGTCAGGCAGGTCACCTGGAAGTGGTACGCGCCGGGCGTGCCGAGGAAAAAAGTATACGAATGCGGCAAGGCGCAGCTCGCGAAACTGCTGCAGGCCGATGTTCCTCCTGCTGGGCCGCCGGTGGGATCGGTCGGCCAATCCTCGAAGCGGACACCCGGCGGAAACGTGCTGCCCGCGTAGGTGCAGACCTGGGCTATAGCCGCCCAGCTGAGATTCGCGCGGGAACCGACCTGTACCGTGCCAGGCGCATCGCCTTCGAGCCGGTCGGTGAACGAAGGTGGCGGATTGCCCGCGGTGGCGATGCCGCAAAACAGACCGCCAGCGACCGCCCAGGCCAACAGAATCAACGCGCGCATAGTGCCTCCCATAGCCAGATTGCCCGCAGCTCTCCCCCCCCTGCGCCGGGGTCACGCTAGCGCAGACGACGACACACCGCAACGCAACGCGAGATCGCGCCGCCTGCGAACACATCAGCCAATACGCACAATGCGGCGCAAAGACGACAGGGATCAGCGCGTCGCGCCGTAGAGGCTGCGGAACCGCGGTGAAAACAGCGCCGGATCCGGCACGAGGCCGGGATTGGCGGCGCGTACCGCGCGGATGTCGGCACGCGCCGCATCGAGTCCCGCGGCGGAGTTGTCGAGCTCGGCCTGAATCTGGCGGGCGGCCGCGCGGATCAGGTAAGCCTGGGCGCGGGACCGCGCATCGGAAAACGAATCCGGATTGATGCGCGCGACCTCGGCGTAACGACCGCCCAGATAATTGCGGAACGCCTCGAGCAACGGCGCCGGTACGCGTTGCGCAATCGGCGTTTCCGCCGGCTTCGGCGGCGCCTTCGGTGGTTCCGTCTTGGGCGGTTCGGTCTTGGGTGGCTCGATTTTCGGCGGCGGCGGCTTGGGCGGTTCGCGGCCGCCATCGGGCGTCGTCGGCACGGTCGTGCCCGTACCGGGCTTGGGATCGGTCTTCGGTGGTTCGGGTTTCGGCTGCTGTGCCACGCGCGTATCGCAGGCCGCGGCACTGCGATCCTGCTCGGCCTTGAGATTGGGCACGCTCGCGATGACGCCGCTGTTGGCCGACGAGCGCCATTGCGCCAGCGCGGTGGCGCAGTCGCCCTGCTTGAACGCGGCGAGGCCGAGGTAGAACTGCGGCACGTACGGTTCCCAGCGCTGGCCGTACAGGCGCACGCGCTGGGCCGCGGTCGGGTTGTCCTGGATGGCCTCCTGCATGCGCTGGCGCACCGTCGCCCAGTCGCCGTCTTTCGCGGCTTCCAGGCCACGGCTGTAGCTGTCCTTGTAATCGGACAGGACCGGCGACGCTGCCAGCAGCGCCGCAAGCATGGCGACGATTCCCTTACCAGCCCGCACGCGAGAAATAGTCCTCTGCCGAGATGGTCGGGAACGCCGCGTTGGCCACGGCGCGACGCTGCGCCTCGACCTTGGCGATGACCGTCACCGGCTTGCTCGCCTGCGGATGACGGAACGTGATCACGTAGTTGCCGGCCGGCAGCTTGAGCGCGAACGGCGTGCTCGCCTCGCCCGGCAGTCCGATCGCCTTGCGGTTGCCGTCGACGATGGATTCGACCTGTGCCCAGGGCTGCGCGTTGAGCACCAGTTCGCCCTGCAGCGCGGCCAAGCGCTCCGTTTCCACTTGTTCCAGCTTCTGCCGCAGCGCGGGAGCGTCGCGCAGCAGCGCGGTCGCGGCCGGCTCGGCGGAGAGCAGTTTCTCGTTGCTGCGCACGAAGCCGGTCAACGCATCGAAGTCGGTCAGGCTCGTGGTGGCGCGCTGCGCCGCGGCGACCGTTTCGACCAGACGCGTGCGCAAGGTCAGCGCTTCCGCATCGCGCGGATCGGCGGCGAGCAGCGCCGCCAGCGCCGCGGCGGCCTGGCCCAGCCCGTCGGCGCGCACCGGCGTCGCACCGATCGCGTTGGCGATGCGCTCGCGTGCGGCCTTGGCGTCGGCGTCGCGTTGTTCGCCCTGGGCCTGCGCCTCGACCCGCGCGAGCAAGGTCTTGAGTGCCGCATCCGCCGGAAACGCCGCCGCACCGCTGCGCGCGAGCGCGAGCGCCGCGGTCGTTTCCTTCGCCGCGGCCCTGGCTTCGACACTGTCACCGACGCGTCGCGGCAGCTCGGCCAGCAATTCGCGCGCCTCGGTGTTCTGCGGATCGAGCTTGAGCACGTTGTCGAGCGCGTCGCGTGCGCTGCTGCCGGCCGGACTCAGATAGCGCTGCTCGGCGATCGCCTGCTTGGCCTGCGACAGCGCGCGGCCAATGTCCACGAGGCGCTGGCCCAGGCGCTGTTCGATCTCGGTCTTGAGCGCGGTCGCATCGGCGCGCGAGGGATCAGCGCGCAGCGCGAGTTCGGCGCGCTCCAGGGCGCGCTGCGGCGCATTCGCCGCGGACTGGCGCGCTTCGGCCACGAGTGCGGCAGCGAGCTGGCCGGCGAAGGCCTTCACGCGCGCGTCGTTGGACGCTATTTCGCGCAGCTGCCCCAGGCTGGCCAATGCGTTCGCTGCGCTCGGTTCGACCAACCGCCCGGCCTTCAGCTCACCTTCGCCGCGCTGCAACAACGCGACGACCTGCTTTTCGAGGCCGGCCGCCTGCTGCGCCTGAGTGGCGCCGGTCGACAGCGCGGTGAACGCGGCTTCCTTGCCAAGTTCGGGACGCAGGCCGATCAGCAGCAGGTTGGCGCGCTCGCTGTCGCCGGCCGCGAGCGCTTCGCGCGCCGGTGCGAGCTGGGCAAGAATGAAGGCGTCCATGCGCTGCTTGACGGCGGCATCGTCGGGCGCCAGCTCGCGCGCCTTGACCAGCAGTGCGTAGCTGCCGTCCGGACCGAACGGCTTGCCGGCCTTGTCCGCGGCAACGGCGCCGGCGAGCAGCTGTTCCAGCTGTTTCTTGCGTTCGTCCGCGGCGACCGCGGCGTCGATGCGCTGCTTGAGCGCGGCGAGGTCCGCGTCTTCCTTGCGCACGAACAGGGCCTGATCGGCCTTGTCGCGGGCCAGGTTGAAATCGCCCTTGGTCAGCGCCGCCTCGGCCTCCGCGCGCATGGCCTGCGCGATGCGATCGAGCAGGGCCTGGGCGGCCTCGTTCTCCGGATCTTTCTGCAGCACTTTCTGCAGCACTTCGTAGGCGTTGTCGCCGGGCGGCGAGACCAGCTTGCTCTCGGCCGCCATGCGTTCGGCGTCCTTGACCCAGTAGCCGACCAGCGCGCGCTCCTCGGACGACAGGCCCGAACCGGCCTGCCAGCGCCAGATGCCGACGCCGATCAGACCGACCAGCAAAATGCCGGCAGCAGCCAGCCACGGCCACAGCAGCGGCCGGCTGGGGGCATACCGCGATGGCGGCGGCACAGTCGCCGCCGCGGGCCGGCGCGGCGGCGGACGCGCCGGCGAGGACGCACCACCGGTCTTGCGCGCGGCGACATCCTGCGGCCGCGGCAGCGGTGCGGATGCCGACAGCGAGCCCGCGTTGCGCAGGCCGCTGCCCGACGGATCACTCGCGGTGAAGCCGAGCTGGCGCAGTTGCTCCGACGAGGTCAGGCCCGGCGTCAGCTGCAGGCGCATGAGCAGCGTGTCGCTCGCGACCACGCGCTGCTTCAGCGCGACGACGAAATCATGCAGGGTCGCGTAGCGCTCGTCGCGGTTCTTCGCGAGCATCCGGTCCAGCACGACCTGGAAGTGGCTGAACTCCGCGTCCAGCGGCGGTGCCGGCTGGGTCAGGTGCGCCATCATCACCGCGATGGGCGTGTCGCCATTGAACGGCGTGCGGCCCGAGAGCAGCTCGTAGAACATGATGCCGAGGCTGTACAAATCCGAGCGACCGTCGATGTCGCTGCCGCTGATCTGCTCGGGACTCATGTAGTTCGGCGTACCCACCAGCATGCCGGTCTGGGTCAGCCGCGTCGCCGCCTGGTCCTGCTGGCGCGCGATGCCGAAGTCGGTCAGGACCGGCGTCGTCGCATCGCGGAACATGATGTTGGCGGGTTTGAGGTCGCGGTGGATGATGCCCTGGCTGTGGGCGAAATCCAGCGCACCGGCGATCTGCACCACGACGCTGACCGCTTCGGCCAGCGACAGGCCCGCCTGCATGCGATCCGACAGCGTGCCGCCCTCGAGGAATTCCATCGCGATATAGGCGACGTCCTCGGTGGACACGATGTCGTACACCGCGACGATATTGCGGTGCGGCAGCTTGGCCATCGTGCGGCCTTCGAGCAGGAAGCGCTTTTCGAACTGACGCGCGTCGTCGGACGACGAATCGTGCGTGCGCTTCATCAGCTTGATCGCGATCTTGCGCTGCAGCGACTCCTGCAACGCCAGCCAGACCGTAGACATGCCGCCCGTGCCAAGCTGGCGCAGGATCTCATATCCAGGGATCTTCACTGGCGCTGGGGGCATACGAACGACTTCCTCCGTCGGCCGGATCATAGCAATAGGTGCTGGGTTCGATGGGGATCCCGGGGCGGGCAATGCGTTCGCAGCCCGCCCGGGCCATGCTCGCCTTGCCTCAACGCGAAATAATGGCCAATGCGGACATCGGCAAGACCGCGGCCTGTCGCACCGACACGGTGGATCTCCTCAGCGCGGCAGCACCAGCGTCACGCAGAGGCCGCCGCCGTCGCGGTTGGCGAGGATGATGCGGCCGCCATGGGCTTCGGCGATCTCGCGCGCGAGCGCCAGGCCGAGGCCCGAACCAGAGCGCTTGGTCGAATAGAACGGCAGCAGTGCGTTGGCGAGCACGGCGTCGTTCATGCCGGTACCGCGGTCGCGGACCTCGATGCGCGTCTCGCTGGGACGCTGGCTGACCTGCAGCCCGATGTCCTCGACCGCGCCGCCGGCTTCGTGCGCGTTCTTGACCAGGTTGATCAGCACCTGCTCGATCTGCCCGCGATCGAACCAGCCGCCCTGCGTCGGCGCATCACCGACCGCGATGCCGGGGAACTGGCGCGCGATCGCGTCGAGCAGGTCGCGCCAGGACACCTCATCCAGGCGCGGCTGCGGCAGCTTGGCGAATTCCGCGTAGCCGTGGATGAAGCCGTGCAGGTGGCGCGCGCGCTCCTCGATCGTGTCGAACACGGCACCGAGCCGCTGCACGTCGCCCTTGGCCGACAGCACGCGACCGGAATGGGCCAGCGACGAGATCGGCGCGAGGGAATTGTTCAATTCGTGGCTGATCACGCGAATGACCTTTTTCCAGGTCGCCACTTCCTGACGGCTCAGCTCGCGCGTCATGCGCTTGATCAGGTGCATGCGGTGCAGGCGGCCCTGCAGCTTGAAGCTGCGCTGAGAAAAGTGGAAGGTTTCGTCCTCACCTTCCAGTGCGACGGTGAACAACGCATCGCCGCCGTCCTCGACCGCCTGGGCGAACGCCGCCGGCGACTCGGCCACGACCGTGGCGAACGCAAGTCCCTGCAGCGGCCGGCCGCCGTTGAGCAGCTGGCGCGCGGCAATGTTCGCGTAGACGACGTGGCCGTTGGGCTCGCTCAGCACGATCGCGGTCGGCGTGTTCTGCACGACCGTGTCGAGCAGCAGCTCTCGCTGGAACAGGCCCTGACGCTCGTCGCGCAGCACGCGGCCTAGCTCGTTGTGCGCCTGCACCAGTTCGGCCAGCTCGTCGCGCTGGTCGGTGGCGATGGAGAAGCTGAAGTCGCCGTCCTTGAAGCTGGTCACGCTGCCGGCCAGCGCGCGGAACAGCGCCGTCGTGCGCGAAGTCAGACCGCGCGCGAGCAGCGGCAAGGCGAAGGCCAGCAGCAATCCGGTCAGCAGCAGGCTCAGGGCCAGATCGTCGAGCCAATGCCGCAGCGCCAGCGCGACGACCGCCGCGACGAGGGCGACCAGCGTAAGCACCAGCGTCAGCTTGCCTTGCAGCGAAAGAAACCGCATCGACGTCCCTGCGCGCTTTCGAATGACCGTCAACCCTACCTCAGCCGGTATGCCGCACGGAATCGTGCGTGGCCCTCGACGCGGCAAATCCGTCGCGGCACGCAGCGGCCTCGTCATCGAACCGGTTACATGCGCAGCGGCCCGATCAAGCCGGCCCGATCAGGCCGGAACGCCGATGCCGAGTTTTTCGAGCCGCCGGTACAGCGCCTGGCGCGACAGGCCCAGCTCGGCCGCGGCCTGGCTGATCACGCCGCGCGCGCGCGCCAGCGCAGCCTCGATCGCCGCACGATCGGGTTCGTCGGCACCGCGCACGGGGGCGCGCACGACCGCGGTCAGGCCGAGGTCCGCCGGATGCACTACGCCATCGCGGCAAAGCACCCGCGCACGCTGGATCGAGTTCTTGAGCTCGCGCACGTTGCCCGGCCAGGTATGTGCAAGCAGCGCCGCGCGGCTGTCGTCGGCGAGCCGCACTTCCTCGCCGAGGAAGTGCTGCGCCAGCGGCAGGATGTCGTCGGTGCGCTCGCGCAGCGGCGGCAGGGCGAGTTCGATCACGTTGAGCCGGTAGAACAGGTCCTCGCGGAAGCGGCCTTCGCGGATCATCGCCGGCAGGTCCGCGTTCGTCGCGCTGAGCACGCGCACCTTGACCGTGCGCGTCCGGCCCGAACCCAGGCGTTCGAACTGTCCCGTCTCCAGAACGCGCAGCAGCTTGATCTGGCCCGACAGCGGCAGGTTGCCGATCTCGTCGAGGAACAGCGTGCCGCCGTCGGCGAGCTCGAAGCGGCCTTCGCGCGCCTTGTTCGCGCCGGTATAGGCGCCGGCGTCGGCGCCGAACAGCTCGGCTTCGATCAGATCGTTCGGCAGCGCGCCGCAATTCACGGCGATGAACGGCCCGTTCTTCACCGCGGAATTCGCATGCACGATCTCGGCGATGCGTTCCTTGCCGGCGCCGTTCGGTCCGGTGATCAGCACGGGCAGGTCGGCGCGCGCGACCTGGCAGGCCAGTTCGATCACACGCTCGGTCGCGGAATCGGCGAACACCAGGTTGCGCAGGTCGAAGCGCGCACGCAGCGCGTCCTGGCTCTTGTTGCGCGCACGCCTGAGGCGCGTGACTTCGCGCGTGGACTCGGCGAGCTCCAGCAGGTTCTCGACGGTCGCGAGCAGTTTCTGGTCGTCCCAGGGCTTGGCGAGGTAATCCGCCGCGCCGGCCTTGACCAGCTCGACCGCGGTTTCGAGCCGCGTCCACCCGGTCAGCAGGACCACCGGCAGGTCCGGATGGCGGGCGCGGATCGCGCGGAACAGCGCGACGCCTTCCTCGCCCGAGGTCGTGTCGAGGTGGAAATTCATGTCGGCGATGACGAGGTCGATCGCCTCGCGTTCGAGCATGGCCAGCCCCTGCTCGGGCGACAGCGCCGCGACGCTGCGGATCTCATTGAGCGACAGCAGGACTTCCAGCGCCGTGGTCACGGCCGGGTTGTCGTCGATCACCAGAACGGTGCGCATGGACTCACGATGGGATAGAGGTTTCGGACTGCGCATGGGCTGCTTGGATGCAGCCCAGCGCGCGTTGGTTGCGTGAGTTTATGCCAGGAACGAGGGAAGAGAAGTGAGAAACGAGCTGTCAGAGCCTCGACGACGTTTCCCACTCTCCTCTCCCTCCTCTCCCCTTTGCACGTTATTTCCCGCCCCTCCCCACTTCCCTGCGTTTCAGACGCTGCGCGTCGCGACCGCCGGGGGCACGCGCGAGGCGCGCGTGGCCGGGCCGAACACCGCGGCCTGGCCCAGCAGCAGCAGCACGATCACGCCACCGCCGAGGTAGACCAGCGGCAGGCGTTGCGCCTCGTAGTTGGCCATGAGCCAGTAGTTCAGGCCGTAGGTCAGCACGATGCCCAGAGCCAGGCCCAGCGACGTGATCAGGAAGTTCTCGGTCATGAAATAGCGCAGGATCGAGGCGCGTGTCGCACCGAGCGCGCGGCGCGTGCCGATCTGCTTGGTGCGCTGCGTGACCCAGAAGCTCGCCATGCCGACGATGCCGAGCGCCGTCACTGCGAGCAGCGCGACGATGACGCCGATCAGGATGATGGTCATGGCACGGTGTTCCTGGTAGCCCTCGGCGCGGATGCGCTCGAGCGTGCGCGGTTCGCGCACGATGCGGCTGGTATTGCTCTGCGCCATCTTGGCCTCGGCGGCTTTCATGACCTCGTCGCGACGGCCCGGCTCGGCGCGCACCAGATAGCGGCCAAAGTTGCCGAAGGCGATGCGCTGCGGCACGAAGGTCGAGAAGAACTCGGCGTCCGGGCCTTCGTCCGAGGCGAAGCCGATCCAGGGCACCTGCAGGCGCTCGACGATGCCGACGATGGTCTGCGGCGGGCCTTCGTTGTCGAGGTAGATCTGCTTGCCCAGCGCGGATTCGCCCGGGAACAGCTTATTGGTCAGCGCGCGCGTCATCACGACGACCGGCGGCCAGGTGTTGTCGCCGCGTTCGCGGAAGGTGATCTCGTCGGCGGTGAAGAAACGCCCCTCGGCCAGCGTGACGCCGAAGGTGTTGAGGCCGTGATCGTCGACGAAATACATCGCCGACGGCGCGGTCGAGGTCTTCTGTTCGGGCTTCAGGCTGATGCCGGTGGACCAGCCGCCGTTGCTCAGCGGCACCGTATTGGTCGGCACCGCATCGGCGACGCCGGGCAGGCTGCGCAGCATCGCCATGTCTTCCTCGATGCTGGTCTTGATGTTGAAAGCGGCGCCGAAGCCGAGGCTGCCGATCGTAAAGGTGTCGGCCTCGTTCACGCCGCTGTCGCGGCTCATGAGCTGCAGGCGCTGGGAGATGATGAACAGCGAGTTGCAGACGATGGCCAAGGTCAGCGCGATCTGCAGGCCGATCAGCACCAGGGCCACCTTGCTGCGCATCAGCGCCGAGAGGATAGGACGAATTTCCATAAATTCACCTGTATATCAGTAGCGACGCTCCGCAGAGCCGGAGCAGCCTTTGCTTTCTGTAGACCCGTTGATCAAGGGGGTGAAGAGTGATCGCTCAGAACCGCAGGTTCTGATCACTCTGAACGCCCAACGGGCCGGTCGGCCGGATGCCTGCACAGCAGGCATCCGGCGGTTTTTTCATTGCGTTTTTAGCTGCACGGCCGGGGTGATCTGGCAGGCCTTCCATGTCGGAAAAAGGCCGGCGAGTACCGCTGCCGTGATCGACAGCCCGATCGCCGTCAGCACCATGACCCAGTCCAGGCGCGCGACGTTGTTGAGATCGGCGTACAGCCCGCGCACCGCCATCAGCCCGAGCCAGGTCAGCACGAGTCCGATCAGGCCGCCGCTGATGCCGATCACGCCGGCCTCGACGAGGTGCTGCGTGAACAGCTGGCCGCGCGTCGCGCCGAGTGCGCGGCGCAGGCCGATCTCGCTGGATTTGCGCATGAATTTCGCGAGCAGCAGGCCGATCGTGTTGACCAGACAGACGATGAGGAAGGCAAACGACAGGCCCACCTGGATCTGCGCATCGCGCGAGACCACGCCCTGTGCCTCGATCCACTCGTTGACGTCGGGCAGCCGGTTGTTGAGCGGACGCGGGAAGCGGCCGAGCTTCTTCTGCTCGTTGACGTAATTGTTGAGGAACGCCATGTATTCGTCTTCGCGCGCCTGCGAATTGAGCTGCACCCAGAACTGGATCCAGACGCAGTCGGAAGCGAGATAGCCGTCCCAGCCGGGCTTGGACGACTCCCAGCACGAGTTGTTGCCGCTCGGCTGAGTCTGCAGTTCGATCGCCGTGGTGAACGGCACGTAGTATTCCTCGGCGTCGTTGAACGCGCCGTTGGTCAGGTCGTAGTACTTGACCCGCGGCTGCCATTTGTCGAGTACGCCGACGATGGTGTATTCGATCTCGTTGAGCCGCACTTTCTTGCCGGTGCTGTCCTGGCCGCCGAACACTTTTTCGTTGAGTGCGCTCGACACGACGGTCACGCGGGCGTGCTCGTTGTCCTGCGCCGCGTCCCAGGGGTTGCCGTATTTGAACGGCGGCTCGAACATCGCGAAGAAATCCTTGAATGTCGCGCGGCCCAGCGACGAGAACGGCTTGATGTCGGCGTTATCCGGCTGCAGCGGCCAGACCACCTTGTACATCGCCGCCTGCAGATCGGCCTTGCCGGCCTCCATCAGTGCCTTGGCCTCGAGGTAAGTGACCTGGTCGGGCGGTTCGTTCGGCGTACGGTACGGCTCTTCCTTGCTCCAGTTGTCCAGCTGCACCGCGTGCAGCTTGTCGCTCTTCCACGGGATCGGATCGCTGCCCATGAGGTAGAACACGGACAGGCTGGTCATGCTGGTGCCGATGCCCAGCGCGATGCCGAAGATCATCAGCGCGGTCAGCAGCGGATTGCGCTTGAGGCTGTGCAATCCCAGTTGCAGGTAGTAGGCGAACATGGGCGTTCCTCAGGCAAGGGCCACTGCGTCATTGCCGGCGGCCGGCACGCGCAGCTGCGGCTCGGAGTCGAAATCGGTGACCTGCCCGTCGATCACATGCACGTTACGCTGGGCGCGCGCGGCCAGTTCCGGATCGTGCGTGACCATGATGATGGTCGTGCCCTGGCGGTTGATTTCCTCGAGCAGTTCCAGCACGCCGCGCGCCATCAGCGAATCGAGGTTGCCGGTCGGTTCGTCGGCCAGCAGCAGGCGCGGCGAACCGGCCAGCGCGCGCGCGATCGCGACGCGCTGCTGCTGGCCGCCGGACAGTTCCGCCGGGTAGTGCTTCATGCGCGAGGCCAGGCCGACGCGCGACAGCGTTTCCTCGATGCGGCGCTTGCGGTCGGCGGCGGAAAAGCCGCGATAGCGCAGCGGCACGTCGACGTTGTCGAACAGGTTCAGGTCGGGAATCAGGTTGAAGCCCTGGAAGATGAAACCGATCTTCTCGTTGCGCAGGCGCGAGCGCTGGTCGTCGTTCATGCCGCGCACGTCCACGCCGTCGACCCAGAACTCGCCGCCGCTGAAATCTTCCAGCAGGCCGGCGATGTTGAGGAACGTCGTCTTGCCCGAGCCGGACGGCCCGGTCACCGCGACGAACTCGCCTTCGCGCACATGGATGGAGAAATCGCGCAGCGCATGGGTCTCGATGAGGTGCGTGCGGTAGACCTTGGACAGGTGGTTCATCTTGAGCATGGCGTTGAGTCCCTGGCGTGGAGCGGAAAGTGGAAAGGTGGCAAGCGGGAGCGGCGCGGTTCAGCGTGCGAGCGCGATGCGCTCGGCGCCCTTGAATTCGTCGAGGCTGGAGATGATCAGGCGTTCGCCTTCCTTGACGCCGGAAACCAGTTCCACGGCGTTGAGGCTGGTCGCGCCGATTTCGATCGCGCGGCGCTCGGCCATGCCGTCGCTGCCGACGACGTAGGCGACGCGGCCGGCGCCGGAATCGACGAAAGGACCGCGCTCGACCATCAGCACGTTCGGGTGTTCGTCGATCAGGATGCGCGTGGACATGCGCTGGTTCTGGCGCAGCCCGGCCGGCTGTTCGCCGGTGAAGCGCACGCGCGCCGTGACCTGGCCGTTGACCACTTCGGGGCTGACCGCTGACAGCTCGCCGGTCAGGGTCTGGCCGGCGTTCTGGATCTGCGCGGGCATGCCGATCGCGAGTTCGCGCGCGAAGGTTTCCGGCACCGGCACTTCGACTTCCATCGCCGAAAGATCCACGACGGTCAGGATGCCGGCGTTGGCCGCGACGTTGGCCTTCTGCTGCACCAGCAGCTGGCCGACCTGACCGGCCACCGGCGAGCGCAGTTTCAGTTCATCCACCTGGCGCTGCAGGTCGGCGACAAGCAGACGCTGGCGATCACGCGTGAGGCGCGCGGTCTTGAGTTCGAATTCGAGACTTTCGCGTTCGAGCGCGACGTCTTTCTTGGCGTGCGTCAGCGTGATTTCCGCTTTCTGCAGCGCATCCTTGGCGCGCATCACGTCGAGCTGCGGCAGCGCGCCGAGCTGGAACGCCTTCTGCGTGCGCTCGACTTCGCGCGCGGCGGTCTGGCGGTCTATCTCGGCCTGATCGACGGCCTTCTGCGTGGTCAGCTGCTGCTTGCGGTTGTCGATGCTGGTGCGTTCGGTGGCAAGCTCGGCGCTTTGCAGCGACGCCTGTTCCTGCTGCAGCCGGTTGCTCAGTTCGGGGCTGACGACCTCGGCCAGCACCTGCTCCTTCTCGACCTTGTCGCCGGCCTGTACGGCCAGCGTGACGATGCCGCCGTTCGGCGCATACAGGGTCGGGCTGACCGCGGCGACGAGCCGGCCCTGGGCGGAGATGTCGCGGGTCAGGTTGCCGCGCTTGACCTCGGCGAAACGCAGGCGCTCGGCGCTGAAGGATGAGCCCGAACCCAGCATGCGGGTCATGCCCGGCAGTATCCACGCGCCGAGCAGGATGACGACACCAGCGACTACGGCGTATTTCCAGTAGCGCCGGGTCGGTGTCACGGAACTGCTCATGGCTCTGTCCTGGGCCGAGGTATCGCGAATCATCTGTGGTGCTCCGGGTCGAGTCGTTGTCCGCCGTGGCGGAACGGTTCTGTATGGACTCGTTTCAGCAACACCCGTGCCAAACCTATATTTCATTATTTATCAAACAATTAAGTGAATAATCCGAACCGGACGCCTGTCCGCGGACAGGCCGACGGACAGCGCGGTAGTGGTGGGAGCGGCGCGGACGGCGCTCGCCGCGTCGTCGCCTTTTGACTTTCACCATGGCGCGCGACCCACTACGGGCGACGCCACCTGCGACCATTGCGCGGCCACCCGCATCCAGACCGACCGTGGACCGATCAAACTTCGCCATCGATGTGCCGGACAACCTGCTGCAACGCGCCCAGCGCGGGGAGCTCAGAGCGTTCGAGCAGATCTACCGCCTGTTCGAGCGGCCCGTCTACAGCCTGGCGCTGCGCCTGCTCAATGACGCGGACGCCGCGCGCGAGATCCTGCACGACGCGATGCTCAAGCTGTTCCAGCGCATCGACCAGTTCCGCGGCGACTCGCCGTTCTGGGGCTGGCTGCGCCAGATTGCCCTGAACGAAGCGCTTATGCGTCTGCGCAAGGACCGGCGCATCGAATTCGACGCGAGCTACGACGAGATCGAAACGGAAGCGCCGCCGCCCTGGGTGCATGCCGACGGCCTCGTGCTGGAACAGGCGCTGGGCCGCTTGCCGGCGCTGACGCGCAGCGTGCTCTGGCTCTATCACGTCGAAGGCTATTCCCATCCGGAGATCGCCGATGCCCTGGGCAAGAGCATCAGCTTTTCCAAATCCCAGGTCGCCCGCGGCACCGCACGCCTGCGCGGGTTCCTGGACAGCAACACGGAGTCGAACCCATGTCTGATCGCCAATCCACAACCGACCTGACGGCCGCGACGCTCGGCCGCGCCCTGCGCGAGCTGCCGCTGGCGACGCCGCCGGGCGGCGGCTGGGACGTACTGGCCGCGAGCCTGCGGGTGCAGGGACTGGTGCGCGACACCGCCGAGTCCGACGCGACCGCCGTGCGCGAAGCAGTCAGCATCGACACGAGCGGCGATTCGGCCGCACCCCACAGCGCGGCCGCTCACGCGGAGCGGACCCGCGCGGCACGCCCACGCCGCGCGCGGCGCTGGGTGCCCGCGGCGCTGGCCGCCGGACTCGCGCTGCTCGCGATCGCGCTGGTGCCGATGAACCGCGACACGGTCGTGCCACCGCCCCTGACGTATACGGCCGGCAACGACGGCGCGCCGAGCGCGAACACCACGACAGACGGCACGGCCGAGCTGGCCGAACTGCGCAGCGAATCCGGCCGCATCGAGGAATGGCTGCGCACGCTGAAGGCCGACGAGACCCCGCTGGACGGACGCAGCCTCATGGCCGCGACCGAGATCGAGGACATGATCGGCCTGATCGACCTGCAACTGGCCGCCGGCAGCGACACCGGCAGCGACACGCACGCGCTATGGCGCGACCGCGTGGAGCTGCTGCGCGATCTCGCCGCGGTCCGCACCACTTACAGCCTGGCTGGCACCGGCGTGGCCGCGAACGGAAACGCGGCCGCGCCCGACAACTGGAACAATTTGTGAGGAATGCCATGAAATCTCTTTTTTCTCTCATTGCCATGACCCTGCTGGGCGTGGCGCACGCGGCCGAACCGGCCACTCAGACCGAGGCCGCGGCGGCCGCGCGACCGGCGGCGAAGGCCGAGGCGGCGGCACACGCAAGCGCTGCGGCAAGGGCCGAGGCGTACGCCACGCCCGCCGCGGAAGCCGCGGCGCGCGCGGAACTCGACGACTTGCGCAAGGAGATGCGCGAACTCGGCCGCAAGATGGGCGACATTTCCGTGCGCCTCGGCGACGGCGGACCGCGCAAGTTCGCCTGGCGCTATCTGGGCGACAGCGATCGCGCCATGCTCGGCATCGTCATGCGGCCTGTCGACAAGGGCGTGCAGATCGCCGCGGTCACGCCGGGCGGCCCCGCCGACAAGGCCGGCGTACGCAACGAAGACCTGCTGCTGGCGATCGACGGCAAAGAACTCGGCCGCGACGAACTGGACACCGCGCGCCAGGTGCTGCAGGACCTCAAGGTGGACCAGAAGGTCAAGCTCGCGCTGTCGCGCAACGGCAAGAACCTCGACGTTACCGTTACCGCCGCGCGGCGCGAGGCGCTGAACTGGCCCAAGGTCATGACCGGCGCGGACATGGACATCGACCTGGACATCGACATCGATCCGGAACAGATCCGCCGCGAAGTCGAACGCAGCGTCCGGGATGCGCGGGGGCATGTGGAGCGTGTGCGCAACGCCGGCAATCTGCAGCAGTTGCGCGACCTGCGCATCAACCTGATGCCGTGGTGGGGCATCAACCTCGCGCCGTTGAATGCCGATCTCGGCGACTACTTCGGCACCCGCCAGGGGGTGCTCGTGCTGTCGGCGGATCCGGACGACATGCCCGAACTCAAGGGCGGTGACATCCTGCAAAGTGTGGCTGGCAATCAGGTCGATTCGCCATCGGACGTCATGCGCCGGCTGCGCGATGCGGACGCGGGCAGCGAGGTCAAGCTCGGCGTGCTGCGGCAGAAGAAAACGCTGACCGTCAACACCAAGGTGCCGCAGTACAAGAACATGTTCCCGCTGCCACCCACGCCACCCACGCCACCCGCTCCACCCGCTCCGCCCACTTCCCCCACACCGCCCACACCTCCGGTCGCGCCCGCGCCGCCGGTCGCACCGCCGCCGCCGCCCTCGATCGGCTATGCGCCGCGCCCGTTGCGTGCACCGCCGCCGCCGGCCGCGCCGAAGCCGCCACGCGACGGCGAAGCGAACGTTCCTTAGCTCTGTAGTGCGATCACTGTTGCGGCGCGAGCGGCTACCGATTCCACCGTTCTTCAGTGAGTCTGTGGCCGGTACGGTCGATGCTCAGAAGATCCGTCCCCGGATCGCCCAGGCCGCTGACTCGACGGCCTGCGGATCGCGGCAACACGGCACGCAGCGACACCTCGCAGGCCGCGCCGGTCAGCGCATCAACGTCGCATCGAGGCCGCTGCAGATATCCAGCGCGCGCCGCCGGCCGGTCGCAGACACCGCGGCGGTGGCTTCCGCCAGCAGCCAGGGCCGGCCTGCGTCGATGCCGTGGCAGAAACGCACGATCGCGCCCTGCCACGCGTGGCCGGCACGCGACCAGGCGGCGTCCCGCAGGCGCTGATGCAGTCCGCGCGGCGGTTCCGGCGTGCTGCACGGTACACAGTGCAGCAATTGTTCCCAGGCGAGATAGTCGCTGTCGGGCAGCAGATAGAGACGGGCCTGTTCGCGGCCGTCGTCGCGGTAGAAGCGCAGCGCTTCGCAGATGCCGTCGGGTTCGATGCGGTGAACGCAGTTCCAGCCGGCGATCGCACTGAGGTCGGCGGCGCAGCCAGTCGGCGCGCGCCACAGCCACAACACTGGTCCGAGCGCGTGCCAGCGGCGCGCCAGCGCGCCCAGGGGATTGTCCGGTGGCAGTGCGATGGCCTGCAGCAGCGCGGCGGTCGCGGAAGGTGCGGCGGCATCGCCGCAGCGCTCGGCCGCTGCGCGCGCTTCGCCGGCTGCGCGCAGAAAAGGCAGCTTGTACATGCGAGCCTCGATGGGAAGGCTGGGGCCGCGCCGGAATGGCGCAACGCTTGAGTCGCGGAGCTGGCTGGCAAGGGGGCCGGGATGGCGGTCGGCCGAGGCTGGCTACTCTGACGTGGACACGGGCGCAACGCGACGACGGTCCGGCAATGCCGTACCGCGGGCCGCGCGCGCTTATTTGGTCAGGATCAGCTTGTCGTTGCGCGTGCGGCGCAGGCGATATTCCTGGCCGAGGTGTTCGATCACGAGTTCGCGCGATTCGCGCAGCAGCAGACGCGAATCGACGCGACGCAACGCGGTCGGAGCCGCCGTCGCCGGCCGGCTCGCGGCCGTGGTGCGGTTGGCCTGAAGTGCAAGAGTGGACGTCATCACCGACATGGTTGGCTCCGATTCCCGGGTGGGTGACTAGATGATAATGATTCGCATTTGAGTGTCAAGCACACCGTGCTGCGCGGGGCAGACCGATCACGCGATCGGTACATCGACAGGCTGCGTCAACGACGCGAACTCCGAAGCCGCGCATCACGTCACAAAAAGACACTTGTGGAAATATGCGCAAAAACACGCGAGATTCGTGCCTCGCGGACGCAGCGAGTAGGTTGGGGTAAGCCGCAGGCGCACCCCAACATCAAGGCATTCCCGCACGCCGCCCTGCAAGGACAGCCAGCGCGAACCATCAGCCCGGCAGCCACCAGCGCTGCAGTCCGGCAAGATCGCCGTTGTAGAGATCGCGATCGCAGTTGCCCACACCGGCGATGCCGTGCGGACCCGGACCGAGCGTGCCGTCGGTGTATTGCCACAGCGTCCATTGCGACCACAGCGGCGCGATCACCGGCGCGCTTGCGTATTCGGAGATCCACAGCCAGCAGTTGCCCAGCGCCGACGTCGTCGAGCTGCCGAGCAGCTGCTTGAGATAGCTGCCGCCGTAGACGCCGGGCCAGCGCCCGGTGCGCTGGAACACGAACTGCACGAAGGCTTCGGCCTGGCTCAGCGTCATCGAGCTGCCCTGCGTGTTCTGTTCCACGTCCAGCGCGAGCAGATCGTCGGCGGCGGGATTTGCGCTCGCGAGGAAATGTCCCGCCTGCGCCTGCGCGTCGCTGCCGTCGCCGAAATGGTAGCCGCCCCAGCGCAGGCCGGCCTGGCGCGCCTGAGTCTGGCGCGACGCGTACAAGGGATCGACATAGCTGGCGCCCTGCGTCGCCTTGTGCAGCACGCCGACGATGCCGGCGGCGGCAAGCTGAGCGAAATCCACGCTCGCGTTGTGATGCGAAAGGTCGACGACGACGTTGATCATGCGAGCTCCCCCGGCAGGCCGCGATCGGTGTTTGTGGAACTGTACATGAAGCGCCGTCGCGCGCCACCGCGCCTGACCCACCCCGCGCAACCGTCGCCACGCCTGCCGATGAACAACCCGCCCTAGCTCATCACGCGGGCAACGCCCGACACCTCCACCGGGCTGCCCGCGAGCGCCGGGATTCCAACGCGCAGCAGCGAACGCATGCCCATGTCCTCACCCTGCACGATGTCGATCGCACCCGCATGCGGCCACTGCACATCGCGCAGATAACCGGCGAACGCCGCGGCCGCCGCACCGGTCGCCGGGTCTTCATAGACGCCGCCCGAGGCGAATGCATTGCGCGCATGGAAGCGCTGCGTCGATTCGGCCCAGACCAGCGCGATCGTGATCCAGCCGGCGTCGTCCATGAGCTGACGCCCGGCTTCCTGCGCGTAGCGCATCGCCGCCAGCGCTTCGCGGGAACGCAGGGCCAGCAACAGGTGATCCGCGCCGGCGTGGACATGCGCCGGCGGCAGGCGCGGATCGAGATCGTCTTCACTCAGGCCGAACAGGTCGAGCGCGCGCTGCAGCAGTGCCGCGTCAGCGTCGCGGCTATGTGTCGGCGGCGACTGCAGGGCCGCCGCGACGACATCGCCGTCGCGGCGGCCCTGTACGCGGATGCGCGCCTGATTTAGTTCCAGCGCGTATTCGCCGTCGCCGTGACGCAGCGCGAGCGCAGCGCCGAGCGCGATCGTCGCGTGGCCACAGAACGGCACTTCGCTCTGCGGCGAGAAATAGCGCACACGCCAGCCATCCGCTGCCGGCGCCGCGAATGCGGTTTCGGAAAACCCGACCTCGGCAGCGATGCGTTGCATCTGCGCCGCGTCGGGCAGTGCTTCGCCGAGCCACACACCGGCGGGATTGCCGCCTTGCTCACCATCGGAAAATGCGGCGATGCGCAACATGTCCATGAGTCATTCCTGATCGGGTTCGAAACCGTTGCGGTTGGGGGCGATCGTCGCCAACTCAAGCCATGACCGATGCGGCATTGGCAGTGCTTCCGGCCCGCGGCTAGAGTCTGCTCCGGGGACAGGGACATCGTAAGAGAACGATGCAATCGGCTCGGGGTTTCACGCTACTGGTTGCCGGGGGGTTCGCCGCGGGCGTTGCCATCGGGCTCGTAGTCGCGCGCGGATCGTCGACCGCGCCTTCGGCACCGATCGAAAGTCGTGTCGCGAGCGACGCCGCAAGCGCTGACCCACCCACGGCAACCTCACGTGCGGACACACGCCCGGCGCCACGGACGCAGCCGTCGCGACCGGTGAAGGCAGTGCCGCTACCACCGGCCGATACGCCCATTGCCAGCGTCTTCGATGAACTCGCTGCGCGCGCACGCGCCGGCGATGCGGCCGCGGCGCGGCGCCTCGCGGACGATTTTCTGCGCTGCCGACAGGGCGACGACGTGTTGTTGAACCTCAACGCCATGCTCGACTTTGAGGCAGCCAACGCGCACGAGGCGACCGCCGAGCACACTGATAACTTGCTGCAGATGACGGACGCGATGCTGCAGCGGCATCGCGACCACAAGGAGCGCTGTGCCGGCATCGACGCGCTCGCAGGCAGCGCGAGCGAATGGTTCGAACAGGCTGCGCGCAACGGCGATCCCGCCGCGATGCTCTGCTATGCGCTGTTTCCGAGCGACTTGACCCCCAACGTGCTGTCGCCGGCCTGGCAGCGGCATGCGGAACAGGCTTACGCGCAATCGCCTCAACTGCTGCGCCGCGCGTTCGATGCCGGCATGCCGGAAGCGGCCGCGGTGCTGTCGCGGATGCACACTCGCGGCTCTGGCGCGGCCTGGTACGGCCGCATCGGCGACGATCCGTACTGGGCCTATGCCTACGCGCTCGTCGCCGCCGACGCGTTGCCGGGCAAGCGCCGGGAAGTATGGAACCAACGCGCGCAGAAGCTCGCGCTACCGCTGTCGTCGGAGCAGCGCGAACGTGCATCCGAGTGGGCCGCCGCACAGCGCAGCCGCATGACGCTGCCGCCCCTGCCCGAATCCGGGCGAAGCGGCTCGGCTATTGACTGCGCACGGCTCGACTACCTGGCGTCGTGGCTATGAAGCGCGCCGTCATCGTTGTGATTGCCGTGGCCGCCGGAATCGCCGTCGGCTTTTTCTGGCCGCGGACCGCTGCGGATCCCGACACGCCGGTCGTCGCGCCGCCGATCGACGCGCCGACGAAACAGCAGGCTTCGACAGCTCTGCCACGGAAAGCGCGTGTCGCGCCGACGACGACGGCACCACCGGGCGGCACTGCCGAACAGATCGCATGGCAGCAGCGCGCCATGGCCGGCGACGGCGCGGCAGCGCTGCGGTGGCTCGATCTCGAACGCACCTGCAGCTATGTCACACGCTTCGGCGCCATCAATCTGTCGACGTACTTCGACGACGAATCGCAGCCGCCGGAGCGGCCGATGTTTGCGCAGATCAGCGCCGAGGAGCACGCACACCTCGCTGACCGTTCCATCGACGCCGCGCAGCGTCGGGCGAGGGCGCGCACGATCGAAGCACGCTTGCATGCGTCCTGCGACGGTTATCGCGCGAGCAACGACGCCGAACGCTATGCGATCGCCCAGATTGCCGCGCAACACGGTCCGCCCGAAGGGCTGCGCCGCTTCATCACGGAACCGCCCTTCCTCGGCGATCTGATGATGAGACAGAGCGGCAATGCCGAACAGCTCGCACAGATGCGCGACTGGTCGCACCGTGCGCCGGCGATGCTGAGCGAACGTGCCGGACGCGGCGACGCCGACGCCGCACTCGCGCTGGGCCTCGCGTACGCGCTGAACGCCGGCGATACGCCGGCCGGACTCGAAGCCTATTGGCTGCTCAATGGCGCACTCGACAATGACGCCGCGCAGTCCTACCGATGGCTTTCGCGCTATCTGCAGTTCGCGCCGGACGGCGAGCACGCCGCATTCGCACGAACTGCGCTGGCGCAACTGGCGCCCCGTCTCGATCCGTCGCAGCGGGCGACGCTCGAGCGCGAGTTGGGTACCGCGATCACCAAGACGGCGGCGAACTGAACGCTTTCGCCGCACGCATCAGCCCGCCTCCGCAAAGCTGAACGCGGCGCCGCGCGGCATCTCGCCAGCGGCGCGCGGGGTAGGCATGATCGGTCGAGTTGCAGGCACGGATCATCACATCATGGCAACAGCGAACGGTCGCCGCGCAGCTCTGCTGCTCTCGGCCTGCTTCATCGGGGGCATCGCGGGCGGATACGCCGTCGCACGCTGGACGAATGTCCCGCAAGCCGCCGCGCAAGGCAGCATCACCGTCGATGCGCCGAACGACAGCGCCGCCGCTGTGTTACCGACGCCGGCCACGACGGCCAGTGCGTCCAAGCCGCCGCCCGCACGCACCGCACCGCTACCCACGCGCGACGTGCCGATTGCCATGTACTACGAAGAACTCGCGCAACAGGCGCGCGACGGCGACGCACGGGCGGCGCGCCGCCTCGCCGACGATCTCTACGAATGCGCCACGCGTGAGCGCCAGCTCGACATGGCCGAGCGGCTGATGGACCGCGGCGGCCGTCGTGGCCGCGGCGGGCCCGGTGTAGCAGGTGTGCCCGGCGGCCCGTCCGGCGGCAACGAACCCCGGGAAGAAATCAGTCCCGAGGAAATCATCGACCGCCGCCTGCAGGCCGCCGAGCGCTTCGTCGAGAACGCGGTCGAGGCGCAGAAACGCTGCGAGGGCATCGACCCTGCCGCATTGTCCAAAAGTTCAGAATGGATACGCCAGGCCGCGGCCGCCGGCGACCCGGAGGCGCAGCTCTGCTACGCGCTCGCACCCAACGAATGGAACCGCGAGATAATGTCGCCGCAATGGGTCGACTGGAGCGAACGCTGGAACAATGAGTCACCGGCCTTCGTGCGCCAGGCGTTCGAAAACGGCCTGCCCGAAGCGGCCGCCGTGCTGTCGGGCATGTACTCGACCTGGCAGCCGCGCGACCCGCGGCCCTGGACCGGCCGCCTCGGCGACGATCCCTACTGGGCCTATGCCTATGCGGCGGTCGCGCAACAGACGCTGGCGCCGGATCAGGCGGCGCGCTGGTCGGAAATCCAGCGCAGCAATGCCGCGCGCCTGAGTGCCGAACGCATCGCCCTGGCCGATGCCTGGGCCGCGGCGGCGCGCTCGCGCATCCGTTTCCAGGCACCGGCCGTCGGCCCGTCACCCGACAATTCGCTGTGCGGCAACGTGCGCCGCGCGGGAGCGCGTTGATGCGCATTGCCTACGCCATCGCCGCCGTGCTGCTCGGCGCCACCTGCGGCTATGCGGTGACGCGCCAGGCCGAAACGCCGGCGCCGCAGGCCGTCGCGCCGGCCGCGCCCGCCGCCGACGCGACGACGACGCAGGCACCGCTCAGCGAAGGCGCGCGCCGCCTGCCGCGTGCGCCACGCAGCAATGCGGCCGCGGCGGACAACCCGCTGCTCGCGCGCAGCGCCGCGTTGCCGCCACCGCCGCTGCCCGCGGTGAAACCGTCCTGGTCGCCGCTGCTGGACAGCCTGCGCGAGCGCGCCGAGAACGGCGACGCGGCCGCGGCCGCGGAATGGCTGCAGCGCGACGCGCGCTGTTTCTCGATGATGCCGCTGACGCCCGAGGCCGGCGGCAGCCTGCCGACACCGGGCTTCCTGCGCGCGACCACACGCGGACGCTCGCGTCTGGCCTCGCTCGATACGGACGTCGCCGCGGCCGCCGCGATCGAGGACCAGGAACAGCGTCGCAGCCAGCTCGGCGCGGTGCAGCAGCGTCTGCTCGACGAATGCCGCGGCTACGTGCCGCAGCCGCCGCAAGTGCGCTATGCCCTCGCGGAGATCGCCGCGCGGCTGGGCAGCGACAAGGATTTCTGGCGCTTCATCGATGATCCGCCGTTGGCGCCCGGCTACAGCCGCGACATCGAGCAGGCCATCGACTGGGCCCGGCGCGCACCGGGCATGGTCTACGAACGCGCCGCCGGCGGTGATGCCAATGCGGCCTATGCGCTGGGCCTGGCCTACGCGATCGACAGCGGGCGCGAACTCGACGGCAACCGCCGTTCGCGTCAGCTGCTCGCGGCAGCGGTCAGCAACGATCCGCTGCAGGCCTATCGCTGGCTCAGCGTCTACCTGCGCAGCAATCCCGGCGACGAACGCGCCGGTGTCGCCCGCGCCATACTCAATCGCGTCGGCGCGGAACTCAGCGCCGCGCAGCGCGAGGAAGCCGAGCGATGGGCGCCGTAGGGGAATGCGGCTCGAGATAGCGCAGAGTGCAGTAATGCATTAGGAAACAATTAACTTTATTACACTTAAACCAACGACCCCGGCAAGTCGCCGCAGTGATGCAACAGCTCCTGCGTTCACATGCACGGCGAACACCATCCCCACCCAACCCTCCCCTTGAAGGGGAGGGCCAAAGCGATCCGGCGCGACAAGCCCTCCGGCCTTGAGCTTTCAAGTCACCTAGAACCTTGCGGTTCCAGGCGACTGCCTTTCAGCCCCTTCAAGAGCAGGGTTTGGGTGGGGATGGTGCAGTTCTTCCTCGCAAATTCCGACGCGCTTCGACCCTCTCTTTGCAAACAAGCTTGCGGGCCGAGAGCACATCATGCGCACTTACTGCGTCAGCAGACTCACATCGTCGACGATGAACGAAGTCGCCACCTGCGAGCCTTCGACGCCATTGAAATACACACGCAGCGTCTGGCCCTTGTAGGCGATCAGATTGAAGCTCTTCTGGCTGTAGCCGCCGGGCGCATTGAGGTTCGAATACGTCGCCAGCGTCGCGACCACGGCGTTGCTGGCGTTGCGCAGCTCGACGGTGAGGGTGTCCCAGGCCTGCGTGGTCGAGGTCTCGTCGGTGGTCACGTCGAGCCAGAACGACAGCGTGGCCTGCGTCGCTGCGGCCGGAATCGTGACCGACTGATAGACCGTGTCGGTATGCGCGCTGCCGTAACCGTTGAGCCAGGCCTTCCAGCTGCCGCCGTGCGCCGCCGCGCCGCTGTCGCTCGTGATCACGCCCGAGGTCGCGGTCCAGGAAGCCGCTCCCGACTCGAAGCCGCCGTTGACGATGCGCTGCACCGCGGTGCCGCCGGAATTGTTGACGCTGAAACTCACGGCACTCGAATCCCGGCTGTTGCCCGCCGCATCGAACGCGCGCGCGACGAGGCTGTGCGTGCCGTTGCTCAGGCTCGTCGAATCCAGTGCCAGCGCATACGGCGAACTGCTGTCGCTGCCCTTGAGCGCACCGTCGACGAGGAAATCGACACGGCTCACGCCGACATTGTCCGACGCGGTCGCGTTCAGGCTGATCGTGCCGCTGCTGCCGCTGACGCTGGCCGACACGGTCGGCGGTGTCGTGTCACCTCCGCCGCTGCCCTGCGTGACCCAGACCGGCGCGGACCAGAGGATCTTGCCGTCGTCCTGGGTCACCTTGGCGTAGTAGAAATGCGCGCCGGCGCTCGGCGTGATCGTCACGCTCGCGCTCGTCGCGAGTTGCGTGACGGTGCCGTTGCGTCCGGGCACGCCCTCGTAGATGCGCACCTGCGACGCGCTGCGGCCGGCGCTGTTGACGAAGTTGGCCACGAGGTTCAGCGCACCGCTGTTGCTGAAGCGCTCGCCCATGACCTTGCCGTTCGCGGTCAGGATCAGCTGCGAGTTCTTGTCCATGGTCGCGAAGAAGCGGCGCGCCTTGAGCGCGGCGACGAAGTTCGCCTCGTTCAGCGCGGTGCCGGTCGGCAGCAGCACGCCGGTGCGGTTGGTATACGACGCGCCCCAGTTCGCGCAGTGGTTGTCCTGGTTGCTGGCCGGTCCGATGTGGAAGCCGCGTTCGAGCAGCTTGTTATAGGCGCTCTCGTAGGTGCTGCGGCTGGTCTCGGTTTCCGTGGTGTTGGACGAAAACGCCGAGGTATTGAGGATTTCCGCCGCGACCATGACTTCATCGCCGTCGGCGTGGTAACCCATGACCGTACCGCCTACCGGGAACTGGTCCGAGGTATCCGGATGGTTGAACTGGCCGACCCAGCCGCGGCTGCGCATGGTCGTATACAACGATGCATAGTTGCTCTTCGGCGTGGACACGTCGCCGAACAGCTGGCCCGCAGTGTTCGTTTCCCAGGCCGCGAGCAGATCGCCGTTGATGATGTTCAGATGCCCACCGCCGGAGATCACACCCCACTCCATGCCGTACAGCGCGAGGAAGCCCGGGTTCGCGGCGTTGAACGTGCTGGCCGCGCTGCGGCCGGCGGCATAGCGGTTGCGTGCCGTGGTCGGGCTGGCCGACGCGTTGGTCGACGAGGATCCGTCGAAGTAGTGGTTGTGCTCGGATGTCATCAGGAAATCGAGACCGCGGTTGCGCGCGTAGGGAAACGCGGCGGCCGGACCGAACTGGCCACTCTGCGCGGCCTGCGACGAGGTGCACGAGCCGATCGCGCCGCCGCCGTCGGAGTCGTTGGTCTGGCTGTGGAGGTTGCCGTAGTAGACGGTATATGGCAGCGCGCCGGTCGCCGGCGCGCTCTTGGCGTCCCCGCCGGATGCCGCGTCACCGAAGGCGCCGACCGGCAGCGCCTTGAACGCCGGCATCGCCGGCTTGGCCGGTGCGCCGAGTTCGATGTCCCAGTTCTGCGCGATGGCGTGGTCGGCCGTCGCGAGCGCCTGTTCCACGCGCTGCGGCAGTTCGCCCGGCAGCGTGCGCGTCAGCAGCGGCTCGCCGGTGGCGGCGGTCAGGCTGACGCGATAGTGGCCACCCGCCAGCGCGCGCTGCGCCGCATCGCGGCCGTCCCAGGGCACGCGCACGTCGACCGGTTTTCCATAGAACGGCACTTCGCCATACCAGGCCTGCACGCGCCGGCCGGCCGGATCCTGCACTTCCAGGCGCCAGGCCACGGTGGCCGGATCGGTCGCGTCCGGGAACGCGAAATGCAGCACGAACTCGCGTGCATCACCCTTGTCGCCGCGGTACGGCGCTTCGAGTGTGGCGTCGAATTCGTGATGGTCCGGACTCACCGCGTAGGCGTTGCCGCTCAATGCCGCGATCGACAGTACGCCGAACGCCGCGTGCAGGGCCCCCGCCCCGAAACGCTTGCTCTTCCCCATGCTGACCTCCCCAATGCGCCCGCGGGCGCGAAATCCGGGACATATACCGCCCGCGCATTGCAGGACGGTGTCGCGGTCGTTGCAGTGCGCGCGGGACACAGCGGCGGCACGTCGATGGCGGAGGAGCGATTCCGTCCCTCGTACGGGAACGGATGGCACGCGGGCCGCGGCAGGCGCGGGCAACAGCGAAGACGGGAAATCCTGCGTTCATGCGCAATCTCCCGCGACGAGGCGGCGGCCGAGGAATCGACAAAGGCGCGCGGACCATAAGATGCGTGCGGCGGACATTTCGTGACGCAATCGGCGCTGCGGGACAGAAATGCCGGATGGAGCCGCGCCGGCATTGCCGGCGTCACGATTCCGGTTTGCACGTCGCGGCAGTGGCTGGCGCGGCGACGGTGTCGATGAGCATGCCGACGATCACCCTGCCGGCTACCCGTTGAGGCCCGATGCGAACGACCGGCTGCGCACGCGGGTGTTCGACGGCGACAGGTCTACAACAGTTTCCTCATGGTCCGTTACCGCGGCGCCGCGCTGGTTCCATGACATCGGATAGTTCGGTGTGTCCTGGGCACGCGCGTTTCTGCGCTACCACCGCGACAGGTCACGCATCAGGGGGAATGCCATGTACATAGTGCGCGCGATCGTCGTCGTACTGTTGCTGTCCACCACCGCGGCGCTGCGCGCGCAGGGACTGCCGAGCTTTCCGGGCGCGGAAGGCTTCGGCGCCGCGGCGAGCGGCGGGCGCGGCGGACGCGTGCTTTATGTCACGACCCTGGACGCCGATCCGGCCGGCACCAACGGCAGCGGCAACAGCGGTTCGCTGAACTGGGCATTGCGCCAGAGCGGCGCGCGCACGGTGCTGTTCAAGGTCAGCGGCGTCATCGACGGCATCGCGACCGTGCGCAGCGGCGACGTGACCGTCGCCGGACAAAGCTCCCCCGGCGGCGTGATCGTGCGCGGACTGGTCTGCGGCACGCACTACGGCGGAGTCAATTGCGACAACCTCATCGTGCGGCATCTGCGTTCGCGCCCGGCCTGCCAGCTCAGCCCTCCCGGCAACTGTCCCGGCAACGACGATGCGTTGCGCCTGGATGGCATCCGCCGCGCCATGCTCGATCACCTGTCGCTGGCCAACGCGAGCGACGAGGCGGTGCAGCTGAGCTGGTCCTCGCAGATCACGCTGCAGGATTCGATCATCGCGGAAACCGTCGGCAGCCATGCGACCTACGGCGGCGTGCTGCTGAACTATTCCAACAGCGCCTATCCGCTGGATGGCATCACGCTGACGCGCAATCTCTGGTATCGCATCAAGGGCCGTCTGCCCGAGATCACCTGCGAATCCAGCGCGCAGGACGACATTCCGCCGCGTTTCATCGATGCCTGCCAGAACGTGCCGCTGCGGCTGGAAGTCAGCAACAACCTCTATCTCGATCCCGGCTACTACGTCGACTATGGGCCGTGGGTCGATGCGGACGTCGCCAACGGAGCATTTCGCGTGCAGCTCAATCTCGTCGGCAACCGCTTCGTCGCGCGCAACGGCTTCAGTTTCGGTCTGGCCGCGTTCGGTCTGCTCGGGACCGACGCCGGCGATCCGCCGAGTCAGAACACGCTCTACGTGCGCGACAACCGCATCGACCGCTTCCCCACGCTGGCGGACTACCAACTGTTCTATTGCTGCAACGACTTTCCACCCGGTCCCGGCGGCAATACCGCGACGGGTACGGCGCAGCGGCGCGGCACGCGGCACGAATTCCCGGCCACGCGCTACCGGCCCGGCGAGCGCCTGCGGCGCGAACTGCCGCTGACCGCCGGCGCACTGCCGCACGACACGATGGACCGGCGCTACGCCGCGTCGACGGCTACGGCAAGCATTCCCGACCTGCCGCACGAACAGCCCGTCGCCGGCGATGCGTTCGCGCTGGATTTCGCGCCGGGCGCGCCACCGCCCGCCCCGGCCGACAGCGACGCCGACGGCCTGCCCGATGCGTTCGAGCTGGCGCAGGCGGCCTACGGCCTGAACCCGTCCGTCGCCGACAACAACGGCACGCAGCTGTCGCTGCCGCTGCTCGGGGTGCCCGGGTATACGAATATTGAAGTGTATTTGGAGTTGCTCGCGCGCGGCCGCGGCGATCTCATCTTCATCGACGGGCTGGAGTGATGCGCCGGGAAGGGGCCGGGGCAGAGGCGAAGCCTCGGAAAACAACACGGCAACCGTCCTGGTCGCCGTGTTTGAGCCCATGCGCAGCTCTCGGACTGCGCCAGCTCCCCCTGGTGAAGCGGCACCGGACGCCAAAGGCGTGGTGCAAAGTGACGGGCAAGACTAGCCCCAGCCCGGGCTGGCGGACAGATCGGTCACATTTCTTTGCAGTTGCGGCTGGACCTACTCCGGCACCGCACCGCGGTGAGGTCGGCCGGTTGTCGAGAAACGGCCTGCCAGCCACGATTCCAGGCATGGATCGCTCGAGATTCGATTGCACAGCGATCGAATCGGGGAAAGGTGACGTCCATCGCGCAAGCGATTGATTCCCGTAGAAACTTGCAGCGCTTTTCCCGACAACCGGCTATACGCCCAGCACCAGATCGTCCGCGCCGACCGAATTGATGCGGATCTGGTTGGCGAACAGCGAGAACGCGAGCATGCCGGCCAGGCCGTTCGCGCGCTGTACCCAGGGCGGCAGGTATAGCGGCTGGGCGATGTAGCCGGAGTCGAAATACGGTTCCAGCGCGATCACGTCGTGCAGCGCCATCTTGCCGGCGAACAGCGCGCGCGACAGCTTGAGGCGGCGGTGCTTCAGGGTCCAGCGGAAGAAGGTATGCACGGTCAGCAGGCCGTGCAGGTATACATTATCCTTCGTGAACGCCGCGCCGCCCTGCACCGGCACGCCGCGGAACACGCGCTGGGTCGAGGAGAAGCTGTCCGACTCGGTCTGGCCCGCCTCGAGGAAATAGCGGAATACGTCGATGAAATCGGCGCCGGACAGCGCCATGTCGATCGCGACGATGCGCAGCGAGATGCGCTTCATGCGTTCGATGTCGATCGAACCGGACATCAGCTCGGCGAACACGGCCAGCCCTTCCTGCGTCGCGGTCACGCGCGGCGATGAGCGGCCCAGCGATTTCAGGTGCGGCTGCTCGCGTCCATTGAGGCCGGTCAGCGAGTGCACGAAGGCCTCGTGCTCGACGAGCTGGTGGCGGTCGTATTCGGAGAAGCACGTCGCCGAGCGCAGGCGGATGCGGGTCGGTCCGGCCGCCGCCTTGGCGATGAGGTCGGGGTCGATCTCCACTTCGATCTTGTGCGAGTGAAAAAAGCCGTCGAGCTGCGCCTGCAGTTCCGCCTGCAGGGTTTCCGCCGGAATGCAGTAGTCGGCCTCGCTGGCGAGGATTTCCTGGTCCAGTTCGCCGGCCAGGCCGATGAAGTGGCGCGCGGCATCGAGGTTGGTCAGCTCCGAGCCCGGCAGGCGGTCGCCGGGACGTCCGTAAAGACGGATGGAATGCTCGGTCACGGCCGCCGTGCCGACCGACTGCAGCAGTTCGGTCGCGATGCGCCAGGATTCCGCGCTGCGGCGCAGGTAGTCGCCGACCGGATGCCCGGACTCCGCCTCGCGCTGGATCTCGATCAGTTCCTCGCGCTCGTCGGTCAGGTCCGGCGGGACGTAGCGCACGTCGGGCAGGCTGTGGAAACCGCGCTGCCAGTTGTTGATGAAATGCTGCTGCGCCGAGGCCGGCCAGCTGACGACCTGGAGCAGCCGGATGCGGCGGATCGCCGCGACCAGGCGCGCATCGAGCGCGGTACAGCGGTCCAGCAGTCGGGCTTCGATGGCGTCCGGGGCGTTCACGCTCATGCGGCCGACTATAGCCCGGATTTCTCACACCCCTTCTACTGCGAACGGGTGTCAGAAACCCGGGCTAGCGCGGCCCTGCCGGCCGATTGCTATGCTGAATCTTCTCTTCCCGTGATCGAGGCTGCCATGAACTTCGTCTTCCCCGCCCCGCCGACCGCCAGCGTGCCGGTACTTGACAGCGAGCAGCGCTTCCCGGTGCATCGCATCTACTGCGTAGGCCGCAACTACGCCGACCACGCGAAGGAAATGGGCGCCGAAGTGAATCGCAGCCAGCCCGTGTTCTTCCTCAAACCTGCCGACGCCGTCGTCACCGATGGCGGCGACGTGCCCTATCCCAGCGCCACGAACGACCTGCACCACGAAGTGGAAATGGTCGTCGCGCTGCGTTCGGGCGGCCGCGACATACCGGTCGAGTCCGCGCTGGACCATGTCTACGGCTACGGCGTCGGCCTCGATCTGACCCGACGCGACCTGCAGGCCGTGGCCAAGGCCAAGAGCCTGCCCTGGGACGTGGCCAAGGGCTTCGATGCCTCAGCGCCAATATCCGCGCTGCGCGCCGTCAACGCCGGCGCGCATCCGCAGCATGCGACGCTGTCCCTGCTCGTCAACGACGAGCCGCGCCAGAACAGCGACATCAGCGAGATGATTTTCAACGTCGCCGAAATCATCCACGAGCTGTCGAAACTGTTCGAACTCGCCGCCGGCGATCTGATCTTCACCGGCACGCCGGCCGGCGTGGCCGCACTGGCCCGCGGCGATACCTTCGAGGCCACGCTCGGCGGCGTCGCTTCGCTGCGCGGGCGGATCGTCTGATCGCTCTGGCAGGCTGTTTTTCGACAGCCTGCCGGACGCGCGCGCGGACCCGGTCATGCTTGCGACAGCGCGACGGACGCGGCGCCGGAGGCCGGTTTTCGTGCCTCGCCGAACGGTCGCCCTATCGTGTACAACACCAGTCGCGCGGCGGGGGGCGGCGCCATCCACAGCACAGCCATCAGGAGACGGACTATGGGCTTCTTCAGCGAGTTCAAGGCATTCGCAATGCGCGGCAACGTCATCGACCTCGCGGTCGGCGTCGTCATCGGTGCCGCCTTCGGCAAGATCGTCACGTCGCTGGTCGACCAGATCATCATGCCGCCCATCGGGATGATGATCGGTGGTGTGGATTTCTCCGCCTACAAGTGGGTACTGCAAGCGGCTGGTGCCGACGGCAAGGGCGAGGTCGCGATCCAGTTCGGCGCGTTCTTCAATACCCTGATCCAGTTCGCCATCGTCGCGTTCGCGATCTTCCTCGTGATCAAGCTCATGAACCGTCTGATCAAGAAAAACGAAGACGCACCCGCACCGCCGGCCGCGGAGATCGTGCTCCTGACCGAGATCCGCGATCTGCTGAAAAGCAACCCGCCGCGCTGATCGCGCCTCCGTGGCGCCGTCGCCGCGGCAGCGGCGTCGCATGATGGGTGAGAGGCGCCTTGCGCTGGCAACACAGGATTCTCGGGCAACGCAGGACCGTGAACCATGCCGACTCCATCAGAACGCTCCGCCACAGTCGCCGAGGCCCTGCGCCGGGGACAATGGATCGACGAAGACGACCGGATCGTCGCCGGCGGGGTAAGCCTGCTGGCGCAAGCCATCGGTGCGCCGTCGCAGGCGCTGACGCTTGAGGAAATCCGTGACGCGGCGAGGGCGCTGAACCGGCACCTCCACTACGGCCTCACCTGCGATATCGCCGCGCTGTGGCGCAGCCGCGTGGGCTTCGATATCCGCGTCAGCAAGCACCACGCGCAGGCGCTGATCAATCTCGGCGGGCTCGAAGACGCCGAGGACATCATCGCCGCGGCGCTCAACCGCGCCACGGGACTACGGCCCGCGAGCCCGTCGGAACGTGACGTGGTCGCCAAGGAGACTATCGAGTTGCGCGGTCTGTTTGCCCGTACCGCGAAAGACCGTTTCGTGCGCCTGCGCGAGACACTGCCGGTCGGGCCGATCGCTGCCGCCGATTCGGAAGGCGCGCACGAGTGCGTGCAACTGCTGGCGATGGCGACGCAGCGCTATGCCGCGGAATACGAGGCGGACCGCGGGCGCTACTGGCATGGCATCAATGCCGTCGCGCTGCAGGCGCGCGCGGACCGCGAACACTGCCGCGAGCCGTCGCCGGAACTCCTGCAGCGCGGGCGCGACATCATCGCGCTGCTGACGCCGAAGGCGGGCTATGGCGCCGGCTATGACAGCGACGAGGACATGCCCTGGATACTCGCCTCGCTGTCGGAAGCGCACCTTGCGCTGGGCGAGGATTGCGCCGGCGCGCGCCTGTGGCTGGACCGCCTGCTCAGCCACCCCAAGGCGGATCCGTTCAATTTCGCGAGCTACGCGCGGCAGTTGCGCGATATCTGGCAGGGCGACGCGCTGAAGCCCGAAAGCGACTGCGCTTCGCAGCTCGCGTTCGTGCTGTTGCGGCATCAGCAGGAACATCGCGGCACCGTGACCTTGAGCTCGCTCCAGCTCAACGACCTGCGCGCGCCCGAAACACCGTTCGAAAAGAATTTCTCGAACGCCACGGGCCTGAATTTCGCGCGCATCGCCGCCGCCTGCGACTCCATCGGCTGCGTCGGCACGGCGACCGGCAGGCGCGAGGGGACCGGATTCCTCATCGACCTTGCCGAGCTGCGCGAGGGCGCGGCGAACGAACTGGTCTTCGTCACGAACGCGCACGTCATCAGCGACACGTACGACAAGGCCGCGCTGCGCTCGCAGGAGGCCTGGATATCGTTCGACATGGAGACCATCGTCGAGCGACGGCTGGTCGAACGCTATCGTGTAAAAGAAGTGATCTTTTGCTCGGAGCCCGGCGATTTCGCCATTCCGATCGGCGAGCGCGAAAAGCTCGATATCACGATCGTGCGGCTCGACCGCGTTCCATTGCGCGCGCGTGGCCTGCGCCTGCGGCGCGAGCTGCCGGCGGTGAGCATGCCGGCGTATGTCATCGGCCACCCGTGCGGGCGCGATCTCGAGGTTTCGGTCAAAGACTCCGACCTCCTCGAAACCGACCCGCTGCCACGCCTTTTCCACTACCGCACACCGACGGACCACGGCAGCTCCGGCAGCCCCGTGTTCAACGACCAGTGGGAAGTCATCGGCGTGCATCACGCGGGCAGCCGCCAGGCTCCCAAGCTCACGGGTCCCGGCTTTCACGACGCCAACGAAGGCATTGCGCTCGACGCGCTGTGCCGCAAGCTCGCTGGTTCGTAATCCTGCATCGCTCAGCGGCAGCTGCGCCCCAGCTGTTCGGTGAGCCGCACGAGATCGAGGTTGCCGGCGGCGAAGCCGGCGATCTGCGGCGTCCAGTTGACCTGCGCCGTGTCGGCTCCGGTGAAGCGGAACGTCGCCGTGCCCCAGGGTCGGCGATCGAGATCGGCGACGCGGTAGTCGGGCGGGAAGTCCGGTCCGCGCGTGATGCCGAACGTCAGCGTCGCGCTGTCGCCGCTGATCGGCCCGGCACCGACGAGGAACAGCGGCTTGCCGCGATCGAACACGTACCAGACCGCGACGAGCTGGCGCGCATCACCGCCGCCCAAGACGTGCAGGAAGAAGCCGTGACCGCTCTGCGTGGGCTGGAACCAGTTGCCGCTGTGACAGGCGCGGACCTGCGCGCCGGGCGGATCGTCGGCACTGGCCGCAGCGGCGACCAGGGTCTCGATCGGCAGCTCGCCGCTGCCGAAGCCGGGCAGGCTGCTGTTCCAGCGCAAGGTCGCGCGGCGCGGCGAATGGAATTCGATGTCGAGTTCGCCCCAGGCCTGCTGCTGCACGTCGGCGGCGCGGAAATCCGGCGGGAAATTCGCGCCGCGGCTGGCCGCGACCGGCACACGCACGCGGCCGCCGTCGGCGCGGCCCACGCCGATCATCCAGTACGGATCGCCGTCCTGGTAGACGAACCAGCTCGCGACGACATGCGTCACGCCGTCGATGACGACGGGTTCGAGCATCAGCCCATGGCCGTCGGATTGCGGGTTCCACCACATGCCGGCGACGCGCGTGTCGATGCGGTAATCGGGCTCGGCGTCGAAATCGCCGAGATTCACGCGCCAGACGCCGCGGCCGTAGGTGAACGCGAACAGTTGCGCCGGCCCACCGGTCGGCGCGACGAGCTTCAGGTCTTCGGTGATGACGTTGGCGTAGCCGGTGTTCTCCACCGCCCAGTTCGCGCCGCCGTCCAGCGAGACGAACAGGCCGAGGTCGGTGCCCAAGTACAGCTCGCGCGGGTTGCGCGGATTGATCGCGATCGCGTGCACCGGCACGTCGGGCAGGCGACCTTCGCCGTCGCCGTCCAGCGGCTGCCAGTTCGCGCCCGCATCGATCGACTTCCAGACGTGCACGCCGCCAAAAGTGGAATATGTTGCATACGCCACATTGCTGTCGAGCGGATCGAAGGCCAGCCGCGAGACCCAGCCGGTGCGCGGCGAGGCGGAAGCCCAGACCGTCGCCTGCGTGCTCGCCAGCGCCGCATTGCTGCGGTAGATGCCGGCCTGGTTGCCGACCAGGATGCGATTGGGATTGCCGGGTGCGATCGCGATGGCCGAGGTGCGGCCGCCGAAACTGCCGTTGCCGAACGGTGCGCTGGCACGGCGCCAGTTGGCGGCCGCGTCGTCGCTGCGCCACAGGCGCGTGCCGCCGGCATAGAGCCGCTGGGTTGCGTTCGGGTCGATCAGGTACGGCATGATGAACAGGGTCTGGTCGCTGAGCCCGCGCGTCGCGTCGACGAAGCTGTTGCCGCCGTTGACCGACTTGCCGAGCGAGACGTATTGCGCGCTCGCGTACAGCACGTTGGTGTTGGACGGATCGACCGCGGCGAAGCCGCCATCGCCGCCGTAGATATGCCGCCAGGCATAGGGACCGGCGTCGTCGCCGCCGAGCCAGGTGCCGTTGTCCTGCGTGCCGCCGAGGTAACGGCGTCCGTCGGGAAACACCGCGCCGGCGTAGAACTGGGTCGTGCCCATGCCGCGGCTCAGGCCGCGCCAGCGCACACGATCGCCGGCCGGCGCACTGCACAGCCCCGCATCGCCGCTGCCGACCGGCGCGCGCGCATTGTCGCTCGTGGAGATGCCGCCGTCGTGCGCGCTGTAGATGCGCTGGTTGGCCGCGCCGTCGTAGCCTGGATGGAAGCGGATGCGATGCTGGTCCGGATGCACGTAGGAATCGTCCGGCGCGAAGTAATAGCTGGCCAGGCCGAAACGCCGGCCGCCGTCGGTGGAGCGGAACAGAGTCATGCCGCCGACCCAGACCGTGTCGGCATCGACGGGATCGGCCGCGATCGCGTTGTTGTACCAGCCCGCAGCATAGAAATCCGGCGGCGACGGATCGCCGCAGGCTTGTGGCCTCACCGCGAAATGGAACTGGAACAGGCTGGCCGAAAGAAGGTCCGGCGAGTCGTTGCGCAGGCGTGCGTCCCAGGTGCGTCCGCCGTCATCGGAGCGCCACAGCGCATGCAGGCCGTTGTCGTAGTCGCCGAAGCCGTCGCCGGTGCGGTCGAAGCCTGGCGCGATGCTGGCCGCGACCGCGTAGATCACGCGCGGATCGGCCTTGTGGATGTCGATCTGCGTCCGGCCCTGGCCGGCTTCCGACAGCACGGTTTCCCACTGCCCGGCATTGCCCGCATCGGTGTTGAGGAACACCGCCGCCGGACACGGTCCCGCGCACGCGGTCGGCGTGACTGTGCCCGGCAGCCAGTAGCGATCGGCGATCGAACGCGACGCGCAGGTCGCGAGCAGCCAGTCCTGCGTCGTATCGCTGCGGATCGCGAGATCGGTGCAGCCTTCATAGCGCAGCGCGTCCTGGCCGTCGGCCGGACGCAGCAGGCGTTCGAACGTGGCGCCGCCGTCGCGCGAGCGCCAGATGCCGCTGTTCGTCGCCGCGTACAGGCGGCGCGAGTCGCGCGGACTGAACACGATGTCGCTGACGTAGCGGAACTGTGCGTTCTGCGTCGCGAGCAGCGGGCTCCAGCGCTCGCCGCCGTCGATGCTCTTGAGAATCCCCGAGCCGCTCATCGGCGACCACGGCATGCCGCTGTCGCGATACAACTCGCCGGTGCCGGCGTAGATCGTGTCGGGCCGTTCGGGATCGATCGCGAGCGCACCGATGTTGAGGTTCACCGCATCGTCGGACAGCGGCTGCCAGCTCGCGCCGGCGTCGCTGCTTTTCCACACACCGCCGGACACGCCGCCGGCATACA
The DNA here is from genome assembly GCA_038207515.1 of Lysobacterales bacterium. Lineage (GTDB taxonomy): Bacteria > Pseudomonadota > Gammaproteobacteria > Xanthomonadales > Rhodanobacteraceae > Tahibacter. The sequence continues at coordinate 93,960 of JBBQZR010000001.1, read as the reverse complement.
TCACGTCACTGTTGCGCGGATCGAATTCCAGGGTGCGCGTGCGCCCGGTCGCGTTGGCCGGCCCCAGCCATTGCCACTGCGGCTGCGCCTTCGCGCTGAGCGGATTCCCGTCGGCGCGCGGCAGATGCCGCGTCATCGCCCGCATGCGCTGTTCCGCCTGGAACCAGCGCGCCGGCTGCAGTTCGCTTTCGCCGGGCGGCAGGCGCCGCGCGCTGAATAGCTGCGCGCGTTCGAGCGCACCGGTGACGCGCTCGTTTTTTTCCGCGCGCTCCTCGCGCATATGTTCGGCGACGCTGTCGTGCTCGCGCTCGCCGTCACACTCGCGCGCGGCCTCGCGCGCCAGCTCCTGCCGCGCGGGCGGCGTGCAGCCGGCCGCAGCCAGTGTCAACGCGAACGCGCCTATCCATCGCAAGCCGGATGCCATTGTCATCTCCCCGAATGACTACGGCGTTCATCGTAGCGCCGGCTGCACGGCGCAGGCGGCTTGCGATGTTGCAGAAATATCTCGTCGCGCCGATGCAGATTGCCGCGCGGCTCTGTGGCGACGGGGATTGGCTCAGTCGCCGAAACGTTCGACGAAGATCTTGTCCGACGGCGCGTTCAACTGCCACACGCCTTTCTCGGTAGTCAGGATCAGGCGCGACTGGCCGTGTTCGTCCCAGCGCACGTCGTAGATCTCGGCCACCGGCGCATTCCCGACGACCGGTGTCCAGTTGTCGCCGCCGTCCTCACTGCGGTAGACGCAGGCGGACGCAAAACCGACACCGATGCCAGCGGCGAGAATCACATCGGGCGCGGACATGTCGACCTGCAGGTCACGCACGTCGCAGGCGTCGAGTACCGGTCCGCTGGCGAACCAGTTCGCGCCGCCGTCGAGCGTCTTGTAGATGCGCGCCGCCTGACCCGGCTGCACGGTGGAGGCCCAGAAGACGCCAGAGCGGCGCGGATGTGCGGCGATCGCATAGACGTCGCGCGTGGTCTGCGTCGACCCGTTCATCAACGGCAATCCATGGCTGCGATGCTGCCAGTGGACACCACCGTCGACACTGCGGAACACACCGCTGTCGAGCGTGGCAGGAGCGCCGACGCCGCTGTCCAAAACGCTGATCGTCGACAGCAGGATGTCGCCGTTGCCCGCGTCGAACTCGATGTCGATCGGAAAGATCGCTTCTCTAGTGATGCCGGTGTCGAGGTCTCGCGGCAGTCCGTTGTCGCCGGAGACCCAATTGTCGCCGCGCTGGGTACTGCGGATCACGCGCCAGCCTAAGCCGCCGCCGAGTACGAACACCGTATTCAGCGGGCCCTGCCGGCATGCGCCGACCGCGGGCGGGGCGGCACACGAGCGCGGGTCGAGTTTGAGCGTGCGCGCCTGGTTGAAGCTCTCGGCGGCGCCGGGCGGCGGCAACCCCTGATCGAGCACGCTCCAGTTCGCCCCGCCGTCGAGGCTGCGAAAAATGCCGATACCGTAGGGCTGCAGCGGTGCGGTCCGGGTGCCGAGACCCGCAGCGAATACGTGCAGCGACGCAGGCGCCGCCGCGGTGGTCGGATCGATCGCGACCGAGCGGACATAGTCGGCGCGACCGGCGAGATCGGCGCGCCAGTGCAGGCCGCTGTCGTTCGTCGAAAACAGAGGGGTGTCTTCTGCAGCGTCCTTGGGCCAACGACCCGCAAACATACGCCCGGCACTGCCCGGAACCAGCGCCAGCCCGCGCACTCGGCGATTGCTGAGTCCGGTGTTGCTTGCACTCCACGTCGCCGTCGCTGACGTCATCGCACGCACGCCGACGACGCTTCCTGTCGCCAGCGCACGATAGGCGCCGACTCCATCGGACGCTATGACGAGATCGGTGAAGCGCGCGTAGGTCGCATCGGCCGGCAGCCCGGCGGCACAGGACTGCGAACCGGACAGGAAGTTGGCCGACCGCTCGCAGCCGGTCGCGTGCATCGCAATGGCCTCGTACGGCGAATCCGGCGCGATCGCGAGCCGCGTGCCAGCGACGTCGGTCGCGGTCCAGTTCTGCCCGCGATCGGAACTCACGTGCAAATGACCGTTGACCAGGGCAAGCGCAGGCCCTCCGGGGACGAAACCGATATCCGAAGCACTGCCGATCGCCGGCACTCCAGCCACCGTATTCCAGTGCAGGCCGGCATCCGCGCTGCGCAACAACGTTGCGCCTTCGAACGGACCGGTGGCGCCATAACCGATGCCGGCGAGCACGATCCGCGCATCGGCAGGGTCGAACATGAGCACCTCGGCCGGCCTGTCGGCGGAAGTGAGGTATGACAGAACGGAAAACGTCGACCCGCCGTCAGCAGTTTTGTATAAATATCCATTAGACGCAGCCACCAGCAGCGTACCGGTGGTACCCGGCACGTCGGCCATGGCAAATCGAACCAGTCCAAACGGCTCTGCGCCGGTGCCGAACCGGAACCCCGTAGCCGTCCAACTCTGTGCATGGTTGTCACTGCGCATCATCCGGCCGTCGTAATCGACCAGATACAGCCGGCCCGGCTGATCGGGATCGGCGACGAGACCCCGGATTGCCGTTCGCGCCGTCGCATCCAGGCCGGTGCTGGCTGCGGCCCAGGTACGGCCCGCGTCCGCGGAAACCGAAACGCCGTAGCCAGTCGCATAGACCCGGCCAGGCAGAGCCGGATCAACCAACAAGCTGCTGATGCTGCCACCGCCAGGCCCAAGGCTGGTCCATTCCTGGGCGACCGCCGTGGCCGATACGGCGAACAGCGCCGCGCAACCCAGCGCCCTGGATGAAATCGCCATTGTCTTCCCCTGAAATTCCATAGCGGCGTCGAAAGCCGTCCGCCGCGCGGAGTATAGCGATTGTCCACCTGCCCGCTTTGTAGCCTCAAACATCACGCGACCGCACTCCGCGTCCGCCACCCGTGACCTTAGTCATAGATCGGCCGGCGCCCGCCCATGGCAGCATTGCGCTTTGCCTCCGGAAGCCAACGCCATGATGCTGCGTGTCCTGCCCTGCGTCCTACTCGCACTGCTGTCGGCGACCGCGGGAGCGGCGACGATCACCACGGTTCCCGACGCGGCGATCAAGCAGGCCATCGCGCTGCGCGACCAGGCCGTCACCGACAAGCAGGCGTATGAACTGCTCGAATCGCTGACCACCGAGATCGGTCCGCGCCTGGCCGGCGGCGTCAACGATCAGAAAGCGCGCGACTGGGCCGTGGCGAAGTTCAAGGCGCTCGGCTACGACAAGGTCTGGACCGAGCCGGTCACGTTCCCGAAATGGGTACGGCGCAGCGAAAGCGCGTCGCTGGTCGCGCCGTTCGCGCAACATCTGGCGATCACCGCGCTGGGCTATTCTCCGGCCACGCCGAAGGGCGGGCTGACCGCGGACATCGTGCTGTTCGACAGTCTCAAGGCGCTGCAGGCGGCCACGCCCGACAGCGTCAAGGGCAAGATCGTGTTCGTCAGCGCGCGCATGCGCCCGCACAAGGACGGCCACGACTATGGCATCGGCGGAACGATCCGCGGCAAGGGTCCCGCCGTCGCGGCCAAGCTCGGCGCGGCCGCTTTTGTGCTGCGCTCGGCCGGCACCGACAACCATCGCCTGCCGCATACCGGCGTGACGCAATGGGACGCCGACGGCAAGCGCATTCCGGCTGCCGCGGTCTCCAATCCCGACGCCGACCTCATCGAAGCCACGCTGCGCCGCGGCCAGCCGGTGCGGATGAAGCTGCAGCTCGACTGCGGCGTCGAAGGCGACTACACCGGCGCGAACGTGATCGCCGAAATCACCGGCAGCGAAAAACCCGAAGAAGTCGTCATCATGGGCGGACATCTCGATTCCTGGGACCTGGGTACCGGCGCGATCGACGACGGCGCCGGCGTCGCGATCGGCATGGCGACGGGCAAGCTGATCGGCGACCTGCCGACGCCGCCGAAGCGCACGATCCGCGTGGTCGCCTTCGCCAACGAAGAGGCCGGCCTCTATGGCGGCAAGGCCTACGCCGCCGCACACAAGAACGAGGTCAGCCAGCACATCCTCGGCTCCGAATCGGATTTCGGCAGCGACCGCATCTGGCGCCTCAATGCAACCGTCAAGCCCGAAGCCCTGCCCGCGATCGACGCGATGATGCAGGTGCTCGCGCCGCTCGGCGTCGAGCGCGGCATCGGCCACGCCAACGGCGGCCCCGACCTCAGCCCGATCCATGCCGAGGGCATGGCCGCGCTGAGCCTGACGAACGACGGCACGCGCTACTTCGACATCCACCACAGCGCCGACGACACGCTCGACAAGGTCGACCCGGAACAGATCGCGCAGAACGTCGCGGTGTACGTCAGCTGGGCCTACATGGCGGCGCAGGCCGATGGCGATTTCGGTTCGGCGCCGGGCGCATTCAAGCGGGACGAAGGCGAGGACTGAGTCGCTGCGACCCGCGGCGGCCAGCTTGGCCACCGCCGCGATAAGGGCTACAAGGCGCTGAACCCCGCAGGCAACTCGCATGGCATCGACACGCAACGGCTTCCTCGCGCGCTTCTGTGCGATCTGCGCACTGGCCAGCGCCGGCGCCACGCCGTGCTGGGCCCAGGACGAGGCCCGCGCACCGGACGAAGCGGCTGCCGCCGCGGACACCGCCATGCAGTCCGCGCGCGAACGCGCCGAAGCCGACGAACGCGATTCGCGCACGCAGCTCGTGCGCGAATCGCGCGTCCTGTTTCCGCAGCGCGCCGGCGACTTCGAGCTTTTGCGCAGTGCGCGCGATCCCGAACCGGAAAACGGCGTCGTCATGGTCTATCGCCTCGACGGCGACTTCGATACGGACTTCGAAATCCGCGCGCTGCCGCTGGGCATGCTGCCGGAGGACGAGGCGGTAAGCCGCGCCGGGCTCCACAGCGGCTCGTGCCTGAGTCTCAACCGCATCCACACCGACGTCCCGGTGGTGCGGCTGGACCCATGGACTGTCCGCACGATCGAGCTCGACGACGGGCGCGAATTGCGCGCCCGCCATCGCCTTTGCGCGAGCGTGCTGCAGGATTCGACGCGCGTCATCTACCACACGCTGATCGCCTATCGCGATTTCTACCTGATCGAGCTGCACGCGACCGCACGCGCGGCCGATGCGCGGCGCACCGCCAAGCTCGTCGACCGTGCCGCGGACGAACTGTTTGCGCGCATCCACGTGCAGAACGTCGGCAACTGCACGCCGCCGGCCAGGCCCAAGCTGCTGATCGTGGACGAGATCGACCGCGGCGCCGACCGGGTGAGCCCCGACGGCAGCTACCTCTACGCCACGCGGAAACCCGGCGAGCGCGAACTCGGCAAGCTGCTCGAGATCGCCGCCGAACGCCGCCGCACGACTTCGTGCGTGGTCAGTTTGTCGATGGCATCGCTGCTGCCCGGCGAGAAATTCGAGACCGTGCGGTTTCCCGCCGGCTTCTGGCAGAAGCGCTCGCTGCTGGCGAAGCCCCGTGCGCAAAAACCCTGAGCCGTCGCGCCCCGCCGCATCAATCAGGACACGAGCCGACCTGATTTGCCTGCAGTCTTTGCGAATTCGCCCACGGGCATCGACGGAGACCAGCGAGCATGACCCAGCAGACCTACCACGGCAGTTGCCACTGCGGCGCCGTCCGCTTCGAAGCCGACATCGATTTCAGCGCCGGCACCGGCCGCTGCAACTGCTCGATCTGCACAAAGCTGCGCAAATGGGGCCTCATCACCAAGCCCGAAGCGTTCCGTCTGCTCGCCGGCAAGGACGACCTGTCGGAGTATCAGTTCGCCACCAAGTCGGGCACCTACCGCTTCTGCCGCCACTGCGGGCTGCATGCGTTCAGCGACGCCTACGTCGAACAGCTCGGCGGCGCCCTGGTCTCGATCAACATTGCCTGCCTCGATGACGTGCCGCCGGAAACCCTGATCGCCGCGCCGCTGAAATGGGCGGACGGTCGCAACGACAACTGGTGGGAAACGCCGGCGGAGACTCGGCACCTGTAGTCCGCGTCCATCATTCGTCGCGGTTGGCCGTGACGCCGCCGCGAGTTCGTCGCTGCACGGATGGTCACGCGCATACGGGTTGCGGTGACAAGGGGGCGCTCATGCGGCGCCTCCTCCGACCATCCAGCGCGAAAACGATGTCACTCGCTCGATTGTCGAACCAGAACACCAGCCGCGATTGGCCGGTCCCGTACTCCTGGTCGAGCAGGCCCATCGCCGTGAGCACGATCCGGAATTCGACGGACAGCTCGGATCGCTCGCAACCGCGGTGATCCAGTGCCGCCACTATTTCCCGGCAGGTCAGCCAGCTCGCAGCAGTGCGCAAACCCGGGGCCGTCAGCCACGCAGCTGATCTGCCTGGTGGGATCACTACCCGGTCCACGCCCTTTTCGATCAGCTCGTTCGCGTAAGACTGCCGCATGTCGCGAGGCCGACGGTCTGTTCCGGAATCGCCGACCTCGCACAGATGGAACTCGTTGAAGGTTTTTGGCCTGGAAACGCCAGGAAAGCCTCGAGGCACGATGAGCGGATGCTCGTTTGCGTCAGCGCGCACACCGGCTAGCGCAGCGAACATTCGGTAGTCTTGCGGCGGCGAGATTGCCGTCTCGAACAGCGAGACCACGGACGGAACCACGCCGCCGTTGCGACCTATGGCGGCGAACCTGGCGACGGCCGCGAAACTCACTTCGCTGCAACGCCAATGCCCGGGAGCCCACAACCCCTCTACAAGCCATTGACTAATTTATAAATATTCAATCTTCTCCGAAAAAAGGCCGGTACCGCAATCCTTTCTGACTTTCGCGACTTTGCCGCAGACGTGCTCTTGTGGATCTTTTGGCGCGCAACCATACTCCCGGAGGCGACACGCCTGGCTTGACGCTACGCACCCGACGGTCCCTCCACTAGTTGGGCCGCCGCATTTTCGGGGCGGCCATTGCCGCGAGATACCAAAATGCATGCGCACAGACCCCGCGTCCTACGCAAACTGCTGGCTGCTGCGACATTGACGGCCAGCCTGCTTGCCTCGTCACCACTGTTCGCGCAAGGCTGTGTCATTGCTCGAGGTAGCAGCGGCGCTGCTTATCTGAACAATGACAACTTGCTCGAATCTGGACATTGGCAGATCGGCATGGCGTACCGGTGGTTCCGTTCGGATCGGCATTTCGTTGGACACAGCGAACAGACGCACCGGCAGGAGGAAGGGTCCGAAGTCGTCAACCGCTCGCATTTCTTTGACCTGACCGTGACGTATGCAGCCACCGATCGCGTGTGGCTGAACTTGACCATCCCCTATTTCGCTTCAGATAGGTCATCGCTGTACGAACACGACCGGGTGAACCGCTACCACACCCAGAGCGCCGGCCTGGCCGATGTACGCCTGACATCGACCATCTGGCTGTATGACCCCAAGACCGCCGAACGCGGCAACTGGAGCATTGGTTTCGGGATAAAAGCGCCGACGGGCGACTATGAGAACACGGACATTTTCATGCGTCCGAACGGACCGACCCGCCGTTACGTCGACTCATCCATCCAACCCGGCGATGGCGGCTGGGGCGCAGTCGTGGAAACACAGGCCTTCCTGCTTCTGAAAGGGCAACTGTCGGGCTATTTCAACGGCTCGTATCTGATAAACCCGGCAGAGAGAAATCGCACGACCAACTTCTCCGTGCCCGACTCCTATCTCGCCCGCCTGGGTGTCGACTACGCATTGAAGTCCAGGCCTGGACTGTCCTGGAGCATCGGCGGACGTGTGGAAGGTGTTCCGCCGAGTGATCTGATCGGCGGCAACGGAGGCAGTCGACGTCCCGGCTACGCCATCTCCATCGAACCGGGCCTGCAGTATGCGAAAGCGCGCTGGAGCGGCGGCATCACCATCCCCATCGCGATCGATCGCAGCCGCCAGCGCACCTATCGCGCTGCCACCCATGGCGACGCCGCTTTCGCCGATTACTCCGTGAACGTGAGTCTCAGTCGTCGGTTCTGACCACGCTCATCGTCCTGGCAGTCTGCCAATCGAACATCCGTTGCAGGGATTTCGAGCCGTTGTGAGCAGGCGGCCGGACGCCGCCGCAAGACCGCGCACTTCATCAGCTTCTCCATGACGTCGCTGCAACCGGACGAGAAACTCGAAATCCTGCGCCTGCGGCCCGGCTCATGCACGAGCCGCTCGCACCCGCGCGCACTAGTCGCGGTGGAACGCTCTCGCGACAACGCCGATCGGGATCAATCTTTCCGTATCACTATCCACTCTTTGACGGTGCGCCAATCGTCGCTTCGCGGGTTGCGGTCGCAAGGGGGCGCGCAAGCCTATTCCCCACGCCGAGCCTCAAGCACAGAAAAATGCACTCAGTTGTCGAACCAGAATACCAGCCGCGAGTGGTCGGTCCCGTATTCTTGGTCGAGCATGTCCATCGCCGCGAGCACGATCCGGAATTCGACGGACAGTTCGGATCGCTCGTAACCGCAATGATCCAGTGACGCCACTATTTCCTGATGGGTCAGCCAGCCGGGAGTGTGAAAGCTCGGGTCGGTCAGCCACGCCGCTGCTCTGCCTGGAGGGATCACGACTCGGGCCACGCCCTTATCGACCAGCTCGTTGGCATAAGACTGCCGGATGTCGCGAGGCCAGCGGTCTCTTTCAGAATCACCGACCACGCACAAATGGAATTCGTTGAAGGCCTCTGAACTGGAAACCCCAGGAAAACCTCGTGGCACGATGAGAGGATGCTCGTTCTCTTCAGCGCGCACACCGGCCAGCGCCGCAAACATCCGGTAGTCTTGCGGCGACGAGATTGCCGTCTCGAACAGCGAGAGCACCCGGTCGGAATTCTTGAACGGCGAGACACTGCGTCTTTGCGACGACAGAAGGAACCCCCACTCGGTTGGCTTAGATGCCGTGTCGTAGTCGATCATCAGATGCATATCGGCGCCCATAGACCATCGCCTCAAACAGTCGAATGCGCGGCATCGAGATGGGTACCTTGCGCGTTCCGACAGCGCCACCAGGAGATCGCCAGCGCGAGCATGTCCTCATCATCTTTGCGACGCGCGACGGTAGTGACGCGCAGTCGCTCACAAGCAGGCCTGACGACCAGATTGGCGGCCTTGGCTGGCGCCAAGACACTCAAGGCGAGAGCGCCGCTGACGAGATTCCAATCCGGGTCCTCGAATTCCGGAGACCCCGACAATACAAGCTCGATCCCGCACTCGGATTCGAGGAGCCTCGCTGCAACATCGCTCCAGCCGAAATGACAGGCGACATGGAGCATGTTGATCACAGTAGCCCATCCTCGCTCGCTCCACCGCGTTGCAACATCTATACAGATGGCACGCAGCAGCTTCGCTTCGTCTTCGTCCACGACGATACGGGCAACGAGCTCCCCGCCTCGAGCGAGCACTTCGAACAGTCCATAAACTTCATGTTCGCGTTGCTCCCCTTCGCTTTGCGACACGGCATTCAGGGAGTTGGACAACATTGCCCGCGCGTAGTGAAGCGCGCTCGGCTGCCCGGCAATGATCGCGCGTTCGACGCCGCGCCAACCTTCCATTTCACGCACGATCAGGCGTGCGAATTCTCGTTCCGCGTAGAAATATGCGGCCATCTCGCAAAAACCGTGCACGTCTCCGTCGCAGCCATTGGCACTCTCCCATTCGTCCCATTCCATCAATGCATCGGCGAGATTGCGCGAATCCCCCATGCGCAGGCGCATGAGCTGCCCAAACCCGGGCCACCTGATCGTTCGGCAGTAGATTTCCAACCGCGCTAACAACTCTTCGCGAGAAATCCAATCGCTGTCGCCAACCAGCCAGCACGGCTCAAGCAAAAGCCGCAATGGGGATTCGCGGCTCTCGAAGCGTTGCCGCCAGCGCATCAAATGCTTGAGACTCCAGCGATCCAGGTCGTCGTCGCTGAGCGGAGGATCGCTTGCTTGCTTTCGCGCCTGATTGATCGTCGCTGGCGACGCCTGCATCTGTGGTGCGGCATCGAAAACCGACCCGTCGGGGATCTGTCGCGACGGCTCGCCCATTTGGCCATCGCCAAGCCCACGAAAGGCTGCAATGTATGGGCCGACTGCGTTGAGATTGAAGAGGCGCTGGCGCAGCTGGCTCGAAACGAGCCCGAGACCACCGACACGAAGATCATCAGTCAGCGTCCAGTCAACGGCAACAACCGAACTGGCGCCACCACTCCTCAGAACCCAGATGCCATCGCTGCACTCTTCCAGCTCCCAGCCGCACCGCGTTGCTTCGGCCCGCACCCTATCCAGGGCTTGCTGTCGCAGGCCGGACGTTGCGCAAAGGTCGGCTACGAATAGATCAACCCCGTCGAGTGCCGGCAACCCGGCCAATGCAACAATGTGCGTCGCGAACCCATCGGGAAACTCCATCCAGCAATAGCCATGGCGTAGGCTCACCCTGAAGCCGCTTGCCTGCAAAAGAATTCCGATTCGGGCAACGATCTCGGATGTCGGATCCTTCTCAAATTGACTCACTGACTGGGCTCCGCAGTTCGCTACGTCGACACCACCAGGACCGGCGTTCGCCCGGGGAGGAGTGGAGGACGGTCAAAACATTCGCTACGCGTCAATGCTTCACAGCGCGTACTTTTTGACATATCCCCACTACAAATCCGACATTGCGCTTATCTCTTCTGCAACAAATCCCACCGATTGCCGCAAAGATCACGGAACACCACGACCCAGCCATACGGCTCGTCGCGCGGTTCCTCGCAGAATTCCACGCCGTGCGCGCGCATGTGTGCGACGTCGCCGTGGAAGTCTTCGGTTTCGAGGAACAGGAACACGCGGCCGCCGCACTGGTCGCCGATCTGCGCCTGTTGCTCCGGCGTCGCGGCGCGCGCGAGCAGCAGGCCGGAGCCGCCGCCGCGCGGCGCGACGACGATCCAGCGTTTGCCGCTGCCGCGGTCGCTGTCTTCGACGAGGTCGAAGCGCAGCGCCTGGGTGAAGAACGCGATGGCTTCGTCGTAGTCGCGCACCAGCAGCGCGATGAGGCCCAGACGGCGGCTCATGCGGCACCGTGCTGGCGGAAGTGCTCGGCGAACACGACCGCGGCGCTTGCAGCGATGTTCAGGCTTTCGACGCTGCCGGTACCGGGGATGGTCAGGCGCCGGTCGGCCGCGGCGATCAGGTCGCTGCTCATGCCTTCGCTTTCGGCGCCGAACACCAGCGCGACGCGCGCCGGCAGCGGCTGCGCGTAGAGCGACGCGCCGTCGCGCGGCACGGTCGCCGCGATCGTGAAGCCGGCGCCGCGCAGCAGGGCCAGCGCGTCCTCGTCCGCCTGCGGCCGCGCGAGCGGCACGACTTCGGCGCCGCCTTCGGCGACGCGGCAGGCGGCACCGGACAGGGTCAGCGTGGAGTCCTGCGGCAGCACCACGCCGGCGACGCCGAAGTTCGCCGCGCTGCGCAGGACTGCGCCGAAGTTGTGCGGATTGCCGACGCCGTCGAGCAGCACCAGCATGGCGGGCGCCGGCGCGGCCGGCAGTTGGGTGAGCAGCTGCGCGAGTCCCAGCGGCGCCTGGCGGCGCATTTCGAGACAGATGCCTTCGTGGTGCTGGCTAGCGGTCAGCTTGGTCAGGTCGGCGGACTCGACGATGCGATAGCCCAGCTTGTTTTGCACGCACCAAGCCAGCATCGGCTTGAACTGTTCAATGCGATCCTCGGTGAGATACGCCTTGCGCAGGTCCTGCGACCGCTTGGCGAACGCGGCACGGCAGGCATTGATACCGAACAGGCGCAGTTCTTCCTGTCGCTGCTGAGTTTCGGGACGCGGCGGCAACGGCGCCGCATTGTCCGTCCGCGCTGACGCGCCGTAGTTGCGCGCGGTGCCGGCGTGTCCGCCGCGCGGTGGCGCAGGCTTGCCGACGCCGAGCGCGTCGCTGTAGCGGCGCGGCGCGGCATCGCCGGCCGCGGCCGCGCGCAGGCGTTCGCGCTCGCGCTTGTCGGGCCGCGGCGCGCCGGGACTGCGCGGCCGTGCATTGTTCCAGGGGTTTTCGCCGGCGCCGGGGCGCGGCGGCTTGTCGTCGTGGGAATTCATGGGCTTTCCGTTGCTGATTCGAGTCGCCGGATACGTGCTGGGACAATCAACTGCCAAACCGACAACGTCCAGATATCCAGGCGCTGACACCGTGCATTGCGCGGGCCGCCCGTAAACGGCAACAGGCGAGTGGGAAGCCGACACAACGGGATGCGGTGCTCTTGCCCCCTCCCCTTCAAGGGGAGGGCTGGGGTGGGGATGGTGTTGTCAGCCGCTACGTCCGGCGACGCACAGAATACCGCGCGATGAGGTTCTACGCGGTTTCCGCATCCGGATGCAGGCTTTCCTGTTCCTCGATCTCGCGCGCGACCGTTTCGGGCGAGCGCGTGAAGCGGGCCAGCAGCAGATAGAACACCGGCACGACGAACAGCGACAGCACGGTCGACAAGGTCACGCCGAACACGACGACGACGCCGATCGTGACGCGGCTCGCGGCGCCGGCGCCGCTGGCCAGGATCAGCGGCAGCGCGCCGGTGATGGTTGCGATCGAGGTCATAAGGATCGGGCGCAGGCGCACCGCGGCGGCTTCAAGTATCGCCTCGCGGATCTCGCGGCCCTGGTCGCGCAGCTGATTGGCGAATTCGACGATGAGGATGCCGTTCTTGGCCGCGAGTCCAATCAGCATGACGATGCCGATCTGGCTGAACAGATTCAGGCTCGACCCCCAGAGCCACAGCCCGAGCAGCGCGCCGAGCACCGCGAGCGGTACGGTCAGCATGATGACCAGCGGGTGCACGAAGCTCTCGAACTGCGCTGCGAGCACGAGGAACACGATCAGCAGCGCCATGGCAAAGGTGAAGGCGACCGCGCCGCCCGCCTTCTGGAACTCGCGCGACTCGCCCTTGAAGTCGATCTGCGCGGTATCGGGCAGTTCCTCGGCGGCGACCTGGCGCATCCAGTCCAGCGCCTCGCCAAGCGTATAGCCTGGCACGAGACCCGCCGACAGCGTGATCGCGCGCAGACGGTTGAAGCGGTTCAAGGTGCCGGGCTCGGCCAGCTCGCTCAGGGTCACGAGATTGGCCAGCGGGATCAGCTGGCCGCTGCGCGCGCGCACGTAGAGGTTGTTCAGGTCGGTCGGGCTGCGCCGGTCGCTTTCCTGCGCCTGCAGGATCACGTCGTATTCCTCACCGCCGTCGACGAAGGTCGTCACGCGGCGCGAGCCCATCATGGTCTCCAGCGTGCGGCCGATGTCGTCGACGGACACGCCGATGTCGGCGGCGCGCGAGCGGTCGATGCTGACGCGCAGCTGCGGGCGAGTTTCCTTGTAGTCGGAATCCGGCGAGAACAGCTGCGGGTTCTGCTCCATGCGCTTGAGCATGCGGTCGCGCCATTCGACAAGTTCGTCGTAGCTCGGGCCGCCGAGCACGAGCTGCAGCGGCTGGCCGCCGGAACGCACGAGCCCCTGGCGGATCTGCGGGATCGCGCGCACACCGGGGATGTCGGCCAGCAGCGCGCGCGCTTCATCGACGACCTGGGCCGTGGACTTGTCACGCTCGTCCCAGGACTTGAGCAGCACGGTCGCCTGGCCCGTGTGCATTTCCTCGCTGCGGCCCCAGCCGCCGGGTACGCGCGAGTTGACGCGGTTGATCGGGCTACCGTCACCGGCCAGCGTCATCAGGCGCTTTTCCACCTCTTGCATTTGTTGCACGGTGTAATCGTAGCCGGCGCCTTCCGGCCCCTGCACCTGGGCGAAGAACACGCCGCGGTCTTCCGGCGGCGCGAGCTCCTTGGGCACGCTGACGAACAGTACGCCGATCGCGACGACGGCACCGAGCAGCGCCACGCCGACGAGGACGGGATGTCCCACACTGCGGTTCAGCGCGCCGCGATAGCTGTTGCTCAGGCGCGTGAGCTGGCGCTCGGTCCAGGCGACGAAGCCCGTCTCGTGCTTGTGCGCGCGCAGCAGGCGCGAGCACATCATCGGCGTCAGCGTCAGCGCGACGAAGGCGGACAGCGCGACCGCGCCGGCGACGGCGACGGCCAGCTCGCGGAACAGGCGGCCGTTGTTGCCTTCCATGAACGCGATCGGCAGGAATACCGCGATCAGCACGGCCGTGGTCGCGATCACCGCGAACGCGACCTGGCGTGTGCCGCGGTAGGCGGCGATCAGCGGCGGTTCGCCGAGATCGACGCGGCGCTGGCAGTTTTCCAGCACGACGATCGCGTCGTCGACGACGAGGCCGATCGACAGCACGAGCGCGAGCAGGGTCAGCAGGTTGATCGAGAAGCCGAAGATGTACAGGCCGAGAAATGCGGAGATCACGCAGACCGGCACGGTGACGGCCGGAATCAGCGCCGCACGCACGCTGCCGAGGAACAGGAAGATCACGACCAGCACGAGCAGCACGGCTTCGGCTAGCGTCTTGTAGACCTGATGCACGGCCGCGTCGATGAATACCGTCGAGTCGTAGCTGACGCCGATGGTCGTGCCTTCCGGCAGCGACTGCTGGATGCGCGCCATCTCGGCCTTGACCCGCTCGGCCACGTCGAGGCTGTTCGCGGTCGAGGTCTTGACGATGCCCAGGCCGACCATGGGCTTGCCGTTGCCGCGGAAGTAAGCGCGGCGTTCCTCGGCGGCGCGCTCGACCTTGGCCACTTCGGCCAGGCGCGTGACGTGGCCGTCCTCGGATTTCGTGATCGCGAGCTGGCCGAAATCCTCGGCCGTGCGGTAGTCGCGCGACACGCGCAGGGTGAAGTCGCGCGTGTCGGATTCGATGCGTCCGGCCGGTGCCTCCACGTTCTCGCGCCGCAACGCGGCCTCGACATCATTCGCGGTGAGGTTGCGCGCGGCGAGCGCCTTGCGATCGATCCAGATGCGCATCGCATAGCGCTGGCCGCCGCCGAAATTCACCTGGGCGACGCCGTCGATCGACGACAGCCGATCGACGACGTAGCGGTCGGCATAGTCGGTCAGCGCGAGCTGGTCGAGATTGGACGAGCTCAGGTTCAGCCAGACGATGACGTCCGCATCGCCTTCGACCTTCGCGACTTGCGGCGGATCGATCTCTTCGGGCAGGCGATCCGATGCGCGCGCGACCGCGTCGCGCACGTCGTTCGCGGCGCCTTCGATGTCGCGGTTGAGGGTGAACTCCATCGTGATGCTGGAGCGTCCGTTGCGGCTGGACGACTGCACGGCCTCGACGCCTTCGATGCCGGCGACAGAATCCTCGAGGACCTGCGTGACGCGGGTTTCGACCACGCCAGCGGAGGCGCCGGTATACGTGGTGTCGATCGAGACGATCGGCGGATCGATATTCGGCAGCTCGCGCAGCGGCAGGCGCGTGAACGCGATCACGCCGAGCACGAGCAGGATCATCGACATCACCATCGCGAAGACGGGACGCTTGACCGAGACATCCGACAGCAGCATGGGCGTCTCCTCAGTTCGCGGCGGCGGGAGCCGCGGTCGCGGCCACACTTTCCTGTACCGCGACCTTGCTGCCGCCGCGCAGCTTCACCGTGCCGTCGACGACGATGCGGTCGCCGGCCTGCAGGCCTTCGCGCACTTCGATCTCGCCGCGGCGGCGCGCGCCGGGCACGACGCGCACCTGATCCACGCTGTTGTCGGGCTTGATGCGGAAGACGTAGGACTCGGTGCCGACCTGGACCAGCGCGATCTCCGGCAGCACCAGCGCATCGCGCGGTGCGCGGAACACCTGCACCGACAGCAGCATGCCCGGCCGCAGCACGCGCTCGGGATTGGCGATCTCCGCACGCACGATCACCGAGCGCGACGCGGTGTCGACGCGCGAGTCGATCGACGCAATCTTGCCTTCCCACTGGCGCTCCGGAAACGCCGCGGTCCTGGCCTGCACTTCCTGGCCGACGACGAGCGCGCCGAGCAGGGTTTCCGGCACCGAGAAATCGAGCTTGATCAGGTCGATGTCGTCCAGCGTCGTGATCGGCGTTCCCGGCGTCACGAGCGTGCCTGGGCTGACGCGGCGCAGGCCGAGCACGCCGCTGAAGGGCGCCGTGATGACGCGGTCGGACAGCTGCGCGCGGATCGCGTCGACTTTCGCGCTGTTGGAATCGCGCGAGGCCGTGGCGGTGTCGAACAGCGCGCGGGAGACGGTGCCCTGCTTCACGAGATCCTGCTGGCGCTGGTACTGGCGGTCCGCATCGCGCGCCATCGCCTGGGCATCCTTGAGCTGGGCCGCCTGCTGGCTCGCGGTGAGTTCGATCAGCACGTCGCCGGCAGACACCGCCTGGCCGTCGCTGAAGTTCACGCGGCGCACGGTCTCGGTGATCTTCGCGGTCAGCGTGATCGACTCGTTCGCCTGCGCGGTGCCGAGCGCTTCGATGACGTCCGACCAGGGTTTGCTTTCGACGGTCTGCGCCGTGACCTTGGCCGGGGCCGCTTGATTTTGTGTCTTGGCGGGATCGGCGCCCTTGCAGGCGGCCAGGGCGAGGCAGGCGAAAACGAACGGCAGTGGCAGGCAACGCTCGAGCATCGGGGTTTCCTTGTCCGCCGGCCGCAGGGACAGCGGCAGGCGGTCGCCGCAGACCGGCAGGTTGCCGCGGCATCGGTTTCATGGCGGAGGCCGCCAGACGACGGCCATCCTACGCGGGCGGCGTTGCGGCCGGGTGAATCAGTGATCGACCGCGGCCGCCGCCGGTATCGGAGCGGCCGTGCGATCCGGCCGCCGGAACAGGAGCAGCAACGGTATCGCAGCTAACGTCAGGATCATCATCAGCCAGAAGTCATTGAGGAAGGCAAATGCGGCAGCCTGACGCGAAACTTCGCCATTCAGTGCAGCCAGTTCCGCCGGGCTGTGCAGATCGATGCCCGCCGGCATCGGCACGTGGCCGTACGGCGTGATGCGGCTGGCGAGCTCGGCGTGGTTGGTCTGCGAGCTGCGCGAGAGCAGCGTCATGACCAGCGAGATGCCGATGCTCGAGCCGAGGTTGCGGGTCAGGCTGAACATGGCTGCCGCTTCGGTGCGGCGCGGCATCGGCAAGGTCGCGTAGGCCATGGTCGAGACCGGCACGAACACCAGCCTCAGGCCCAGACCCAGACCCTGGATCACGCCGGCCCGGATCACCGGTCCGGCCGGCACGTCGGCGCTGAGATGTACCATTTGCCAAAAAGATACAGCCGTCAGCCGCTTGCCAGGGTGCAGCTACGGGCGTCCTTTTCAGGACCGGGTGGGGTGGACGCACTATGTGGACTTCCAAGCGGAGCAATAACCACAATGGAGTGTGCAAATGGCTAAGGTGATGGGGGCCGCCCTGGTCGGCCTCGTTGGTTTGGTTGCGGCGAGCGCCGCGGTAGCGGCGGCCCCTGCCGTTCCCGGTAACAACTGCACGGGCACGCAGGAAGAACAAGTCGCACTGTCGACGCCGGGGCACGGAATCCGGTTCGCCTACGACCTGCAAGGCAATTCGATCCGCAAGTTCAAGGTGTATCTCGATTCGCCGACGAACATGGTCCTCGATGCGATTCAGATCGAACCGCAGCCGAAGGAGGATGCGCGGGTGCAAGCGCCGTCGGGCACGGCGGTCCGGACGCTTTGGGATGAGCGTAGATCCCGACGTGCTTGTGGTCTTCGGCGAGATGCGGCAGCTGTACCCATCCCGGCAGCACGAGCGGCATCCGGCAATTTGCCGTGTTATATCTATGTCGCCCAATCCACAAATGTAGGTGACCCGTGAAAACGACCGCACTTGCCCGTATCGCTGCTGGGCTCCTGGTATGTGTTCTTTTTCCGCTGTCTCCGGTCCAGGCCAAGGAGGACGGCAAGCGCTGCAAATGCTGGCACGCCGGCTACTCTGCTTTCACCGGCGGCGGCTTTACGGAACCCGAGAAACGCAGGGCATCCTGCAAGACGATGCCGCCGGACAGCTCTCTCGATGAATGCGATATCAACGCGACGCAGAAGCAGTCCTGGATGGATGGCTGCCTCGCCCACGCGGAGAATGAGCCCGACAAGTGCCCCTACAAGTCGTCGGAAACCTGACGCCGCGAAAACACCGGTCGGATTGACCGTCCACGCGGCCGCCGCGGGACGGTTGCTGCCGTGCCCCGCCAGGGCACGGCGCTGACCGTGGCAACGGCTCAGCGACGACAGGGCCTCGGGTGAATCGTCGCTCCACGGCAGACCACTGTCTCGGCTGTCGGCTTCGGGCGTGGCCTGTTTTTCCGCCGTGCGACGCAAGGCGGTGAACGCGCGGCGCGACAGGCCCGACTCCGCGGAAGGCTGGCCACACTGCTGCGTCGCTCCCTGCGCGGTGGACCAACCGCCGATGCCTCGAGGCCGCATTGCGCGTGCGACGGGTCGCAGCCCCATCGCGATCCGCAAGACCGACACGACACATCACGTCGAAGACATTCCTGCCGCAGCGGTCCATGCACCGCGGCACCGTCCCGTTCAGCTTTGCCGAGGCCGTGATCCGGCAGGCTGTTTCCCGACAAACGCCTAGGACTCGCCCCCCCGCGCCGGTGCACCATGGCGCAGCCCTTGAGCAAGAAAGAATCTATTGCGGCCTGACCCTTGGTGTCAGGCCGCCGAGTTGCCTGACGAACAGGATCCGGTCATGCAGATCATTCTCGAAGCCATCGAAGCCGACATCACGACCCTCGCGCTGGACGCCATCGTCAACGCCGCCAACGAGGCCCTGGCGGGCGGCGGCGGTGTCGACGGCGCGATCCACCGCGCCGCCGGGCCAGGCCTCATGGACGAGTGCCGCGCCCTGCCGATGATCCGGCCGTACGTGCGCTGCCCGACGGGCGAGGCCGTGCTGACCGGCGGCCACCGTCTGCCGGCGCGCCATGTCATCCACACCGTCGGTCCGGTCTGGTACGGCGGCAGCAAGGGCGAACCGGCGCTGCTGGGCTCGTGCTACCGGCGCAGCCTGGATCTCGCGCGCGAACACGGCCTGGCGAGCATTGCGTTCCCGGCCATCAGCTGCGGCGTGTTCGGCTATCCGCTGGATCAGGCCGTCGCGATCGCCGTGGCCGAGTCGCGCCAGGCCGCGGACGATCCCGGCTCGCTCTCGCGCATCGTGTTCTGCTGCTTCGGCCAGAAAGCGCTGCAGGCCTACCGCGACGCGCTGGTCGCCTGATGCGCCGTCTGCGCCATACGCCGCGCGGCAGTCCCGCATCGCTGTTTCCCGCGCGCTGGCGCCTGCGCGAGCCGCAGCGCATCGCCGATACGCGCACGAGCGAGGTCTGGCGCGTACGGCGCGCCGACGGCAGTACGGCGGTGGTCAAGTCGATCAAGCCGGCCGGTCTCGACGAACTGCGCGGCGCGCATCTCCTGCGCTGGCGCCGCGGCGAAGGCCTGATCCGTATCTACGCGGCGAACGGCCGGCATCAGCTGCTCGAATATGCCGGCGACCACGCGCTGAGCCGCGTCATCGACGTGGCCGGCGATGAGGCGGCGACGCAGATCGCCGCCGACGTCCTGCAGCGCCTGAGCGCGCCGTCGCGGCGCGCGCCACCAGCGGGACTGCAGCCGCTGTCGGCGTATTTCTCCGCGCTGTTCGCGCACGCGCGCGGCCGCCCGGCCGGCGATCCCTACCGCGAAGCGGCGCGCATCGCCGAACGCCTGTTGCGCAGCGCGCGCGACGAACGGCCGCTGCACGGCGACCTGCACCACGACAACATCTTCCAGGGCCCGCGCGGCTGGCTCGCGATCGATCCGAAAAGCCTCTACGGCGACCCCGCGTTCGATGCCGCCAACCTGCTCTACAACCCGCTGGCACGCGATGACCTCTGCCTCGACCCGGAACGCCTGCGGCGCCGCGCGCAGACCTACGCCGACGCACTGGCGCTCGAGCTGCCGCAGATCCTCGCGTACGCGTATGCCTACGGCTGCCTCTCCGCCGCGTGGCATGCGCAGGACGGCAATACGGCGGACGAAACGCGCGAACTCGCGGTCGCGGCGCTGGTCATGGCATTGGCGCGCGAAGCCTGAGCGACACGCAACCTTCAGCGCGTCCGAAAACGATGGCGTGATGCGCCGGCGTGGTGCGGAAACGAAAACGCCGGCGCGAAGCCGGCGTTTGCTTCAACCCCTGCGGTTTGCCGCTCAGGCCGACTTCTTCCACTGCCCCAGCGCGGCAAGGCCGTTCTCGCGCGCACGCTGAGAGACCGTCTTCTGCGCATCGGCGAAGTGCTTTTCCATGTCCTTGGACCACAGCTTCAGCGCGGCCGACTGCATCGCGCGGCCGTAGGAGAAGCTCAGCGGCCACGGATGCGGACCCATCTGGTTCATCGCGTTGAGGTGTGCCGTGGCCGCTTCGTCGGACTGGCCGCCCGACAGGAACACGATGCCCGGCAGCGAGGCCGGCACGCTCGCCTTGAGGCAGCGCACGGTCGCTTCGGCGACTTCGTCGACGCTGGCCGGGTCCGGGCAGTCCTTGCCGGACACGACCATGCTGGCCTTGAGGATGGTGCCTTCTAGCATGACGTTCTGCTCGTACAGCGAGGCGAACAGCGAACGCAGCGTCACTTCGGTCACGTCGTAGCAGACGTCGAGATCGTGCGAGCCATCCATGAGCACTTCGGGCTCGACCATCGGCACGATGCCGGCTTCCTGGCACAGCGCGGCATAGCGCGCCAGCGCGTGGCAGTTGGCTTCGATGCAGGTGGAGCTCGGCATGTCTTCGCCGATGGTGATGACCGCGCGCCACTTCGCGAACTTGGCGCCGAGGCTGGCGTATTCCTTGAGGCGGTCGCGCAGGCCGTCGAGACCTTCGGTGACCAGCTCGCCCGGGAAGCCGGCCAGCGGATGCGGACCCTTGTCGACCTTGATGCCCGGCAGGATGCCGTGGTCGAGCATGATCTTCGTGAACGGCACACCGGCGCGGGAGGACTGGCGCAGCGTTTCGTCGTACAGGATCGCGCCGGAGATGTGATCGGACAGGTTCGGCGCGGTCAGCAGCATTTCGCGGTAGGCGCGACGATTGTCTTCCGTGCATTCGATGCCGACACCGTCGAAACGCTTCTTGATCGTGGTGTTGGACTCGTCGATCGCGATGATGCCCTTGCCCGGGGCGACCATCGCCTGGGCAATGCTTTCCAGCTGTTCGATGCTCATGGATGACTCCGTGGGATTGAATCCGGGACGCGGCGCGGCGCCGCGTGGCGACCGACCGGCGGTCGCGGGCCGCGGATTATAGGCCAGAAGGCGGCGGCGGTGCCCGCGGTCTCCGCCCGTTGCTGGCCAGGGCGGAAACGGTTCCGCGCAGCGGGAAACGCCCCGCGCGCTGGGCGCCATGCGGCGCTGGCGGCCGCGCATTCTCGCGCGGCGCATCGGCGCGGAGATACGCGACAGCCGCAGCTCAGTTCGCCTCGACGCGGAACTCCTTGAGAAACCGGTCCGCCTCGGCCGTCGCGCGCTGCACGTCGCGCTGCAGTCCGGCGGCATCGGCCTGCAGGCGCGGCAGTTCGTCCTTGATCGCGCCGATCGCAGCGGCGTTGAGGTTGTGCTTGAGGTACAGCACCTGGTCGCCGAGCAGTTTCAGCGCGGGCTTGAAGCTCGCTTCGGCGCGGCGCATGGCCTGATCGACCGTGCGGTACCGGCTGCGCGTGCGATCGAGCTGGGCCTTGGATTTCGCGCGCAACGTGGCATCGCCGTACTGGGCCAGCTCGCCTTCCCATTCCTTGAACAAGGCGTCGGCCACCGATTCCACCGCGGCGATGCGCTCGCCGAAGGCCTGCGCCCGCGCGGCGGCTTCGTCGTGGCTGGCCTTGAGCTTCAGATAGACCGCTTCGAGCTCGCCCGCCTCGACGCTGACGACCGCGCGGAACGCGGTCAGCGCATCGACATAGGCCTGTTCCGCCTCGCCCTGCGAACCGCGCGCCGCTTCGACGCGGTCGAGCAGCACGTCGCGCTTGGCGATGCCGATCTTCTCCAGCGCACCGAAGTAGGCGCTCTGGCACGCGCCGAGGCACAGCAGGAGCAGGACCGGCAGCATCCGGCTCAACACGTGTCGACAATCCTTCATGAGCCGGACTCCGCCAGGTAACGATGCCGCCATTCTGCCCTATCGGATTGTTGAGAAAGGGGAAAAACCCCTTCCTCGAGCGAACGGGGGCAAGCGGAGCTGCCCACGTTCTCCGGGAGTCGGCGCCCGAGCGATCGACATCACCATTCCCCGAATCACGCGGGGTCGCTCCAGCAGGCTGTTTCTCGACAGCTAGTGCTGCGCCGCTGCGCTTACCGCGCTGCCGGCGGCCGCTGGTGCCAGGCATTCGCGCAGGAAACCATCGCTGGCCGCGTGCATCGCCAGGCGGTCCTTGATGCGCGACAGCGAGTGGTCCGCGCCCGGCAGCGGCAGCCAGGCCGGCGGCGAGCCGGACGCGGCGAGCAGGCTGCGCAGGCGCCAGGAATGCTCGAAGGAAACGCGCGCGTCGTCCATGCCGTGGATCAGCATCAGCGGCTTTTTCAGGCGCTGGAACTGATAGGCCGGCGAATACTCGCGCAGTTCGGCCAGCGCGGTGTCCGGGTCGCCGACGATGCGCTTCATGCGCGCGACATTTTTCGCATCGCGCGTCCAGTCGCTGGAACTGAACAGCAGCGGCAGGTCGGTGACCGCGGCGATGGCCACGGCGCAGCGGTAGCGGTCGGGTTCGCGGATCAGACCCATCAGCGCGGAATAGCCGCCGTAGCTCGCGCCCCACAGCGCGACGCGATCGCGGTCGAGCGGGAATTTCGCCAACGCGTGATCGAGTGCCAGCGCCACGTCGGCTTCGATCTCGCGCCCCCACTTGCCGTAGCCGGCCTGCTCGAACGCGCGGCCGGAGCCACCCGAGCCGCGATAGTTGACGCGCAGCACGGCGAAGCCGCTGCTGGCCAGCATCTGCACCGACGGATCGAATACGCGCCGGTCGCTAGCGCCGATCGGCCCGCCGTGCGGCATCACGACGAGCGGTGCATTGCCTTTGACGCCGGCCGGCAGCGACAGGAAGGCCTCGACCGCGAGTCCGTCGGCCGCCTTGACCGTGAACACGCTCGAGGTGACCGGCTTGACGTGCTTGAACGGGTCGTAGACGTCGATGAGCTTCTCGAGCCGGCGCTGGTCGCGATCGAACAGGTAATAGCCGCCCGGATCGGTTTCCGAACTGACGCGCAGCACGAGCCGTTTGCCGTCGAGGCTGTCGTCCCAGACCGCCACGTTCGCGTCCGGAAACTGTTTGGCCACGCCGGCCAGCAGCTTTTCGTCGTCGCCGGGCAGGAAGCGCGTCTGCAGGATTCCGTCGCGGAAGAAGTTCGCGCCGATCACGGCACGGTCGCGCGTGCGGATCACCGCGCCGATCAGGTCGGCACCGGGCTCGGCGATCAGCGTTGCGCCGACGCGTCCGGTCTGGAGGTCCAGCGTCGCCATCTCGACCTGCTCGCGCTCGAAGTTGGTCAGTACGACCAGACTCTTGCCGTCGGCACTCAGCGACACCGCGCGCAGGTCGGTGTTGTCCGGCAGCGGCGGATGTACGGTCCAGGTGCCGTCGTCCGCGCGCGCGGCGAGCGAGTGGGTTCCGCCCTTGCCAGCGACGAAGGCGCCGCGCAGCGCGCCGGTCGCGTCGGCGAAGAACGCGTAGGCGTCTTCGATGCCCTTGTCGAGACGGCGCTCGCTGCGGAAATCCTTGACGTCGAAACCGCGCGCGGTTTCGTCGAACGCGAACACATGCGCTTCGCCGCGGCTGTCGATGCGCGCGACGATGCCACTGTCGCCATCCTCGTACAGCGGGTTCACGAGCCAGATCGCGCCGGGCAGGCGCAGGCGCGTGAGATTGCCGGCGGCGAGCTTGCCCTCGCCAAAGCGGACGAATTCCAGTCCCGATGCCAGCGCCATCGGCACGGTCGAGGACTTGCCCTGCACCGCCGCCACGACCTTGGCCGTATCGACCGCCACACCGACATAGAGGCCGCGGTTGCCGCCCCAGGCAAGATCGTTGACATCGCCAAGCACGGTGAGCAGATCCAGCGTTTCGCCGCTG
This sequence comes from Lysobacterales bacterium, assembly GCA_038207515.1. Classification (GTDB taxonomy): domain Bacteria; phylum Pseudomonadota; class Gammaproteobacteria; order Xanthomonadales; family Rhodanobacteraceae; genus Tahibacter. Next base: position 69,993 of record JBBQZR010000001.1, on the reverse strand, counting down.
GTCAGATCGACGACCACGGCGACCTGGTTGTCGCCGCGCCGTTCCTTGAAGGCGAGCCGCTGTCCATCCGGACTGAGCACCGGCCAGTACGCGCGCGGCGGCGCGTAGACGTCGTTGAACGCGTCGGCGAATTTTTCATCGACGGCGCCCGCGGCGGTCTTGCGCGCGTCCGCTTCGCCGGAAGCCAGCAGCGCGGCCGAACTGTCCGGCTTGAGCGTCGCCGCGGCGAATTCCTCGAACGGATCGGGCGCATTGAAATCGTTGCGCCAGGGATAGCGGCCGCGCAGTCCCGGAAACGTGTGGTCCAGACCCATCATGGCCTGCAGCGCACGATTGGAGCGATAGAACACGATGGAACGCAGCCCGGTCGACTTGACGATGAAGTTGCCCGGGTAATTCAGCTTGCCCGCTTCGACGGTGAATTCGTATTGCGCGTCGCGCCGGACATTGAAGTATTCGCCGGCGAGGTTGCGGTGCGGGCTGGGCCGGTTGAGCATGGACCAGCGGTATTTGCCCGCCTTCGCGCGCAGCACACGCACGTTGCGGCCGTCGCCGAGATCCTTGACCAGGCCATCGCCGAACAGTCCCGGCCCGTCGAACCGCACCGACGACACGTCGGCATCATTGTCGATGAGCACCGCGAGCCAGCCCTCGCCCTCGGCCAGCGGCTCGTCGGTGTCGAGCGCATACGCGGCCGGCACGCTCAGCAGCAATGCCAGAAACAGCGCGGCCAGCCGCTTCCAGCCTATCGTCATCGTCATCGATCACCCCCTGGATGCCTCGGCAGGATAGCTGCCCGGTCGATACCACCCTAAACGGTCGCGTACGTGATCATCCTCTCAGGGACAGCGGACTCATGCGGTCGCGACGACCTGGTTGCGGCCCTTGTCCTTGGCCTTGTACAGGCATTGGTCGGCGGCCTTGAGCACCTCGTCCACACCGCGCCGCGCCGGGCTGCGCGGTGCCACGCCGATGCTGGCCGTCACCTGCACCGCGGGCGCGCGCCTTGGCGCGGCGGGCTTGGCCGTCTTCTTCCCCGCGGCCTTGGGCGCCGCCGGCTTGCGCGGCAGATCCACGCGCAAGGCTTCGATCGCGACACGCGCTTCTTCGCACGCGGCGTTGGCCAGTTCGGGCCGGCGGAACAGCAGGCAGAACTCCTCGCCGCCGAAACGGAACGCCTGCGCCGAGCGCGTCTGCGCGAGGCTGCGCGCGACGGCGATCAGCACGCGGTCGCCCGCATCGTGGCCGTGCTTGTCGTTGAACTGCTTGAAGTGATCGACGTCGACCATGGCCAGGGCGTAGTCGCCGGACAGGCGCGCCAGCGTCTCGTCCAGCGCGCGCCGGTTCGGCAGACCGGTCAGCGCATCGAGGAAGGCCAGGCGCCAGGACGAATACACCACGCCGAGGCCCATGACCGCCGCGCCGGCCAGCAGCCAGCCGTGCACGCCGATGCCGGCGAGTTGCAGCCAGCCGCCGGCGCTGAGCAGCAGCGCGAACGCGATCGCCGCGTCGAGCGGGCGGCGCCAGTACAGCCAGTGGCCGGCTGCGATCGCGACGGCGAGCAGATTCAGCGTCAGTGCGGCGCGTCCGGGCCGCCAAGCGAGCCAGCCCAGCGGCAAGGCCTGTTCGAATGCGCTCCAGACATGCGCCGGCGTAATCGCCGTGAGCCAGACCGCCAGCGCCAGCACCAGCGCGAACGCGAGCATGCGGCGCGAGCGCAGCGGCGGCTCGGGCAGCAACAGCGCCAGCAGCCAGCACCACGGCAGGAACAGCGTCACCGCCGACACGCCGCGGTCCGCGAGAACGCCACTGCCGGGCGGCAGCGACAGCACACCGACGGCGAGCGTCGTCGCCGCGAGCAGCTGCGCGGCGCGATGGCGGCGGAACGCGAGCGCCAGCGCGAACGCCAGGGCGCAGAAAGCAGCGGCGAGGTAGGACGGGGCAGTCATAGGCGAAGGCAGGTGGAAGCGTCGAGCTTGGCAGATCACCGTGACGACGGGAATCCGCCGTGCTCAATCGCCGGGCAGCGACGCGAGGAAACTCGCAATCGCCTCTACCGCGGCGTGCGGCGCAGCCTGCAGCAGGAAATGCGGCGCGTCGATGCGCACGCGGACGAGGTCCGGACGCTGCGCCACGATGCAGCGCGCCGCGTAGGCCGGGATCACGCGATCGGCCGTGGCCTGCAGGTACAGCACGAGACACGCGAGCGCGCGCAGTTCGTGGCGCCAGTCCACGCAGAGCGCCGCACGCAGGCGCGCACGCAGCACGGTTGCCGGCACCTGGCGCAGCGCCGCGTCGAGCCGCGACGACCAGCGCGGCGTCGCCCAGCGGCCGAGCAACAGCGCATCGGACAGCCACCGCGGTGCATCGTGCACCGGCAGCCAGTGGGTCAGCGGCGCGAGCCGGCGCAGCCACGGCAGTGGACTCACCGCGAACGAGGCGCTAAGGACCAGAGCGCGCGGCGGCACCGCTGCACGCGCCGCCAGCGCAATGCCGAGCGGCCCGGCGAAGGATTCGGCGAGTACCACGCTGTCGTGATCGATGTGCGCCTGCGCCGCGAGTTCCGAACACAGTGCGTCGTAGTCGCGCGGACGGTCGCCGGGATAGCGCAGGATCTCGACCGGCCCGAGCGGCGCGAGCAGGTCGGCGAAATCGCGCAGCAGTTCGCCGGTGCCGTCCAGGCCCGGCAATAGCAGAAAACGCGGCAAGCGCACCTCGGTCAGTGGCGTCGGCACGATTCTCGCCCCTGCGCGCGCATCGCGAAACGCGGCAGCTTGCCGCAGCGGCAGCTGGCCGGGAAACCGCTATCGCTGCGCTCTCAATTGACCGGCAAGGCCGCGCTGGCGCAGCGACGATGCCGACGACTAACGAGCAGAACGAAGCCGCTGTCGGCGAATCGACCGCTTCGCAGCGCGCGCGTCCCGCACGGGATACGTGCCTGGATGGCGCCAGCGCATGGTTTTCTCAGGAGTCTGCCAAGTGCGCGACTCCCGATTCCCGATTCCCGATTCCCGCACCGCTTGCAAATTAAATTCATCATCAATTAAATTACGCGCCATGCCAAAGACGCCCAAAACTCCCATCGCCGCGCCGCGCCGTCGCGGGCGCCCCGCCGGGAGTACCGGTCCGGGCCGCGACAACGACGCCCGGGTCCATCTGCTCGACGTGGCCCTGCGCCTGTTCGCCGAGCAGGGCATCGCGGCGACGCCGCTGTCGCTGATCGCGCGCAAGGCGAAGGTCACGCCGGCGCTGTTGCATTACTACTTCGGCAGCAAGGACAAGCTCGTCGACGCGATCGTCGACGAACGCCTGCAGCCGCTGTCGGCCACACTGGGCCAGCGCCTCGCCGGCAACGACCGCGGCCTGCGCGGCGCGGTCGAGGACTTCGTCGGCACGATGCTCGAACTGCTGTCGGCCAATCCGTGGTTTCCCCAGCTGTGGCTGCGCGAAGTGCTCAATGAAGGCGGCCTGCTGCGCAAGCGCCTGATCGAACGCATCGCGCCGGTCGTGGCCCACCGCGTGCGCGACGTGGTGCAGCAGGCGCAGGACAAGGGACAGATCAATCCCGATATCGATCCGCGCCTGCTGATGGTGTCGCTGATCGGGCTGACCGTATTCCCGCTCGCCGCGCAGCCGATCTGGCGCGCGATCTACCCGTCCGATGACATCACCACCGACGTGCTGCGCCGGCATGTACTCGCGCTCGTGCTGCGCGGCCTGGAGCTTCCCGATGCACATTGATTTCCTGCGGCCCTTCCCGAACCGGAGCGGCACCATGTTCACGTTTCGCTTTTTAGCTTTATTTCTTGTTGGCCCGCTCGCGACCTCGTGCAGCCGCGACGCGGGGCCGCCGCCGCTGCTCGGCACGCTCGAATGGGACCGCATCGCGGTACAGGCCGAAGCGGCCGAGCCGGTGACCGGCATCGCGGTCCACGAAGGCGACCTGGTGAGCGCCGGCCAGCTGCTGCTGCAGCTCGATCCGCGCCGCACGCAGGCACAGCTGGCCCAGGCCGACGCCGAGCTGCGCCGCGCCCGTGCCGCCCAGTCCGAACTGCAGCACGGCACGCGCAGCGAAACACTCGCCGCGGCGCGCGCCGATCTCGCCCGCGTCGAAGCCACCCGCAGCGATGCGCAGCGCGAGCGCGAACGCGCCGCGGAACTGCGTCGCAAGGGCCTCGTCGCGCAGGCCGAACTGGACCGCCGCGACACCGCGCTCAAGTCCGCGCGCGCCGAGGTCGCCTCGAGCCAGGCGCGCGTGCTCGAACTCAGCAACGGCACCCGGCCCGAACAGCTCGACCAGGCCGATGCGGCCGTCGACGCGGCCCAGGCGCGCGTCAACGAACTGCGCGTCAGCCTGGAACGCCTGGACGTGCGCGCGCCGCAGGCCGGCCGCGTCGATGCGCTGCCGTACAAACTCGGCGACCAGCCGGCGCGCGGCGCCAGCGTGGTCTCGCTGCTCAGCGGCGACCGGCCTTATGCGCGCCTGTTCGTACCGGCGCCGCGCCGCACCGCGCTGCAGCCGGGCCAGATGCTGCGCGTGCGGATTTCCGGCGTGGCGCAGCCGTATTCCGCGCGCGTGCGCGCCGTACGCAGCGAAGCGGCGTTCACGCCCTACTACGCGCTCAGCGGCGACGACGCCAACCGCCTGAGCTTTCGCGCCGAAGCGCTGCTGCAGCTGTGCGCGGGCGACGATTGCGCGAACGCGCCCAAGCCGGCCGACCTGCCCGCTGGCCTGCCGCTGACCGCCGAGGCCGAGGCGCCATGAACATGGATGTGGCGATCCAGGCGCGCGGACTCACGCGCCGCTTCGGCGATCTCGTCGCGGTCGACAATGTCGACCTCACGGTCGCGCGATCACAGGTCTACGGCTTTCTCGGTCCCAACGGCTCGGGCAAGTCGACCACGATCCGCATGCTCTGCGGCCTGCTGTCGCCGAGCGCCGGCGACATCCAGGTGCTCGGCCTGCAGGTGCCGCAGCAGGCCGAACAGCTCAAGCGCCGCATCGGCTACATGACGCAGAAATTCTCCCTGTACGAAGACCTCACCGTGCTGGAGAACCTCGAATTCCTCGCCGCCGTGCAGGACATTCCGCGCGTGCAGGCCCGCGCGCGCATCGATGAGCTGCTGACGCGCTACTGGCTCAACGACCAGCGCAAGCAGCTCGCCGGCACGATGTCCGGCGGGCAGAAGCAGCGCCTCGCGCTGGCCGGCGCGGTGCTGCACAAACCGGAACTGCTGTTCCTCGACGAACCGACCAGCGCGGTCGATCCGCAGTCGCGCCGCGAATTCTGGGATTCGTTGTTCGAACTCGCCGACGCCGGCACCACGATCCTCGTATCGACGCACTACATGGACGAAGCCGAACGCTGTCATCGCCTGGCGATTCTCGACCAGGGCCGCCTCGTCGCCGACGGCGCGCCGCGCGAACTCCGCGCCGCGCTGCCTTACACGGTCTGGCTCGTCGACTGCGCCGCGCCGCGCCGCGCGCAACAGGCACTGCAGCAGCAGGCCGGCATCGTCGCGCTCGCGCAGATCGGCGCCGAACTGCGCGTGCTCGCGGCCAGCACGGCCTGGGACGTCGACAGCCTCTCGCAGCACCTGCGCGCCGCCGGCATCGACGCGCAAGTGCGCCGCGGCGAACCCAATCTCGAAGACGTCTTCGTCGCCGCGACGCGCAAGCCGGCGCGCGTCGCCGCGGGGACAGCCGCAACAGGAGCAGGCGCATGAGCCTGCGCCGCCTGTTCTCCATCGTGCTCAAGGAGCTGCGCCAGCTGCGCCGCGACCGGCTGACCTTCGCCATGATCGTCGGCATCCCGACCATGCAGTTGCTGCTGTTCGGCTTTGCGATCAATCTCGACATCCGCCATCTCGACGCGGCCGTGCTCGATCAGGCCAATACCGCGCGCTCGCGCGAACTCGTGGCCGAACTCGCCGCGTCGCAAGTCATCACGCTGCGCCATGCGCTGTCCGCGCCGCAGCAGCTCGACGATCTGATGCGCGAAGGCCACGTCGGCGTCGGCATCGTGATCCCGGCGGACTTCGAGAGCCGTCTCGAGCGCGGCGACCGCCCGGCGGTGCAGCTGGTCGTCGATGGCTCCGACCAGGTCGTGCAACAGGCCGCGCGCCAGCTTGCCGCCTATCCGCTCGCGCGCCTGCGCGGTAAAGAAGTGATCGCGGTGCCGGGAATGGAAGTCGTGAACTTCTACAATCCGGAGCGCCGCGCGCCGGTCAACACCGTGCCCGGACTCGTCGGCGTGATCCTGACGATGACGATGGTCATGTTCACGGCGATGGCGCTCGTGCGCGAACGCGAACGCGGCAATCTCGAAATGCTGATCGCCACGCCGGTGTCGCCGTGGGAACTCACGATCGGCAAGGTGCTGCCTTTCGTCGCGATCGGGCTCGTCCAGGTCACGCTTGTGCTTGCGCTCGGCAAGCTGATCTTCGCCGTGCCGATCCGTGGCAGCCTGCTGGAGATCTACCTGGCCGCGCTGCTGTTCATCATCGCCAGCCTCGCGCTCGGCGTATTCCTGTCCACGCTCGCGCGCAGCCAGTTCCAGGCCATGCAGCTCGCGTTCTTCACCTTCCTGCCGCAGATCCTGCTGTCGGGTTTCATGTTCCCCTACGCCGGTATGCCGCGCGCCGCGCAGTGGCTCGCCGAGATCCTGCCGATGACGCACTTCCTGCGCCTGATCCGCGGCATCGCGCTGCGCGGCGCGACACTCGCGGACCTGTGGACCGAGATGGTCGCGCTGGCTGTATTCAGCGCGGTGATGCTCGGCATCGCGGTGACGCGCGTGAGCAAGCGGCTGGATTGACGCGCCGGTTCGTCGCGCCGCACGGCGGGGCGTAGGTTGGGGTAAGCCGCAGGCGCCCCCCCAACATCAAGGTATCGACGGCGCCACGACCCGGCATCGAAGAAAACGGTGTGACGACGGGCGGCTGGAAATGGCAGCTTCCCTTGGATGCGGAAAACTCCTTCGGCACATGTTCTTCGTTGCTGCAATACCGCGGTGTTGGAGTGCGCCTGCGGCTTACCCCAACCTACGTCTTCCCTATTTTTTGAGTGCACCGGCGCGTCCGAGAATCGCGCGCGCCAGAACCGCGCGTTTGGCCGCATCGGCAGCGTTGGGCATGTCGATGTTCAGCGCGAAGAACCAGCGCCGCGCATCGCGCTCGACCCAGCCCACGTACCAGCCGAGGTCGGTTTCGCCGTCGACATGCTTCCAGCCGGTCTTGGCGTGCAGTACGTAGCCGTCGCCCTGCTCCACGATCGTGATGCGCCGGACGATGTCCTGGCTGCGCGCGGAGAACGGCAACGTGCCGTCGGCGAGGCGGCGCACGAAGCCGATCTGCTCGGCCGCGCTGATGCGCAGACCGCCCTTGCCGAGCCAGAACCGGTCGATGCCGCCGCTGATGTCGCGATTGCCGTAGCCGACCTTGTCGATCCAGGCCTGCATGCGCTCCTGACCGATGCGCCGCGCGATCGCCTGGTAGTACCACACCACCGAATATTTCATGCCGCTGGCCAGATCGTGATCGCGGTTCCAGTCGGCGACCCAGCGCTTGGTGCCATCCCACTGCAGCGTCTCGTGCTCATCGGCGATCACGCCGGTTTCGAGCGCGGTCAACGCGTTGAAGATCTTGAACGTCGACGCCGGCGCGAACGCGGTCTCGGCGCGCGGGCGATCCAGCACCTGATAGCGCTGCGCCTGCTCGTCGTAGATCAGCATCGTGCCGCTGACGGACTGGGCCTTGAACTCGCTCGCCCACTCCGGATGCAGTTCCCAGTTGTCGCTTGCCTGCACGAACGGCCCGGACAGCGCCAGCAGCAGCGCGATCAGACCCAGACGATACCAGTGCGCCATGTCGGTTTCCCTTGCTAAAAGATGCCGCGCAGGCTAGGCGCCGGTTGTGGCGAAACGCGGGCGCAGGCATGGCGTAACCGGGCCGTCCTGCGCATTTGCGCGACGGCTCCGCTACCATTCGCGCCCTGCACTGCCGCAGTCCCAGCCCGCTGATCGTCGAATGACTCATGCCAGCCTGAAACTGCACGAACCGGTCGGCGACGAGGTCAAGACCACGACGTGCTACATGTGCGCCTGCCGCTGCGGCATCAAAGTGCATCTGAAGGACGGTAAGGTCCGCTACATCCAGGGCAATCCCGATCATCCGGTCAACCGCGGCGTGATCTGCGCCAAGGGCTCCGCCGGCATCATGCAGCACTACTCGCCGGCACGGCTTTCGAAGCCGCTGCTGCGCGTCGGCGAGCGCGGCAAGGGCGAGTTCCGCGAAATCGAGTGGGACGAGGCACTCGCGCTCGCGACGCAGTGGCTCGGCGATATTCGCCGGCGCAATCCCGATGAACTCGCGTTCTTCACCGGCCGCGACCAGTCGCAGGCGCTGACCGGCTGGTGGGCGCAGCAGTTCGGCACGATCAACTACGCCGCGCACGGCGGCTTCTGTTCGGTCAATATGGCCGCGGCCGGCATGTATACCTTTGGCGGATCGTTTTGGGAGTTCGGCGAGCCGGACTGGGAACACACGCGCTATCTCATGATGTTCGGCGTGGCCGAAGACCACGACTCGAACCCGATCAAGCTCGGCCTCGGCAAGCTCAAGCAGCGCGGCGCGAAGCTGCTCGCGATCAACCCGGTCCGCACCGGCTACGCCGCGATCGCCGACGAATGGCTCGGCATACGCCCGGGCACCGACGGCCTGTTCGTCGGCGCGCTGATCCAGGAACTGCTGCGCAACGACTGGATCGATTTCGACTATCTCGTGCGCTATACCAACGCGCACTATCTCGTCGTGCGCAACCCCGGCGGTGCCGACGACGGCCTGATCGCGCGCGACGCCGAGGGCAAGCCGCTGTGCTGGACGCGCGATGGCCAGACCGCGCAGGCCGACGCGATCGATATCGCACCGGTCATCGTCGGCGAGTACACGCTGCCGGACGGACGCAGCGCCGTGCCCGCGTTCCAGTTGTTCGCCGAACGCTTTCTCGACGCCGAGTATTCGCCCGAGCGCGCCGCCGCGCAGTCCGGCATCGATGCGGCGACGATACGGCGCATCGCGAAGGAAATCGCCGATGCGGCCTTCCGCGAGGAAATCCGCCTGCCGGTGCGCTGGACCGATGCCTGGGGCCGCACCCACGACGAAATGATCGGCCGACCGATCTCGCTGCACGCGATGCGCGGCATCTCGGCGCACAGCAACGGTTTCCACACCTGCCGGATGCTGCATTCGCTGCAGATGATACTCGGCGCGATCGATACGCCCGGCAGCTTCCGCTACCAGCCGCCGTACCCCAAGGGCGTGCCGCCGGCGAATCGTCCGGGCAAGGCGCGCAAGCCCGACGGCACGCTCGACGCCGGCCCGCTGGGCTACGTGCATTCGCCGGAAGACCTGCTCGTCGATGCGCAGGGCAATCCGCGCCGCATCGACAAGGCGTTTTCCTGGCAGCATCCGCTCGCCGTGCACGGCATGCTGCAGAGCGTGATCGCGAACGCGGTCGCCGGCGATCCGCAACGCATCGACACCTTGTTCCTGTTCATGGCCAACATGAGCTGGAACTCCGCCATGAACACGACCGGCACGCGGCGCATGCTGGTCGAGAAAGATGCGGACGGCGTGTACAAGATCCCGCGCATCATCTACGTCGACGCGTACGCCTCCGAGATGGTCGAATTCGCCGACCTCGTGCTGCCGGACACGACGTATCTCGAACGCTACGATTGCATCTCGCTGCTCGACCGGCCGATCTCCGACGCCGACGCCGCGAGCGATGCGATCCGCCATCCGGTCGTGGCACCCGACCGTGACGTGCGGCCGTTCCAGGACGTGCTGCTCGATCTCGGCACGCGCCTGCGACTGCCGGGCTGCCTGCGCGAGGACGGCTCGGCGCGCTATCCCGGCGGCTTTGCCCAGTACATGGTCGAGCACGAGCGCGCGCCCGGCGTCGGCCTGCTCGCCGGCTGGCGCGGCCGCGACGGCACGCGCGAAGGCACTGGCGAGCCGAACCCGCAGCAGCTCGAACGCTACAAGGAACATGGCGCGTTCTGGCATACGGCCGTGCCGGTCGCGGGCCGCTACTACAAGATGGCCAATCGCGACTATCTCGAATGGGCGCGCAGCCTCGGCTTCGTCGGTTCCACGCATGCGCAGGTGATCGAGCTGTATTCGGAACGTCTGCAGCGCTTCCGCCTCGCCGCGCAGGGACACGGCGCCGTGCAGCCGCCCGAGCGCGAACGCAGCCGCGTCGCGCGCTACTTCGACCCGCTGCCGTTCTGGTATGCGCCGTTCGAGTGGGAGCAGACCGATCTCGATCGCTATCCGATCGCCGCGATCACGCAACGCCCGATGTTCATGTATCACTCCTGGGGTTCGCAGAACGCCTGGCTGCGCCAGATCACCGCGCGCAATTTCCTCTACATCCATCCGCAGACCGCGCACGCGCTGGGCCTGCGCGACGACGACTGGGCCTGGGTCGAATCGCCGCACGGCCGCATCCGCGTGCCGGTGCGCTGCCACAACGGCACCGAGCCCGGCACGGTCTGGAGCTGGAACGCGATCGGCAAGAAGCGCGGCGCGTGGAAGCTCGCGGCGAATGCGCCGGAATCGCAGCAGGGTTTCCTGCTCAACCACGTCATCACCGAACTGCTGCCGCCGCGCGAAGACGGCTACCGCTACGCCAACGCCGATCCGGTCACGGGCCAGGCCGCCTGGTTCGACCTGCGCGTGCGCATCGAGAAGGCGACCGACGACGTTGAGTTACCGCCGCACCGGATCGAGGTCGCGCGCGCATGACGATGCTGCCGCCGCCCACGACGAGGAAGCTCGGCCTCGTCATCGATCTGGACACCTGTGTCGGCTGCCATGCCTGCGCCGTGGCTTGCAAGGAATGGAACGAAGGCGGCCAGTTCGGTCCGCTGCCCGACGAGGATGCCTACGGCGCCGAACCGCTCGGCGTGTGGTTCAACCGCATCCACAGCTTCGAAGTGCAGGCGCCGCAGACCGATGCGCGCGGCAACGGTCCGCTGCAGCAATTGCTGAAGACCGGATTCGCCGAGAACGCGCCGGCCATGACGGTGCATTTCCCGCGCTCCTGCCTGCACTGCGAGACGCCGGACTGCGTCACCGTCTGCCCGACCGGCGCGAGCTACAAGCGCGCCGAGGACGGCATCGTGCTGGTCGACGAGGACAAGTGCATCGGCTGCAAGCTGTGCTCCTGGGCCTGCCCCTACGGCGCGCGCGAGTACAGCGAACAACGCGGCGTCATGCAGAAATGCACTTTGTGCGTCGACCGCATCTACAACGAATCCTTCGCGATCAGCGAACGCCAGCCGGCCTGCGTCATGGCCTGCCCGACGCGCGCACGCCATTTCGGCGACCTCGGCGATGCGGATTCGGCGGTGTCGCGTCTCGTCGCCGAACGCGGCGGCGTCGCCCTGATGCCCGAACTCGGCTACGCGCCGGTCAACCGCTACCTGCCGCCGCGCCCGCGGCGCAACGGCTGTGGAGCCGATGCGGCCGCTGTGCCGGCGGAGGAAGTTCTCGATCCTGCAAAGCTGTCACCGCTGCTGCGGTGGGTCGACAAAATCTTGTCGCGCTGATCTCCCATCCTCAAGGAACCCTCATGCTCCTGACCACCACATCCACCCTCGAAGGCCATCCGGTCCGCCAGTATCTCGGCCTCGTCAGCGGCGAAGCGATTCTCGGCGCGAACGTGTTCCGCGATTTCTTCGCCGGCATCCGCGACATCATCGGCGGCCGCTCGGGCAGCTACGAGAAGGTGCTGCGCAAGGCGAAAGAGGCGGCACTCGAGGACATGGCCGAGGCGGCCAAGGACCTCGGCGCGAACGCCGTCGTCGGCATCGATTTCGACTACGAGACCATCCAGATCAAGGAAGGCGGCGACATGCTCATGGTCACCGTGACCGGCACCGCCGTCGTCGCGGACTGATTCGCGATCCATGCATCCCGCGCTGTCGGTCATCTTCTTCACCACCGTATCGGGCGCGGGCTACGGCCTGCTCGCCCTGCTCGGTGCCGGCATCGCGCTGGGCTGGTGGCCGCGCGGGTTCTGGCCGACCGCGGCGCCGCTCGCGATCGGCACCGTGCTGGTCAGCCTCGGCCTGCTCGCCTCGACCGCGCACCTCGGCCAGCCGCTGCGCGCCTGGCGCGCCTTCAGCCAGTGGCGCAGTTCCTGGCTCTCGCGCGAAGGCGTGGCGTCGGTACTCACCTATCTGCCGGTGCTCGCGCTGGCCGCGGGCCTGCTGACCGGCGCGGAAACACCGCACTGGCCGTGGCCGCTGCGCGTCGCCGGCTTGCTGCTCGTCCTCGGCGCGATCGCGACGGTGTTCTGTACCGCGCGCATCTACTCGAGCCTGCGCACGATCCCGGCCTGGCATAACGCCTGGGTCGCGCCGGCCTACCTGCTGCTCGCGGCGTATTCGGGTGGCCTCTGGCTGTGGCTGCTGGGCGCGCTGCAGCACCGCGGCGACGCGATCGAGTGGAATCGCCTTGGCCTGCCGCCCTGGCTGCTCGTCGGCGTCGTGCTGTGCGCGATGCTCGCAACCCTGGTCAAGCTCCTGTACTGGCGGCACATCGACACGGCTGCGCCGCTGGCCAGCGCGGAGAGCGCGACGGGGCTGGGCAGCTTCGGCACCGTCAGCGCGTTCGAGCGCCCGCACACGGAACAAAATTACATTACTAAAGAAATGGGATTTGTTCTTGCGCGGCGCCATTCGGCGCAGTTGCGCGTGGTCAGCCTGATCGCGGGGTTCGGACTGCCGCTGGTCTGCATCATTGCGGCGATCGCCTGGCTTTCGCTGACGCCGGTGCTGGCGCTGCTCGCGCTGCTGCTGGGCAGCCTCGGCATCTTCGCCGAGCGCTGGCTGTTCTTCGCCGAAGCGCGGCACGTTGTGAATCTTTATTACGGCGCGCAGCGCATCTAGCCGAATGTTGAGAAAAGGGCTCCTGCCCTTTTCTCAATCGAATGCCGCAAGCGGAGCTTGCGCACGTTCTCCGAGAATCAATCGCTGGCGCGATCGACTCCACGTTCCCCGAGTCGATCGCTTACGCGATCGATTCTCGGGCGATCCGTCCTGGATCGCACTAGCAGGCTGTTTCTCAACAGCCTGCTAGCGGAATTCAGCGTTGAATTGGCCTGCGCAGACCGCGGCCGTCCCCTGGTTCAGACCGGATTCAATCCGTCGCCGTAGTATCCGGCGCTCGTTTGTCCGCGCTTCGACCTGCGCGCCGACGCTCCCCATTTTTTTGTCATCGAAGAAGGGTGAACCCCATGAAGAAGCTCCTGCTTGCCGCCGTACTCGCCACTCCGCTCGCTGCCTCCGCCGATGGCGGCTGGGCAGGTTCCGGCGAACTCGGTTTCGCCGCCTCGCGCGGCAACTCGAAGTCCGAAAACCTCAACGCCAAGATCAATTTCAGCAAGGAAGACGATGTCTGGAAGGACAACTTCTACCTGACCGCCCTGCGCTCCAAGGGCAACAGCACCAGCATCCAGACCATCGACGGCGTGCCCACCGCCGTGACGCGCTACGACTACACCGCGAACCGCTACGAAGCGGGCGCCTCGGCCGGCTACAAGTTCGACGAACGCAGCTATCTGGTCGGCGCGCTGCGTTATGAGAATGACGACTTCTCGCCGTTCACCTACCAGGCCGTGATGTCGCTCGGCTACGGCTATACCGCGATCAAGAACGAACGCACCGAGCTGTTCTTCGAAATCGGCCCGGGCTACAAGCGCTTCGAACCGATCCTGACCCGCGAAACCGAATCCGACATCGTCGGTCGCGGCCTGATCGGCTTCAAGCACCGCTTCAACGAGAACACCGGCTTCGAGAACACGTTCCTCGTCGAAACCGGTTCCGACAACACGTTCTATCAGAACGATGCGGGCCTCGTCGTCAACATGAACAAGACGCTCGCGCTCAAGCTCGGCTATCAGGTGCGCCACAACACCGACGTCTCGCCGGGCACGAAGAAGACCGATCAGCTGATGACCACGAACCTGGTTTATAACTTCTGATCTGTTGCAAGGTATAGAAAACAAAAACGGGCCTTCGGGCCCGTTTTTCGTTGGCGCCGGTTCGGCCGCGGATCGGATCAATGCCCCAGCATTTCGCCCGCGCCTTGGTCGAGCAGCAGTTGCGCCACGTGCTCGCCAAGCTGCTGCCCCTCGTCGAGCGGCCCGGTCGCCGAGGCGCGCAGCAGGCGGCCGCTGTCGGCGTCGCCGACGAGGCCGGTGAGTTCCAGTCCGAGTTCGATCTCGCGGCAGTAGCCAGCGATGGGCACGCTGCAGTTGCCGTGCAGGCGCCGGTTCATGGCGCGCTCCGCGCCGGTGCATCGCGCGCTGTCGATGTCGTCGAGCGGCAGCAGCCGCTGCAGCGTGGCGCGATCACCACTGCGGTATTCGACCGTGATCGCGCCCTGCGCAACGGCCGGAATCCAGTCCGGCGGCTCGAGCCGGCAGGCGATGCGCGCGGCGAGTCCGAGGCGCTCGAGGCCGGCGCAGGCCAGGATGATCGCGTCGTAATGCCCGGTATCGAGCTTGCCCAGGCGCGTGCCGACGTTGCCGCGCAAATCAGCCAGCTGGATGTCGGGACGCAGCGCGCGCAACTGCGACTGGCGGCGCAGCGACGACGTGCCGACGCGTGCGCCGCGTGGCAGCTCGGCAATGGTGCGGTAGTGGTTGCTGACCAGCGCATCGGCCGCATCCGCGCGTTCGAGCACCGCGCCCAGTGCGAAGCCGCTTTCGACCTCCATCGGTACATCCTTGAGCGAATGCACGGCGATGTCGGCGCGGCCTTCGAGCATCGCGACTTCCAGTTCCTTGAGAAACAGCCCTTTGCCGCCGATCGCCGACAGCGGCTGGTCGAGGATCTCGTCGCCGCGCGTGGTCATCGGCACCAGTTCCACGTGCAAATCCGCGTGCACGGCGCGCAGGCGCGCGGCGACATGTTCAGCCTGCCAAAGGGCCAAGGCGCTCTGGCGAGTGGCGATACGCAAAGTTTTCATGGATGACCGGACATCGCGGACGACGCGGCATGCTATGACATTGGCCGGGAATCGGGAATGGAGAATCGGGAATCGTAGAAGCAAAGCGCGGGGCGCCACCCACGCTCTTACGATTCCCCATTCCCGATTCCCGATTCCCGGAAGTCAGAGACTTCTCACCAGCTTCCTCAATCCCGGCAAGTTGCGCCGGCTGACTTCCAGCACGTCCGCGCTGCCGTCGACCCGGACGAATACGCGCCCGTCGTTGCCGCGGGTCAGGCCGGACATGCGTTCGCGCGCGACGAGGCAGTTGCGGTGGATGCGCACGAACTGGTCGCCGAACTCGTCCTCGAGTCCCTTGAGCGCATCCTCGACCAGCACCTGACCCTTGGAATGATGCACGACGACGTACTTGTCCTCGGCCTGCAGGTAAAGGATGTCCTGTACCGGCACGAGCACGAGATTGCCGCGCACGCGCGCGCAGATATGGCTGCGCTGGCGGTGCGGCCCGAGCGTGCCGGCGACCTTGTCGAGCTTGTTCGCGCCGAGCCGGCCGGCGCGCGCCAGCGCCTGTTCCAGCCGTTCGCGGCGCACGGGCTTGAGCACGTAGTCGACCGCATGCGCGTCGAAAGCCTTGAGCGCGTACTCGTCGTAGGCGGTGCAGAAGATCACCGCCGGCGGATCGGTCAGCGCGCCGATCAGGCGCGCCGCATCCAGTCCGTCCAACCCGGGCATGCGGATATCGAGCAGGCAGACATCCGGCCGCAGAAGATCGGCCTGCTGCACCGCCTGCTCGCCGTTCTCCACGCTCGCGATCACTTCGCCGCCCGCATCGGCAACGAGCGCAGCGAGCCGTTCGCGCGCGAGCGGTTCGTCGTCGGCAATCAGTACACGCATCTCATTACTCCACTTTTAGATTTATGCATACCGTGCGCGACCTCAGCGCTGCAGCGGAATGCGCAGGCGGCATTCGAACGCGCCGACCTGGTCTTCCGACACCAGCTCCGCGCGCTCGCCGTAATGCAGCGCCAGCCGGCTGCGGATATTGTTCAGCGCCACGCCGTTGCGGTTGCCGCGGCGCGCCGCCGGTGGCGGGCACGGATTGCGCACACGGATCTCGATCGTCACGCCGTCGCTGCTGCCATCGACTTCAACGGCGCCGCCTTCGGGCAGCGGCTGGATGCCGTGGTAGACCGCGTTCTCCACCAGTGGCTGCAGCAGCAGCGACGGCAGCTCGAGTTCGCGGGGCAGCGTGTCGACGCGCCAGTCCACGCGCAGGCGTTCGCCCAGGCGCAACTGTTCGATGCGCAGGTAGCCGCGCGCGAGGTCCAGTTCTTCACCGAGCGTACCGCGTGCGTCCTCGCGACCGAGCGCGGCGCGAAACAGGTCGGCCAGGTCTTCGACCGCCGTTTCGGCCTGGGCCGGCCGCGCGCGGATCAGGCTCGCGATGACGTTCATGCTGTTGAACAGGAAATGCGGGCGTATGCGTGCCTGCAGTGCGTCGAAACGCGCGCGCTCTTCGGCGTGGACGCGTTCGCGCCATTGCTCCTGCACGTAGAAGTAGCGCAGCACGGCGCCGCCGATCAGCGCGCAGATCACGCTGTTGCGCAGCACGAAGCGCCACTGGTCGGCGCCTACGTCGATGAAGCCGAGGTTGAGGTTGCGGTCGATCGCGAACACGACCCAGCTCGCCGCCGCGGTAGTGGCCAGCATCAGGCTGTACGCGGCGAACTCGCCCATCCATGGCGCCAGGCGCAGCAGCAGCGGCCGCGCCTTGCACAGCGAGAAGGTCCAGACCACCGCGAGCCACTGCACGAACAGGCTGGCCGTGCCAAAGCTCTGCCAGGACGGGATGCGCGCATCGCTGGCGGCGAGCACGACGACCAGCGCGACCAGCTCGCCGATCACGACCAGCGCGAACAGCACCGGCCAGCTGCAGAAATTCGGCAGCCAATGGTGTGCTGGGTCGGTCGCGGCGCTAACTGCCGGGGCGCGTTCGGGTATGGCCAACCTGCGCCCTCCCCGGCGCTGGACACTGCGCCGGATTATGCGCCGAGGCGCTGCCCCAGCCACTGCCGCAGGTCGGCGATTTCCTCCGCGCTGACCGTATGCGCCATCGGATAGCTATGCCAGTCGATGGGGTAGCCGAGGCCGCGCAGCAGGTCGCGCGAACGCGTGCCGAGCGACTGCGGCACGACCGGGTCGTGGCTGCCGTGGGCCATGAAGATCGGCAGTTCCGCATTGGCTACGCTGCGCTCGGCCGCGGTGGTCTCGTGGATCGGCAGGTAGGTCGACAGCGCGACCACGCCGCCGAGGCGCTTGGCATGGCGCACGCCGCCGGCCAGCACGACGGCGCCGCCCTGGGAGAATCCGGCGAGGATCACGCGTTCCGCCGGCACGCCGCGGTCGTGTTCGCGCGCGATCAGCGCGTCAAGCTGAGCGACCGATTCGCGCACCCCGGTCTCGTCCTGGCGCGAGGCGATGTCGCTGCCCTTGATGTCGTACCAGGCGCGCATTGCCGCGCCGCCGTTGATCGTCACCGGCCGCACCGGCGCATGAGGGAACACGAAGCGCAGCGCCGGCCACTCGCGCGGCACGAGTTCCGGGATGATCGGCGCGAAATCGTGTCCGTCGGCGCCCAGGCCATGCAGCCAGATGATGCTGTGGCGCGGCTTGGGCTTGGTCTCCAGTTCGACGGCGGGCAGGATCATGGGCGGCTCCGGCAAAAGGATCATGGTGCCTGAGGTGCCGGGAATGGGGAATGGGGAATAGGGAATCGTAGAAGCAAGAGCGGGCGAATCCGCCTCCGCTCTAACGATTCCCCATTCCCCATTCCCGACTCCCCCACAGTGACCATTGCCACGGCTCAAGCGCGCGCGGCTTCGCTATCCTCGGGCAATCCCGTCCCGGAGTCGCCCATGTCCGTCAGGCTCAGTGCCGCCGTCGCCGTCCTCGTCAGTCTCGTCGCCCTGCCGACCCAGGCGGCGCTCACCCTCGACCGGATCATGGCCGAACCCGACTGGATCGGCGCACCGGTCGAATCGCCATACTGGTCCACCGACGGCAGCGCGGTGTACTACGCGCTCAAGCGCCCCGGGTCGGTCGTGCGCGACGTCCACCGGATTGGCGCGGCCGACGGCAAGGACGGCGTGCTGAGCCCGGCCGAGCTCGCCGGCATCGACGGCAAGGATGCGGTGTACGACACGGCGCGCCAGCGTGCCGCGTTCATCCGCAACGGCGACGTATTCGTGCGCGAACTGGGCAGCAACCGGCTGATCCAGGTCACGCGCAGCAGCGAAGACGAAAGCTCGCCGCAGTTCTCCGCCGACCAGGCCAGCCTGCACTACCGCCGCGGCAACGACTGGTACGGCTACGCGTTCGCCGGCGGCGTCAATTACCCGCTCGCCGTGCTCAAGGCGGAAAAGAATCCCAAGGACAAGAAACCCGGCGACTTCGAGAAGCTGCAGCTGCGCCTGATCGGCACGCTCAAGCTGGACCACGACAACAAGGAAGCGCTGAAGGCGCGCGCCGAGGAACTGCGCAAGGCCGATGCGAGCCGCGCGGCCGAGCCGGTCTATCTCGGCGACGACGTGCAGATCACGCCCGCGAGCGAGCTCTCGCCGGACGGCCGCTGGCTGCTCGTCGTCACCACGCCCAAGGGTTTCGACGGCGGCCGCGCCGGCAAGATGCCGATGTACGTGACCGAATCGGGCTACGAGGAAGTCGAGGACGTGCGCACGCGCGTGGGTCGCGGCAGCCCCGCGCCCGAAACGCTGTGGCGCGTCGACCTGGCCAGCGGCAGCGCGACCAAGCTCGACTTCGCCGCGCTGCCCGGCAGCAGCGACGACCCGCTCGCCGCCGTGCGCGCCGAGAACGAGAAGGCCAAACCCAAGGAAACCGCGGCTGAAGCCGGCGACGCGGACAAGTCGGGCAAGGACGCGAAGAAGAAAAAGGCCGCGGACAAGAAGGATGCGGCAAAACCCGAGACCGCCACGCGCACGATCAGCGTCAACGCGATCCAGTTCACGCGCGACGGCAGCCAGGCTGCGGTGATGCTGCGCGCAAACGACAACAAGGACCGCTGGATCGCGACCGTCGCGAACACGGAAAAGCCCGCGCTCACGTCGCGCCATCGCCTGACCGACCAGGCCTGGATCAACTGGAACTTCAACGAACATGGCTGGCTGCCGGACAATCGCACCCTGTGGTACGTGTCCGAGGAATCCGGCTTTTCCGCTTTGTATACCCGCCGCGACGGCGACAAGGCCAAGGCGATCGTGCAGGGCCGCTTCGAGGTGTCCGCACCGCAGCTTTCGCCCGACAGCGCCTGGTTCTACCTCAAGAGCAACGCCGAGGCGCCGTACAGCTACGACGTCTACCGCGTGCCAGTGGCCGGCGGGCAGACGACGCGCCTGACCAGCCTCAAAGGCGTGGAAGACTTCAGCGTTTCGCCCGACGGCAAGCAGCTGCTCGTCGCGTATTCGTCCAGCTACCTGCCGCAGCAGCTCAGCCTGTTGCCGGTCGAGGGCGGCGGTCCGCGCCAGCTCACCGATACGCGTACGGCGGAATTCAAGGCGCTGACCTGGCAGGAACCCAAGATCGTGCCGGTGCCGTCCTCGCACGGCAAAGAGCCGATCTGGGGCAAGCTCTACACACCCGCGGCGGTTGGCGGCAAGCGCCCGATCGTGCTGTTCGTGCACGGCGCCGGCTATACGCAGAACACGCACCTGAGCTATCCGTACTATTTCCGCGAGCAGATGTTCCACAACCTGCTGACCGAACGCGGCTATCTCGTGCTGGATCTCGACTACCGCGCGTCCGAAGGCTATGGCCGCGACTGGCGCACGGCGATCTACCGCCACATGGGCAAGCCCGAGCTCGAAGACCTCATCGACGGCGTCAACTGGCTGGTCAAGGAACACGACGGTGACGCGAGCCGCGTCGGCCTCTACGGCGGCTCCTATGGCGGCTTCATGGCCCTGATCGCGATGTTCCAGGCGCCCGACGTGTTCAAGGCCGGCGCGGCGCTGCGCCCCGTCACCGACTGGACCCAGTACAACCACGAGTACACGTCCAATATTCTCAATACGCCGGAAGTGGACGACATCGCCTACCGTCGCAGCTCGCCGATCGAGTTTGCCGACGGCCTCAAGGGCGCGCTGCTGATCGCCCACGGCATGATCGACGACAACGTGTTCTTCCAGGATTCCGTACGCCTGTTCCAGCGCCTGATCGAACTGAAGAAAGACAATGTCGAGCTTGCGCCGTATCCGCTGGAGCGCCATGGCTTCACCCACGCCGTGGCCTGGCGCGACGAGTACGCGCGCATCCTCAAGCTGTTCGAGACGCACGTGCGCGGCGTGGCGCCGTGACGGGCTGCGGTGTGACACGGCGGTAACGCGTTGCGGTGTAAATTTTCGGGCTGAGGCAGGTTTTAGCCCTCTCCCCCGACCCTGTCGGGGGAGAGGGTTGGGTGAGGGGGAGAAACGCCTGCGAGCACGGCGTCGTGATTTTCGCCGCTGGCTTCGCGTCGAGAGGCGAACGCCGAAACTCTGCACGCCCACGCGGTTTGGGCTTCTCCCCCTCACCCCAACCCTCTCCCCCGACAGGGTCGGGGGAGAGGGAGCGTCACGGCACCAGCGCCTTCCGCTCCCCGCAACGCCCCATCCAACACCACGATGACCGATGCCCCATAGCGTAGAGCTGATCGCCACCATCTCCGCCGCCCTCGGTCTCGCCCTGATCGTCGGCTTCATCGCAGTGCGTTTTTTCAAGCTGCCGGCGCTCGTCGGCTACCTCATCGCCGGCATCCTCATCGGCCCGGCCACACCAGGCTTCGTCGCCGACGTTCACCTCGCCCAGCAGCTCGCCGAGATCGGCGTCATGCTGCTGATGTTCGGCGTAGGCCTGCATTTCTCCCTCGATGACCTGCTCTCGGTCAAACGCATCGCGCTGCCGGGCGCACTGGTGCAGATCGCCGTGGCGACCGGCATGGGCATGGGCCTGGCCTGGCTCTGGGGCTGGCCGCTCGCGGCGGGCATCGTGTTCGGTCTCGCCCTGTCGGTCGCCAGCACCGTCGTGCTGCTGCGCGCACTCGAAAGCCGCGGCCTCGTGGAATCGGTCAACGGCCGCATCGCCGTGGGCTGGCTCGTGGTGGAAGACCTGGTCATGGTGCTGGCGCTGGTGCTGCTGCCGGCCCTGGCCGGCGACACCGCGCCGGAGCACGTCGACGCGGCCCAGGCCGCGCGGCCGCTGTGGCTCAGCGTCACGCTGACGCTCGGCAAGGTCGCCGCGTTCGTCGTGCTGATGCTGGTCGGCGGGCGCAAGCTGTTTCCGTGGCTGCTATGGCAGGTCGCACGCACGGGCTCGCGCGAACTGTTCACGCTTTGCGTGATCGCCGCGGCCGTCGGCATCGCCTTCCTCGCCGGCACGCTGTTCGATGTGTCGTTCGCGCTCGGCGCCTTCCTCGCCGGCATGGTGCTGCGCGAATCGGAACTGAGCTACCGCGCGGCTGAGGAATCACTGCCGCTGCGCGACGCGTTCGCGGTGCTGTTTTTCGTCTCGGTCGGCATGCTGTTCGATCCGAAGATCCTGATCGAGCAGCCGCTGATGGTGGCCGCGGTAGTTGCCGTGATCGTGCTCGGCAAGAGCATCGCCGCCTTGGCGCTCGTGCTGTTGCTGCGCTATCCGCTGAACACTGCGCTGACCGTCTCCGCCGGCCTCGCCCAGATCGGCGAGTTCTCGTTCATCATCGCCGCGCTCGGCGTGTCGCTGAACATCCTGCCGCAGCAGGGACAGAACCTGATCCTTGCCGGCGCCATCGTCTCGATCGCGCTCAACCCGCTGCTGTTCCAGGCGATCGAACCGGCGCAGGCCTGGATCCGCAAGCGCTCGATCATGGCGCGCAAGCTCGAACGCCCGGCCGATCCGCTGGCCGAACTGCCGACCAACGTGAGCTCGGACTATCTGACCGACCATGTGCTGCTGGTCGGCTATGGCCGCGTCGGCAAGCGCATCGCCGCGGCGCTGCGCGAGCGCGGCCTGCGTCTGGTCGTCGCCGACGAGAACCGCGAACGCGTCGAACAGCTGCGCATTCAGGGCCTGCATGCGGTCGCCGGCGACGCGTCTGAACCGGCCGTGCTGATCCAGGCCCACGTCGCCCGCGCACGCCTGCTCGTGATCGCGATTCGCGACACGTTCCATGTGCGCCGCATGGTGGAAATCGCGCGCGCGCTGAACCCGGCAATCCAGGTCGTGGTGCGCTCGCACAGCGAGGAAGAAGCACGCCTGCTGCAGCGGGAGAACATCGCCCAGGTCTTCCTCGGCGAGGAGACCCTGGCCGTCGCGATGACCCAGAACGTGCTCGAAAAAGCCGCCGCGCCCGCGCCGGGCCATTGAATTCCTGACCGGCGTTTCAACCGACTGACGGAGCCGTGCCATGAGCGAACCCATAGCCCTGCATATCCGCCGCGCGGTCGCAGCCGACGCCGCCGTGCTGACGCCGCTGATGATCGAGTGGTTTCTCGCCGCCTACGGCCATGCCAGCGACGCGGCAAATACGGGCGCTTTCGTCACGGCCAACTTCGAGTGCGGAAAGCAGGCCGCGGAGATCGCGAATCCCGACATCGTCACGCTGATTGCCGAGACTGACGGCGAGATCGCCGGCTATGCGCAGGTACGCTTCGCGACCCGCGCGCCCGACAGCGTGACCGAAGCCGGTGCATGCGAACTCGGCCGCTTCTACTTCGCGCCGGCACACCATGGCCGCGGCGGCGCGGCACTGCTGATGGACGCCGTGCGCGCCGCGGCGCGCGAACGCGGCCGGCACTGGCTGTGGCTGCTGGTCTGGCAGGAGGCACCGCAGGCGATCCGTTTCTACGAGAAACAAGGCTTCGAGAAAGCCGGCACCGCGGTGTTCATGGTCGGCGAGGATCGCAAGGCGGACTGGGTCATGCGCGCGGCGGTGGACAGGATATCCGCACGGTAGGCGGTGCGAGCGCGGCGCACGTAGGCTGGGGTAAGCGCAGCGCACCCCAGCATCGAGGCATCCCCGCAAACCGCCTCTTCGACGGAGGAAATATTCGCCACCCCCGCACATCCCGTGATTCTTCCGCCGTAGCCACCGCCCCGGTGAGACACCTCGATGCTGGGGTTCGCCTGGCGGCTCACCCCAGCCTACGGGGCTTTGATCGGGGCGCCGCGGCGTTCGGCGCTTCGCTCAGCGAAAAATCGACAACCCCGTCGCCGCCGCGAAACGTTCGATCGCCGCTGCGGCCGCGATCGAGTTGCCGGTCGCGTCCAGGCGCGGCGACCAGGCGCAGATGCTCATCTGTCCCGGCACGATCGCGAGGATGCCGCCGCCGACGCCGGTCTTCGTCGGCAGGCCGATGCGGAACGCAAAGTCGCCGGCCGCGTCGTAGGCACCGCAGGTCAGCATCAGCGCGTTGATGCGACGCGCATCGGGTGCTTCGAGTACGCGCGTGCCGCCGGGCTGCACGCCGTCGGCGGCCAGGAACAGCGCGGCGCGCGCGAGTTCGGCGCAGGACATCGCGATCGCGCATTGCGCGCAGTAGGCATCGAGAATCGCCGCGACCTCCTGCCTGAGATTGCCGAAGCTGCGCATGAAATGGGCGATGGCGGAATTGCGGTCGCTGTGCAGACGCTCGGAGCGCGCGACCTGCGCGTCGATCGCGACGCTCGTGCGGCCCAGCAGCCGGTGCACGAATTCGAGCACCGCGCGTTCGGGCTGCAGATAGCGGTGGCACAGCACGTCGGTGACGACGAGCGCGCCGGCATTGACGAACGGATTACGCGGCACGCCGCTTTCGCGTTCGAGCAGCACCAGCGAATTGAACGGCGTGCCCGACGGTTCGCGCCCGACGCGCTGCCACAGGTCGTCGCCTTCACGCTGCAGCGCCAGAGCCAGCGCGAACAGCTTGGAGATGCTCTGGATCGAGAACGCCTGATCGGCGCTGCCGGCACGGTGCAGCGCACCGTCGACCGTCGCGACGGCGATGCCGAACTGCCGCGGGGGAACGTTCGCCAGCGCCGGAATGTAGTCGGCGACGGCGCCCTGGTCGGTCAGCGTGATGGCCTCATCGGCGATGGTCTGCAGCAGCGCGGCGATATCGGCGGACATGCGATCGGAGACGGCGGGCACGGAGCGCGAACACTACCCGTAAGGCTACGTATTTGCGACGTCAGCCCTAAGGAAGTTCTGAACAAGTCCTGGAACTACCGCTTTTGTACTCAGCACCAGATCTCCACAACCCCGCCAAACGCCTGCTTCGCAGGCATTTGGCCGCCCGGCCCGTTGGGCGTTCAGAGTGATCAGAACCTGCGGTTCTGAGCGATCACTCTTCACCCCCTTGACTCAAGGGGGCTCCAGAATCAAAGGCAGATATCGACTTGTTCAGAGGTTCCCTAAGGGGAACCGGCTGGAAAAGTAAGCAAGAGTGAGAACCGAGTGAGAAGACATGCTCTGCTCGTCTCTCACTCCTGCACACGCTTTCCTCGTCAGACGCCGCCCCAGACCCGCGCCGCCGGGTGGGGTCCGGCGGCCGCGGAACCGTATCCCGCGATGCGTGGCGGTATACGGCGGGGACTTCAATCCGCGACGATCAGAACTGGATGCTCCAGTCGTCGAGGTAGCCGGCGTCCGTCGCATAGACGTCGGTGACGCGCAGGCGCCACAGACCGTTTTTCGCGGAGGCCGACGCGTTCACCGTATACGTCGCGTGGATGTCGTCGCCGCTGTCGTTGTCGACGTTCTTGATGCGCACGCTCTGCCCGTTCGGCGCGATGAGATCCAGCTGCACGTCGCCGCGATACGGGTGCACGATGTTGACCGTGATCCTGGTCTGGCTCGACGCATTGCCCGACTGGCCTGACACGGTGATCGGACTCGTGACGTTGCCCGGATCCGGGATCGTGTAGTTCGTCGTGTTGCTGAAGCCGCCGCCTGTGGTGTAACTGCCGGTCAGGCTCACATTCGAGAACGCGGCGTACGCGACGAGCTTGACGTGGTAGGTACCCGCCTGCGCCGTCGTGATCGTGCAGGTCTCAGCGGTGTTCGGCGTGTCGGCCTTGCAGTCGTAGCTGGAGGTCGTCGGCGCGCTGCCGAACTTCGCGTAGACGTCCACGTCGCCGCTGCCGCCACTCGTGACGAACTTCAGGCCGCTCGCACCGGCCGGCACTTCCAGCGTGAGATCGAGCGAGGTGTTGATCGCGGCGCTCAGGCCGGTCTTGGCTACGCCGTTCTGCAACACGCTGCCGCCGCCGTTGCTCGGCACCGTGACCGATACGGTTTTGGTGTTGGTCAGGCCGCCGTCGTCGGTGACCGTGAGCTTGACCGTATAGGTGCCGGCCGCGGCGTAGGTCTTGCTCGGGCTGGTCTGCGTCGAGGTGGTGCCGTCGCCGAAGTCCCAGGCGCGCGAGGCGATGCTGCCGTCGCTGTCGCTGGAAGAATCGCTGAAGCCTACGGTCAGGTCGTTCACGCTGTAGGTGAAGTTCGCCGTTGGCGCAACGTTGCCGCCACCACCGAGCGCGAGCAGCGTCTTCTTCGCGTCGACCAGACCGGCGCCACAGCCGCCGCTGCAACTGCCGGCGAGCGGACGCACGTTCTGCTTGAGCAGGGTCTCGATTTCGTCCGGCGTCTTGCTCGCCTTCGCGAGAATCAACGCGGCGAGTCCGGCCACGTGCGGCGAGGCCATCGACGTACCCTGGTAGTACGAATAGGTTTCGCTGCCCGGCGCGCTCGTGCCGGTATTGAGCGTCGACAGCACGCCGTTGCCCGACACCGCGGTCTCGCCACCGGGTGCGGTCACGTCGATGCCGGTACCGTAGTTCGAATACGAGGCGCGATTGCCTTCGCGGTCGCTCGCCGCGACGGCGATGACGCCGCTGCAGTTGGCCGGCTGGAAGCCCGACACGTTGGTGTTGGAATTGCCCGCGGCGATGGCCAGCACAGTGCCGCGCTGGCGCGCGCCGTTGATCGCGCTCTGGTAGGTGCTGCTGCACGAGCCGCTGCCGCCGAGGCTGAGGTTGATGACCTTCGCCGGGGTCCCGTTCGCGGGCACGCCCGAGACGCTGCCGCCGGAGGCCCAGATGATCGCGTCGGAAATGTCGGCAAGGCTGCCGCCGCCCTTGCCGAGCACGCGCAGCGGCTGGATCTTCGCGTTGAAGGCGACGCCGGCTACGCCCTTGCTGTTGTTGGTCAGCGCGGCGATCGTGCCGGCGACGTGCGTACCGTGCCAGCTGGAGTTGTTGCCGTTGTAGGCGTCGCCGGGATCGGCCGGATTCGAGTCGCGGCCGTTGCCGTCGTTGGACACCGTCGTGTCGCTGATGAAGTCATAGCCGGCGACGGTCTGGCCCGACAGATCGCTGTGCGTCGTGATGCCGGTGTCGATGACCGCGACGACGACGCCGCTGCCGGTGGAGATGTCCCAGGCTTCCGGCAGGTTCATGCCGGCGGTGGACTCGAAGTAATGCCACTGGTCCTGATAGCGCGTGTCGTTCGGCGTCAGCGCGATCTGCATGCGCAGGTCCGGCTCGACCAACGCCACGTCCGGATTCTTGGCGAGCTCGCGCATGATCGTCTCGGCCGACGCCGCGCGACGCGCGCCGTCGCTGCGCACTTCGAACACGAAACCGCCGGTGGCGGTCGGCCGTACGAGCGTCAACGGCGTCGACAGCGCGCTGCTGACGCGCGAGAGGTCGGCCTCGACGCGTTTGGCCGCGATGTCGGCGACCGCCGCATGCTCGCGCGTGCCGTACAGGCTGGCGTCGATGTAATGCACGATAAAGCGCGTATACGTCTCTCCACGCTGGGTCGCCTCGAGCGAAACGCGTTCGCCGCTGGCGGCGCGATCCGCCCAGATCGACGCGGCACTGGCCATTGAGGCCGTGCCGCCGAACAGCGCCGCGGCCGCGAGACTCAGCGCCGTGCGCCGACCCAGTTTGCTGCTGACTACTTTGTTCACGAGTTCACCCATTCTACTTAGCGATTTATGGTGTAGACCGCACCCTCTATCCGCGGTCCGCTCGTCCGTTTCGTGGCGCAGGCACGTCCCCGGCACCGGTGCTCCCGGCGCCGCTTCCTCATGGAAGTCGCTGTGCTGGCCGGCGCTTCAACGCGGCACCCGGCTGCGTCACGGCCGCCGCAACCCCCGTCGCGACGACGCGTTGACGCTACGCCCGGCCACGCGCCCCACGTATGAGCGCGCGGCATGCTGGAGCAATCGTCATGGGCCGAGCAGCCGCACGCGCGATCTAGGCAGCCAATCTGCAGGATGTGCTCGACGAATGGCGCAGCGTCACGCTGCCGGCTCTGTACCGCGCGGACGCTGTCCGTGTCCGCGGACACGCGCCGGCGAGTGCGCCAATGCGGCAAACCGCACAACCGCGCCAGTGTCGTATCGTTCGCGGATTGGCACAGGCATTGCCTATAGCGTTTCCGTGCCTCTTACCGCCAAGGACAGCTCATGCCGCATTCCCGACAGCCCTATCCGATCCGCGCTGCGATCGCCGCGGCGAGCGCCGCGGTGCTCG
The DNA here is from genome assembly GCA_038207515.1 of Lysobacterales bacterium. Taxonomy (GTDB): domain Bacteria; phylum Pseudomonadota; class Gammaproteobacteria; order Xanthomonadales; family Rhodanobacteraceae; genus Tahibacter. The sequence goes on along the minus strand of JBBQZR010000001.1, from coordinate 42,423 downwards.
CCGCCGCCTGCTCCAGTCCCGTGCGCGACGAATCCGCCGCGGCGAAACCTGCGCCGCTCGCACCTGCCGCGACGGTCGCACCCGACGCCGTCGCCGCGGTCAACGCGCTGGCCGACCGCTATGTCGACGCGGTGCTCGACTTCGATCCGACCGTGACCTATTTCACCGGCGTGCCGGTCAAATCACATGACCGCCTGCCGCGCAATTCCGCCGCCGAGATCGCCGCCTGGGATGCGCAGGAAGACGCGATGCTCGCCGATCTCGCGCGCATCGACGCGGCACCGCTGCGCGGCACGCCGAACGCGGTGAGCTATGCGGTGCTGCGCGAAAGTCTCGAGTCCGGCCGCCAGATGCGCATCTGCCATCGCGAACGCTGGACCATCAGCCACATGAACGGCTGGCTGTCGAGCCTCGCCGAAGCGGCTCAGGCGCAACCCGTCACTGCGCCCGAGGAACGCAGCCAGGCCGTCGCGCGCTGGTCCGCGCTCGGTACCTATGTCGACAACGACATCGCCAACCTGCGCACCGGGCTCGCGACCGGCTACAGCGTGCCGAAAAGCGTCGTCGACCGCGTGCTCAAGCAGCTCGACGGCATGGTCGCCGGAAAGCCCGAGGACCTGCCGTTCTATTCACCGGCCAAGCGCGCGGACGATGCCGCGTTCAAGACGCAGCTAGCCCAGGTCATGCGCGACACCGTGCAGCCGGCGATCACGCGCTACCGCGACTTCATCCGCAACGAATACCGCGCCAAGGCGCGCGACAGCGTCGCGCTGGCGGATCTGCCCGACGGCGCGGCCTGCTATGCCGCACTGCTGCGCAATACCACGACGCTGACGCGCAGCCCGCGCGAGGTCTACGAACTCGGCCAGAAGACCGTCGCCGACAACGAAGCCATCGTCGCCGACATCGGCCAGCGCCTGTTCGGCACGCGCGACATCAAGACCATCATCGCCAAAGTCGACAAGGAACCGAAGAACCATTTCGGTTCGGAGAAGGAACTGCTCGACTACTCGCGCGCCGGCCTCGAGCGCGCGCGCCAGCTCAGCGCACCGCTGTTCGCGCGCATGCCGAAGCAGCCGGCGATCATCGAGCCCTTCCCCGAATTCCAGCGCGGCACCGGCGTCAGCTCGCACTACATTCCGAGCCCCGACACGAGCAAGCCCGGCGAATACCGCATCCAGCTCGAGAACTGGAAAGTGGAAACGCGCGGCTCGGCCGAGATCACGCTGGTGCATGAAACCTGGCCCGGCCATCACCTGCAGATCGCGCTCGCGAACGAATTGCAGCCGTCGCACCGCGTCGCCAAGCTCGGCTTCAATTCCGCCTATCTCGAAGGCTGGGGACGCTATTCCGAACGCCTGGCCGAGGAAGCCGGCATCTACCAGACCGAATACGCGAAGATCTCGCGCCGCATCTGGCCGGCGCGCGGCATGGTCGCCGACCCCGGCATGCACCTGTTCGGCTGGACCCGCCAGCAGACCATCGACTACCTCGCCGCCACCGGCCGCTTCGGCCAGGCCGGCACCGAAGACCTGATCGACCGCATGGCCGTGATGCCCGCGCAGCTCACGTCATACGATTCCGGCGGCCTCGAAATCTTCGCCCTGCGCGAACAGGCCGAACGCGAACTCGGCGCGAAGTTCGACATCCGCCAGTTCCACAGCCATGTCATCGACCAAGGCGTCGTGCCGCTGGCGCTGCTACGGGAAAATGTGGAGGAATGGATAAAGAGCGAAAAATCCCGATAACCGTTCCGCACCTGCCGCGTAGGTTGGGGTAAGCCGCAGGCGCACCCCAACACCGAGGTGTTTCACCCAAGCCGGTCGGCGGGCGGAAAAACCGGCGAAGTTTCACCCCAGCCGCCCGCCAGGCGGAAAGACCGTCGAAGTTTCACCCTGCTGCTCGACGGACGGGAGGACCCGATACCGCCACCTATCGAGGTTTGCGCTGACAAAACGAAGTCTCCGCAGTCCGTGGATCGTTTCGCCCGGCTGATATCAGTTGCGGATGTACCTCGATGTTGGGGTGTGCCTGCGGCTTACCCCAACCTACGCCACCGCCCGCTGCGCCACGCTAGCCCACCCCGGCGGCATCGGCCACTCGCCGGCTTCGCCGAGGGCCAGCGTGCGGCGCATCGCGCGGATCTCCATGTGCGGGGCGAGATCGGCGACGAGTTCCAGTGCCGGTTCGGCCGGGCTCGTACGCGCGGGGAATGCGGCCCAGGCGGTACAGGTGCGGAACAGTTCGCCAACGGGCAGCGCGCACAGATCGTCGTCGCTGTCGCGGCGGTAGGCGGTCTCGGCGACGATGCCGATGCCCAGGCCGGCGCGCACGTAGGCTTTGATCAGGTCCGCGTCGCCGCTGAGTGTGGCGAGGTTGGGCCGCAGGCCGTGCAAGGCGAAGGCGCGGGCGAAATCCGACAGCGGGTCGCGCGCGGATTCGTAGGTGACGATGGGATGCGCGGCGAGGTCGGCGATCGTGAGGCCGCGCCCGAGGCGCAGCAGCGGATGGCGCAGCGGCACGAGGGCCAGGCGCTGCCAGCGGTACAGCGGCACCGAGGCGACGTGGCGCGGGCGCAGGCCCGGCGTGCTCGCGAGCGCGAGGTCGATACGGCCGCTCTCGGCCCAGGCCAGCACTTCCTCGTCGCCGCCGACCGTGAGGCTGACCTGCAGCTGGCTGTGTTCGCGCTTGAGGCGTTCCAGCGCCGCGGGCAGCACGTAGCGCGCCTGGGTCGGCGTCGTCGCGATGCGCAGCGCGCGGCTCATGCCGCCGCGGCGGTGCAGCGCCAGACTGTGGATGCCGCTCATCTCGGCGAGCACGGCGCGCGCGTGCTCGATCACGCGGCTGCCGCAGGGCGTCAGCGCGCTCAGCGCATAGCCGCGGCGCTGGAACAGCGGCTGGCCCATTTCGGTTTCGATCTGCTTGAGCTGTTTGGACAGGGCCGACTGGGTGGTGTGCACGCGTTCGGCGGCGCGCGAGATCACCAGGCCGGCGTCGACGATCGCAACGAAGTAGCGCAACTGGTTCAGCGTCATAACCAAATGGCCTAAGCGGACCCGGGTCGGTTCAGCGTGGCCGCGCAGCGCGCCGACGTTCCTGCTCGGCACTCTCAAATTTGTCTCAAGAACCGCTCAAGCGCGCTAAACGTGCGCTCGAGGCGACGGTAGCGGCAGGCTCTTGCGGCGGGTCGCCGACCGTTCCTGAATGCCTCGCGCGCCGCCGCGTGCGAGCACGGCGAACCGCCCCTCGACGCCGCACAGGCGCGGAGTACCATGCGCCGGGGCGAGGGACATCACCGTGCAAACACTGAATCCAGCCACCTGGCCGGCGGACACGCCGGTCGTGCGCGTCGGCGATCTCTGCGTCGATCTGCGCTATCGCCGCCTGTGTAAGGCGGAGGGCGAAGTCGAACTCAGCAGCCGCGTGTTCGACGTGCTGCTGCTGTTCCTCGCGGAACCCAATCGCCTGCACACGCGCGAATCGCTGCTGCAGCGCATCTGGGCCGGCGTCGTGGTCGAGGACGGCAACCTGACCCAGACCGTGTCGGTGCTGCGCCGCCTGCTCGGCGAAGAGCGCAAGCTCTGGATCCGCACCGTCGCCAAGCGCGGCTATGTGTTCGAGCCGCCGGGGCCGGTGCTGCCGCTGGAACTCGACGACGAGGGGCTGCGCCTGGCCGGCAGCGATGTCACGGCGGCGCCGGCCGAAGCGGATTCGCCGCCCACGTTGCCGGCACCCGCGACGCCCCTGCCGCGACGCCGCGCGCTGCCCTGGCTCGCGGCGGCCACGGTCGTGCTCGGCCTCGTCGTTTCCTGGTTCGCCGCGAGCACGCCCGCGGTCGGCCGGCGCATCGCGCTACTGCCGCTGGACGATCCGGGCGCGGGCGCGGACACGCGCTGGCCGGCGACCGTGCTGCAGAGCTGGCTCGAATGGCAGCTGTCTCTTGCGCCCGAAGTCGTCGTGCTCAGCGCGGCCGATCTCGCCGCCGACGCCAGCGACGGCCGCGGCGTCGAAGTGGTGCTGCTGTCGGCAATGCCGAGCGGCGCCGGCCGCCTGCGCCTGCAGGCGCGCACGCCGTCGGGCGCCAACCGCGAGGCCGAAGGCGCGCTCGAATCGGTCGACGAACTCATCGATCAGGTCAGCCAGGCCGTCCTGTCCGATCTGCTGCCGCAGCGCGCGCGCGAAGCGCGGCCGGTGCTGCGCCTGCGCGCGGAAAATGCGCAGCGCTACGCGCAGGCGGTACTGCATCACCGCCAGCGCGAATGGACGCCGTACCTGGAACGGCTGCGCAGTGTGGTCGAACAGGAACCGGATTTCGGTCTGGCGCGGCTGCAACTCGCGCAGTCGCTGCTGACCTTCGGACAGTACCGCGCCGCCGACGAGCACTTCGCGCGACTGCAGTCGGCCGCGAGCGACTGGCCGGACGATGCGCGCGCGCTGCTCGGCGCGCAGCGCCTCGTCGTGGCACAACGGCACAGCGAAGCGGCGCAAGCGTTCGCCGGGCTCGCGCAGCGCTTTCCGAACCAGGCCCAGTTCGTGCTCGACGAGGCGCGCGCGCAGCTACGCGCCGGACACGCGGCCGACACCATCGCGCTGCTGTCGGCGCCGCGCTGGCAGCGCCAGCCCGTGGCGCTGCGCATCATGGCGCAGCTCAACCTGTCGGCGGCCTACGGCACCATGGGCGACGCGAGCAACGCGCGCACGGCGGCGCTGGTCGCGCAGCAACTCGCGCAGGATGCCGGCTGGAACTACGAAGGCGCGATGGCGGCGCAAGCCGTGACGATCGCCGACTGGATGCAGGGCGAAGGCGCGGCGATCGCGGCGCGTTTCGACGCGGTCGCCGGCCTCTACGACAGTGCCGGCGATCCGCTGCGCGCACACCTGATGCGCTTCTATGCCGACCTCGCCGATCCGCAGCGCGAGCCCGCGCACCTGTCCGCGCTGCTGACCGCAGCACGCGCGAGCGGCCACCAGGCGATCGAATTCGAGGCGCTGCGGCGCGCGTCCTACAAGTTCCACCGTCTCGGCGACTTCGCCGCGTACCGCCAGTATCTCGACCAGGCCGCGAGCCTCGCGGTCGCGAGCGGCGCGCATGCCCAGCTGCATTCCATCGTGTTCGACCGCATCAACGAGGACTATCTGCATGGCGACCTGGCCGCGGCGCTGCGTCGCGCCGAAGAGCTGCGCCCGCAGCCGGGCAAGGACGGGCTCGACACCAACCTCGACGTGCTGATCGGCCTGATCCATGTGCGCCAGGGCCGTTTCGACGCCGCGCAGGCCGTGCTCGAGCGCGCCGATCCACAAGGATCCATTGTGGACAAGGCATTGCGCCGCGAGGCGCCCGAGATCGCCTTCAGCCTGGCCTGCCTGCGCGGCACGCTGGCGTTGCTGCGCGGCGAGACCGCGGCGGCGGAAGCGGATTTCTCGCGCTGCGCCAACTCGGTCGATCCGTCCATCGGTTTGTACGGGCGTCTCGGCGGCGCCGAACTCTCGCTGCTCGGCGGCGACCGCAGCCGCGCCGCGACGCCGCTGAACGACGTACAGACGGGACTGCGCGGCGTACCGAGCCTCGTCCCGCGCTGGAGCCTGGCGCTGGAATGGGCGCCCCAGGCCGCGCGCCACGGCGACGCGGCGCAGGTCCGGCGCGAAATCGAGGCGCTGCTCGCGCCGATACAGGCCTCGGGCTATGCGCTGTTGGAACTCGATGCACGGTTGAGCCTGGCCGAAGCGAGCCTCGTGCTCGGCGAGCCCCTGCAGGCCGCGCGCGAACTCGCCGCGGCGCGTGCGCTGCTCGTGGCGGACGACTGGCTCGGCCGGCGGCGCCTCGACATCGCCAGCGCCGGTCTCGCGCTGGCGCAAGGCCGCGTCGACGATGCCGCGGACTACGCGCTGCCGCTGCACTCAGGCGCGCTCGCATCCGGCGACGTCGCGACCGAGCTGACCGCGCACGACCTGCTGCAGCGCGCCGGCCGCGCTTCGCCCTGCAGCGAAGCGCAGCATGTGGAACTGTTGACAAAGTCCGGCATGCGCGGCGCGACGCTGGCCTGGCTGCTGCCGTCGGCACTGCGGCGGGATCTGGCGCGAAGCTGGCCCTGAGGGCGCTGAGCTCCGTGCAGCCGCGGTGTTGCTGATCGCTGCCGATCTTTGCATCTCGACGCAACACTGTGACCGCGATCTGCGTGGAACGTCGGCCTCGACAGTCACGACTTGACCGCCGGCCGCGCTGAAAAAACAACGCCGCGCAAAGCGCGGCGTTGTTCACTCCCGGAGCGGCGCTCGCGTCAGGCTGCCTGGGCGGCAAACCCGACATGCGCAGCCGACTTCTCGGTCGACGCGCTGAGCTGGCGCCAATGCGGCGGCGCGGGCCAGTCCGGCGTCGTGACACCGTCGAGCACGCGGCGCAGGCCGCGGCGGTCGAGCTGCGGCGCGAGGTCGGCGATCAGATCCAGCGCGTAATCGCGCAGCACGCGGTCGCGGCGAAGGACGACCCAGGTCGTGCACAGCGGGAACAGGCCCGGCACCGGCAAGGTCTTGAGGTCGGCCATGTCCTCGGGCAGCAGGGCCATTTCGGCGAGCACGCCGACACCGAGCCCGGCGCGCACATAGGTCTTGATCAGGTCCGCGTCGCGCGCCGTGATCGCGATGCGCGGCAGCAGGCCGGCGCCAAGGAAGGCGCGGCGCAGCGACGAATCGGGTTTCAGCGACGACTCGTAGCTGACCAGCGGGTATTCCGCGAGCTCATCGAGGCGCGGCGCCTTGTCGAGCCGGGCGAGCGGATGGCTGCGCGGCACGAGCACATGGCGGTCCCAGCGGAACAGCGGCACGGCCATGCCGCCGGCGGGCACGCTGCCGGCCGTCGAGACGATCGCGATGTCGGCTTCGCCGCGTTCGAGCAAGGCCAGCACTTCGGCATCGCCGCTGGGCTTGAGATGGACGCTGACCTGGGGATAGCGGCGCTTCAGGCTGGCGATGGTTCGCGGCAGCACGAAACGGGCTTGAGTATGGGTAGTTGCGATGCGCAGTTCGCCCTGGGCTTCGTTGCGAAGATTGGCGGCGAGGGCGCGGATGTTGGCGGCTTCGGCCAGGATCACGCGGGCGCGATCGATGACCTGTACACCGGCGGGAGTGATGCGTTCGAGGCTCTTGCCCTTGCGGGCGAAGATCTGGAAACCGAGTTCATCTTCCAGCTGCTTCAACTGCTTGGAAATGCCCGGCTGGGTGGCGTGTACGCGCTCGGCGGCGAGCGTGATGTTCAGGCCGGAATCGGCGATGGCGATCAGGTAACGGAGCTGTGTGAGTGTCATGACGGCCTTCTCTGGGGAGATCGCAACAGTTCGGATTCAAGCGAGCGACGCCAATTGGTAATTACGTAATGGGTACAGAATCGCGTCGCGTAATTGGTCGGTTTCATGCATTTTCTCCAGTGTGGTCTGACCTTGACGAAGGCCTTCTGTGGCGCCGCTCTCGGCGCCGTTTTGTTCAAGCGGGGTGATCTGACTATAACTACAGATCATTTGGCCGTCTATACGTCTGTCCTTCCGCACATGCCGTGACGGCATATCGGCACAGCCAACGCTCACTTCCCTGTACGCGGACGGACGCACAGCATGGTTCCCGAAGATACGACCGAGGTCGTGTCGTTTATCGCCATAAGCGCAGGAATCGGTGCCGAAAACGCCATGTCCGCCGTCCGACTCTATCCCATCTTTGCCGACCTTGCAGGCCGTTCCGTGCTCGTCGTCGGCGGCGGAAATGTCGCCGAACGCAAGGTCGCGGCGCTGCTGGAAGCCGGTGCGGCGGTGCGCGTCGGCGCGCCCGCATTCACGCCGAAATTGTCCACCTGGGCAACAAATGGCCGCATCTCGCTGATTTGCGGCGAATTCACCGATGAGTGGCTGGATCGCCAGTGGCTGGTCATCGCGGCCACTTCGGACACAGCGGTGAACGCCACTGTTGCCGCGGCGGCGGAACGGCAGCGCATCTGGGCCAACGTGGTCGACGACGCGGCGCTGTCCAGCTTCCAGGTGCCGGCGGTGATCGACCGCGCACCGCTGGTCGTCGCCGTATCCACGTCCGGCGCGGCTCCGGTGCTCGCGCGACTGGTGCGCGAAAAGATCGAACAGTTGCTGGATCCGTCGCTGGGTGCGCTGGCGGCGCTGGCCGAACGTTGGCGCGGGCGCATCCGTGGGCGCCTGACCGATCTCGGCCAGCGCCGTCGTTTCCTCGAACGTTTGTTTCAGGGCCGCGTCGCCGAATTCGTGCGCCGCGGCCAGATCGCCGTGGCGGAAGCCACGCTCGCGCGCGAACTCGACGGCGCGGCTGCACCGGCGCCCGGTTCCGTGGTCCTGGTCGGCGCCGGTCCCGGCGATGCGGGCCTGCTCACGCTCAAGGGCCTGCGCGCGCTCAACGAAGCCGACGTGATCCTGCACGACCGCCTGGTCAGCCGCGACGTGCTCGCACTGGCGCGCCGCGATGCCGATCTCGTCGAAGTCGGCAAGGAAGCCGGCACGCACCACACCACGCAGGACGGCATCCACGCGCTGCTTCTGGAACATGTGCGCGCGGGCAAGCGCGTCGTGCGTCTCAAGGGCGGTGATTCATTCGTATTCGGCCGCGGCGGCGAGGAACTGGAATTCCTGCACGCGCACGGCATCGCCTTTGAAGTCGTACCCGGCGTTACCGCCGCACTGGCCTGCGCGGCCTATGCCGGCATTCCGCTGACCCACCGCGACCACGCCCAGTCGGTGCGCCTGGTCACGGCGCACTGCAAGGCCTCGCTGGATACGCTGGACTGGCCCGCACTCGCAGTCGAGCGGCAGACGCTGGCCGTGTACATGGGCGTGGCCGGGCTCGAACGCATCTGCGCCAGTCTGATCACCCACGGCCGCGCCGCGACGACCCCGGCAGCGCTGATCGAGAACGGCTCGCGCAGCGAACAGCGCGTCGTGCTCGGCGATCTCGCGAGCCTGCCGCAGCGCGCGCGCGCGCATGCGATCAAGTCGCCGGCGCTGCTGATCGTCGGCGAGGTCGCCGCGCTCGGCGCGCAGTTGCACTGGTTCGGCGCCGCGCCGCTCGGCCACGCGCAGGAACCCGCCGCACTGCCCCGCGCGGCCTAGTCATATATATATAGAAACTAATACCCAAGTCACTCTGTCCACTTTCGAGGCGAGCATGATCTACGACACCATTCTCGACACGATCGGCAACACGCCCATCGTCAAGCTGCACCGGCTGCCGCCCAAGCACGTCGACCTGTACGTGAAGGTCGAAGCGTTCAACCCGGCCGGTTCGGTCAAGGACCGCCTCGCGCTCGCGATCGTGCTGGACGCGGAACGCCGCGGCACCCTGGCGCCGGGCCAGACCATCGTCGAGGCCACTTCCGGCAACACCGGCGTCGCGCTGGCCGCGGTCGCCGCCGCGCGCGGCTATCCGTTCGTCGCGGTGATGACGGAAACCTTCTCGCTCGAGCGGCGCAAGCTGATCCGCGCCTACGGCGGCAAGGTGATCCTCACACCCGCGGCCGAGCGCGGCACGGGCATGGTGCGCAAGGCCGCCGAACTCGCGCAGCAGCACGGCTGGTTCCTTGCACGCCAGTTCGAGAACGAAGCCAATCCGGCCTGGCACCGCAGCACGACCGGGCCGGAAATCCTGCGTGATTTCGCCGGCCGGCGGCTGGATTATTTCGTCAGCGGCTGGGGCACCGGCGGTACGATCACGGGCGCCGGCGAAGTGCTCAAGCTCGCGCGGCCCGATATCCAGATCATCGCGAGCGAACCGGCCGGCGCGGCGCTGCTGTCGGGACAGGAATGGAAACCGCACAAGATCCAGGGCTGGACGCCGGACTTCCTGCCCGCGGTGCTGAGCCGCACGATCGCCGACCGCATCCTGCCGGTGGACGATCTGGTCGCGCGCGATACGGCGCGGCGCCTCGCCGTCGAGGAAGGCATCTTCGCCGGGCTCTCCTCCGGCGCGACGCTCGCCGCTGCGCTGAAGGTGGCCGAGGACGCCGCCCCCGGATCGGCCATCCTCGCGATGCTGCCGGATACGGGAGAACGCTACTTATCCACAATCCTGTTCGAAGGCGTCGCCGACGGTTCGGACGACGAGTGGCTGGCTTCGCTCGAGCAGGCGCAGGCGGCGTAACGGCAGTGATCGTAGGTTGGGGTAAGCGCAGCGCACCCCAACATCGAGGCATCACAGCCAGGGCGATCGCCAAGCGAAGGAATTGCACAACCAGACTGGCCGATGAAGAGCCCCCTTCGCAACCTGCATGCGGTTGCGGGAAGAATGCGAGATCGTAAAAACATTTCGCCGGAAGTTCTTCGTGGCGGGGATGCCTCGATGTTGGGGTGCGCCTGCGGCTTACCCCGACCTACGCGCTAGTTGCTCACGGCCCCCTCGTTTATTTCTTCGCCCGCTCGCGCGCTTCCGCGAGCCATTTCCGGCCGTCGGCGACGCGCGGATCCTTGTCGCCGAACTGCTTTTCCCAGACCGGCAGCCAGGTCTCCAGCAGCGCAAGCAGGTCGGCGGCACGGTCGGGCTGGGCCGACAGATTCTGTGCGAGGTCGTAGCGGAACTTCGCGAGATTGACGTGTCCCGGCGTGAACAGGCGGTCGGCATCGGCGGCGATCCGCCTCTGGAGCGCTTCGGCTTCGGCATTCTGGCCGGTCTGCATCAGGAACATGCCAAGAGTCTGGGCATAGGGCAGCGTGCGGGCGCTGTCGCCGCCGTCGATGCCGAGTTCGATCTTGGACTGGGCGTAGATCGCCTCGAAGATCTGCCGCGCCTCGGTGGTCTTGCCGGTGTATTGCCGCTGGCGCGCCTGGTAGACGCGGTGGGTCAGCGAGTTCTCGCCGGTCTGGCCGCGCTGGCGCTCGTCCTCGACGATCGCGTCGATATGCGGACCGGCCTCTTCGTATCGCTTGAGCGCGAGCAGCGCGATGCCCGCCTGCAGTCGCGTATACAAGGTAGCCGCATGCTGTTCACCCAGCCGCGTACGCGCGATCACCAGCGCCTTGTCGATCGACGTCAGCGCCTCGTCGAAGCGATCCAGCAGGCGCAAGGCGATGGATTCGCGCTGCAGCCACTCCAGCGTGCGCGGGTCACCGGCACCGAAGCGTTTCTGCGAGCCGGCCACTGCCTGGCGCGCGACGACCAGCGTCTGCTCATAGCGGTCCGTGTGCGCCAGTGCACGCATGCGGTGGTTGATCAGATCCATGTGTTCGTCGCTGAACTCACCGAACACGGCGATGACATCCGCCTCGATCGCGGCCAGCTCACCCAGAGCCTGGTCTTCCTTGCGATTCTCGACATCCAGCGAGGCGATGCCGAGCAGGAAACGCAGCCGTGCCGGATCGCGTGGCGACGCGCTGACGTACTGCAGGCCTTCGTCGTAGATCTTGCGCGCCTCCGCCTCGTCGTCGGCCTGCAGCATGCGGCCGAGCAGGCCGCGCGCTTCGAGCGTATCGCTGTCGCGCGGGCCGAAGTGCTCGGTCAGCACGGCCAGCGCGGCGCTGGCTTCTTCGCGGCCGGCCTCGTCCTCGCCGGACAGGCGCAGACTTTCCGCCAGCGTGCGCCGTACCGCGCCTTCGGTGCGCGGCTGCGCGGCGAAGCGCTGGGCGACGCCGCTACGCGCCTGCTTGAGCGCGTCGCCCATGCTCAGATCGAGCTTGCTGCGATACGGATTGGCGTTGCGGATCACGTCTTCGGTCAGGAATTCGCTGACCGCGGTCGCGATCGCGGCCTGCTCGGTGGCGCGGTTGCGCGCGGCGCGCGCGACCGCCGCCTGCCACAGCGCAATGCCGAGAAAGACGACGAGAAACAGCAGCGTGAACGTCGAGACGGCGACGCCGACGCGATGCCGGCGCACGAACTGGCGCGTGCGGTAGGCGGCCGAATCGGGCAGTGCGCTGATGGTGCGGCCTTCGAGCCAGCGGCGCAGGTCGGCACCGAGCGCGTTGGCGTTGACATAGCGGCGTTCCGGTTCGCGCTTGAGCGCGGTCAGCACGATGGTGTCGAGATCGCCGGCGATCTGGCGCGCCTCGCGCTCGCCGCCGCGGCGGCCGTAGACCGCGCCGGCTTCGGCGACGCTCGCGCGCCGCAGCACCTGGCTCGGCCGCTCGATCAGGGTAGTGGTGTCGGCCTCGGCCAGCGTCGCGGTGTTGCGCCGGTGCGGCAGCTGCCCGCACAACAGTTCGTAGATCACGACGCCGAGCGCATAGACGTCGGTCGCCGTGCTGACCGGCTGGCCGTGGATCTGCTCGGGCGCCGCGTAGGCCGGCGACAGCGCGCGCACGCCGGTGCGGGTCAGGCCTTCCTCGCCGGTGTCGCTGAGTATCTTCGCGATGCCGAAGTCGAGCACACGCGGCTGGCCGTCGGTGTCGACGAGGATGTTGGATGGCTTGAGGTCGCGATGCACGACCAGGCGCGATTGCGCATGCGCGACCGCATCGCAGATCAGCACCATGAGCTGCACGCGCTCGCGCGCGCCGAGCGCGTGGTTGTGCGCGTAGTCGGTCAGCGATTCGCCGGCGACGTATTCCATCGCGTAGTAAGGCCGACCCTCGGCGCTGACGCCGCCGTCGACGAGGCCGGCGATGTGCGCGTGATTCAACTGCGCGAGGATGCGCCGCTCCTGCACGAAGCGGCGCAGGATCTCGTCGGAATCCATGCCGCGCTTGAGCAGCTTCAGCGCCACCTGCTGCACGAAGCCGCCCTGCGTGCTTTCGGCCAGGTAGACCTCGCCCATGCCGCCACGGCCGAGCAGCCGCACCAGGCGGAAGCGGCCGATGGCCGCGGGTGCGGGCTCGTCGGACACGGGGACGGACTGCCCCTGAGCCAGGGCGTCGACGACGGTCGGCGCGATCGCCTGCACGCCGCGATCGAGCACGCCGCTCGCGGCCGCATCCGCGGCCAGCAGCGCCTGAACCTGCTGCAGCACGGACGCGTCTTCGCCCTCGGCGCGCAGCGCGGCCAAGCGTCCGGCACACGCCTCGGGATCGAGTTCGGCCAGCTCGTCGAACAAGGCCGAGATACGCGCCCAGCGCCCGTGGATATCGTCGCTCATGCCGTGAAACTCCTAGCTCGTGACGTCGCGGTTGCCGCACCGCGCGCGGTACGGCGGCCGCCCTACTCGTCGCCCTGCGGCAACATGTCGCCGCCGAGCTGCTGGTGCAGAAACGCACGCGCCTTGCGCCAGTCGCGCTTGAGGCTGCGTTCGGAACGGTCGGTCAGGCCGGCGATCTCGCTGAGTTCGAGGCCACCGAAGAAGCGCATTTCGACGAGCAGTGCAAGGTGCCGGTCCAGGGTTTCGAGCTGCCGCAGCGCCTGATCGAGCGCGAGCAGTTCCTGGTCGCGCCCTTCACCGCCGGCCTGGACCAGTTGCGAGTCGAGCTCCGTCGCGATGACGCCACCGCCGCGCTTCTCGGCCAGTCGCTGGCGCGCGTGGTCGATCACAAGCTGGCGCATCGCGCGCGCGGCGACGGCGAAGAAGTGTTCGCGGTCCTTGAGCTGCAACGCGTCGGGCTTGGCCAGGCGGAACCAGGCCTCGTGCACCAGCGAAGTGGCGCGCATGTCAGCGCGCATGCGTCCGACCTGACGTGCGGCGAGGACGCGCAGGTCCGCGTAGACCTGATTGAACAGACGTCCGGAGGCGGCGGCGTCGCCGGCGCGCGCTTGCGCGATCAGTTCGGTGACATCCACTCGCTAACGCCCCTCGTTCCCACCCACGTCGAACTTGCCACGACTCGGCCGCAACGGCAATGCGCTGCAGGCGGGCGTAGCGATCGGCGAAACCGGGCTGGACGGCGATCATGCGGCAATCCACGCGGTTCCATCCCGCGCGGGGCCAGCCGCAACCGATAAAGCTACGCACGCGGATGGCGACGCGTCCGTGCGGACTGTCGCGGATCCGCGTCGTGCGTCAGCCGCGGGCGGCGCCGCTGCGGCGCGACGTCAATCCCACGATCAGCAGGCAGGCGATCAGCAGCACGCTGTATTCCATGCCATTGCGGCCCAGGCCGACGACGAACCAGCCGGCGGTTGCGTGCACCAGCACGATGCCGGTCAGATAGATCGCGCTATAGACCAGGCTCAGCGGCAATAGCAGGCGGCCCAGCGCGAACACCGGCGTGCCGACGATTTCGATCACGGTCACGCCGATCGCGATGGCCAGGCCGAACGGAATCTCAAGCCCGGCCAGCCACTGGCCGAACGGTGCGACGCCGCCGTGGTACCAGCGCGCCCAGCCATGCGCGGCGATCAGGCCTGCCAGGACCAGGCGCAGCACCAGCATTCCGACCGCGGCGCGCTGCGGCTCCGCTCTGATCATTGTCCACATTGCGCATTCTCCGCCGGCACCGAAGCGCGATGACAGCGCGACGCGGTTGCGCGCGCAAGACGGAGGCCGCAGGCGGCTACCCTATGCACAAGAACCGCAACGTGCCGCCGCGCGCAGCGGCGACCCGCGTCAGGAACGCTGGGCCGGAGTGGACGTCGGGGTCGCCTTTTCCGGCACCGGCGCATCGCAGGCCGCGACGACCTGCGTGCGCTGTGCCTCGATGCGCGCACGTTCTTCCGGCGTACCGCGCAGCAGCGGCAGGTTCAGCGGCAGCGTGACGCTCGTGATCACCGGCACCAGCCCCTGATTCGACGCGGCCGGCGCATAGCGCAGGCTGCGGATTGCCGAGGTCGCGACGATGCCGAGGTCGCCCATCGGCACGAGCTTCTCGACGCGCACGTCGCTGGTCGTGCCGTCGCTGTTGATGACGTAGCGCACCACGGCGCAGCTCGGCACGTACAGGTTCACGCCGGTGTTCGGCACCATCGCCTCCATTGCTTCGCTCGCGACCAGCCAATACTTGGCCAGGTCCTTCGCGGCGACGGGGCGCGGCGTGGTCTGGGCGCTCGCCGTGGCGCAAAGCACTGCGCCCGCGACGAGGACCGCACGGACCATCGAAAATCGTCGTTGCATGGCATTCCTCGCTGGCGTCGTAACGGAAGCAGGGGCGTCGCGTCGATTGCAGCCATGGGTCGTGAACGGTTGCCGCATCACAGCTCCCCCAGCCCCTCCGCCATCCCACCGGTGCCGACACGCAACAGCTTGAGCGTATTGGTGCCGCCGAGCCGGCCGGTGTGGTCGCCGGTCGTGATGATGACGCGGTCGTTCTCGGCCAGCCGACCGAGATTGAACAGGTGCTGGATTGCCGCGCGCGTCGCGTGCGTGGGATCGACGCCACGCGCGTCGAATTCGATCGGATAGACATCGCGGTAGAGCTGCATGCGCCGGCGCGACGGCGCGCTGCGCGACAGCGCGTAGATCGGCACGGCCGAGCGGTAGCGCGACAGCCACTGCGCGGTCGCGCCGGACTCGGTCAGGGCGACGATGGCGCGCGGGTTCACCTGTAGAGAAAGAAACATCGCCGACATCGCGATGGCCTGGTCGGTGCGGTCGATGCGGTGCGAGCCCTGTTGGAAACCTTCGAGCGGTTCGAACTGGCGCTCGGCGCCGAGGCAGACGCGGCGCATGGCCGCGACGGCCTTGTCCGGATGGCGGCCGGCGGCGGTTTCCTGGCTCAGCATGACCGCGTCGGTGCCGTCGATGACCGCGTTGGCCACGTCCAGCACTTCGGCGCGCGTGGGGATCGGCGAATCGACCATGGACTGCATCATCTGCGTCGCGGTGATGACGACGCAGTTGCGCACCAGCGCCTCGCGGATGATCTTTTTTTGCAGGCCCGGCAGTTCCGCATCGCCGATCTCCACGCCGAGATCGCCGCGCGCGACCATGACCGCGTCGGAGGCATCGATGATCTCGCCGAGCACGTCGATCGCCTCGGCACGCTCGATCTTCGCGACCAGCGCACCCTGCCCCGCGGCGGCGCGCAGCAGGCGGCGCGCCTCGTTCATGTCGTTGGCGCTCTTGGCGAAGGACACGGCGAGGAAATCGGCGCCGATCTCGGCTGCGAGCTTGATATCGGCGCGGTCCTTGTCGCTGAGCGCGGCGATCGACAAACCACCGCCGAGACGGTTGAGGCCCTTGCGGTCCGACAGCGCGCCGCCGTACAGCACCTGACAGCGCACCTCGGCCTCGACCACGTCGAGCACGGCGAGCGAGATCAGACCGTCGTCGAGCAGCAGCGTGTCGCCGGCCTTCACGTCGTTGGGCAGTCCGAGATAGCTGACGCCGACGCGCGTTTCGTCGCCGGGCGCCGCGTCGGCGCGGCAGTCGAGCACGAAGGGCTGGCCCGGCTCGAGCACGATGCGGCCCTTCGCGAATTTCTCGATGCGGATCTTTGGTCCCTGCAGGTCGGCGAGGATGCCGACTTCACGGCCTACGGCCTCAGCCGCCTCGCGCACTTCCTTGGCGCGCCGCACATGGTCGGCGGCCGCGCCGTGCGACAGGTTGAGGCGGACGACGTCGACGCCTTCTTCGATGATGCGCTTGAGCATGCCGGGCGCATCGGTGGCCGGGCCGAGGGTGGCAATGATCTTGGTGCGGCGGGTCTGCATGGGGCTGGCGTTCTTCGTCGTCTGTCGGATTCGGTCAAAGCTAACATACGCAACCGCCGGGTTTTCGCTCAGCGCCGCACGGAGCCCAGCGTGCGTTCGAGCACCGCGACGAGGCGTGCCGCGGCCTGCTGCAGACGTTCCTCGGCGACGGGTCGTTCGCGCGCGAGCCAGTCGTCGTCGATCGTGTCGCCATCGGGATAGACGCCGCCGTCGCGCACGACGCGGCACGATTCCTCGGCCCATTGCGCCGGATCGCCCGCCTCGGCCGGCGGCTTTACGCCAGTGCCAAGCCGCGCGGCATAGTCGGGCCAGCGCAGGCCGGACGACTTCAGCAGCAGCGAATCCCAGACCGCGTGCAAGTTCCAGTTTTCACGGCCGTAGCGCAGCTGTACCGAATTGGCGCCCTTGTCGCGGCGGAAGCTCGCATGCAGCGGCTGGTGCACATCGGCGATGAAGTGCGACACGAAGCGCAGGGCATCGGCGCGGTCGGCGCGCGGCCGCGAGCGGTCGGCGAGGATTCTTTCGTAGCGTTCGATCGCGGCGACCACGCATTCGCCCTTGCGGCAGTCGCGCTGCGGCACGTAGTTGCATTGCGCACTGGAGAAATTCACATAGTGCAGTTTTCCCGTCGCGCGGAAGCGCGCCGGATCGGTGTCGCGCAGATCGTCGGCCCAGGTCGCGATGTCGACGAGCGTGCTTTCGTCGTCGGGCTGCAGCAGGTTGCGCACCTCGCGCCGTACCGGCTCGGACAGGCGCTCCTGCGCCATGCCGGCGATGATGCGATGCCCCAGCGGTCCCCAGGCCAGCGCAGGCGCCGCCACTAGCGCGGCGACGACGAACAGGACGGCGGCGTAACGACGGCGTGGGCGCATGCGGCTCTCCTCGTGGCAGGCGCACGAGTCTGCCATAGCAGCTACGACGGCTTCAGCGGCAGGCGCAGTTAGGACACGCCGTTTGCATCGGGCGGCGGCAGCCGGCCGGCGCGGATGTTGACCTGCAGCGCCGGATACAGCAGCCGCGGCACCGGCAGGGTCGCGTCGCGCTCGCGGCGCAGCGCAACATAGTCGGCCTCGCGCGTGTCGCGGCGCAGCTGCGCATTGCCGCTGCGCTGCTCGACGAGGTCGACCATCTCGCGCGGTTCGGCGTCGCGCGGCGGATAGTCGTGGCACAGGAACACGCGCGTCGCGGCCGGCAGGTCATACAGCCGCTGGATGGACTTGAACTGCAGCGCCGCGTCACCACCCGGAAAATCGCAGCGTCCCGTGCCGGCCGCCGGCGAGAACAGCGTGTCGCCGACGAAGACCGCGTCGCCGATGCGGTAGCTCATGCCGTCGCTGGTATGGCCGGGCGTGGCCAGCGCCTCGATCTCCAGGTCGCCGAGCGTGAGACGTTCACCGTCGACGATCAGGTGATCGAAGTCCGCGCCGTCGGCGGCGAAGTCGTCGCCGAGCGCGAATACATCTTTCCAATGCCGCTGCACCGCCACGATGCCGGCGCCTATCGCGCTGCGCGCCGGATGGCCTTCATCGCGCAGCTCGCGGCGCAGCCAGTCGGTCGCGGTCAGGTGATCCGCATGGGCGTGGGTTTCCAGCAGCCAGTCCACGCGCAGCCGATGTGCATGCACCGCGGCGAGGATGGCCTGGGCCGACTCGGCGCAGACGCGGCCCGAGGCCGGTTCGAAATCGAGCACCGGATCGATGATCGCCGCCGCCGTGCCGTCGCCGTTGCTGACGAGATGCGACCAGCTATTCGTCGCCGCGTGAAAATACGACTGGATCTGCAACGGCATGAGGCGCTCCGCAAAGGTCGCGCCGATTGTGCCGGAACTGGCGGCCCAGATGGCTCGATCGGAGCTGACCTATGCGGAGAGCATCTGCGGAGAGAGCAAAATGACGAGGGGGTTCGGCCAAGGCGAGAGACAAGCCGCCCTTACCCTTCAAGGGGAGGGCAAATGCCCCCGGCTTAACTTGGCTCCGGGGCATTTTGTCAGCACGCCAAGCGAGGCGTGACGTTCCGCTCAATACACCCCGTGCTCGAGCCGCATCAGCTCGTTCACCACCGCCTCGCGGTCGCCGACCATCAGCACTTCCAGCGGCGAGCGCTGATTCAGATGATGGTTGCGTGAGCTGAGCCACGC
Source organism: Lysobacterales bacterium (assembly GCA_038207515.1). Classification (GTDB taxonomy): domain Bacteria; phylum Pseudomonadota; class Gammaproteobacteria; order Xanthomonadales; family Rhodanobacteraceae; genus Tahibacter. The sequence goes on along the minus strand of JBBQZR010000001.1, from coordinate 23,780 downwards.
GGACGCGATGACGCTGTTGCCGAGCACATGGGTGGCCAGTTGCACCAGGCTGTCGTCGACGATGCGCAGGGTTTCATAGAACGACAGCGCGCGCCGGGCGAAGAGTTCCTGCGACGCCTGCAGTTCGCCGCGCGCGGCGCGCGCCTGGCGCGCGAGATCGGCGAGCACGGCGCTGTTGGTCTGGTGTGGCGGGACGGCGTAGTGGTTCTGCGCCGGAGGCGGCGAACGGCCCAGTGAAGGCGGTGACGGTGTCGTGGGACGTGTCGGCGGCGGCGGAGTCGGTCGGGATTGCGCGGGCGGCGGCGCCGGCGCGCGCGGCGGCGGATTGGCCGGCGGGCGCTGAGCGGCATTCGTGGGCGCCGGACTGCCGCCGGATTCGGGCAGGGTCGATGGCCAGGTCGGTGTCCACGTCGAACGCTGGGTCGACATATCGCCTCCAAACAGGGCTGCAGAAACCGCCGCGGCATCGGCAACTGCACCGCAACGGCAACCAAATCGATAGCGGTCAGCCCCCACCGACCTTGACCCTGGCCGACCGCAGCGAAAGAGTAGCACCGCTGCAGTGACGAAGGCGTACGGACGATAACGCGTCCGTTTGACGATCAACTGCGTCCTGGCGCACGAACCGGCCGGATTCGGACCGGCGGACGCGATGGGACGGCGGACGCGCGGTCGAGACAGGACCGCCCGCCGCCGGCCCTGTCCCGCCCGCGCCCCTGACAGGTTGTCGAGAAAAGAGTCCCCTTTTCTCCATCGAACGGCGCCAGCGGAGCTTGCCCACGCTCTCCAAAATCAATCGCTTACGCGATCTAATCTCGGGCGATCAATCCGCTGCATCGCGTTGGTTTTAAGCCACGCCCCCTGCGTCGCGCGAACACCATCCCCACCCAACCCTCCGGCCCGTTGGGCGTTCAGGACGATGAGAACCTTCGGTTCTGGGCCATCCTCCTTCACCCCCTTGAAGGGGAGGGCTTTCGTGGCCTGTGCGAGCTGGTTAAGCATTTTGTTAGACGCTCCAAGGACTTCCCACTCTACTCAGCGCAGCACTTCGTCGAGAAAGGCCATGGCGCTGTCCGAGCCGGACTGGCCCAGCCAGAACAGGGCCTTCTGCTTGACCTCGCGTGGATAGTCGCCACGCATGATCGCGATCAGCGCCGCGTCGTTCTGCCCGTCCGGCAGCTGGGACAGGGCGAATACGGCCTGCTCGCGCACCTCGGCGTCCTTCTCCCGGCGCAGGGCCGCGACGATGTCCTGGCTCGCGCGCGCGTCCTTCATCTGCGCCAGCCAGAACAGCGCCTGGCTGCGCACTTCGCCGGAGCGGTCGTTCTGCGCGCTGGCCAGCACCTTCGGATAGGTGTCGAACTCCTCGGCTTGCGACAGCACGAACAAGGCGTGGCGGCGGATGTCTTCGCTCGCATCGTCACGCGCGAAGCCTTCCACGATCGCGACACCGGCCGCGCCGCGGGCCTGGCCAAGCCAGAACAGCGCCGCCTCGCGCCGCTTTTGCGGCTGTCCTGTCGAGGCCATTCGCACAAGTGCGGACTGGGCCGCGGCATCGGCGTGGAATGCCAGTGCCATGACGGGCTCGTCGTCGAGATTCTTCGCCGCGCCGTCTGCCATCGCCTGACGCTCCAGCCAGTCGACGCTGTCCTTCGCGCTGACCCCGGCGAGCGGTCGCAGCGCCTGGCGCGTGTTCACCGGGCAGGTCGCCGCATAGGCGCGGATCTTGTCGACCTTGCCGCCCGCAACGTGGGCATAGACGGTCAGCGTATCGGTCGCGGTCGGCTTCGCGCTGGCGTGCTTGTCGCCGATGCTGACGCTCCAGCTGCCGCCGTCGAGATCGCAGCCGATACGGTCGACGCCACTGCGGCCGATGTCATAGCAGCACGGTTCGCCGGCATCGGCGACCTTGGCCACCTGCCAGCTGGCCCAGCCGTCGCCGGCGGCGATGTCCTTGCCGATATCGGCGGCGCACGCGAGCGGAATCGAAAACAGTACGGCGGCGATCAATGTACGCATGAGCATTCTCCACAAGTAATTTCTGGCAAAGCGAAGCCGCCGGCGCAAAGCGCCGCATCGGGAACATCGCCACGGGGGAGGCCGGAGCGGGCGCCGCTACCGGCCGGGCGTTACGGAACTTCTGAACAAGTCGATATCGGCTCTTGATTCTGGAGCCCCCTTGAGTCAAGGGGGTGAAGAGTGATCGCTAAGAACCGCAGGTTCTGATCACGCTGAACGCCCAAGGGGCCGGACCGGCCAAACGCCTGCAAAGCAGGTGTTTGGCGGGGTTGTGGAGATCTGGTGTAGATCACAAGAGCGGTACTCCCAAACCTTGTTCAGAACTTCCCTATCTTTCAGTTCAGTTCCTGCTCGATCACATCGATCGCCGCGTCGTCGTCCATGGTCGTGAGCATGCGCAGGATCTGCTGCTTTTCTTCCTTGGTCTTGGCGAGCTTGTACAGCGACGTCATCGACTTCGCGTCATCGGCGATCAGCAGTCCCTGCAGGATCGCGTCGCGCTCCTCCTTGCTGGCCGCGCGCGGATAGAAGCCGACGAGCGCGTCGCTCGCGCGCTTGCCGCCGGCGATGCCGATCGCGCGGTAGGCCTCCAGCCGTGCGGACGGTGCGAGGTTGCCGGCCATCACCTGCACGATGCCGTCGATATCGCCGGCGACACCGAGCGACTGCACGATCTTGCCTTGCAGTTCCGGCTCCTTGACGGCTGGCAGCAGCTGGCGGAGTTCCGCCGTCGCATCCATCGCGCCGAGCAACTGGATCGCATCGTCGCGCAGCTCCGGATCGGTCTCGTCGCGCGCCGCGGCGAAGACGAGATCCTTGCGATCGGCGACGAGCCAGGCCTGCAGCACGTCGCGCTTGTCCGCCGCGCTGGCGGATTTGTACAGGCTGCTCAGCTCGCTCAGCGCCTTGGCGTCGCCGCTCAGGCCGAGCATGCGGATCGCCTCGCCGCGCAGGGCCGGATCACCGCTGCGCGCCACGCCGGTCAATGTCGCCAGCGCATCGTCGGATTCGATCTGGCTCAGCACGAACAGCGCGCGGCGCTTGACCTTCTCGGGCTGCTTGCCAGCCAGTACTTTCTTGAGCAGCGGCAGCGCACGTTCCGGCGGCGCGTGCATCAGGCCCTCGACCGCGATCTCGGCCAGCTCCGAATCGTTGCCGGCGGCGGCTTCTACCGGCACCTCGTTCTGCCGCAGCAATGCGTCGGCTTCGCCGATCCAGCGGCTCTGCGGAAAGTTGTCGTGCAGCCGGCCGACCTCGCGCCGGGCTTCCGTCGGCCGCTTGGCCTGAATCAGCACATAGGCCTGCCAGAAGATCGCCGTATCGACGTTGGCTTCGCCGCGTTCGACCATGCGCTGCTCGAGCAGCTTGAAGCGGTCCAGCGCGACGCGCCAGGACGATTTCGCCAGCGCGTCCTGGCCCTGCGCGTAGAGCTCGTTGATTTCCTTGTCGGCGGTCCTGACGTCGGCGCCGGCCGGCACCGCGAGGGCCAGCGGCGCGGTCGTCGCCAACAGCAGGCCGAGGACGCGGGAAAGTAGTTTCGTATTCATGTGGACTCCGTCAGATCGTGGTCGGGCGCTGCGGCTCGATGCGAGCCTGCGTCGCGCGCAGTTGGAACAGCAGATCGGTCTTGTCGACGTAGTCGCGCAGGCCGTCGGAGCTTTGGACGGACTCGGTGCCCGCCGGGTTAGCAAGCTCGATCAACAGCGGTTCGAGTTGCTGCAGGAAATTCGCGAGCCGCGCATTGCCGGCGCGCGCCGCGGCCTGGGCATACAGGCGATTGGAATCGATCAGGCCGGCCGCGAGTTCGCGGTTGCCGGCGAGCAGCGCCGCGCTGTCGCTGTTGACCGCGGTCAGTACCACGCCTTCGGTCTCGCGCAGATGCGCCGCGACATAGGCATCGAGCACGCGCGAGGACAGCTCGCTTTTCGCTGCCGCCGCGACTTCGGGCCGCGGTGTCGGCGCCGGCGGGCCCATCGGCTGGCGGCCGATGAAAAAGCCCACGCCGAGTGCTGCGACCACGGCGAGCGCCGTCGCCGCATAGCGCAGCAGCGGACGCGCACCGGCGCGATGCCGCACGCGACGATCGGCGCGCAGAGTGTCCGCGTGACGCCGGTCCGGCACGCCGTCGCTGCCGGCCTGCTGTTCCCAGCGCTGCCACAGGCGTGCTTCCAGGCCCGCGTCCGCGGTCGGCGCCGGTTGCGCGTCCACCGCCTGCAGCGTCGCGCACAAGGCCGCATAGCGCGCGCGCAGCGGCGCGGAGTCGCGCAAAGCCTGTTCGATCGCGGCGAGTTCGCCGGCCGTCAGCCCGTCGCGGTAGTGATAGAGCACGAGATTGTCGTCGCGGATCGTATTCATCGCTTTACCTCAGCGGTTCCAGCGCGCCGCGCAGCTTGCGCACGGCCCGGAAGATGGCCTGTTTGCAGGCCGAAACGTTGATGGCCAGCACGCCGCAGATTTCCTCCAGCGACTGGCCTTCGTGATGGCGCAGCACGAAGGCGCTGCGCTCCAGGTGGGTCATGCGATCCAGCTGCTGCTGGACCTGACGGCCGATCTCGCTGCCGCCGGCGAGCTGTTCCGGCCCGGGCAGTTCGTCGGCATGGGCGGCGAGGAAATCCTCGGCGCCGTCCGCATTGCCGGCATCGGTCAGGAACTGCTCGCGGCCGCTGCGCTTGCGCAATTGCTCCAGCGCGGCGTTGACCGTAATGCGGTGCAGCCAGGTCTTGAAATTCGCGCGGCCATCGAAATCTCCGAGGTGGCGCCAGGCATTGAGCAGGGCCTCCTGGACCGCGTCCTCGGCCAGCGCGGGGTCGCGCGTAATCCGCGCCGCGACGGCGTACAGCGGACGCGTCTCACCTTCCACGAGGCGCCGGAACGCCTCGCGATCTCCCTGGCGGGCCTTGCAGACCCGTTCGTCGTCGACTGTCATGGCAGCATGGATGCCGTCAGGGCGGATTCGGTTAGCACGGGTTTACGGTAGCGGTTTGTCGGTGCGTCGCGGCATGAGTCCGCTTTCTACGCTTCACATTCCCCCATTCCCCTTTCCCGACTCCCCATTCCCAGCCCGGTTGCTACAATCCCGTGTCTTTCCGTCCACCCTACCCCCTTCCAGGAGCTCCCACCATGGCGGTGAAAGTTGCCATCAACGGCTACGGCCGTATCGGCCGTAACGTTCTGCGTGCGCTGTATGAAGCCGGCCGCAATCACGAGATCCAGATCGTCGCGATCAACGACCTGGGCGATGCGGAAACCAATGCGCACCTGACCCGCTACGACACGGCCCATGGCAAGTTCCCGTTCGACGTGACCGTCGACGGCGGCGATCTCGTCGTCAAGGGTGATCGCATCAAGGTGTTCGCCGAGCGCGATCCGGCCAAGCTGCCCTGGGGCGAGCACGGCGTCGATGTCGTACTGGAATGCACCGGCCTGTTCACCACCAAGGCCAAGGCCGCGGCGCATATCGCCGGCGGCGCCAAGAAAGTCATCATCTCCGCGCCGGGCGGCAACGACGTCGACGGCACCTTCGTCTTCGGCGTGAACGACGACCAGCTCAAAGCGTCGCACGAAGTCATCTCCAACGCCTCGTGCACGACCAACTGCCTCGCACCGCTGGCCAAGGTACTGCACGAGAAGATCGGCATCGAGCACGGCCTCATGACGACGATCCACGCCTATACCAACGATCAGGTGCTGACCGACGTCTATCACTCCGACCTGCGCCGCGCGCGTTCGGCGACGCAATCGCAAATCCCGACCAAGACCGGCGCGGCCGCGGCCGTCGGCCTGGTCCTGCCGGAACTCAACGGCAAGCTCTATGGCTTCGCGATGCGCGTGCCGACGATCAACGTTTCGGTCGTCGATCTCACCTTCGTCGCCAAGCGTGCGACCACGAACGCCGAGATCGACCAGATCGTGAAAGAAGCCTCCGAAGGCGCGCTCAAGGGCATCCTTGGCTTCAACAAGGCACCGCTGGTCTCGGTCGACTTCAACCACGATGCGCGCTCGTCGGTCTACGACGCGACACTGACCAAGGTCATGGGCGGCACGCTGGTCAAGGTCTGCTCCTGGTATGACAACGAGTGGGGCTTCTCCAACCGCATGCTCGACATGACGCTGGCGCTGATGGCGGCGAAGTAAGCCGCCACCGGGTCCGGCGCGCAACGCGCGAACCGGACTCGCCGCACGCTGACAAACGACGCCCGCTGCGGATCGCAGCGGGCGTCTGCATCTGGCGATATCGAAAGCGTGTCGTTGACGATCGGTCCCGTCGCCGACGACGGCGACCCGGTGAAGCCGGCGAGGGCCTTTCGGCCTGCGGTCATTCGAGGCGTGGCAACCGCGGGCCGCACCGACGTCGATCGCCAGCTGCGGCGATTGCGGCACAATCGCCGCATGCTGCAGACCTTCGCCGCCACCAACTACCGTTCGCTGCGTGATCTCAAACTCCCGCTCGCGCCGCTGACACTGGTCACCGGCGCGAATGGCAGCGGCAAGTCCAATCTCTACCGCGCATTGCGCCTGCTGCAGCAGGCGGCGCAGGGACAACTCGCCGAAGCCATCGCCGGCGAAGGCGGCATACCGTCGTTGCAATGGGCCGGGCCGGCGGATGCACGCAGCCAGCACAAGCGCGGCCTGGCCGCTCACGGTACGCGCAGCAAAGGGCCGCTGCGCATCGGCGTCGGCTTCGCCGCCGACGATATCGCCTACCGCATCGAACTGGGCCTGCCGGCCGGCGGCAATCCGGTGACGCAGCCGTCGCGCTTTCGTCTCGATCCGGAAGTAAAAGCGGAATACGTCTGGCAATTGCCGCCGCAGCGCAAGGCGAACACTTGGCTCGAACGCGAAGGTGCGATGACGAACCTGCGCGACGCCGACGGTGAATGGCAGCGGCTGGCCTTTCGCGTGGATGCGAGCCGCTCGGTGCTGTCCGAATTGTCCGAACCGCAGCGCTTCCCCGAAGTCTTCGCGCTGCGCGAGCGCCTGCGCAACTGGCGCTTCTATGACGGCTTCCGCACCGACGCGGACAGCCCGTTGCGCCAGCCGCGCGTGAGCGTGCAGACCGGTGCGCTCGCGCATGACGGTCGCGACCTCGCCGCGGCGCTGCAGACCATCGTAGAGATCGGCGACGCCGATGCGCTGCATGCCGCCGTCGACGACGCGTTTCCAGGCTCACGCATCGCCATACTCGGCGGCGACGCGCGGCTCGAAGCCGGCCTGCAGGTCGACGGCCTGCTGCGCGAACTCCGCGCCGCCGAACTGTCCGACGGCACGCTGCGTTATCTGTGCCTGCTTGCAGCGCTGCTCAGCCCGCGTCCGCCCGAACTGCTCGTGCTCAACGAACCCGAGCAAAGCCTGCATCCGGACCTGTTGCGTCCGCTTGCGCGCCAGATCGCGCAGGCATCGAAGCACACACAGCTCTGGGTCATCAGCCATGCACCGAAACTCGTCGCCGCGATCGAGGACGCGGCCGGCATCGTCGCGACCGAACTCGTGCGCGATCACGGCGAGACGCGCATCGTCGGACAGGGAATGCTCGACGAACCGGTCTGGCCCTGAACCCGGATTGCGGCGATTGCTCCGCAACGGCGCCATCCGGGCGTCGACACCATGAAAAATCTTCAACGATCCCCGTGCCATACCGGTACGAGTGAAAAGGTGCATTGCGGTGGCCCCGCATTGCTGCAGAATCGGCCGGTCGCAAATTGCGGCATCCGAGGAGGCGGACATGACAGTCGAAACATTGCTCATCTGGTTGATCGTAGGTGCCGTTGCAGGCTGGCTCGCGGGGCAGATCGTCAAAGGCCACGGTTTCGGCCTGGCCGGCAACATCGTGGTCGGCATCGTCGGCGCGTTCCTCGCCGGCTTCCTCCTGCCACGGCTGGGACTGGGCCTCAGCGGCATCGTCGGCAGCATCATCTATGCGGCGATCGGCGCGATCATCCTGCTGCTGCTCATCGGGCTCATCAAACGCGCATAGCGTCGCGTACCGCGTCATGTTTTTCCCGAAAGGCCGGAGAAATCTCCGGCCTTTCTTTTGCGGCCATAAAGCAGCGCGGCGCGCAGCGTGTCGAGCGTGCTGCGCGGCGCGAGTTCCATCGCGATGGCGCTCGCCTACGTGGCGCTGGTCGTCGTGCTGTTCGAGACGCGCGCTCGCGCGATTCCGCTTCGGACCGGCCGAACGGGTCTGGCGCAGCCTTACCTACGGCGAGCGCCAGCCGCTGCGGCGGCGGCAGGCCGCGATGGCTGAAGTCGAAGCTGCATGATCCACTGTTTCATCAATCCAGTTTGAGCGTTTTCCAGAAGCGCTCGATCAGCGCGACGTCGGCCGCGGCGCGATCTTCTTCCATCATCGTGATGACGAGATAACCGCCCTTGCGGTCGCCCATCGCGACGACGGTGCGATCCCAGGATTCGTCGCCCGATTCGGTCCGCACCTGCTTGCCCGCCAGCTCGCGGCCGTCGGCGAGCAGGCGCGTAACCGGCACGATCTTGCGCTGGTAGCCGGCCGCGACTTCCTCGTCGGTCGTCTCCTTGACCATGAGGTCGATCAGCGAGGTCGGATCGAGGCCCTGGTAGCGCTGCAGGATCACCCCGTTGCCGTTCGCCGAAACCAGCATGAACTGACGTATCTGATCGTTGATGTCGGTCGTCGAGGGCTGCACTGTGGCTGGATGCTCGAAACTCAGGCCGCCATCGACGAAGGTCTGCTGCGCCTTGCGTTGCAGGCGCACGCTGACCGGCTTGCCGTCGACGACCACGGTCGCGTCCTTGTCCAGGTCGAGTTCGGTGGCCTTGCCGCCGATCGTCAGGACGTAGCCGCCGGCCATGGCGGCACCGCCAACCAGCGCAAGGACTGCGGCCGCCGCGATGCGGAATGATGTGCGCATGGGATGTCTCGCTCGAAGGGAGACCGATTGTAGGGCCTAGCCTTGCCAAGCGCCGAGCGGGCTTCTATCGTCGATGCGGCCTGAGCGGCATCCCTACCGCCCGCACCATTCCGCCGCACGTAAGGCCAAGGAGGCTGCATGAGCTACGCCGAAAAACGCCGTCATCCGCGCCTGTCGGTGTTCTCCGCCGCGATGCTCGTGCTCGACGACCAGGCCTACCTCAGCGAGGTCAAGGACCTGTCCCAGGGCGGTGCCCGCGTCGCCCTGCCGCGCAACTGGAACCTGCCGATCGCAACCGAATGCCAGCTGTTCCTGATCTTCGACCAGGAAACCGTGATCGGCCTGCGCATCCGCGTCGTCCGCGTCGGCTACGACGATCTCGGCCTGGAGTTTATGGCGGGGCAGGAGGAGAAGGTGGCGGCGGTGTTGTATGAGTCGCGGTTTATTGAGCAGGAGTGAGGCACGCCACTGAAGCAAGAAACCCTCGAACGGATCTTTCGTGCCGGCTCATATCACGGCGAAATCGTCAGCGCCCTGCTCTGCAGCGGCGCAAGATTCGATGATGCAGCACCTGCTTGCGCCACGCGTCGCGCGAATGACGGGAACAACGCGCATGCTTAAGATATATTTATACAAAACTGTATTCGCTAGAACTTGTCGCGAAACACGAAGTAGGCCGCGCCGAGCAGGCACAGGCCGGCCCACAGATAGTCGGTCTTCAGCGGTTCTTTCAGATAGAACACCGCGAACGGGACGAACACCGACAGGGTGATGACTTCCTGCAGGATCTTGAGCTGGCCGACGCTGAGCACGGTGTAGCCGATGCGGTTGGCCGGGACTTGCAGCAGGTATTCGAACAGGGCGATGCCCCAGCTCACGAATGCGGCGACGATCCAGGGCTTGGCGCTGAGTTCCTTGAGGTGCGCGTACCAGGCGAAGGTCATGAAGACGTTGCTGAGGATCAGCAGGGTGATGCTGGTCAGGATGGGGTGCATGGGGCTTCAGAGAGAATGATCGGATAGCGGCGGCACAAGCGATGGCGAGAGGTGGAAAGATTCGCGAACTGACTGGGCGGGGCGCAAACTAGCACCAAGGCGAACTCCGCTTCTCCCCCTCACCCCAACCCTCTCCCCCAAGAGCGTGGGGGAGAGGGCGTGTCGCGGCTTGTCTGCCACAGTCGATATAGTTGAAGGACGCGGGCACGACGAGTCGCTTCAGAAGCGTATCCGCCCCGTCAACATGTCCCGCAGCATCACCCAGTCGGCGGCGAAGCTGTAGAGCGGATGGGTGAAGGTAGCCGGGCGGTTTTTCTCGAAGAAGAAATGACCGATCCAGGCGAAACCATAGCCGCTCAATAGCGCGACTAGCACCCACCACGCGTTGCCGCGCACGAACGCGAGTACGAGGCAGGTCAGCGCGAGCGTGCTGCCGAGGTAGTGCAGGCGCCGGCAGACGATATTGCTGTGTTCGCCGAGGTAGTGCGGATAGAACTCGCGAAAGCTGCCGAAGGATCGGGACATGCCGCAACCTCTGATAGTGATCTGATTTTGCCTCGAGGGCTGCCGATGCCCGGTGATGCTCGCCTGCTCTGCCTCGCGAGGCCGGCGCCGCGCTGAACGCATCGCCAACGAAACGATACTGCGTCCCTGTGCCGGCGTCCAAGCGTCAACCGGTGGGAGCCCGCGGCGTTGTGTATCGGCACCCCAACCCGGAGAAATCCATGTCACGCCTGATACTCGCTCTCGCCGGTTCCGCCGCCCTCGCCATCGCCGCCCTAGTCGTGAACTCGCCTTCCGCGCTGGCCGCCACTCCGACCGGCACGTCCGCTACCAGCACCGCGCAGGCCGCCACTGATCCCGCACCCGGGCAGCGTGGGCACCGCAAAGGTCGCGGCGAACGCTTAGCTGCGCTAAAGAGCAGCCCCGTGTTCCAGACGATGCGCAACCTGCGCGAACTCGAACGGCTCTATCTGATCGACGGCCGCGCTCAGGACATTCCCGCGCTGTACCGTGAAGTGCTGGCGAAGACCGAGAACCCGGCTGTGCGCCAGTTCGCCTACAACCGCATCGCCCGCAATGAGTTGAAGCCCGGCGACGTGGACCAGGCCATCTCGACCTTGCGCCAGAGCCTCGACGAAAGCCTGCAACGCCTGCCGCCGCAGTAAGCCGGAACGCGGGGCTTCACGCCGCGCCGCGAATTGCGCACAACCGCATCGTCCGGCACTGCAACCTCGGGGGCTGTCGGCGCATCGTAATAACCGGAAGCGGAGTCTCCTCCCGCCTTCCACCCCCAAGGGAAGCTGCCCCCATCAGCTTCCCGACCCCAGCGGGCGCCCTCGGCGCCCGCTTCTACTTGCGGGCGCGGCTACTGTTACTTGCAGTGCCTCAGCGCGCGCTTCGGCTTGGTGAACCTCGGTGCCCGCTTCCACTTCCGGCGCCTCAGCATCCGCTTCTGCCTACAGTGCCCTCGACGCCGGGATCCAGTTCCAGACTCCGGCATTTGCTTTGCGGGTCGCGACGGACGACGCGTGTCGCGCCGCTCAGGGCTCTCCGGAACGCTCCTCGGCCTTGGCCACATCCCACAGCGCGTCCTGGCCGGCCAGATCCAGCGCTGCCAAGCCGGGCTCGCCGGCCAGTTGTTCCATCCGCCGGAAGCGGCGCTCGAACTTGGCGTTGGCGTGGCGCAGCGCGGCCGAGACATCGACCTTCGCGTGGCGCGCGACGTTGATGCAGACAAACAGCAGATCGCCGATTTCGTCGGTGAGGCGCGCCGGGTCGCTGCCGGCCGCGAATTCGCTGCGGACTTCGTCGACCTCTTCGTGCAGCTTGTCGAACACCGGCGCCACGTCGGGCCAGTCGAAACCGACCGTCGCCGCGCGCTTCTGCAGCTTCAGCGCGCGCTGCCACTCGGGCAGGCCGCGCGAGATGCCGGCGAGCGCGCTGCGGTCGTCCTCACCACGCGCGGCACGTTCGGCGCGCTTGAGCGTTTCCCAGGCGACGAGCTGGGCATCGACGGTGTGCCCTTCCGGGCCGGTGACGGCATCGGCGTTCGTGACAGCGTCTGCGCCGAACACATGCGGATGGCGCCGGCGCATCTTGTCGCAGATCGCAGCGACGACGTCGTCGAACCCGAAATGACCGGCTTCGCGCGCCATCTGCGCGTGGAACACGACCTGGAACAGCAGGTCGCCGAGCTCGTCGCAGAGCCCGGGCATGTCGGCGCGATCGATCGCATCGGCGACTTCGTAGGATTCTTCAATCGTATACGGCGCGATCGTGGCGAAGTTCTGCTGCAGGTCCCACGGGCAGCCGCCGTCGGGATTGCGCAGCGTCGACATGATCGCAAGCAGCTCGTCTATTGTTGCCATTGATTACTTCCGGCGTGTCAGGCGAACAACCGCGCCCAGTCCGTGGCGGGATCGCCGAACGCGATGAAGTCACCGTTGAGCAGCGATTCGCGCGCGTTGCAGCGCAGCGGCAGGCCGGCCAGGTCGATCACGCCGCCGCCGGCCTGTTCGAGTACACATTGCGCGGCCGCGGTATCCCATTCGGATGTCGGGCCCAGGCGCAGATAGAGATCGGCCGCGCCTTCGGCGATACGGCAGAACTTCAGCGAGGAACCCAGCGGCAGTTTTTCGTACGGACCCACGCGCGACAGCAGCTGCGCTTCGCGCTCGCTGCCGTGCGAGCGGCTGCCGGGCACGATCAGCGGGCTCGCGCGCGGCCGCGTGCGCAGGCGCCTTGTCTCGCTGCCGGTATCGGACTGGCCGAATGCACCGCCGCCGGCCCAGGCGAACCAGAGCTCGCCGGTCACCGGTGCCTGCACCACGCCGAGTACTGGCCGCTGCTGGTCGATCAGGGCGATGTTCACGGTGAACTCGCCGTTGCGCTTGACGAACTCGCGCGTGCCGTCGAGCGGATCGACCAGCCAGTAGCGCGTCCAGCGCGCGCGTTCGAGGTAGGGAATCTCGGCCGATTCTTCCGACAGCACCGGCAGCTGCGGCGCGAGCCGTTCGAGCCCGGCGACGATCACGCGATGCGAGGCGATGTCGGCCGCGGTCAGCGGGGAGCGGTCTTCCTTGTGCTCGACCGCGAACTCGCTCTCATAGACGTCGAGGATGGCCTGGCCGGCTTCGCGCGCGAGCGCGCAGGCGTCGAGGCACAGGCGTTGCAGTTCGATCGGGCTCATGCGCCGAGCCTGAAGCGGCCGGCGAGGTATTCGCGCGCAATGAACAGCGCCGCGATGGAACGCCCCTCGCTGACTTCCTCATGGCCAAGCAACGTGTGCAGTTCCGACAATTTCCAGGGGACCACTTCGAGTTCCTCGGGTTCGTCCCCCTCCAGCCGCTCGGGATAAAGCTCCTGGGCCAATACCACATGGGTCATGCTGGTCATGTAGGCCGGCGACAGGGACAGCGTGGTCAGGATGCGCAGCTGGCGAGCGCCGAAGCCGATTTCTTCCTTGAGCTCACGATTGGCGCCCTGCTCGACGGTTTCGTCGCGATCGAGCCGGCCCTTGGGCAGCCCCAGTTCGTAGCGGTCGACGCCGACGCCGTATTCGCGCACCAGCAGCACGGTGTCGTCGTCGCGCATCGGCACGATGATGACCGCGCCGAGGCCGGAGCCCTTGAGGCGCTCGTAGGTGCGGCGCTGGCCGTTGGAAAATTCGAGATCGACTTCCTCGACGTGCAGGAAGCCGCTGGCATCGGCGGGACGGGTGGCGTGGATCTTGGGGCGTTCTCGCATGGAGGCCGATTCTACGCAGACACCGTGCACCTGCGTAGACACCGGCGAAGCGTGGAATGCCCCGCGTCGGGCCGCTTTCCTGCCTGTCGCTGTTCCCCGGTCCCATCGCCGGACGCCTGCGCTGGCCAGATCGGCCGCTGATCGAGTCACCGGCCTTGCGACGGTGGATCGGGTTCCGGCCTGGTCGGCGCGCACGGACCGGACGATCAGGCCGGACGCGACGGGCGGATTTCTCGTCCTGCGCAGCGGCAGCGATACCGTGCCGCTGGACCTGGAAGTGACGCGCCTCGCGCTGGCCGGCACGGCCGCCGAGAGTGGCCGCATCTGGATGCTGCGCCTGTCCGACGCACCGGTGTCGCGGCGTCATCTCTGCGCCGTCTGGATGGCCCGCTTCGGCCTGACCGCTTCGGAATGCAAGGTGGGCCTGGGCCCTGCTCGAACACGGCGACGCGGTATCGATCGCGGCGACGCTGCGGATTTCCGACAACACCGCGCGCTCACACCTGAAAAGCCTGTTCGCCAAGGCCGGCGTACGCAGCCAGGCTTCGCTTGCCCTGGCGCTGTCGCAGCCGCTGCGCCTGGTCGACTAATGTAGTGCTCCGACAGAAGGTGGGATCGGTGATGTCGCCCTGCGCAATGGCTACCGTTTCTTCAGCGGCGACGCCATCGAAAATCGCGGCATGCCGGATATTTCTTTCTGCGTGATCAAGGGCAGCCAGGCGCGCCTTTACGGCGGCGGCATCGACGATACATTCGGAATGCTGCACGTGTGGACCATTGCACCAATCGATCCCATACAGCCGAGTCCGGCAGCGGCATCGCCGTGATGGGAACAGCAACGATCCAAGCCGGCAGCATCAGCGGCAATTGGCCGCTTGCCGTCGCCTGCAAGACTGACCGGATCTCGCGCCCTTCCTTGTTACTGGATGCAGAGGCCGGCGATATCCCGGCGGCGATGAACGACGCTTCAAGCGGGTGAAGTCGGCACTGGGCAGCGTTTTCGCCGCCGGCAACCGTTTAGGATCGACGGCAAGACCTGCCGCACGTTTGCGCCCACGCCAGTGGACAGCATCGACAACGGCCCCGCCGTGGCCATCGGCAAGCTTGGCCTGTCACTGTCGGCAGCAGCGCGAACGCTGCCGGCAACGACCTCACGTCCGGTATCGCGTGACTGGCGCTGGATGGAGTTTTCGCGCAGGAGTCTGAGAACGAACATGAGATCGTCGCGCTTTATCTACGTGTGTACAAAGATGGTATTCGTCCTGCGCAGCGCAACGCTGTTGCTCGCTGGCGCCATCGGTGCGCAGGTCCACGCCGATACCTTCGTCGTGACCAACACGGCCGACGCGGGCACCGGCAGTCTGCGCCAGGCCATCCTCGAGGCAAACGCAAAACAGGTGACGGGCGGCACCATCTGCGCGCCGCACACGATCGACTTCAATATCGCCGGCGCCGGGCCGCATACCATCCGGCCGCTGTCGTTGTTGCCGCGCTTCAATATTCCGATCGCGCTCGAAGGCTATTCGCAACCCGGCTCCAGCCAGAACACGTTGTCCCAGGGCAGCAACGCGGTGATCGCCATCGAACTCGATGGCAGCCTCGCGGGTGCGGGCGATGCCCTCGTGATCGGCGCCAAGCTGCCGGGATCGCCGTTGTGCGGTGCAGGCGGCAGCGCCATCGTTGGCCTCGCCATCAACCGCTTTGCCGGCGCCGCCATTTCGATGGGCGAGGAAGTGTGCGCGCCCAGCGCGTTCTGTCCGGTCGGTGGCGTCCGTATCCAGGGCAACCACATCGGCACCGATGTGACCGGCACGGTGGCCCTGGGCAATGGCAACGGACTTGGTCGACCTGCGCTGGTGTTCGGACGCGGCAGCAGCTACAACATTGTCGGCGACCAGGTAGCCGTAGACGGCGGACCGGTCGATCCGCTGTCGCAGACGCGCAACGTGATCTCCGGCAACGCATCGGACGCGATTGTCATCGGATCCCCCGTGGCGACCGCCCTGTCCGAGCAGCATCGCATCCGCAACAACTACATCGGACTCGCCGCCAACGGCAGTGCGCCGCTGCCCAATGGCGGCCGCGGCATTGTCGTCGGCGTGAACGGCTCGGCCATCGCCATCCACGACAATCTGATCAGCGCGAACGGCGGTGATGGTGTGGCGGTGCTCGACAGTCCGTTCGCCGGAACCTCATTGCTGCGCAATGGGATTGGCATCGGTGTCGGCGCTCAGCGGCTCGGCAACGCAGGCAACGGAATCCTCGTGGCCGGAGTCAGCACCGGCGTGACCGTAGCAGGCCGCTTTCGCTTCACGCCGACCGTGGCGAGCATCGCCAACAACGCCGGCGCCGGCCTGTTCGTGGGCGACGTGGCCCTGGTCGACGCGAGCGCCGTGTCGATAGCCGGGAATACGGGATTGGCGATCGATCTCGCTCCCGCGGGCGTCAACCCCAACGATGCAGGCGATGGCGACTCGGGACCCAACGAGCTGCTCAACACGCCAGTCATCACGTCGGCGGTATTCGATTCGGGCAGCCTTGCCACGACGATCACCGGCGCGCTGCATGCCGCGCCAAGCAGTAGCTATGAGATTCACCTTTACCGCAACGATGCCTGCCATTCCAGCGGATACGGTGGAGGCCAGACTTTTTTTCCGCTGAGCTCCTCGCCAGTCATCGTCAACGTCACGACCGATGCGATGGGCAACGCGAGTTTCATGCGGAATACCTCCGGGCTTCCCGCCGGCAAATTCCTGACGGCGCTCACACGCCGGTTCGCCACAACACCCGTAGCACCAGCGTTGATCGTCTCCGAATTTTCGGCGTGCCGTCGTGTCGTGCCGACCGACCAGATTTTCTGGAACGGCTTCGAGTAAGAGACATCCCGCCGCAATACCCTTTGCCGTCGACGGACGTCATCGTCGATGCACTGGGCCGCCAGCGACCGGCTCGAGGTTCGGTCCAGCAGGTTGTCGTTCGCACGGTAGACGTGACAAACCGCGCGAAAAAAAAACCGGCCGAAGCCGGGTGCGCATTCCTTGCATCCTCTGGCGAGGCGTCCTTATCTTCGCTGGCCCGTATCCATCAGACAGGCAGGCGACGAACCACTGGATCCGATCGCCGGCGCGTGCGTCGACGGGACGGGGCTCATGACAGTCGACCGCTGACGCGATCGACTACTCCTTCCAGCCGTCGCAGCGACCGGTTCGGTGCGTTCCATCCCGGAACGCACCCGCAGGCTGTTCTCACTGACCGGGCAGCTGCAATTCGCCGGCGCGCAACACGACCAGTAGTCCGCCGTGACCTCGCTGCCCGGTCCGGCGCCTTCCTGCACCGAGGCATAGGCCGGGCTCAGCACCTGACGCAGCCCTCGTGGAACCCGTTCGACACGCGCCAGGACTGCACGCCGCTGTACGCCTGCGCGTGCGTGACTTCCTGGTCGTAGCGCGCCGCCGTGCAGTTCACCGCCCAGCCGCCCTGGCCGTGCAGCGAGGCGCCGAGCGTCGCATCGTCGGGCGCGGTCCAGCCGCCGACGGGCTGGGGCGCGGCCTGGCCGCTTTCGAACGGTCCGACCGTCCGCGCGGGCGCGCCGTTGAACCGCTCGGCCTGCGCGCTGCCGGCGGCAAGACCCCGCACGACGGCAAGCGCCACGCGGCGCCCGCGGGCAAAAGCGACGGCAATCATGCAGAACTCCGGCACGGGATGACCGAGCGAGTGAGCGCGCAGGCGGACGGCGAATCAACAGTGGGCGCTATGCGCCCGGACAGGCGGGTTCGCGGCGAACGCCGATACTGGTCCGCGG
Source organism: Lysobacterales bacterium (assembly GCA_038207515.1). Taxonomy (GTDB): domain Bacteria; phylum Pseudomonadota; class Gammaproteobacteria; order Xanthomonadales; family Rhodanobacteraceae; genus Tahibacter. The sequence continues at coordinate 6,330 of JBBQZR010000001.1, read as the reverse complement.
CGAACGCGAAAGGCTGATCCGCGGCGAACGCAGAAGGCTGATCCGCGGCGAACGCCGCGGACGAGCGCGCATCCGTGCGCGCCGGAGTTTCCGGATCGATCCAGTTCATCTCGCCCCCCTGCACGGCACGGGTGAGGTGCCGCAAGTCGAAAACGCCACGCCCGTTCCATCCGGGAATCAGGCGCGGCGTGATCGCAGGCTAACGAACGCAGAATGGGATGCGCATCACCTATTTTGGCATTGACAAATATTTTCCAGTGCCGTAAGGCTCGCCGCTGGCGGGCGTGCACATGTCCGCACCGGTCATCGGAGGGGCGATGAACGCAGGGGCTGTCCCGCAGCAATCCGACCTCGTCGAAATGGCTTACGCCGCCATCGACGATGCGCGGCAGTGGCAGACACTGGCGGTCACGCTGGCGCAGCGCTTCGAGGCGAACCAGGCGGCGGTGCTCATCGCCGACCGCTGGAGCCGTGCGGCGCCGATCACCGCCTGGGCGCGGCCCGAGGACGGCGCCGCCTATGTCGACAGTTACCGGCAGATGGATCCGTTCCTCGATTCCGTGCTGGTCGAGCAGATGAGCCGTGAACCGCGCGCCTGGCTGTCGCAGCAGCTCATCGGCGACGCGGAGCTGCGCGCGAGCGCCTTCTACGCCGAATACCTCCGCCCGCGCGGCAACCTGTTCTGGGGCTGTGGCGGAAACTATCTGCTGGGTGACGGCCTGCAGCTGCAGTTCGGCGTGCTGCGCGACAAGGCGCTGGGTCCGTATGAGGAGGCCGAGCGGCACTCGCTCGACGAGATCGTGCGGCATGTGCAGCGTGCGGCGCGCCTGGCGCTGCGGCTGGCCAGCCTGCGCCACGAGGCGGCCCACCACAGCGCGGTGCAGGACCAGCTGCTCGATGCGGTGCTGGTGCTCGACGGCAGCGGCCGCATCATCCAGAGCAACACGCGCGCCCGCGCGCTGCTCAACGGCGCCGGCGTCGAGGCGAACTTCACGCCGCGCGCACTGCGCCTGGGCAGCGCCGCCGAGCAGTCGCGCCTCGCCGATGCCGTGGCCCTTGCGCGTCGCGCCGGCGGGGAACCCGCGCAATCCCTGCGCCTGCGCCGGCAGAAACCGCTGCCGCCGCTCTACGTCGTCGTCGTTCCAGCGTCGCACGCGAGCGACGGCGCGGTGCAGTTGTTCCTGCGCGATCCGCGCTGGCAGCCGCATCTGCCCGATCACGCGCTGTGCGAACTGTTCCAGCTGACCCAGGCCCAGGCCCGCGTCTGCGCCGCCCTGACCCGCGGCGAGCCGACCGACCGCATCGCGCTGGAACTCGGCGTCGCCGTCAACACGGTGCGTTCACATATCAAGCTCGCGATGGAACGCATCGGCGTGAATCGCCAGTCCGATCTCGTGCGCCACCTCGGCGCGGCGCTGCCGGCGTTGAACGCGGCCGGCGCATGCGGATGAGTGCGCGGTTGCGCCCAACGAGCCCGCTGGCCGAAAATCGGGGGATGAGCGACCCCAACCCTTACGATATTGCGATCTCGGTCGCCACACGGTTCGTCGATGAGCAGTCCCGCCCGGCCGACAACCGCTACGTCTTCGCCTATACCATCACCATCCAGAACACCGGCGAGATCGGCGCACAGCTGCTCTCGCGCCACTGGATCATCACCGACGGCAACGGCAAGGTCGAAGAAGTGCGCGGCGATGGCGTCGTCGGCGAGCAGCCGCAACTGGATCCCGGCGAGGAGTTCCAGTACACCTCCGGCGCCGTGCTCGAGACCAGCGTCGGCATCATGCGCGGCAGCTATCGCCTCGTCGCCGAGGACGGCACGGTGTTCGACGCGCCGATCCCGCAGTTCACCCTGTCCGTCCCGCGGACCCTGCATTGATGGCGACCTGGGCCATCGGCGATCTGCAGGGCTGCCTCGACGAACTCCAACGCCTGCTCGAAAAAATCAATTACGACCCGGCATCTGACGCCTTGTGGTTTTGTGGAGATCTGGTCAATCGCGGCGGCCAGTCACTGGAGGTGCTGCGCCTGCTGCGCACCCTCGGCGCGCAGACCGTCGTCACGCTCGGCAACCATGACCTGAGCCTGCTCGCGATCGCGCAGCGCGCCGAGGCCGAGCAGGCCAAGGTCAATCCGGAACTCGGCGCGATCCTGTTCGCGCCGGACCGCGAGGAACTGCTGACCTGGCTGCGCCAGCAGTGCCTGCTGCATCACGACGACGCGCTGAAGTTCACCATGGTGCATGCGGCGTTCGCGCCGCGCTGGAATCTGGGCCAGGCGCAGCGCGCCGCGCGCGAGGTCGAACGCGAACTGCGCAGCCCGCAGCACGGCCGCCTGCTGCGCTCCATGTTCGGCAACAAGCCTGCGGTCTGGTCCAGCCGCCTCAAAGGCATCGAACGCATGCGCGCGAGCATCAACGTGCTCACGCGCATGCGCTACTGCGACGTGCGCGGCCGCATCGCCTTCGGCGAGAAAGGCGCGCCGGGCACGCAGCAGGCCGGCTTGTATCCCTGGTACGAAGTGCCGGGCGGGCTCAAGCGCGACACCCGCATCGTCTGCGGCCACTGGTCGACGCTCGGCCGTTTCTCGGGCCTGGGCATCTACGCCATCGACACCGGCTGCGTCTGGGGCGGTTCGCTGACCGCGCTGCGGCTCGATGCGGAAGATCCCTACTTTGTCAGCATCAAGTCCGACCGCGCGCCGCCGCCGGGACGGGAGATGGATTGATTCAGCGCTCGCCAGTCCGATCGGTACTGACCTGATCGGCCCTGATCTGATCGACGCATACCTGATCGACAACGACGTAGTCGACGAAATCGAACGCGTACGCATGCCGTGCATCGGCCGCATGCGACTGGCGCGCGACCTCGCGCCACTGCGCGCGATCGAAGGCGGGAAACCAGGTGTCCGCGTCCTGCGCCGAGGCGTCGATCTCGGTGAAGTACAGCCGCGTTGCCCGCGGCAGAGCGAGCGCATAGATCTCGCCGCCGCCGATGACCAGAAGCTCCGCCGCGGCCGCGGCGTCGATGGCTTCGTCGAGCGAACGCACGGTTTCCTGCGTCGCGTACGGCGCATCGCCGCGGCGGCTCAGCACGAGGTTGCGACGTCCGGGCAGGGCGCGACCGATCGACAGCGCGGTCTTGCGTCCCATGAGCACGGGCTTGCCGAGCGTCAGTCGCTTGAACCGCGCGAGATCATCCGGCAGATGCCAGGGCATGCCGCCGGCGCGGCCGATCGCGCGGTTGCGGTCGAGCGCGGCGATCAGCGCCAGGCCGCCCGTCACCTCTCTCGTCATACCGCTCATATGGCGACGGCACCCTTGATCGCCGCATGCGATTCATAGCCTTCGACGCGGATGTCGTCGAAGCCGAAATCGAACAGCGAGCGCACCTGCGGGTTCAGCTGCAGCCGAGGCAGCGGCAGCGGCGCACGCGTGAGCTGTTCGTTCACCTGGTCGAGATGATTGAGGTAAATGTGCGCATCGCCGAACGTGTGCACAAAGTCGCCCGGTTCGAGGTCGCAGACCTGGGCGATGAGGTGGGTCAGCAGCGCATAGCTCGCGATATTGAACGGCACGCCGAGGAACACATCGGCGGAACGCTGGTAGAGCTGGCAGGACAGGCGTCCCTGCGCGACATGGAACTGGAACAGCGCATGGCAGGGCATCAGCGCCATGCGTTCGAGCTCGCCCACGTTCCATGCGCTGACGACGAGGCGGCGCGAATCGGGATTGCGCCGGATCTCGTCGACCACCCAGCGGATCTGGTCGATCGTGCGTCCGTCCGCGCCTTCCCAGGCACGCCATTGCTTGCCGTAGACCGGGCCGAGGTCGCCCTGCGCATCGGCCCACTCGTCCCAGATCGTGACCTTGTTGTCACGCAGGTAGGCGATGTTGGTGTCGCCGCGCAGGAACCACAGCAGTTCGTGCACGATCGCGCGCAGATACAGCTTCTTGGTCGTGACCAGCGGGAAGCCTTGCGCCAGATCGAAACGCAGCTGCCGCCCGAATACGCTGAGCGTGCCGGTGCCGGTGCGATCGGCCTTGCGCACGCCGTGATCGAGGATGTCCTGGACGAGATCGAGATAGGCACGCATAAGCGCGACATGGTAGCCGAGGCACGCACCGCGCGGCACGCTACCTTGCCCGGAGGTTCCTCACAGGTCACCTCGAAAAACCGTCGTTCCGACGGCTTTTCGAGTCGACGAGTTCGGCGCAGGTCCGAACTCGTCTCCGCCGATCAAGCGCTTACGCGCTCGATCGCGAACGGCACGTTACCGTGCCGCGGGCACTTCGAAGTTTTTCGAAGTGCCCTACACTCGCCGCATCGTCCATACGGGAGCACACCATGGCACAGTGGTTCTTCAACTACAGCGGCGAGCAGACCGGTCCGTTCGAGGACGCCGCGGCACGCGACCAGGCGCGGCGCAACGCGAACGGCTACTGCTGGCGCCAGGGCTTCGCCGAATGGCAGCCGATCGGCCAGGTCGAGGAACTGCGCGACAGCCTCGCTCCGCTGGCGCCGGTCGCGGCGGCCGCGCCCCCCGCCGTGCGCAAGGCCGGCCAGCGCAATGCGGATGACATCGACTACCGCATCTTCGGCTCGGACATGCAGTTCGTCGAGATCGAACTCGACCCGGGCGAAAGCGCGATCGCCGAGGCCGGCTCCATGATGTACAAGGAGGCCGACGTCAAGCTCGACACCGTGTTCGGCGACGGATCGCAGGCCGGAAACGGCGGTGGTTTCATGGGCAAGCTGCTCTCGGCCGGCAAGCGCGTGATCACCGGCGAAAGCCTGTTCACGACGATGTTCACGCAGAACGGCAGCGGCAAGGGCAAGGTCGCGTTCGCCGCGCCCTACCCCGGCACCATCGTGCCGATGAAGCTCAGCGATTTCGGCGGACGCCTGATCTGCCAGAAGGACAGTTTTCTCTGCGCCGCGCGCGGCGTCTCCATCGGCATCTTCTTCCAGCGCAAGATCCTGACCGGCCTGTTCGGCGGCGAGGGCTTCATCATGCAGAAGCTCGAAGGCGACGGCCTCGCCTTCATCCATGCCGGCGGCACCATCGTCGAGCGCCAGCTCGCACCGGGCGAACGCCTCGACGTCGACACCGGCTGCGTGGTCGCGCTGACCGACAGCGTCGGCTTCGATGTGAAACCCGTCGGCGGCATCAAGAGCATGCTGTTCGGCGGCGAAGGCCTGTTCCTCGCGACGCTGACCGGACCGGGCAAGATCTGGCTGCAGTCGCTGCCGTTCTCGCGCATGGCCGGACGCATGCTGGCCGGGGCCAAGGGCGGCAAGGAGGAAGGCTCGGTGCTCGGCGGACTCGGCGATCTGATCTCCGGGGACCGCAGCTGATCCGCGCCGCTCCCGCGGCGACGCGGCGACGGCGCGCATGAACCCGCGCCGCCCCGAGTTCGGCATACCGGCGGTCGCGCGCACGCTGGCCTGGCTGCGTTTTTCCGCGGTGATCGGGCAGACCGCGACCGTGCTGTTCGTGACCCAGGGTCTGGGCATCCCGCTCGACACGCCGCATCTGTACGCAGGCATCGCCATGCTCGGCGCGTTCGCTCTCGCGGTGCGCTGGCGCCTGGCCCAGTCCTGGCCGGTCGATGCGGGCGAGCTGATGCTGCACGTCGCGATCGACACGGTCGTGCTGGGCTGGCTGCTGTTCCTGACCGGCGGCGCGACCAATCCGTTCGCGGCGCTGTTGCTGCTGCCGATCACGCTGGTCGCGACCGCGCTGAATCCGCGCCACGTCATCGCGGTCGCGCTGATGTCGCTAGGCACTTATCTGGCACTGCTGCGCTGGAACCATCCGCTGCCGCCGCTGGGCAGCGGCCTGCACGTACTCGGCATGGCGATGTCGTTCCTGATCAGCGCCTGCCTGCTGGGCTGGTTCATCTCGCGCCTGGCCCTGGTGCTGCGTGACAACCAGGCGCTGGCCCAGCGCATCCGCGAGCGCGCGCTGCGCGATGAAGGCTTCCTCGCCATCGCGACCCAGGCCGCCGGCGCAGCGCATGAACTCAACACGCCGCTGTCGACCATGCGCACGCTGATCACGGAGCTGCGCCGCGAGCACACGGCCGGCGTGCTCGCCGAGGACCTCGCCCTGCTCGACAGCCAGGTCGAACGCTGCCGCGACAGCCTGCGCGAGCTGGTCGCGGTCGGCAAGGCGCAGCTGGCCCAGGCCAGCGAGCAGCGCCTGCTCGGCGAATTCGTCGCCGACTGCCAGCACCGCTACAGCCTGCTGCGCCCGGAAGTCGCGCTGGCGCTGGATCTGCCGGAAGCGGCCGCGGCGCTGCGCATCGTCGTGCCGGCCGGGCTGCGC